>CAYVVZ010000131.1:0-1748 GCA_964455365.1 uncultured Anaerolineaceae bacterium | reverse complement strand
GTACCCGCATCCACTGGCGCTGGACTGGCACCGTAAGCACATTTTCGCGAGTTGATTTACCGACAGCTATAGCACCTGTTCCGCTTCTGTCCATGTCCACGAGTATGCCCCGATTGCATAGACATCAATGCTGTGTCCATGGTCGAGCGTAACGGTCATACCGTTGAAAATCTCTGGTTCGTAGTCTTCCGGGTCATCTTCGTGGCGGACTTCAAAAGCGTCTGTCGCAGAATTGTACTGCCAACGATAGCCGTTTGCTTCACTGGTAATGAGAACCTGCTCTGCCATCTGTCGCGTAAATACAGGACAGGCCCAACCGTTCCAGAAATCACCGGCAGTGAAACCGGCGAATTCTTCCTCGATGCCATCAACTACGAATCTGGCTGATCTATAGGTATTCATCGTAATCCTCTCCAGATTTTTCCCGCAATTATATTGCGGGTTTTCGCGCATTTTCTCAAAAAAACGGTGACGAGTTGGCTCTTAGCATATATCCGCTGAACTGGATAACATTACACAAGCAACGGTCGCGAATGAGCAACAACCTATGAGTATTGTAGCATTCAAAGATTATATCGCCAGTACGTCCATGACCTTCTCCTACAAGGCGGTGATGGTGTTGGCGCTGCTGGATGCAGTCGATCAACATGGCAAAGCCAGTCCATCAACGTTGATTGCGCGTTTCCACACTTTCTATCTGGATCGCCAGCGGCGCAACCTACCCGCTGAGAAGGAGCGGGATAGAAACCCGTCGCCCTTGCTCAATCCGGATGAGGTGTCCGACGCGCAGATATGGCAGATTCTGGCGCGGTATCCGCTGCCATTGATGGATGAATTCATCACAGTGGATGATGACAGTGTGCGGATCAAATCTTCAATCTGGGCGCAGATGAGTGCCGCCGACCTGGTCGAACTTCGGGAGATAGCCCAGCAGCGGATTGAAACCTACTACGAGGGTTTAGAATGACCGACCGCAAAACCTACAACAAACTCGTCCGCGACCGTATCCCGGAGATCATTGCTGCTGACGGACGGCAGTGCGGCACCGAAATTATGTCGGATGACGAATACCGCCAGGCATTGCTGGTGAAGTTGGTCGAAGAAGCGCAGGAGGTCGCGGCGGCAGATCGTGATGAACTGGTGAAGGAGATCGCGGCGGCAGATCGTGATGAACTGGTGAAGGAGATCGCTGATTTGTACGAAGTGATCGACGCTTTGCTCATCGCGTTCGACCTGGACAGGAAGGCAGTTATAGCTATGCAGCGAAACCGCCACGACGAGCGCGGCGGCTTTGAGAAGCGTATCAAGCTGCTGTGGACGGAGTAAGAACAGCTCACAGTTCGATGTATCCGCCGTTCTTTGCGCCGCTGCGGTACGCCGTAAGACATGCACGCAACACCGTTTGGAGCTGCTCCGGTTCCAGCCAACTGCCGTCGAAAACACCCGCACACGATTCGTGAAAGAAGATCGCATCGGTTGACCGTCCGGCAGCAATCGCTTGCTTCACCGTCTCCGCGATCGCCAACCGCCACGCATCCCACCGTGCCCGGAAGTATAGACCATTGCCGTCAACGGTGCCCTCGACCTGCACCGGACAGGCTTCACACGTCATCCGTAGTGAACAATCATATGCTGCATTGATCGTTTCGATGACACGCTGAAAGCCATCGTACCGCGCTTGCATGGACGCTCGCAGCGCCTGCAAATCCTCATTATCCTCATCGAACCAGTTGGTGTCGCTGATTTTG
>CAYVVZ010000130.1:0-2015 GCA_964455365.1 uncultured Anaerolineaceae bacterium | reverse complement strand
ACTCTGTCAAGACACGACAAGACCTACAATGACCCTGATAATATTCCCGGACAAGCCTTTCAGCGTTCCCGATGTTCAATGCCAGCCTGTTCATTATTCTCCTATCTCTCTGGCGACCCAGAACCAATGACACGGTATATGCCAGGGGAGTTGGCATCGGTATCTGAGATCCCGTCCGGTGATGAGCCGCATCCCTATCGCTGGACAATCCAGGGATAGGGAATTTTCTGCTTCAGACTCATTTCACCGCTTCCACTTCGGAGGTATCCCCAATGTCGGTATTGTGCATATTCGGCATTGCATCACCGTCGTAGAATTCCTGGGGCAGTGCGCGACGGAATGCCTCAATATCCATTGTGGCGAGCGGGGAATATTTACGCAGATGCACAATTTCTTCATCCAGCGGGCGAATATCACGGCTCGCAAGTTCTTCGCGGATCGCTTCGCGCAGGCGCTCCGGGCATAGATCGGAATAATAGATGACACTTAACGAAGCTTCGATCATGCGTAGGACGTGTTCTTCCCCTTTGTATTCATGCAGGTGCGGATTGCGCGACTCAATTTGATAGACATTGACCATCTTCTGCAAGATGTCCGGGTCATGTGGGGTGGCAATACCGCCGAATTCTTCCATCAGGTAGACCAGTTGGTACGGCTCAATCGAGTATCCCGAAGAATGTCCAATTTGCATAGCGAGGTCGGTTGTCATGGCGTGTTCGCCCGCGTTACCTGTGCGGATGACTTCTGTTTCGAAGCCTGTGAAGTGGCTCACCAACTGATTCAGGTAATTATTGGTGATGACCGACGAACGCCCCCACTTGGCGAAGTACAGCGATTTCTCTACGATTTTGGGTTTGCTGTGCCAGGAAATGCGTACCATGGCGTAATCTTTACGGCGTGCCATCGCCAACCCACTGGCGTAGAGGTGGCAGTATTCCAGGACTGCACCGGGAAAGTAGTTGTCGCTATCAATGAAGCCAACGGTGCGTTTACCTGCCAGCTTCGCCATGAGGATGCCAATCATCATCCCCTCTGCTTTACCTGCGCGAACCTTGCCTTCTTCGTCCAGGATTTCGGTATATCCGGCTGCTTTGAAGGCTTCCGCCAGTTTTGGATCACCCTGATAGACGGTAATCACCGGGCGTTTTGCGTAGGCGGCGAAGGTTTCTACCATGTCTTTTTCTAATTGGAAGCGATCAACAGGGGTGCGCGTGCTGTTCGATACCAGAATCACCAGGCAGGGGTGCGGTATCCCGGCGAGTACGCCATCCAGCAACTTCAGTTTTTCCTCACGCACTGGGACGACAATTGCCATCTCCGCCAATTCATCGTGAAGGCGCTCATAAGGAATGCGCTGAGTTGCTTCGTTGCGCCGGCTTTCGCGCTCATCCGCCGCCAACCCACTGTCTAACTCGTAGACCTGCTGCATGCCATAGTACAGCACACCGCCGAAACGTTCGCGTAACCGTGGTAAATCGAGACGCATCGCAATCTCTCCCCAGGACTTTGGATCTATGTGATTTCGTCAAAGAAAAGTAGTTTGTACTTCGGTGTGATTGTTGCTGTAGTCTCTCGACTATAGCATAGCGATGGAGGCGCTGCCAACTAAATGATTGCTGAAAACAGCCCTGCTACCTTGTGAGACACCCCGCCCTGATGTACAACTAGGTGCGTATTTGTTCCAGTTTTTTTCGTGTACCCATGCCGGAAAATACCACTTCACGAGCCAGTGTACAATCTCGCGCTAAAACCCTACTCAATCCAGCAGGGCGCTTTTTGCATCGCCTGGGCGTGCATCCTGATTCGCTGACGTTGCTGGGTTTGCTGGTGGTGGCGGTGGCTGCGGTGGTCATCGGGTTGGGGCATGTGCAAGCTGGTGGTTTGGTCTTGCTGCTGGGGCTGCCGCTGGATGCGCTGGACGGAGCGGTTGCACGAGCAAGTGCGCAAAAAAGCCGTTTCGGGGCGGTGCTAGATTCTACGCTGGATCGTTACGCTGACGGTTTCATTTTCATGGG
>CAYVVZ010000129.1:0-2065 GCA_964455365.1 uncultured Anaerolineaceae bacterium | reverse complement strand
CACAACCCTTGCATAAACTTCTCTGTCTCCGCATCTCCTGGAAACAGGTTTTCGATGCGCAGTTCCTGCGTTGTGACATCAATTGCAGTACCGAAAGTCGTCACGGTGGAAAAGAAGCACACACCGATGGCACCTTTCCGTAGCGCAAGCGTCATGACGGGCAATTGCTGATCTACGATAGCTTCTCCTGTCCGGTTTAGATCAGCCACATCTGCTGCACAGGCTTCATACAACTGGAATAGTGTCTCACTTTGATAGCTGATGCTCTCTTCTCGCAGCCGTTTTAAGAGCATATCCTGAACAAGCTCAAAATTTACCACGTAAGGCCGCAAGCCATCCGAAGCAAATAGCAGCCGGTAGCTATTGCTGAATCGACTCAACAGGTCATCATCATCGGTCAGCCACGAAATCAATTTTTGTGCACCGTTATTGGACATCATCAGGTCGTAGTTGCGGGTTGTCACGAACGCCGGGTACGGCTCGTGCTGCGCCAGCATCCGTTCCAGTGCTGCACGCACTATACCGGTTTGATCGTCATCAAGCGACCATGCCGTATAGCGCGGCGCATATCCGGCTGCTACGAGCATGGAATTGATATGTCGCAAAGGCAGATCCAGTACTTCGGTCAGCCGCAAAACCAGATCATATCCTGGCTGCGAGCGGCCAGTTTCTACAAAGCTCAGATGCCGCGTGGACACATTGGCTGCCAATGCCAGATCCATCTGGCTGAGGCGGCGGACTTTGCGCCAGTGCCGCAGGATATCACCAAATTGACTGATTGATGGCTCATGAACTGTCATATTTTACCTGTGAGGTAATCGCATTTATTACCTCACTAGCGTATCCTGAAAGCACGCTGTTGAAAAGGACATATCATTCATGGAGGATATGCTATGCAAGCAACAACATTGAGAACCGCTCTGCTATCCAACGCGCTTTTCTCAACACTATCCGGTTTAGCGTTTATCATTTTTAGTCGTTCGATTGCTGAATTAATCGGTATAGACATTCCGGTCATTTACCAGATTATCGGTGTAGGTTTGCTAGGATTTGCCAGTTTCGTCGCCTGGACGGGAACGCGGGAACGGATCGATACCTTTCTGTCCGCATTGATCAGCATCGCCGATTTTGCCTGGGTCGCCGGTACACTGGTGTTGATCCTGCTCACTTTCGGAGCCTTGCAACCTGCGGGGATTCTTACGCTGCTGGCGATTGCGGGCGTTGTGTTGTTTTTTGGTCTGCGCCAGCTTCAGGGAATTAGCAGCTTGTATGCCGTCTCCGGTAAACCACGCACACATTCCCTGTGTGTCACAGTAGATACACCCGCATCACCTGATGAAATCTGGTCAATTATCGCGGATTTGCCGAGCATTCGTCTCTATTCACCCAATCTGACGGAAGTCATCTTGCGGGATGATGCTGACCCCGGTGTAGATGCCGTGCGCCAATGTACCGATGTCAACGGCAAGACATGGGGCGAGCATTGCAAGCAGTATGATGAGCAAGCCAGACAGGTGGAATTTGAGTTTCTGGCGGATGAACCTGGATTTCCGTATCCATTCAATACGATGTTGGGCGGATGGAACGTCGAGCCGAATGGGGCGGGATCAAAGGTTAACATCTGGTTCGAGGTCACGCCCAAATATGGCATCGCGCATCCGATTATTCTGGCGGTTATGGCTCGGAATCTCGCGGATGGTTTTGGTGATGTGGTAGCCCGGATGACGGCTGCTGCGCGTGGTGAGACAGTATCCCCGCAGGTGGATCTCACCCAATATGGTGTGAAAAGCCTCTTGGCTGTCTGCTACTGAGGGGAGGGGATGAAGGTAAGCTGTCGCTCACCAGAGTGCTTCCGAGCAATTATTCAACTAAAGAACGGTATCTGCTTCGTCTCCGGTTCGTTCGCTGAGGCACATTTGTGTATTCGTTGTGTTAGTCAACGTGATATTTACGGCGATATACGACACTTTACTCTGGGACTAAACACCGAGAGATTTCCCCAACAAACTCAGACACAAAGCCTTTTAATCAGAGTGTCGTAGGTTCGAGTCCTCCCAGAGTCACA
>CAYVVZ010000128.1:0-2285 GCA_964455365.1 uncultured Anaerolineaceae bacterium | reverse complement strand
TGACCGGGTTCATTAGCGGCAAGATAGACATCACCATTTTCGCCAAAGATAATTGAGCCAATTGAAGCACGGGTTGCAGGTGTAGGAATACGCAGCAGTTCGTCGCCTGTCATCACATCAAGTACCACGAGGTTGTTAACGCCATCTTGGAAGTCTGTTACATAAACCATGCCATTCTGTGACGAGATCGTTGATTGTAATGCAACCATTTCACGCTGCCATAACCGCTCAAATTCATCATCTTCTGTCAGGCGAAACGCCACGAACAAGCCATTTGCCTGGTCTGTAACAAATACAACACCAGACGGATCGACGCCTCCTATGCCAGTGAAGCTCCAACCTGCATCTTCTACGCCGTCAAACAACAGCGGACCTGTCAAAGGAGGCATATCAGGGGTGTATGTGGCTTCGGTATCTTGCCAGAAAACGCGCATGGGCGTGGAAGCATCTCTGTTGGTGTTTGTCGTGTAATAAACTGTGCCATCGACAATCACAGGTGAAGTGGGTTCATCGTTCATATCGACACCCATTCCCGTCGGGTCAAAACCAATGACCCAATCCTCGTCCAAAGTCAATGAACCGGGTTCAATGAGCCAACGGAAGGTCTGATTACGGTTGAGATGGTAGAGGTACTCCTCGCCATTTTCCAACTGTGCCACTGCGAGACGCGGTGTTGCACAGTCACATGCCATAGAAAGAGTGGTCTCAAGAGTCTCCGGGTCAATCAGCAAGATGTTTGGCGTACCGCCAAGGGGACTGAAGGATTTCAGAATGAGTTCACCCGTGCTACTGGTGAGAAGCCCATTGTAGATGGTGCCTAATTCAGATGGTAGCGCTACCGATACGTCAATCGTCATTGTCTCCGGCTCAATTTTGTAAAGGTGAGACTGAAACACAGCATATACATAGCCATTAGCGTGTATTAAACCGCCGCCGAGGTAAGGAATACCTTGTCCTCTATCAAGATCAAGGTAGATGATTTCCCCGGTATCCGGGTTGTACTTAGCAAAATATGGGGTGGTTTCATTTTCTCCAGTTGGAAGCCCATCAGCACGACTGACATAATCTTCGATTCCCAAGGGTGTGCCACCAAAGACGAATATCTCATCCGGTTCCCGCGTGTATAGAAGGACGGGATAGGGCATCTCGATGATTTCGATGACAATATCATCGGCGCTTGTGTCACCTGGAAAACCACCTTGAAGTACAGCCTTGCCTCCGTTTAGATCTACCCGGTCCGTTGGGAAGTCCGTGTCGTACAGACCCGCACGGTGTCCAATTTCTTCAGTCGCACTAGCGGATTCTTCACTTGCTGATTGCGCGATGAACGCATTGACACGTCGGGCGATTTCTTCACCCTGGTCGTCTTGTAAGAAGTGACCTGCTTCTTCTAAGCGGACATGATCCCAACCCTCGCTACCCGGAATATGTTCGATTATTTGTTGTTGGACGATCGGTTGTCCTGAGAACCCACTATCGTTATCGCCCCAGATGGTGAGGAAGGGTTTGTCAAATTCAGCCAGACCAGCCCAACCACTATCGCTTACCCCCTGTAACTGAGTAATGAGACCCGGAAAGGCACGCGGGCCACCCATCGTAATGCGTGAGGGGAAAGGCGCGGCGTAAGCGGCTACTTCTGCATCCGATAGATCATAATACGTGAGTGCTTCGACAATCACTTCAGGGCGGAAGCGTTCGTCATTGAGTGCGTAATCAATCCACACGCTGAATGATGTGCCATATTCAGCATTTTGGCTCTCCGTATTCGTTGAAGGTTCTCGCACGAGCGGTTCTTGTTGCGCAGGGGCATTTGTAATCGACTGATGGAATAGATTGCGCGTGATTTCAGGGTTGTTTGGTAAGGTGAATGGGCTACTACCTTCTGGGAAGGTCGGCAAGAAGCCATTACCAACGACGAGACGGTCAAACCAATCGGGATTTGTGCCAATGACCTGCAAACCAATCAAGCTACCCCAGTCCTGCACAAAGGCTGTCAGGTTGCCTTGTTCCAATTCCAGTTCTTGGATAAACGTTTCGAGACGTTCAATATGACCAACGTAGGTATAATAGTCAGGGTCAATGGGCTTATCACTGCGCCCCATACCCAAATGATCCATTGCAATCACGCGGTGTCCCTCTGCTGCCAACACAGGGATCATCTTACGATAGAGATACGACCATGAGGGTTGCCCGTGCAAGAGCAAAATCGTTTCACCAGATTCACCTGTGCCGACATCCACATAGGCTTGACGAAGCCCGTCAATTTCAACGTACTGTGGATCATA
>CAYVVZ010000127.1:0-2313 GCA_964455365.1 uncultured Anaerolineaceae bacterium | reverse complement strand
TCCAGCGCATAAAATCCAAGGTTCTGTTTCGAGGTTGATCTGGACAAGGTATGATCCTTTCGGAAATGCAAAAACAGCCACCCGCGCTGGCGAGTGGCTGTTGAGTTGTTAGTTTGTTTGAGTAAGGCTATGAACTTACGGAGCACGCATTCCGTATTTGCTCCATATTTGATTGACGGTTGCCATCGCCTGACCGACTTCTGGGTTTGCCTGAACAGCCTGTTCCATAAACGCACCAAAATTTTCAAACGCAGCGGCAGGAAGTGGTGGCGAATCGGGCATTGTGGCTGCAATCTCTGCAAAGAACGGTTCCATTCCAGCAGGTGTTACCCCCATGAGAAAACGCACCGGGCGATCATTGTCGTTTACCAGCGTGTGCACAGTGCCCCTGGTGACAAATGCCGTGTCACCAGCCTGCAAATTGTGTATCTCTGTGCCAACCATCGCCCGACAGTTTCCTTCAATGATGTAAAACCATTCATCCTCATTGTCATGAATGTGTGGTGGTGCGAAGAGATTTTGTGGGGCGAGTTCTACCTCCATCAGTGCATTGGCTCCCTGTGTGTCCTCCGAGACCATGCGATAGGTGCAGGTGAAGCCACCGATTTGATAGGGCGTATCTTTTTTGATCGTGGGTGTGGTCATGGAAACATTCCTTTCTCGTGTCTATTATATTGGCGGACTTGTGTTAGAGTAGTTAATAGGGAATTTCGCAATTCCTCAAGAATGCGTGCGCCACCGTAGTGTTGCCGCTAAACTCCGCCGCGGTGGTCGCTTCTTCAAACTCCAAACGTCCAGAAGCCAGACGGTTGAATTCAATTAGATTGATGATGATGGTCGCATCAGGTTGTGATTTGTTACCAAAACGGTAGGCCAATTCTATGTCATCCAGCAAAATAAGGTCGATTGTTTCTGTTTCTTGATTGCGGGCACGCTTACGTACCAGATCACGCAAGACCAGAGCAACGATGCGTCCGTCATGTTCCGGCGTAAGGTACATGTTTTGCCCGGTTGCACGACAGAGATCGGCACGGTGCATCCACCAATCGCGTGTATAGATCGTATCGGTCAAATAACCGATGGGCGCTAAACCCAAAGGACCCAGTGGCAACCAGATGTTGCGGATGAGCCAGGGAATGCGCTGCCGTACTCTAATTGCTTTGGGACCTTCAAACCTTAGTTCTTCAATCACCTCCTTAATAGTACGATCTGCTCGATCTGCCACCTGCAAATTGTTAACTGCATCGATGGGAGACTCGAATTCCTGTTTAAGCGGATTGCTGATGTACTGTCGCTTGAACTCAGCCAGGCTAGTGTGCCCTGCACAGGCACCCACCAGATGGGCGACCATCTGATGAACATTCCACAATGAACAATCGGTAGGGTTCTCCAATGTATCATCGCTTATGGCATTCACTGTCGCCAGCAAGCGATCTAGTTCCACAGCAGCCAGATGTCCCGCTTCTTTGTGTGTTTGGGCTGGTATGGTCTGCGCGTTTGCGATTTCGACAGTTGGCTCTATTGCGATCGTTGCCATTTAGTCTTCCTCCTTTACTTCAATATTCCAGGCAGCCATAAAAAGCTGAACACTTTGATCAATAAGCGACCCAAAACGTCCTGCCCCTACAGGTGACTCCGGGCTGTTGGCGAGTTGTAGCTCGGTCAGACCATGCATCATCGCGATGATGAGATCTGCCGTTTCATTGATGTTCGTCGGTGTCTCGATGTTGTGTTTACGTAATTCCGCGGCGATATTGTCTCGTCCCTTTTGCAGGACACCGAAACTAAGTTTTAGACTCTGCTCCGATGGTACGAACCCCGGTACAGGGCGCTGGAACATGAGTTGGAACAAGTCCGGGTTTTCGAGCGCAAATGCCATATAGGTAGAGATTAAGTTGTGCAAGAACGGATGGATGCCCTGACCACGCACGATTTCCCGATCCATTTTGCTATCAAATACCTCGAACCCCATACGAAACAGTGCATCGTAGATGGCATGTTTACTATCGAAATAGGTATAGAGTGATGGGGGCTTCATGCCCAGGCGGCGTGCAATAGCATTAAAGCTAAGTGCGGCAACCCCATCAGCCTGCATCATCTCTCGAGCTATCAACAGTATGTCATTGACCATCTGGTCGTGACTCTGTTGTCGTCGCTCTTCAAGAGTGGGAATATTCTTCGATGGCATAGCACCTCTTTCACTAATTTCATTCAATGATCCTAATAGTATTAGATTAAACTTCTGATGTCAAGTATCGTGTCTATATCGTCAGAGTTTGTCGGAAATTCACATAAGGCAATGATGCCCTGATT
>CAYVVZ010000126.1:0-2450 GCA_964455365.1 uncultured Anaerolineaceae bacterium | reverse complement strand
ACATCTTGCGTCGCCTCGTCCAGCAGATCGAATATCTCGAAATCACGCGGAAGAACACGCTTCTCAGCGGTGGGGGTTGGCACAAAGATATAGCGATACAGGCGGCGTTTATCTTTGATGACCTCACCATCACTTGTATATAAGCGCCAGAAATGTTGATCGCCTGCCTGGAACGCGAAAAATATACCCTGTGGACGCTGTGACGATGGCGCGATACCAGAACCAATGCCACGTGGAATGCTCTGGACTTTCTCCAATCCCATTTGCTGGAGGTAGACAACAAGGGGTAGTTTCATTTCATCAGTGGAGACAAGTTCGATTTCACGCTCAAGCTCATCAATAACTGTTTGGTCTTCGTTCTGGAGGCGGCGTAACTGTGCCAGCGAACGGGCGCTGATCGCTTCACCAAGAATACTCGCGTCCAGCCCGACGGTACGATCAATATCGCGGATGCGATCCTGCAAGCGCTGAACTAGGTTGAGCATGGTTTCCAGCCCATCCTGCGGAAAGCAGTTAAAGACGTGCAGGGTATCGAATTCAGTCCCCAGACGGTCAATGCGCCCGGCTCGCTGAATCATGCGGATGGGTGTCCAGTGCAGGTCATAGTTGATGATGATGCCCGCATCCTGAAGATTTTGTCCTTCACTCAGTACATCGGTTGAGATCAGGATGTCAATCTCCGGGCTTTCATCATCAATCGGGGCAGGGTTCTCAGGGGTTGAATTTGCTTTTGGGGCAAACCGCTTGACCAGCATTTCACGACGATGCCCGTCAACACTTCCGTGCACTACTTCAATCACCGGCGGATTGTCCCATTTGGACTGCCATTCGGGATCGCCACGCAGTGCCTCGAAGATATATTGGGCGGTGTCCTGGTAGTAGGAGAACACAAGCACTTTCTGCCCACGCAGATCACCTGCGAGAAGCAGCTTCACCTCATTGAGCTTCGCATCACGCTGAGTTTCATCTGACTGCGTCTGAATAAGATTCACATCATCGAGAATTTCATCCAGTTTTGCCATGTCTTCACGCAGTTTTTCGCGTAATTGACCAACATAGTAAGCATCAATATCAACTTCGGGTAGGGCATTGATAATCGCTTCTAATTCATCTTCTACGAGGTCATCACCTTGTGCTTCCAATGCTAATAAGCGACGATTTGTACCAGAGTCGAGTAACTTACCTTCAGTGACTAAGAAATCATAGAATCTCTGTTGAAATTCTCGTTGGCGACGAATACTCACCACAAATGCTGTTAATGAACTTTCAAGGCGTTTTAGATAGAGTGTTTTGAGTAAGCCAATCAGTGCATTGGAATATTGGCGCACACGCTCGACTTCTTCATCAACCTGTTCTTCACGACGGAATTGCTCAATGTTGAAGCTGATGAGTGCCAGACTCTCGATACGATTGACAATTCTCTCGTAGAAACCGTCATAGGTTCCAGCCAGATCGTAGTTGACGGTGTGAAGCTCACGATCCGGGAACTGGATGACACCTTTACCGGGCAGGCGGATTTCCTCACCCGCTTCCTGCCGTTTCTTGACATCCATGCGGCTGCGACGCACCATAATCTGCTCAAGCAGGGTGAAAATATCTGCGCCGCCTTCCTGCACTTCCAGGAAAAAGCTACGTAGGTTGTTGATGCCGTATTCACGGAAAAAGGCATCCTGACCGCGTGTGATAAATGCGACCTGGTTGTATAAGTCCCAGATAGAATTGTTGATCGGTGTGGCGGTGAGCAAGATAACGATCGTTTCCTGCTTACCCGTCGCCAACATTTTCAGCAAATTCTGATAACGGTTGGTGCCCGGATTGCGGAAATTGTGGCTTTCGTCGATCAGCACAACATCGTAGCGATTGTATTCACGCCAGTCAAAACTCTCACGGCTGACAGCTTCCTGTGAGACAACTTCAGCTTTGATGCCGTATTCGTTCAGCTTAGGTTCCCACACTAAGTCGCGAAGCTGAGCAGGGCAGACCACCAGCCCTCGTGGGATGTGACCTTTTTTACGCTTACCCAGAACGTAGTGTTCAAGTAGGCTCATACCGATGTAGGTCTTGCCCAGACCTACCGCATCGCTAACGATGACTCCACCATGACGATCAATCAGTCGAATAGCCTCGCGCAAACCTTCCTGCTGGAAGCTGGCAAGCTCCACACCCATACGGGCATCCAGATTATCCGGGATGATGCGGTCTTTGAAGTACTCGTACAGCACTTTGATGAATACATCGTGTGGTGTCCACGGCGCATCACCGAACTTGCTTTCACGTAGCGCATCGATCAGTTCACCTTTGCTATCGGTAGCATCTGCCCACATCCGCTCGTACCAGTTCTCGCGTAAATCGCGCACAACTGCACCCGTTTGCTGAATAAGATTCAGCTCGGCGGTGCGAGTCATGCCGGACGGGGTGAAGTTACTGCTGCCGACGATGGCATAATGGTT
>CAYVVZ010000125.1:0-2527 GCA_964455365.1 uncultured Anaerolineaceae bacterium | reverse complement strand
TACACCGACGGCGGCTACAACAGCGCGGATGTCGATGAGACGCTCAACTCGCACAAAATCGAGCAATATCAGACCGCCATTCGCGGCGGCAAATCCGCTGATGACCGATTAGGCGTGTCAGATTTTGTATTCACTCGTGACGACGACGGCACCCCGCAAACGGTGCAATGTCCGGGCGGACAGGAAGCCGAGATGGTCCCTGCCCGCAAAGACGGTCGCTTCACCGCTCGCTTCGACGCCGAGGCCTGCGCGGGCTGTCCGCTGCTGGAGATGTGTCCGACCAAGCCGCTGAAACGAAAGCCGCAGCACCGGATTCTGCGCTTTGACCAGCAGCAGGTCAACGTCGCCCATCGCCGCCAGAATCAGCGCCGAGCCAAAGCCAGCGGACACAATCTACGCTCAGCAGTGGAGTCAACGGTACGCTCCGTGAAACATCCGTTCGGCAACGGCAAGCTGCCTGTGCGCGGACGACCTCGCATGAGCATGATGATGGTCGCATCAGCGGCAATGACTAATATCCGGCGCATCTGGCGGGGCCAACAGGGTAAAAATGGTCAACCACAGGCACAAAATGGGCTTTGGGGTCGGCTTTGGCACTGGATTCGGCACCGCTTTTGGGAGTCATACCCGGTTTATCGTTTGATCAGCGCTTAGGTTTGTTCAGCGGAGTCATCGTACTTTTGAGAAACATCGACAGGAGGCACAGACATGAGTTTACTTCGACGCATAGAGAGTGATGCCGGTAACAGTTCGAATGATGCACAACGTTCACCAGCATCACCAATATTAGGACCCAAAACGCTCAAGCAGGAGTTGATCGACGCGATACTTCCTGAACTGATGGACAGTTATGAGGTCGACCGCACACTTATCGCAGAGCAAATTCATACTATGGTTGCGTCGCTGCTGGATAACAGGTCTGGTGTATACGATGACCTTGAACGGACCACCCTCGCCAATCAGGTGATTAACGAGATTATGCGTTTTGGCCCTATCCAGGAATTGATAGATGATGGGGGCATCACGGAGATTTTCGTTGCCCAGTATGACCGTCTGTATGTTCGTCGCAACTCAGGTACTCATGAGGCAATCGATGTTCGGTTCGACAATGAAGATCATCTGAAAAAAATCATTGATCGAATGATGGCACCTTTGGGAATAAGGCCACTGATGAACAACCGTTGGATGCGCGCTCGACTACAGAATAGCTGGACTGCTGATATTCACTGGGTTGCAGATCAGCACGATGATGTCAGTGGATCAATATTGTTGTTGCGCCGTATCCTTTCCCCTAAGCTAACACCGCAAGAGCACATCCAGAGCGGCGTCCTGACATCTGAAATGCTTGCATATCTACAGACAGCAGTTACCGAAGGAAAGCGCGTTGTGGTCACCGGCGCAGACCCGAATGCGATCAATGGCGTGGTGTATCTGCTTTCGCAATTCCTGAACGACCGATCTGTTATTGTTGCGGTTGATGATGTTTACCAGCTTCAGCTTGCCGTGCCGAATGTCATCAAATTGCGGTTGTACAGCGCCACACCACAATCTTCCTGGGAGGAGCAGCGAGCAGCAGTTATCCCAAACGTGTTAAGACTGAATCCCGATGCGCTTATTGTTTCTGAACTGAATCCGCTGACCTGGGAACCCCTACTTTGGACGACAGTACCTTATATTGCGACTCTCCACGACAGCAATCCGCAGCACGCGGTGCAGTGGTTGTCTCGACATGGTGGATTAAGAAAGGTTGAGCAACTGGCAGACCATGTTGATGTCGTACTGCATGCAGTCGCCCCATATCGTTTGGTCTTGATCAGTGAGACCGATTCTTCTGTTTCCACCGGGCTTCGAAACGTTTTTCAGAATGACCAGTGATACGATGTTCTACGCCGGACGTGTTTCGATTGATTCACACCACGAGCTGCACCGTCGGCATCAACGAGGCCGAACGCTACCACAACCCCCGTGATCTAGGGGATGCAGCAGATTCGCCAGTTCCTCAACAGCGGCTACAAAGCAGGAATGCCTGCCATTCGCGTCACCATTGATAATATCAGGCCGCAGACCTTCGATATCTATTCACCCAAGCTTCTAGCAGCGATTGCGGGATTGGAGGCCGTACTGGCCAGCCGCTACATCGCCATCCCCATGCGCCGCACCGACCGCAAGATGATTCCGTTCCCGGCAGACTTCGATGCGGCGACAATCCGCCACTAGCTTCACACCCAGGATGCTCAACGCCGCATTCTCAACGATGTTCAACCCCGACTGGGTGTCCCGCCTGCATCCTCACCGGATACAGGCAACCGTCTTACAGGCGGGACATACGCGATTGGCGCGAAGCCAATCGCATCGCTTTGCGCTGTGCGTCGGACACCGTTCACCGATCGATCTCCCGGTCATGTCCGACAATGTAGATCACGAGGTGTAGGTCTGTAACCTACCGCTGATTGAAAAATTTCATTCCAGGTCGGTCAACTGATAGCAGGCCGACCAAAACGAACGGTTGGGTACTTCAGGGAAGCAG
>CAYVVZ010000124.1:0-2530 GCA_964455365.1 uncultured Anaerolineaceae bacterium | reverse complement strand
CCCCTTACCACAACAGCGGAATATTCGCGGAAGCCACAAGGTAAATATAATACAGCGTCACAATCCACAGCGCCGCATCAAAGCGATCCAGCACACCCCCATGACCCGGCAGAATGTTATATCCCGGCACATGCGAATCCTTCACCCCGAAATAGCGCTTCAACCAGGACTCAAATAAATCTCCCGCAATGCCGACAAAGGGAGCCACCACAATCAGCAGCGCTGCGCCGAGGGTCAACTGCCCAACCTGTGCCAGTACCAGCATGGGGATCGTCGCACTGAAGAGAATACCGCCAATCGCTCCTTCGATGGTTTTATTGGGGGAGAGGCGCGGCGCGAGTTTGTGTTTGCCGAACATCCTGCCAAATGTGTACGAGAGAATATCCAGCAGCCAGGTGCTGCCAATCGCCGCGAATAACCAGTGCAACCCGTAAGGCTGCATCTGCCGGATAGCAATCAGGAAAGCGAAGGGGAAGGCGACGTAAAAAATCCCGCCCATAGTGGTCACCACGCGCCACAAACTGCGCGGTAGATTGCGCTCGCGCAGCACTTCCATGCTGAAGGTCAGCAGCGGCGCAAGCAGAATCGCAGCTTGCCACAGCAGCGGTACGCGCAGTTGGTAACTCAAAAGAATCGCACCTGCCGCCAGCAAGCCAATCAACAAATTGCTCTGTTGATTGCGGCGCACTTCCATATAATAAAATTCCACAATGCCGATTGCAGCCAGAACCGCCAGCGCCAGCGCATACAACCAACCCCCCAGGAAGGCCAGCGAAAACGCCAGCGGAACAATCACCAAGGTGGTGATGACGCGCACCCACAATTCAGAGAGGCGGCGGGAGGAAGCCGGAAATTCCGGCTGTGAGGATTCGGTCGTTACAGGCATGGTCTGCTCTAGGCTGATGCGGGTCAAAAATTTTGCATCACTATACTGCCAAACATAAACGCATGAACAGCCTGAAGGGGAATGACCCAGTGCCATCCTCACCGCCAACGAGGACACAAGATCATAGGGGCGCACACAGGCGCTACGCTTCCAGCGCCCGAACGTTCGTCTCCTGCCCCTGGATGATGCGTGCCACACGCCGCCCCATGCGCACACTGAAATTCGTCCCGCGATCCCAGGGATAAATCTGGGACATACTCGCCCAATAGACTCCCGGCAGCGGCGTTTTCAAATCCGGCAATTTTTCGCTGTGATTGACTCCAGGCATAGGTTGGGCATAGGGCGCACGCCAGACCCACCATTTGCGCACCCAATCGCGCTGGAAATCCGGGTTCACTTTTTGCAGCGACGGCAGGAAATGCTCGACCAATTCTTCTTCGCTCATCTGGAAATATTCGTGATCCGGCGAAACATAATCCCCGCAGTAGACGATATGCTCCCCGCCATAATGCGCCGAGTCCATGAAGTTGGTATGTTCCACAAGCGCCAGGTAGGGGAATTCATTTTCGCGGTGATCGTGCGAAACCGCAGGCAAACTCAGCCAGTACGTCTGGTCATGCATCAATTTGTGCTTGAGTGCGAAAACCACACACAGGCCGCCGATGCTCTGGAGGTCTGCCATCTGCTGACCATAGGGCGTGCCTGCCAATTCCGGCGCGAGCTTTAGCATGATGCGCGGCGAAATTGTGCTGATGACCGAATCATATTGGCGGGTTTCACCCTCCACCGTCAGTTGAGGCTTGCCGTTCTCGGTGCGGATCGCTTGCACGGGGGTGTTCAGGTGGATTGCTGCGCCGCGTTCTGTGATGGCTTCGGCTAATTTTTCCAGGAAATTCTGGAAACCACCTTCAAATGTGCCGAGCTTCAGCGTGCGTGATTTAATCCGCGCCCACATCCAGGCCATATTCACCTGATTGTAATATTCCCCAAATTTACCAACGAGCAGGGTACGGAAGAAACGCTCATAGCCTTCCTTACCCATCCAGCGCTGCATCCACGCTTCGGCGGTGATGCGTTCCAGTGGCTGCCACCAGGGAGTCAGCTTGAGGAATGCGCCGCCGAACATGAATTGCAATTTCCCCAGGGGCGACATCGGCAGCATCAGTACGCTGATGGGTTCGATTTCCGTGCGCTGGATCGTGCCATCAACCCAGAAGCTGGTCTTGGGGCGTTCAAAGATCACGTTATCGCGCTGCCCGATTTCTTCAATCAGGCCGAGCATATCTGTATCGCTCTCAAACCAGTGGTGGTAAAACTTCTCCAGCGTCCAATCCCAGCCTTCATCGCGGAAGCCAGCCGCCAGCCCGCCGACTCGTTCCCCGGCTTCGTAGATATGGACATCGTGTCCGGCACGGATTAAATCCCAGGCAGCCGCTAATCCGGCTACCCCTGCGCCGATGATGGCAATGTGTTGTTTGTCTGTCATGGATTGCGTCGTTTTCTTTGCTTGTGAATACGGGATTATGAACGGTGGGAAATTATTCCCCGCGTATTCTACACGGGGACAGGGGAAATTACTCGGTTTGATTAGGGTGCATTTCAGATTGTTGGCAGGTGGCAACCCTTCGGCCTACATTGCCACAC
>CAYVVZ010000123.1:0-2618 GCA_964455365.1 uncultured Anaerolineaceae bacterium | reverse complement strand
GTAGCTTGGATTTGCAGGATAAGAAGCCGATCAAAACGACGAATTCAACAAATGGCAAATACGCCAAACCAAGCGAAAACACAATTTCTGCTTTCGGGAATTTCGGGCATGATAGATCATGCCCCTACAAATTTCTTCGTGTCCTTTGTGTCTTTGTGGTTCAAATCGTTTTGAAGCGATCTCCCTGATGCACCGCATCAGAGGATAGCCCCATCGCGTAATTCTGCCTATAATGCGCAATGTAGCATTCCGCCACCCTGAGGAGCCGCCACCATGCCCGAACCCATCCGCGTATTGCATTTTGCCGATGTTCACGTCGGCATGGAGAATTACGGCAAGACTGATGCTTCTACCGGACTCAGCAGCCGTGTGGTGGATTTTTTGCGTCGCATGGATGAAATGGTGGACTATGCGCGGGAACAGGATGTTGATCTGGTGATCTTCGCCGGGGATGCCTTCAAGACGCGCACACCCAATCCCACGTTCCAGCGTGAATTTGCATGGCGCATTCAAGACCTGGCAGAACTGGCTCCGGTGGTGCTGCTGGTGGGCAATCATGATCTGCCGCCAAACTCGCTCAAAGCCAGCAGCATCGAGATTTACGATACGCTGCGCGTGAGCAATGTACACCTCGCGCAAGAATACGAAGTTTTCCCCATTGAAACCAAACGCGGCCTCGTCGCTGTCGGCGCGGCTCCCTACCCGATTCGCTCCCGGCTCATGCAAAATGTCGATACACGCCGCATGACGATCAAGGAGACGGACAAACAGCTTGAAGAAGTGCTGACGGACATCCTCAATGAGCTGGCAGAAAAGGCAGACGAAATTGCCCCGGAGTCGCCGCGCATCCTGACCGGGCATTTTACCGTGCGTGGGGCTTCATTGGGCAGTGAACGCAATGTGATGCTGGGGCGAGATGTGCAAATTTCGCTGCCGCTGCTGGCGGATCAGCGCTGGGATTATGTGGCGCTGGGGCATATTCATAAGCATCAGAACCTCACGCGGGATCGTATCGACGTGCCACCAGTGGTCTACAGTGGCAGCCTGGAACGCATCGACTTCGGCGAAGAAGCTGACACGAAGGGCTTCTGCTGGGTCGAGCTAGAGCGCGGTGCAACCCGTTGGGAGTTCGTCCCGGTTGCGGCGCGTCCGATGGTCACACTGCGGGTAGATTGCATCGTGGAAGCCAACCCCACGCGCAAGATCATCGGCTTGATTCAGTCGCACAACCTGGAAAATTCCATCGTGCGTTTGATGGTCAAGCTCTCGCCGGAGACGGATTCTGCGCTGAATGATATGGCGGTATGGCATGCACTGCGCGAAGCGGGTGTCTTCCATGTGGCAGGTATCCGGCGCGAAATCGAACGCGCAGACCGCTCCCGCATGATGACCAACCCGGAAGAATTGACGCATGAAGAACTGCTGGAACAGTATTTCATCAGCCGGGAATTCCCCGCAGAGCAGCGGGAACGGCTGCTGCATGCCGCGCAGGAAATCATGAAACCAGATGAAGAGTCAGCCTGATCGCTGCATCCATTTGTGGCGGATTTTGTCGCGTTCTGCGTCGGTGTAGAAATGCCGTGCATAACGGGACTCCAGCATACGCTCAATGTATTCCTGGGGCAGCACCAGGTCCCGTTTGAAACGAGCGTACACACTGGCATAGGCTTTATCATCACCGACATTGGCATAGGGTAATTCCATCGTGGGGATGCCCAAAAATTCCGCCAGCGCTGCATTTTTCACTGCTGCATCTACTTCCATCTTCATCAAGAGAAGTTGTGCATTCCCGTGCTGCAACTGGATATAGCCCTGTTCGTGGGGGAAAGGTTCAGCGTAGACATCAATCCCTACCATGTCACGGAATTCCACATCAAAGAATGTCAGTGGGCGCTCATGTTCGAAATGTTCCAGAAACTGCTGTGTCAGCGTGGCGCTATCCGTTTCTTCCGTAGGGTGTGTTTGGTCACCGATGAGGCGGTATCCCTGAAAAAAAGAAGATATGTTGCGGCTGATGGGTTCGCGCACCAGGGTGATGTACTTCACCGGACGATCTGGCTTGATGATATGTTCGCGGATGAACTGCCCATACACATGATTGCCGCGAATGGGGTTCAGCCCTTTGGCGAGGAATTTCTGCTGGCGCATGGCGATGTAATCCGGGTTGGTGCTGTGGACATGATAGACTGCCGGAGTCATTTCCCGGATTGCTGCCAGCACAGAAGCCGAACCGACTTTGCCCATCTGGTAGATGACGATGGGGGTTTCTCGCAGCAGGTACAAACGCAAGCGCGGCTGCCAATACAGCAGATATTGATGTTCCCATTGTTTGCGCTGGGCGCGATAGACTTTTTTTGCGCGTTTGCCAATACGCTGAAGCCTTGCCACAGATACCCCCTACTTCGTTCTGATCGGTTGGCGAGGCATTGTAATGCAATGCTATGCACAATCCCAGGTGATACGGGATGCATTTCAGCTTGTTGGCAGGTAGCAACCCTTCGGCCTACATTGCCACACGCTGATGCGATAAGAGCAGCGGGAAGCCCACGAAAAGGCACTCTGGCCTGCCGCACACAGTCCCCTTTGGTGGACTTGTCGGTTTCTAGCGGGCTGGCTTC
>CAYVVZ010000122.1:0-2725 GCA_964455365.1 uncultured Anaerolineaceae bacterium | reverse complement strand
GATGGTTGGATGTAGCACGCCAAATCCGAAGTTGCCAACATATTGAAATGCACCCACACAAAACGTTCTGTTTCCAGTATGCCATAGAACGGGCGAGGACAGGATTCGGAATCAAGTGCTTGACTCTTGGGTTACCCGAGACTGCATACTACGAACATGAAGACGGCCTTCTTCCCAATAACCTGTGATAGGCGATTAGGAGTGCGCACGATGTTGCTCAAGATTGGTGATTTCTCCAGGCTCAGTCAGACCACTGTGGATACGCTGCGGCATTACGACACCATCGGGCTGTTGCAACCAGCTCACATTGACCAGTTCACGAACTATCGCTACTACAGCCTTGAGCAACTGTCGCGCATTCATCGGATCATCGCGCTGAAAGAACTCGGCCTCTCGCTGGAACAAATCGGCATCATGCTGAACAAGGAACCCTCGCGGGAGCAAATGCTGGGTATGCTGGCGCTGCAAGAAGCTGAACTGGAACAGCAAGTGCGCGACCGTCAAGCACGTCTGGCACGGGTGAAATTCCGTCTACGAATGCTCGAAATGGAGGATGAAATGCCTGAACTCGATGTTGTCATCAAGAAGTTGGAGCCGATGCGTGTCTTGCAGACGCGCCAGATTTGTGCTGGATTTCCTGGCATTGAAGCGGTAGGCCGCGAAATGATTGCTGCTATGGAGCAGCATGGTGTGCAGCTGGATGAGAAACGTCATCAGGTCAATATCTACTATGGTGAGGACTACAATATGGATGATATGGACATCACATATACCTACCCTATTGTAGATACATGGACACAGGATGTGCCGTTAGCGTCACTTGGCACGATGACGGTTACGCATACAGAGCCAGTCGAGATGGCAGCAACCTACATCCAGGATGGTATGCCCGCGCCAGAAATCCTCAACGAAAAGCTGGCAATGCTGCAACGCTGGTGTGTTGCCAATGGGTATCAATTGAGCAATCAATATCGTTTCTACTTCTACAAAGGCCCGCTGGTTAGCCATCGCTGGGAAGATTGGGTTGTGGAAATTCAACATGTAATTGAACAAGCATAGTGTCTCTCGTAGGGGCGTGTCCACGACGCGCCCATGAGTTAAACGGGTTCGACGTGATCGAACCCCTACGTCACGTTTCCAGTTTTCGGATAGGTTCTTAGAGAGAATCAAAAGAGGCGTGAACGGTGCGCCTCTGTTTTTGACTACTTCGGACAGTTGCAGACTTTGATCGCTTTGTGGAGCAGCCGGAAAATGCGGATCGTCTCCTTGAATATATCGGTGGGGATGCTAGGTTTCACCGTCGCAGTGCGCGACATCGTACCGCCGAAAGACGAGGAAAAGTGAGGGGCAACAATCAGCCCCTCGTTGCTTACTCCCTCACGGGCGGCGGGGGAATTTGCCGAAGTCCGGCTGGCGCTTTTCGAGGAAGGCGTTTTTGCCTTCGCTGCCTTCTTCCGTCTGGTAGAAGAGCATGGTGGCATCGCCTGCCAGTACCTGCACGCCCGTCTGACCATCCAGTTCGGCATTCAATCCGGCCTTGATAAAGCGCAAAGCGGTGGGCGATTTCGTGAGAATCTCGCGTGACCATTGCAGGGCTTCGGCTTCCAGGTCTTTCAGCGGAACTACTGTATTGACCATGCCCATATCTTCGGCTTCTGCGGCGCTGTATTGGCGGCACAGGAACCAGATTTCGCGGGCTTTCTTCTGTCCCACATGCGCTGCCAGGAAGGACGATCCGAAGCCTGCATCGAAGCTGCCGACGATGGGGCCAGTCTGTCCATAAATGGCGTTGTCGCTGCTGATGGTCAGATCGCAGCAAACATGCAGAACGTGTCCGCCGCCGATGGCATACCCAGGAACGACAGCAATCACGGGCTTGGGCATGTTGCGGATGTAGCGCTGAAGCTGCAAAACGTTCAGGCGAGCGATGCCATCATCCCCCACATAGCCTGCATGTCCGCGCACAGATTGATCGCCCCCGGCGCAGAATGACCAGACACCATCTTTGCTGCTGGGGCCGTTCGCCGTGATCCAGACCACGCCAATTTCAGGATCACCCCAGGCATTGAGTACCGCCTCGGTCATCTCTTCGATGGTCTTGGGACGAAACGCATTGCGGATGTCCGGGCGGTTGAAGGCAATGCGGGCGATCCCTTCCGCCTTATGGTAGGTGATGTCCTCATATTCCTTGACCGGCTGCCAATCCACCAGCTTCATCAGGTCTTCTGTCTTGATCTGTGCTTGTTCTTCTTTTGATGTAACCATTTACTCTGCTCCTTAGACGACTAATTCTTTAACCACGAAGACACAATCCATCAGCGCTTTGTGATTTTGAACCACAAAGACACAAAGAACACAAAGAACACAAAGAAAATCATAAAACTACCCGTTTGATTCCATTTTTCAGAATCGAGACATTGAAGTTAATCAGCATCCCCGGCTTGTTGAGGTAGGTAATCGTCTGCGCTGTGTGGATGGGCATCAAACGCTCAACGGCTTTTAGCTCTACAATAACCAGATTATTCACCACAACATCCAGCCGTGCTTCACCGATAGACCGCCCTTTGTAGACAATCCCCACAGGTTGTTGCCGTTCGTGAGGAATGCCTTTGTTCTCAAGCTCGATGCAAAGCGCTTCTTCGTATACGCTTTCCAGTAGCCCCGGCCCCAATGTGCGATGCACTTCCAGCGCACAGCCAATAACCTGATAGGACAAGTCATCTAC
>CAYVVZ010000121.1:0-2769 GCA_964455365.1 uncultured Anaerolineaceae bacterium | reverse complement strand
CCGTAACGGCTTCATAGACCACCTTTGCAATGACGCTCGGTTCTGTCCCGCCGCCAGCACTTGCTGCCACGGCTGCCACGACCCTATCACCAAGCGGTTTATACTCATCGGGGCTGCCCTCAACATTCAGATCAAAGGAGGTCGTGCCAAAGTTAGACCTGATGCCACCGGGTTCAACGATTTTTACTGTGATACCAATGGTCGATAGTTCGTATGACAGGGCTTCAGACATCCCTTCCACCGCAAACTTTGACCCATGATAGAGTGTGCCCAGCGGAAAGGTAATCTTCCCACCCACTGAGGAGATATTCACGATGACACCCGCACCATTTTCGCGCATATTCGGCAGAAATGCTTTCGTGACCATCAGCATACCAATCACATTGACATCGAACTGTTGACGCATCTTCGCTTCAGGTGTGGCTTCCAGAATACCATACGAACCATAACCTGCATTGTTCACGAGAGCATCGACTTTGCCAAAATCACTGATGATTTGCTTCGCGGCATTGTTGATCGACGCCGTATCGCTCACCTCCAGTTGATAGACCGAGATATTCTCAATTTCAGTCAGTTCTGTTTCTTTTTCGGGAGTCCGCATGGTGGCGGCCACACGCCAGCCACGTTCTGCGAAATACTTTGCGGTGGCTTTGCCAAGACCTGAGCTTGAACCCGTAATGACGATTGATTTCACCCTGTTTCTTCTCCTGATCTCGGTTGCTTACAGTCCGACCTGTTGCTTGATGAGGGCAGTAAACTCTGCATCGGACATCTGCGATCTAGCACCAACCAGTTGCTCTGCATCTGCGCCCATCACATAACGGAGCTGATCTGTGCCATCTGTAATCGCTGCATAGATCGCCTCTGCAATCGGTCCTGCCTCTGACGCAATCGGATTTGACTGCATTGCTGTGACGAATTTTTCAACGAGTGGCATGTATTCTTCTGGACTGCCCTCAATGTTCATATCGAAGGATGTTGTCCCAAAATTCGTACTGACACCACCGGGTTCAATGATTTTGACTTTGATGCCGATGGTGGATAACTCGTATGACAGGGCTTCAGACATGCCTTCCACAGCAAATTTTGACCCATGATAGAGTGTGCCCAGCGGGAGCGCAAATCTGCCACCCATAGACGAGACATTCACAATCATCCCTGCGCCATTTTTCCGCATTGTGGGCAAAAATGCCTGAGTCACCAGCAACATGCCGATCACGTTAACGTCGTACTGACGACGGATTTTTTCTTCTGGTGTGGCTTCAAGAATCCCGTAAGAGCCATAGCCCGCGTTGTTGAGAAGGACATCGACTGTGCCGAAATCGTCGATAATTTGCTGGGCTGCGTTGTTGATAGATGTCGTATCGCTCACATCCAGTTGATAGATCGAAACATTCTCGATTTCGGTGAGTTCTGTTTCTTTTTCAGGGGTACGCATCGTGGCGGCGACTTTCCAGCCTTGTTCTGCAAAGAATTTGGCTGTGGCCTTACCAATGCCTGAGCTTGCACCTGTAATCACGATTGATTTCATGTTGTATCTCCGTATTTGGCTATATATCAAACGACTTGCTTAGCGAACTCTTTCAAAAGGCTTTCCGCAACGAGTTTCCCAAGTTCATCACAGGCTCTTGGGCTATCTCCAGAGTACAGCTTCCTATCGACATGCACGGCACCTTCTACTTTTTCATTGATGAATTGCAAGCCGTGTTTAGCAAGTTCTTCACACTGGTACCAGGGAAGATCACCAGGCAAATATCCAAGCGAGGGAGATTGCTTATCGACACTATCCGGGAATATAGCCATTTTATAGCCGTTGTACGGATGGGGATCACTGTTATTGACCGACGTTGCCAATAGCGCGGCTGGGCCATGACAAACGGTCACCATATAACGATCTGACTCATGAATCCAGCGGATTAATTGCCCAACATTTTCACTTTCGGGTAACCCGACCATTGACCCATGACCGCCAGGCAAAAATAGCGCGATGTAGGGAGATTCGGTACTTAATTCACCTTTGGCAATCATATCTTCAAGCGATAACGGCTTGTCGAATTTTGATTTATTCTTGCTCATAAAATCGAGCACAGCAGCATCTTTCACTGGTACTGACCAGTCTTCCAAAATTGCAGGTGCACCCGTTGGCGTTATAACATCAAACTCAAAACCAGCATCCGATAAATGCATCAGAGGCACTGCGGTTTCTTGCACGTTGTTACCCGTAGAGAACAACATCCCATTTGTCATTTCAAAGTATCGCTGTTCAGTACACAGGGCGAGTATCTTTTTATCACCTTGATACTTTCTACTTTGAAAATCAGCGGGCTGATATCCACTTTTTTTATCGACGCCGAGCATTCGTCCCAGCGGTGATGGAATGTAGCCCTGCCCGTTCTGTTCTTTGGTTGGGTAAATCCCAAATACTTTTCTTATCATTTTCATGTTGATTCTCCTGAACCTGAGTCTTGAACAAGCCTCAAGAAACCATTCGTATCTTGCATTGTGTTGAATCAACCTATGTGAATGGCTTCTGATATTGAAAGTCGGTGAGGTCGCTTCAGATTATTGTCCCAGCAACGTAACCGGCATGCCGCCAGTAGAAATCTCAGCCGCATGTTGAGCGACTTCTTGCATGGCTTGTGAGGTTAAGACAGCATTCAGTTCTTCTGCTGAATCGAAAGGTAAGACGAACATATGATAATAGGGGGATGGGCCTAGTGGGGTCTCTGGTGCGAACTTCGTGATAGTGTATGGCTTTGCCCAACTGGG
>CAYVVZ010000120.1:0-3125 GCA_964455365.1 uncultured Anaerolineaceae bacterium | reverse complement strand
CTAGCGCTTGGCAATCGAGTTATAAGCCGTGTCGATTTCCTGGCGCAGTGGTTTCCATGCACCGTAATAGAGTGCCACGCCGAACATCAGCAGCGCCATCCCCGCCCAGACCAGAGCAATCACTGTCGCTGGAACCAGGGGCGTGACTCGCTGCGAGAAGGCCACCGCATCATTCACGATGTCCCCGCGAGATGCACCGATGAAGGTCACCAGGTATTGCAGGTCAATGAAGGCTTCCAGCGCCGTTGAGACTGCCAGCACATTCAGCACCAACATGGTAATCCAGGCGGGAACTCTCGCCCCCAGGAACATCAGCAGCGCACCGAACCCTGCACCCAGGAGCAGTGCCAGCGGAATCCCACTTTCGTCAGGACGTGCGAACAATACGGAAAAAATGACCATCCCGCCGCCAAGCAAAAACGCCAGCGGCTTGACCAAACTGGGGAATCGGTTGGTGAAGTAGAACAACAGAGAGCCAAAGACTGCCGAACCCAGGTAGCCCGCCGGAAGGATAATTGCGCGGATACCACCAGCAGTACGGGCGTAGCCGGAAGAATCCAGCGAGACGACAAATTCCTCTACCCGTCCCCCGGTGAGGATGGCTGCAAGGCTGTGACCCGCTTCATGTACAAATGTCGTGAATAATTGCAGCGGATACAGCAGCCAATCCAGCGCCGGGATATTCCACAAAATGTAGACGACAACCATCGCCAGCGCGGTTATCATGAGCGCACGCCGACGCAATACGCTATCCATAGCAATAAGCCCCTTTGAACGATTCTCACTTCAGATCGTGTATCTTCTATAGTATACGAGAGAAACGCCGCAGTTGTTACCGAAGTGCAAAATCGCTCATGCAGCTCAATCCCGCAATGTGCCGATCAACGTAGCTTGCGCGACATTGGATAACACACCATCCGCAAGGCTGACTTTCCACGTACCATCGCGCAGGGGGCTGGTGAAGATCACGGCGGTGTGGTCTTCCGTCCAGCGCAGGGGATGCACAAACGTGGTGATGCGCTCCGTGAGGGGCTGCTGCGTCATCGTCTCCAGATTCACCAGCATGAAAATTGTGCTGATGCGCTGGTCTGGTGTGCCGAAATTCTCAATCTGCGAGAGGGCATAAACGGCGCGGTCGCCATCTGGCGAAATGAGAATATCACCCGCCTGGGTGTAATTCGGCAGCGCATAGGCATCAATTGTACGCTGTGTACCACTATCCAGATCAAAGAGCAGCAGTTCAAATCCGCGCAAATCCGCCGTCACAGAAAGCCGCAGCAGCAGTCCCGCCCGTACCGCCGCCCCACAAAAACAGGGGAAGCCATCGTCCGGCAGCAGTTCGATTTCGCTGGTGCTGAGGTTCACCTGGAACAGCCGTGCGTACTGCGTATACGGGGCTAAATCCCCAATGAGATCCGGGTGCGCATCCATAATCAGGGCACTGTTATCCGCAGAAAATGCCACCGGAAGCGCCCGAACACCATCGGTACGCCCGCCATCTGCTAGCACCAGACGCTGTTCTGTTCCGCCAGGTGTGGCGACATAGGTTTCCGTGCGCAGGCTATCCCCTTCAGCATAGGTTAGAGTCCAGGCGATTTGCCGCTGATCTGGTGCAACAATCCAATCCACACGCCGCGCTGCCCCCAGTTGAATGAAGGGATGCGGCTGTACACTTCCATCCGGTGCAGCAGTCATCATCGTGCGCGAAGCCGTATCGTAGTACAGCACGCGCTGCCCCAGAGGGGTGAAGCGCTCCCCGGTCACCTGCACAGTCGTGACATCCCCACTCAGCAAATCCAGGAAGAGCAACTGCGCGTCATCGCCGCCACTGCGTATGATGTACACTTCCCACAGGTGATGTTCCTGCGCGGTAACGGGTCGTGTAAAAATGACCAGCGTCAGGGTAAATACAAGCAGACATATCAATAAGTTGTTGCGGATACCCGCCCCACAAATATGGTTTTTGTAGGGACGTGCAGCGGCACGTCCGGTGGATGGGGAAATGAAATTCGGGACGGTCTTGTGTTCATTGAATGCATAAACACCCAATCGAATTTTGAAAAAACTGTCGGACAACACAGGTGTTGTCCCTACACAATGTGATCTTTCGTAGGGACGAGACCTGCCTCGCCCGCCGCAAACAGGCAAAATGGGTCGGGAAACCATATTGTCAAACCTCAATTAACCCTCCCCTACAGAAATACTCGTGGAGACCTTCACACCAACCCATGCAGCGCCTCAATCACCTGCGGCAGCATCTCACCAGAAGGCCCTTCCAGCTTGATGTCCGCCAGCCGCGTGATCATGCTGTAATCAGGGTTCACTTCGATGACCGTTGCGTTGGCTTGTTTGGCGATGCTCGGAAGCTGCGAAGCTGGCCTCACCAGCCCGGATGTCCCTACGACGAGCATCACATCACACTGTTCGCTGTGATGCATTGCGCTATGCAGGGCATGATGTGGCAGCATCTCCCCAAACCAGACGACATCCGGGCGCACATATGCCCCACAATGCGGACACTTCGGCGGAGCAGCATCGGCATCTTCCAGCGCAGTGACATCAATCACCGTCGGTTCTCCCTGGCAGTTATCGAAGCATTTGTTGCGGGCGATGTTGCCATGCAGATGAATGACATCCCGGCTGCCCGCTTGCTCATGTAGATCATCAACATTCTGCGTGATAACGTGCAGTTCCGGCACGAGGTCTTGTAACTGTGCCAGCGCTACATGCCCCGGATTCGGCGCGGATTTTGCCACCAGCCCACGCCGCCAGGTATACCAATCCCAGACCAATTTCGGGTCACGCTGGAAAGCCTGGGGGGTGGCGAGTTCTTGCGGGTCATACTGCGCCCACAGGCCGCTCTGCGCATCGCGGAAGGTGGGTACGCCGGATTCTTTGCTGACACCCGCCCCGGTGAGAATTGCAATTTTGCTGGCTTTGTGAATAGCCTGCGCCGCTTGCTGGGTCAAATCATTTGTCTGGCTCATGCGCTTACCTTGCTTCGTGGAACACAGTCTGCTGCTTCCATCATAAACAGTTCCGCCATAGGAGACAACTCACGTCCCCGCAGGGGGTGCATTTCACTTTGGGGGCAACTTCGGATTTGGTCTGCTAAATCCAACTGT
>CAYVVZ010000119.1:0-3223 GCA_964455365.1 uncultured Anaerolineaceae bacterium | reverse complement strand
TTTGAGCAGAGGAATCTGGTAGCTTAGGAGTGTCTACGATTCTGCGGGAATTCCAGTCAACCTATGCTTGGGTTTGTTAGTTCGATTTAGGTTGCCCGGTGCATCCCCAAACAGTGGGGATGCCTCGACGATGACCGGGACAGGGTTTTGCATATCGGTATGTCTTGTACGGTTGGATGGTTTCCCGTGCGTACCTTCGTGGCTTGTATGCCCCGAATCATATTTGGTAGCACACAACAATACCGGGTGAAATCTTGTTGTGATTTTCACGGTCCACTGCGTATTGACCGAGGCTACGCAGCCTGGTGTTACTCTTCAGTGACAAGACCATTTTCCGCAAAAAACGCCCAGATCAGCTCACTCGCGTTGACATCCTCGCTTGTAACACCCAAAAGACGGCTGCGCGATCCGCCGCCAGGCCATGTATGCCCGCCTCCATCAATTGCAAGCATCTCGAAATCGGCAGTGCAGTCCTTATAACTTGTCCGAGTGACCTGTGTGCCATCCTCAGCCAGATCTGGGAGCATTTCAATGACGGGATCAGTGATGCAATCGTTTTGGGCTGCCCAGAATTCCGCAGTATCGGCAAATGACATCGCTGAATTATCAGGATTCAGCCTGTTTGCGCGACCTTCAAACGGTATGAGTCGGTCTGCTGTGCCAGCGAAAATCATCACCGGGATAGATACTTCCGCGCATACCTCGGTGACACCCATATAGGGTAGTGCACTCACTGGCGCAATCGCCGCGACACGCTCTGGGACTTCACACGCAACATAGGTGCTCATGTATCCACCACTGGAAATGCCCGTGAAGAAAAGTTTGTTGGGATCGATGTTGTATTCGAGAACGAGGTCATCGGCGATTTGTAGCAAGAAACCCAAATCATCTGCACGACTGTTACCCGGCGTCCCCAAGCCACTATTCCACAGGACGTTTGCGGCCTCGGGATAGACAATCAGCACGTTTGCATCGTCTGCCAAGCGATTGAAACCCTCTTCGGTGAGCGATGCCATTTCAAGGGCATTGATCGTTCCACCATGTAGCACATAGATTAGATAACCGATACTCTCATCGTCGTAACTGTCCGGAGTATAGAGGTGATATTGGCGCTGCTGACCATCAAACTGATATTGACGCGTTTCATAGAGATCATCATGTTGTTGGGTGAGTGAATCGAGGTCTGACTCGCGCGCTTCACCGACAAGCGGAACGATGGCGACGGCTATAAGCGTGATGAGGATTGCCGCCCACCAACGAAGGTAGATTGGATTGGCAGTGTTTGATGCAACATTGGCTTTGCGCCATTCGACTTGTGCCCACCGGACCAACAAGAAGACGCTCACACTGATAAAAACAAGGCTTGGCACGAAGAAACCGTGCAGGATTGATTCCACGATATTAAAACCAATGAAGACAACAGCACCTAATCCAAGGACACGTGGTGCATAGTTGCGTGCAAGTCCTAACAGAACGATGGCTGCGGCGGCGATTGCTGCGACATTCCCAGCAACACGGAGAGGCTCTACCAATTCGACATAAACATGCAGAGCAATGTCGAATGTGTTCCATACAACAATGAGTACTGCTAGCCACGGCAGATTGCGGCTTGTGCTCTTTGTTTCCATTCTTACTTCAATTGGGTTTAAGGTTAGTGATTCAGTGTAGCCGCTGCAAACAACGACTACTGCGACGACTCACCTAACTTTCGGTTCGCAACATTTGCTGCGTAACAATGAAATCAAACCCGAGGTCAAAAATGCCTCGCCCATCCACTTCTACCCCCATCATCCCCAGTGTGTGCCCGGCACCCTCAACTGCATAAAACGCATAGGGTGCGCCTGTTGCGTCGTATTGATTGCGCAACATTTCCGCGTCCGTAAACGGTGCCAGGCGGTCATTTGTCCCATTCATAACCATGAGTGGCGCATCGGTTTCATCATATGTGTTGATACCATAGACAAGTTCCAGCAACGTGTTTGCTGCGGGGGTCATAGAGAGGGCAATGACGGTGTGAACTTCGGCGGGTTGATCGAGGTTGGTACTTGCCAGTGTGGGATCGTCTTCTAAGGTCAATTCATCACGGTAGAGATGTTCGTCAGTTGTGCCTAACATGATTGCCAAGGATGCACCAGCCGACATACCGAGTGTCGAGATATAGTCGGTGTTGACTTGGTAGGTTTCTGCATTGGCATAGAGCCAGCGCACAGCAGCCTTGGTATCACGGCTGGCGGCATAAATTGCCATCGCGGCATTTTGATTCTCTGCATTTTCTTGAACCCAATCTTGCCATGCTTGCGGGGCGGTGCCGTAGTCACCCGATAGGCGGTAATCGATTGAAATCGTCACCCAACCGCGTGTGGCGTAGTATTCCGCCATCCTGACAAAGCGTCCATCATCACGGCTTCCTAAGCGAAATGCGCCGCCATGAATGATAATCATCGCAGGACGATTAGGCGGCGCACCGATCGGTTCGTACACATCGAGGCGTAAGTCCATCGGTTCAGCAGACCCGCTACCCCATTCATCGTGGGTCAAACCCTGGGCATAGACGTGGGTTGTGACCTGTGTCTCATACTGTTCCGACATATAAACGGTGGGGGCATCACGCATGGTTTCTTCTTGTGAATAATCCGCCGCAACCAACTCATCACTATGCAGTTGTGTGACTGGGCCAGTTTCGAGTTCAGCTTGTGGCCCAACCAGCCCAAAAATCGCAAGGGCCACCACCGTGGCGCCGAGTGCAGACCACCACTGCAAGTAGAGTGGGCGCTTTGCACTGTCGCCGGGGTCGGTGGCGTCGCGGTAGGCTGCTTGCGCCCAAAGCAGCAGCAAGAACAAGCTGATGCCAATAAACACGAATGCGGGGGGCAGCCAGCCATTTTGGGCTGAGTGTACCGCATTGAGAATGATGACCAGCAGGGCAGCACCGCTCAGAATGTGCGGCGTGTACGGTTTTGCGACACCGAGCAACACAATTAGTGCGGTGACGATGCCAACAACGTTACCGGCCACTCGCCATGGTTCGACCATGTTGACGGCAACGTGAACTGCGATATCAATGAGGTTCCAGAAAATGAGCAATGTCGGGAACCATAGGAAATTACGATGTTTGGTTTCTGTGGTCATTGGATTAAATGATAGGCAAAGTTATCTCGCAGCGCAACCGCGAAACGGCTGCCCAGGGAGGGCTTCGACCCAGAACACAGCGACAATCACGGTT
>CAYVVZ010000118.1:0-3873 GCA_964455365.1 uncultured Anaerolineaceae bacterium | reverse complement strand
GGCTTACCTGGCTGATTTGGAGGATCGCCTCACTCAGCTAATTTTGCCGCCGTAGAAAAAAATGGCATGGTAGTGAGAGTCGCAGCAGCAACATAATTCGCCTGCGTTTTCTGCATCGCGTTGAATCTCCCAACACGTCAAATTATTACAAAGACAATTACTAATCACTGCCCCTCACTGAAAGCAACTATAACGCGCCGGGTTTAAAATGTGTTTATCCTCAAAACCAGTTTCTGTTAAAAGAAAAATGAGTAGAAACTTAGTCGAATATGAATAAGAATAGGCCACTTATTTGCACAAAATACAGGAAAAATCGCCAGATTATTCAACTATTTGCAAAAATTAGTTGTTGAACCCGATAAACATAACTTAACCTGGGTTTAACAGCGATTTCTCCGCAGATATTTTTGCCCGTGCTACACTCTGCCCTTGTTCGCAGCACGCATGGCGGAGGTGCTTTTTCGTATGGCGATGTTCATCTGGCGGGTGGCTGCTAATTTATTCATCTTGTTCACCCTTTTGACGGGGATTTCTCTCGTGTTGGCGATTGCCCTGCCATCACAAATTGTGGCGGTTGCTGTAGCAGAGGGCGAAGATGAACAAAGCAACCTTTATCTGCTGGATGTACAGAACGGCCTCGCTGTACGGATCACGTCCACATTTTCGCAAGTTATATCACCAGCCTGGTCACCCGATGGCACGCAGCTAGCCTTCATCCAAAGAGCCGATGATGGCGACCAGATTTACATCATGAGCCTGACGGAACCCGGCATTCAGCGCCTGCGAGATGACCAATCTGCTCCGACATATTCGGCACTGGTCTGGTCACCTTCCGGGCAGCAAATCCTGGTACGCGGCACACGCGGCCCCCATGAACAACTCTTCGTTTTCGACCTTCTTGGTGAGACAGCAACCAATGCCACAATGACTCTGGTTTTCTCACAATATGCCGCACGCTTGGGGCAGTCATTCGGTTGGTCACAATCAGGGATGCAAATTGCCTTCAGTGTTCAGGGCGAAGGCTCCGAAAACGACGAGAGCATTTACACCGTCGCCCCTGACGGTACATCCCTGCGGCAAATCACAGACAACGATGCCCATGATTTTGACCCCGCCTGGTCACCTGTGGATGACCAACTGGCGTTTGTCACCTACCGCGACGGTTCGCGGGATATTTTCACCATGAGTGCCACCGGGCGCAGAATGCAGAATCTGACTGCAAGCAGCAGCACGGAACTCTCCCCGGTGTGGTCACCGGATGGGGAATGGATCACGTATCTTTCTGATGTAACGTCCGAATGGGATGTGTATGTGATGAGGGCTGATGGTAGTGATGCGACTGCCCTGGGAGTGAATCAGCGCATGCTGCCGATTTGGTCACCGGATGGAAAGTGGCTGCTGCTGTACGGCAGCGGTGAAGCCATTCTCATCCGGCGCGATGGGAGCGAACAACGAACCATTCTGCAAGGACGGGAAATCGCAGCGCCGCCCGCCTGGAAGCCACAATGAGCTTGCCAGTGACTGCGCGTGCTGACACAGATTGAGCAGATTATCGGACGTTAATGCTTAACGCAGCAGATGCAGCCAGAGGAATTCATACGGCTCCAGCTTGATCTGGCGTGGCAGCGTTACATCTTCATCTGCCAATAGATTGCGTGGTGTGCGGTCAATCGGCGCATAGGCTAGCAGTTCGGAGCGCTCTACCTGTTGTTCGCTTTCGGAAAAATTCGCCAGCACCAGCACTTCCCCACCTCGGATGTACCCCAGGACATGTTGATTGCCTGTGTTGAAGAAGGTCGTTTGTGACTTGCCCAGAGCGCGGCTGTTCTTGCGCACCATAATCATGCGGCGCAGCCCCTGGTATAGCTGCCCTACTATGGTTTCAGGATCGTTACGCTGTCCCCATCGCTGCCAATCATAGGCCGGACGATGCACCCAACGATTATCCGCTGCCTTCTCAGGATCATCGCGGTAGCTGTAATCGTTCATCATGCCGATTTCATCGCCCAGGTACAGCAGCGGAATCCCACCCGCGCTGATAATGACGCTGTGAATCAGCAGCAGCCGCTTCAGTGCATAGTCAATCAGCAGCGCATCTTGTTTTCCGGCGGCCTGTTCCAGCCCAGCTAACGAAGCAGCCGTCCCACAAACGCGCACATCCTGGTTCACCGGATTGTAGCCAAAAGGCAACCCAACGGAGAACGAACCTTCAAAGCCACCCAGGTAAAAATTGTTCAGAAATTGGCGATGGTCATACCCATTGATGAAAATTTCGCCCGCGTCTTCGTCTGCAAATGTCCAGCCGATGTCATCATGTACGCGGACGTAATTCACCCAGGCAGTATTTTCTGGGATCGTGAAGCGCCGCGCCATCGAATGTTGGAGCAGGGTTACTTTGCGCGTTGCCAGTGATTCCCATAAGAGAGCCATCATGGTGGGATTATAGGATAAGGGGGCTTCACCCCAACTGATATAACTGTTCACATCGCGGGGATGCACAATCGCTTCCGATTTGAAGATCATCCCCGGTGCAACTACCTGCACCAGCGCGTTATATGCCTGGATGAGCATGTGCGCTTCTGGCAGATTTTCGCAGCTTGTTCCCAGTTGCTTCCAGGTGAAGGCTACCGCATCCAGCCGGATTACCTCTATGCCCTGGTTTGCCAGGAAAAGCAGTTCCCCAAGCATCGCGTTGAAGACCTGCGGATTGCGGTAGTTCAAGTCCCATTGGAAATTGTAGAACGTCGTCCATACCCAACGCTGAAGTTCCTCATTATAAGTGAAGTTCCCCGGCGCTTGATCCGGGAAAATTTCGCGCAGGTGCTGTTCGTACTGATCCGGCAGCGTGCGATCCGGGAACATATAGTAATAGTTCTGGAAGTCTTCATCCCCTGCCAGCGCACGCTGCGCCCACAGATGTTCATTCGATGTATGGTTGAAGACAAAATCCAGCACGAGGCTAATGCCTGCATCGCGCAAATCTTCGGAAAGCTCCGAAAGTTGTTCCATTGTACCCAGGCTTGGATTCACGTCGCGGTAGCTGCTGACGGCATAGCCACCGTCATTGTTGGTTTCTGGCGATTTGAACAGCGGCATCAGGTGCAGGTAGGTCAAGCCCAATTCTTTGAAGTACGGGATGCGCTCCCGAATGCCGGATAAATCCCCGGCGAATAAATCCACATAGCAGACCCCGCCCAACATCTGCTCGGAGCGAAACCACAGCGGCTCGGCTTCTCTATGACGATCCAGCTCCTTCAAATCAGCCGGACGCTTGGCGAAGAAGTAAGCCGCCGTCAGCAGGATTTGTTCAACCTGGTAGAAAAAGTCGTATTGATTGCCATAAAGATGCAGCAGCAAGCCGAACAAGCGCGGGAATTCACGTTCGAGTCGCTGTTGAAAACGGCGAATATCCAGCGATCCCCGCAGCATCGGTTCAATGCGTGGCATCAACCGTTCCAGTGTGCGCTGTGCTTCCCGCTGATTCCAATCTTGTTGCGCCATCCCAAACCCTATCTTGTGAAGGTTATTACACTCGTATTGTACTGGCGCATTTCATCCTGTGAAGTTGAGGATTGTCCCCCTGGCTACCATCATATTTAGCGGCGGCGGAGCCATCATTCAGGAAGTCTCCCCATGTGTATTGCCATCAACATCAAAACAAGCCACACCAAAGGGTCTGGGTGCGGCTTGTCCTATTTCACTGATGCTGATGATAATTGGCGTGACGGAAAGCTACCTCTCTCGAACAGCCCTCCTCACGAACTGGTTTAATCGGCGCAGCGGTATTCTTCTGTCGTATAGGCTTCAACACTGCCCAACGGTGCGGAAAGTCCGTTATCGAAGACGTACCAGGTCACGACGATCTGGTTGGAC
>CAYVVZ010000117.1:0-4047 GCA_964455365.1 uncultured Anaerolineaceae bacterium | reverse complement strand
CCTGGGGTAGCCTGACGTTTTGAACGTCAGGCACAGGGCAGCAGGCCAGGCATTTACTTGCAGAGTGATCCATTAATGGTTGCGGCGCTTTTAGTGCAGCAGCGATGGTTTCTGGGAGCCAATACTTCAAGAAATGGCGTGGCATTGCAGTTCCTTCAGCGTAGAATGAATAAAGAGGCTAATTTGTAAGTAACATCTTAACAGATTCTCGCTGAATTTTGCCACTCTGAGTTTGCGGCAGGGCATCCACAAATTTCACGAGGCGCGGGATTTTGTAGCCTGCGAGGTGTTCACGGGCGAAAGTTTGCAATTCCTCTGCGGTGAGCGCGTGACCGTCGCGCAGCACGACAGCGGCGGCGACCTTCTGCCCCCATTCCGCATCTTCGATCCCTACAACGGCGACCTCTGCTACGGCGGGATGCTGGCGCAAGATGTCTTCCACTTCTGCCGGATACACATTCTCCCCGCCAGAGACAATCAAATCGCTGCGGCGCTGCACCAGGAACAAATCACCATCTTCATCCAGATAACCAATATCCCCGGTATGCAGCCAGCCATCGCGGAGCGTTTTCGCCGTCGCGTCGGCATTGTTGTAATAGCCCTGCATGACGGTCAATCCGCGCACGAGAACTTCACCATATTCGCCAGCCGGGGCATCGCTGCCGTGTTCATCTGTCACGCGCACCTGCGAGAATAACAGCGGTTTCCCGACAGTACCCGGTTTGCGCGTCACTTGATCCGGCAAGGCGGTTGCGACCTGGGAAGATGCTTCGCTGAGGCCGTAAGTTGTGGCGATGGGAACGCCTTCTTCCATGCAGCGCTGCACCAACTGCGCCGAGGGAGCCGCCCCACCGAGCAGGATCAGGCGCAATTTTTCGCTCCATGCTTCGGTACGCGCATCCAGCAGGCGATAGAGCATCGTCGGAACCAATGAAATCAGGGTGATGCCCTCGTGCGTCAGGGCGTGGTTGATGGCTTCCACCTCGAACTTGTTACGCAGATCAACCGTGATTCCGTAGAGTGCCGCCCGAACGATGATGCTCAATCCACCGACATGATTCAGCGGCAGCACACAGAGCCATTTGTCATCCAGCAGATGTCCAATGCGGTAAGCGCTGGACATGGCACTGTAAAAAAGATTGCCTGCGGTCAATACTGCACCCTTCGGTTTGCCGCTGGTGCCGGAGGTATGCACGATCAGCGCCGGATTTTCCAGGTCGATGTCCGCATCGACATAATCATGCAGGCGTTTTTTGTCTATAGGATAATCCAGGTTGGCGAGGGTGTGACCCTTATCGCGCAGGGCAGTCAGCAGGTCTGCATCGCCATAGGGCAGCAGCCATTTACAATCCGACTGCCGCAGTTGAAAATCCAGTTCTTCGACCGTCAGGCGCACACTCAGCGGGACGAATACAAGCCCCATGCGCAGCGCCGCAAAAAACGGCACTACCGCCAGCGCACTGCTCATCATCAACATGCCCACATGGTCACCGCGCTGGATGCCTGCCGCTTCCATGCGGACGCACATGCGTGTGACTTCATCTTGCAGGTGCTGGTAGCGTAAGGTGATACTGTCATCCACCACGGCGATTTTTTCCGGTGTGGCAATTGCCCGTGCTGCTAACCAATCTTGCATGAGATTTCCTGAGAAAACGATTTGAACCACAAAGACACAAAGGACACGAAGAAGATGATCCGCCGAATGCCATTCTACCCCCGATCCCCATAACGCGGCGGGGTCTTGATGTCCATATCATCAAAGTAATAGACCATTGCATTCGTCCAGGCGAACCAATGCCGCGAGACGACGCTGTAATCTTCGGCGCTGTAGGCTTCTGGCAGCGCACCATCCCATTGTGCTGCACCGTTCAGGCGGCGCTTCGCTCGGTTGTAGCGCTCTTCATCATGCAAAATCCGCGCAATAATGAGTTCCTGCGCATCCCCCAGAGGCCAGGGAGCCTGGGTATGTACGGAACCCAATATGCCGTTGTATACGCCCCCGACATTTTCATGCGACCACGCAAAGTCAATCGTGTTGCGCCAGATGGGGTTATCCGCCGGGACGAAACCCCACTGCGGCATCAGAGCTAACGGCACATCATTGGCATCGTGATACAGGTGATGGTTGCCCTTGCCATCGGTGGCATAAGCGTAAATCTTGCCCCCGTTGTATTCCGTGACGAAATGCTCTTCGATGGTGCGGTAAATCCGCGCTGCCAATCCCTCAAAATCTTCGCGGCGGTAAATCTTCCCTAGCTGGCGCAGCGTCCGCCACAGCAGCACATGGCTGGAAAAATGATAGGGCAGGGCGATGGGATCATCTGCCGGAGTTTCTTCTGTCGCAAAAAGCCAGGTATCCCGGCTGGCACGACGTGCCAACAGCATATCCAGCGTGGGTAGAATATGTTCGCTGAGGCGCTCGAAGATCTCTTCATCGTCCGTTCTCAGAACATAATTCGCCAGCTCCAGCAGCGGGAAAATCTGCTGATCGAGTTGGAAGCCCTTGTCCTTGACTTTGCCGCGCACCGTGTAGGCACGCCCCCAGGCACGGTCAATGCGTTCAGCGCGTTCAAACATCCAGATCAAATGCCCGCGTACTTTATCCCGCGCCTCATAATTCCAGCGCATCAAGGCCATTGCCACGTAGTAGGCATCCCGGTTCCAGGACAGCGGCAGCAGCATGTGATCCGTGATGATGCAGACCGCTTCAGAATCAATCGGTACGCAGCACATCAAGCCATACGCCAACGCACGTTTGGCAATTAATTCTAATTCTTCATCGGGTGCTTTCCAGATGCTCCAGCGGCGTTTCCACCGATTGAGCGAATCGTAGAGATTCTTGGTGTTGCTGGTGGTCGTCAGGTTCATATAACGGGCGCGGGACTGGAACGAATTGCGATCAATCCCCAGGTTGAAGACATAGGTCTGCCCCCCGTGCGGCAGCGTCTCATCATCCAGGCGGCGGGTATGGATGGTATCCTCGTAAAATTCCACGCTGCCATCATCCGTTTCACGCAGTGGCGAAGTACGGATATGCACAGACGCTCCCAGGGCATCATTGCGAATTTCCTGCAAGTAGCCGTTTTCTTCTGAGCGCACACTGGTTTTGATGGACGGCATGGTGATCACACCGCCTTCGGTGAGTTGGGTGTAGGCGGCGCGTTGTAACCACATCTTGCCAGAGAGTTTGGCAAAGGCTCCCGGCACGCTGAATTTCCAGATTTGCATCACGCCAACAGGTTCCTCTACCGTAACCAGGGTGATGCACTCTGCGGTGATGCCACCTTTGAGGATCAGGCGAATGTAGGGGACGGCATCTTCGATCAGGTAGGCTTCTCGCTGCACAACCGGAAACTTGAATTCCAGCCCGTAGCCCAGCATCGTCGCCAGAGAACGCCGATATTCGCGCACGGCATTGGGATCATAGCGCTGCTCATCCGGGAACGGTGGTGCGCTGGTGAGGGTCATGTAGCCGTGTTCCGCGTGGTAGGCATTCACGGCGATGATGCGCCCATCCCGGTTGATGCTCCCGGCGATTCCGTTGCCGCCGAAATCAAGCGGTTTGTAGCCTTCTGCTTCGTCTAACTGGCGGATTCTGTATCCCGATAAATCGAACATGACGGTTGCCCCGATAGTGCTTCAGTGTGTAGTGATGTATGGTTTACCTAACAGCCTGGCTCATGTGGTAACAGATGCTGTTGGCGAATCCATGAATCATTGTGTTTTTGTAGGGGAGCGCCCGTGTGCGCTCCCAGGGCGACCACGTGGGTATCGCTCCTACACCGATTCGCCAACAAGGTCTGGTAACAGTGTGATTTGTAGGGGCGCAGCGTGCTGCACCACTTACAGAAAATGTCAAGAATCGCAGCTTTTGTAGATGAGCCAACAGCGTACTCCCTAAGTGTAGGAGAGGGTTACACGGTGTGCAACAAACAAATGTAGCAATCTGTGGGTGTTTCGGTATCAATTCTGTGATCTTGTCTTTCATTTTTGGGTGCATTTCAGATTGTTGGCAGGTGGCAACACTTCAGCCGCCAGCGGCACGCA
>CAYVVZ010000116.1:0-4282 GCA_964455365.1 uncultured Anaerolineaceae bacterium | reverse complement strand
GCTAGCGTGGCAGATGAAACGGGCACCAAAGCAGCGACACGGGACGATGCAGGGGAAAGAAGCGAAGGTGTGAGAGGAACTGGCGTAGCAGAGTAGGAGTATCCTACGTGATTATGACGAAAATCGGTTGATTAAAGCTACTTGCGATCACGGACTCCCGGTGTTTCCATCTTCCTCACCCGCATGCGGTCTCGTTCCACTATAGAACTCTTGCCGCAATACATCGGGTTCCGAATAGTCGAAGAGATCTCGATCAACAGTCTCGAGTATGAATCGATATGTGTTATTCAGAATTGGATCTTCGGAAGTGTGGGCTAGCTCCACGCTATTTCCGATCAAGAGAAGAAGATTCTTCAATAAGCGCTTGCTAGAAAATTCTTGGGTTTGGACAGCTACAATAAGGCTTGAACGATGATGTTCGTGTATGTCGGTTTGATTCATATAGCGGCGGTAGAGTAACGTTTCACTAGCCATAAGACGCTCGACCACTGAGGCAGATGGACTAATAATGCAATCGACCATTACGTCAACGACGTGTTCGCCAAAATATTGGATAAACCGTAGGGATTTGTACAGAATGGCCCGCAAATATTCTGACGTGGTATCATCTTTGTTGTCATAGTGATGCAATAATTCTAAAACTATGTTTGGCTGGTCACCTAAGGCTAAGTCCTCGATCTGCCGAGAAGGATCGCCCAATATCCATGGCTGATGCATGAGTATAGTACACAACCAAAAAAGATTTCACGGATATAAACGAGCTAATTTGGTGCGTGCCTTTGTCAAATCGAAGCACCACTCAACTTTAGCCTGTTGTTGATTTCGTCGCTGTGTCCAAGTACCAACGACTCGGGTTAAGCGCTCAAGGGATGGAATGCGCTGCTTGAGACACTGACGGCTTAAAACTGAAATCTCGATTTCTGCGATGTTGAGCCATGAGGCATGTTTGGGTGTGTAGTGAAAATCGAGTTTCCGTGCGATGCGTCGCGCTTCTTCAGGCGCAAATGCTTCGTAAAGTGCCCCAAAGGTGTGCGTATTGAGATTGTCTAAAACCACCGTAATCTGCTCCGCATCTGGGAAATGGATATCAACCAGGTCTTTCAGACAGGAAGCAAAATCCACTTTCTTGCGCGTTTGCGTTGCTTTGACCTCACGCCAACCCAGAAAAGGCGCACACATCATGAATAGGTTCACACTCCCAAAGCGTTCATACTGATAATCAATCCGTTTTGCCTGTCCAGCGCTCATCGGGATTGGAGCGATGGTGTCGCCGAGGAGTTGTGTTGGACGCTCATCAAAACAAATGCGTGGCCGCAGGGGGTCAATCGGTTGCATATAGACATCCAGCACATCCTCCATGCACGCCACATACTCGCTACTGACGGTCGGAATGCACCACATCTTCTTCTGCCAGGGTTTGATCGCGTTTTTTTAACCGCAATCGCACCGTCTCATCCGAGATCGTATCCACCGTGCCTAACTCGATCAAGCGATCTGCCAACAATTGCATCGTCCACTCTGCAACCCCTTCAGGTGCATCGCTGCAAGCCATAGCCACCAGTAGGGCTTCTTGTTTCCCATCCAATACCGGCGGGCGTCCCGGACGCGGTTTGTCTTCCACAGTGCCTTCGGTGACCCACTTCTTGCGCGTATTCGATACCGTTGAAGTCGTTACGTTTAACAATTCGGTGATCTCACGATCTGATTTTCCCTGATCGATCCACAGTAATGTTTGTGCGCGTCGGATCACGCGGGCGGAACGATGACCCGTTTTTACAATGCGTGCTAACTCGTTCCGCTCTTCATCCTTCAGGTTCACCACATAGGTTTGCTTGCGTCCCATGATCGCTGTATCCTCGTTTTTGGATACATTCTACACGTTTTTGCGGTAATTAAATTGGTCAAGTAATAGTTTCCAAAGCAGCAGAAATTGGACTTAGTCCCAATAACCCGAGCCTATTCACGGAGAATCTTAGCCTTCTTTGCGCGTGTTTACTTGTCTCACCTTCCAACTCTGCCACAGATGTATTAAAAACTTCCACAAGCCGTTGACGTAGAACATCGATATGTACAAACCAATTTTCATTAGCTAACACAAAATCGTCTGCCCATTGAATGAAGTTCTGGTCGTCTAAGAGAGCGGGAAGTACAGGAAACTCTAATTGTTGATGTCCGTTTAGCTTTTTATTCCGGGCGCGTTCGCTAAAGAGATATTTGAATATCTTCCGGCTTAAACTCTGTTGGTGCACCCCCGCTAAAATAGAGTAACAGTTGCTCCGAGAAAATGTACAATGTGAGGACATCAGGAGGAGCAAATGGGACGCAAGAGCAAGTACAGCGAAAGCTACAAGCGCGAGGCGGTGGCCAAGGCGGAAGCCAGCGGCAACGTCAGCCAAACGGCGCGTGAGTTAGGCGTCAGCAACAAGAGCTTGCACGATTGGATCAAGCTATACGGTCAACCGCTGGATATTGAAAACGCCAGTGTGAAGGAACTCTCAGCGCGTGTGCGCCAACTCGAACGACAGTTGGCGATGCGCGAAGGTCAGATTGAGGTGCTAAAAAAAGCCATCGGGATCGTCAGCGAAGCCGAGAAGAACGGTACGCGATGATCCAACAGGAGCAAGCGACCAGCGATCTGAGCGTGGGCGTGTGGTGTGAGGCGCTGGACGTGTCGCCGAGCGGCTATTATGCCTGGCGTGAGCGTGACAGCAGCCCGCGCCAGCAAGCCGATGCGCGGCTGGGCGATGAGATCGAGCGCGTGTTTGCCGACAGTCGCCGCACCTATGGCAGCCATCGGGTCTGGCTGAAGCTACGCGACGAAGGTATTCGCACGTCGCGCAAGCGGGTCGAGCGCCTCATGCGTGAGCGCGGATTGCGCTCTATCCGCGCCCGGAAGCGGCGCGTGGGGCTGACGAGAGCGGGGCAAAGGGCCTATTTTGCGCCCAATCTGCTGAAGCAAGACTTCCACGCCACACGCAAAAACGAGAAGTGGGTCACCGATACCACCTACATCCCGACCCGTGAGGGCTGGCTGTATCTGGTCAGTGTGATGGATCTGTTCAGCCGTCAGGTGGTTGGCTGGGCAATGGGTGAGCATCACGATGCAGCGTTGGCAACCTCGGCGCTGGACATGGCGATACGACGGGCGCGTCCCGCACCGGGACTCATCGTGCATTCGGATCGGGGCAGCGAGTTCGCCAATGCCATGTTTCATGGCCGGGCGGCTGAAGCCCAAATCTGGCTGAGCATGAGCAGCACCGGCAACTGCTACGACAACGCGGCGGCAGAGAGCTTCTTCGCTACGGTGAAGCTGGAGGCTATCCCAGAAGGTGTCTTCGCTTCACGCCAGCAAGCACGCATGGCCTTGTTTGACTACATCGAGGTCTTCTACAATCGTCAGCGGCTGCATTCGGGCATTGACTATGCCTGTCCAGTCAGCCGCGCCGCTTGAGTAGTTGTTACTCCAAAAAACTGGGGGTAGACCACTGTTGTGTGATGTGAACTCCAATATATTCCAAACACATTTGGTAGGTGGATAACAACAGCCACCATTCTTCACCGCTGCGCTGGTATGCCATTGCGAAGGCCGCACGAAGCTGTGGATCAAGGATCCAGAGTTTCTCAGTCAGTAACTCAAATTCCTGCGATAGCTCATTCAGCAGTTCGTCTGGTTGGTTATCCGCGACAAATTCATTTGGACTTAAATAGACCTTCCGCTTATTTCGATTAAAGCGAAGTCCAAGTCTATATGCAGCACGGCTTACAGTTTTCCAGATCTCACGGCAATCCTCGACATCGGGAATAACGAGAATCATGTCGTCAACATAGCGGAAGAACCTTACATCCCATGGATTCCCGCCGCTGAATACCTGATCAATAGGAGCGAGGTATAGATTTGCAAAGAAGCCGGAACCAATGCTTCCCTGATTTATTCCCTGACCATACTGGTGATCTTCGAGGTCCTTCTCGAAAATTTGTCTAAGTAGCCAACGAATTCGTTCACTTTCAGATATCAAACTGTCTGACGTGAGATCGAGTAATTGTTGTTGAATAATCTTTTCATAAAATTTACTAATATCTATCTGTAGCACCAAGCCATAATCTCCTAATTCACTCGCGGCTCGGACAGCATCGTCAATGTATTTTTGATAAGCAAAGAACCATGTACTGACCCCCTGAGATTGGACACGATGCTAAATGCAGTATCATAGTCCATGAAAGGGAGCAGTCAGATGAGCAAGAGACGCAAGTTTACCGCAGCGTTCAAGAGTCAGGTCGTGCT
>CAYVVZ010000115.1:0-4689 GCA_964455365.1 uncultured Anaerolineaceae bacterium | reverse complement strand
CAGTTGGATTTAGCAGACCAAATCCGAAGTTGCCCCCAAAGTGAAATGCACCCGCATGCACAATATCGGGCGCAATGTTGGCGCACACTATGTTACACTTTAGATAAGAATGTTGGCTTTGGGATAAGGCATACTGATATGAAGACGCGCACAGAAATTCTCGAACGAGTGAAACAAAATCCGCAAATTCCGGTGCTGATTATCGGCGCTGGCATCAACGGCATTGGCACTTTCCGCGACCTTGCAGCACAGGGCATCGACGCGCTGATTGTGGACAAGGATGATTTTTGCAGCGGAGCCAGTGCTGCATCCTCACACATGCTGCACGGCGGGATTCGCTACCTGGAAAACGGCGAGTTCCGGCTGGTGCGTGAAGCGCTCACCGAACGCAATCTGCTGCTGCGTAACGCGCCGCATTATGCCAAACCGCTGCCCACTACCGTCCCCGTTTTCAAGATTTTTTCCGGCTTGTTGAATGCGCCGCTGAAATTCCTGGGGCTGATGGATCGACCTGCTGAACGTGGGGCGCTGGTTATCAAGATTGGTATGGTGCTGTACGATGCCTTCGCCGCCAAATACCGCGTGATGCCCACGCACATCTTCGAAGGCCGCGCTGCATCGCTGGAAAAGTATCCCAAATTGAACCCGAAAATTCGCTATACCGGACGCTACTATGATTCGTGGATGCCTTCGCCGGAGCGAATCTGCATGGATTTGCTGCGGGATGCGGCGGAATTGCATGACGGTGCTTTGGCGCTGAATTACATGAGTGCAGTGGATGGTGCAGATAATTCGGTCACGCTGCGGGACGAACTCACGGGCGAAAGCATCAGCGTGCAGCCGCAGGTGGTGGTCAATGCAGGAGGCCCCTGGATCGACTTCATCAACAAGGCGATGGGCGAGAGTACGCGCTTCATCGGTGGCACAAAAGGCAGCCATCTGATCCTGGATAACCCGGAGTTGTACACCGCGCTCAATGGACACGAATTCTTCTTCGAGAACAAAGACGGGCGTATCGTGCTGCTGCTGCCCTACATGGGCAAGGTCATGGCGGGAACAACCGATATTCGCATTGAAGACCCGGATGAAGCTGTGACCACCGAGCAAGAGATTGAATACATCCTGGGCATGATCCCCAAAGTTTTCCCGACAATTGCGGTGGATCGTTCGCAGATTGTGTTCACGTTCAGCGGGGTGCGTCCGCTGCCCGCCAGCGATACCAGTTACACAGGTAACGTCAGCCGCGATCACAGCATCCGCGCATTGGAACCCGCAGAGAGTGGCTTCAGTTTCCCGGTGTATTCGCTGGTCGGGGGCAAATGGACGAGTTTCCGCGCTTTCTCTGAGCAGACGGCGGACAAAGTGTTGACTGTAGTGGGTGCATCCCGCAAGCAGAGTACGGCGCAGATGGCAATCGGCGGCGGTAAGGGGTATCCCCAGGATGTTGCCGGGGAAGAGAGTTTTGTGCAAAAAGTGGCGCTGCTCGGTGAGATTCCCGCAGATCGCGCCCGCACGCTCTTTGATCGCTATGGCACACATGCAGAAAATGTCGCTCGCTATCTGGCACAGGGAGACGACGCGCCGCTACCGAATCATCCCGGCTACAGCAAGCGCGAAATCGCCTACCTGATCCACTCCGAAGGCGTGGCGCGTTTGCCAGATCTGGTTCTGCGCCGGACGCTGATCGCGTGGTTGGGTGAAGTGACTGTGCCACTGCTGGAAGAACTGGCAGAGATCGCGGCGGCGGAATTGGGCTGGTCGGATGAGCGCCGCAGCGAAGAAATCCAGCAGGCTATCACGCTGCTGAATGCGAAGTATGGCGGGAGGCTGGCGGCATCCCAGGTCGAAGCGGCATCGTAGGGGCGTGCGCCACACCAGAAAAACGGGTTGGGCAGTTTAATTTTCAAACGTCAACAGACCCACCCCTACAAAAAACCACCGACTCAACGGCACGATGTCTACGACACTTTTCGCGGTCGATGTCACTAAAATGTGCATGACAGGTATGGGGAGGCTCCGTGAACCTCCCCAAGAAAAAGATGCTGCCCCTACTTCTTGCGCCCGGTGAACAAACTACTGATGAAGATCAGCACCGCTGCGCCGACGACTGCGAGTACCAGACTGGTGAGCAGCGCGACGAGGCCGCCATCTGCGGTATCCAAACCCAGTAAGCCAGCGAGGAAACCACCTACAATCGCACCCGCGATACCGAGTACAAAGTCAGAGAGGCAGCCACGATCCGGGCGATTCATGAAGCGGCGAGCGAGATCACCAGCAATTGCGCCAACGATGATCCAGCCAATGACGATGAACGGAAACTTCACAACGAATTCAATTGCACCTGTGAGGATATCCACCTGTGTTTTCTCCTTCTACCTGTACGAACATTCTTAGCATAGCGCAGGAACAGGTATTCTGCTTGGAATTTCGTTATGTCTTTTGCAATTTTAAGACGCTTCACACTTTTCTGAGGAAATCAAAGGTACAATCCAATATAGGACAGTAAATTCCCAACAGGGGGAGACAATGTTGGATTTTGGACGCGAGACGACCAGCCACCCGGTCATCAGCCGGGAACGTGAATGGTTGGTGACGAACGGTATTGGCGGCTATGCAACAGGTACGATTAACGGCACGCTGACGCGAGTTTATCACGGCTTGTTGGTGGCAGCGCTGGAACCTCCTCTGGGGCGGACTGTGCTGCTGACGAAGCTGGATGAAACCGTCAGCTACGATGGGCAGGAAATTTTCCTCTTCACCAATCAATGGTCACCCCAGGTAATTAATCCGCATGGCTACAACAATATTGAGCGCTTCCGGTTGGATGGCACTGCGCCCGTCTGGACGTTTGCGATTGGGGATGCACGGCTGGAAAAACGCCTGTGGATGGAATACGGCGCGAATACAACCTATGTGCAATATACCTATGTACAGGGGTCGCAGCCGCTGACGCTGCGCCTGAAGGCGATGGTCAATTACAAAGATTCCCACACGGCAATCAGCGATGCAGATTGGGAGATGAAGGCAGAGTCCGTAGCAGATGGCGTGAAAGTTACGGCCTATGCGGGTGCTGTACCGTTCTATCTGCGTACAACGGGCTGTACCTATGAACCGGAGCATGAATGGTATCGCCGCTATTACCTGGAAGTTGAGCGCATGCGCGGCCTGGATGATCGCACGGATCATATGCATGTAGGGGATTTCGTGCTGACGATGCTGCCGGGGCAGACGCTGGGCTTTGTTGCCAGCACAGAAGCCGAAGCATCGCTTGACCTGGACAAAGCCTACTCCCGCGCTCGTGCGCGTGAACGCGAACTGGTGATCCGCGCCGGGATGACGAACGCCCCGCAGTGGATTCAGCAGCTTGTACTGGCGGCGGATCAATTCGTTGTGAAGCGTGCCGCAGCCGGGCAGCCCGACGGACGTACCATCATTGCCGGGTATCACTGGTTCGGGGATTGGGGACGCGATACGATGATCGCTCTCCCTGGCCTTACCCTGACTACTCGGCGTACCGAAGAAGCTACCAGCATTTTGCAGACCTTCGCGCAATTCATTGACCAGGGAATGCTGCCGAATCGCTTCCCGGATGTGGGGATTGAGCCGGAATATAATACCGTTGATGCGACCTTGTGGTACTTCGAGGCGGTGCGCCAGGTCTATGCTGCTACGCTGGATCGCCAGTTGCTGCAAGATTTGTTCGTTTACCTGGAAAGTATCATCGAATGGCACCAGAAAGGCACGCGCTATAACATCCACATGGATAAAGCCGACCACCTGCTCTATGCCGGGGAAGAAGGCGTACAACTCACCTGGATGGATGTCAAGATTGGTGACTGGGTGGTGACTCCGCGCACGGGTAAGGCTGTCGAAGTGAATGCGCTGTGGTACAACGCGCTGCACATCATGGCGGATTTTGCCCGCATCCTCGGTGAAACCACAGCGGACGAATACGAACACCTCGCCAACCGCGTCAAGAAGAGTTTCCAGCGTTTCTGGAATGAAGAACGCGGCTATTGTTATGACGTGCTGGATACACCGCGTGGCAGCAATGATCCCACGCTGCGCCCGAACCAGTTGTTCGCTGTTTCGCTGGAATACAGCCCACTCACGCCGGAGCAGCAAAAAGCAGTGGTTGATGTTTGTGGACGTAGTTTGCTCACCTCGATGGGCATGCGCTCCCTCTCGCCAGAACACCCGGATTACCGGGGCGACTATGGCGGCAATCCCTATGAACGTGACTCACGCTACCATCAAGGGACGGTCTGGCCCTGGTTGATTGGCGCTTATGTCGCCGCCCATCTGAAGACTCATCATGATCCGGCTGCTGCGGCATCCTTCCTGGAACCCTTCCAGCATCATCTGCGGGATGCCTGCATTGGCAGCATTTCCGAAGTCGCCCAGGGAGATGCGCCCTTCCTGCCCCGTGCGACCATCGCCCAGGCCTGGAGCGTTTCCGAAGTTCTCCGCGCCTGGAAATTGGTGCAGGATGCGCAAAGAGGCTGAAAGGCTTGTCCGGTATTGAAGCCAACTCAAACGCATTGTTTTTAGGCTAGCTTTCCACCAGTAGTGTACATTTTTCTATCTTTGGGACGGAAACGGTTTACGGACATCGTGCCGCAAAAGGATATGGTGGACACCCCGTTTGTCATGCGACATAGGGTTAGGTTGCTGGAATGCGACACAGGG
>CAYVVZ010000114.1:0-5129 GCA_964455365.1 uncultured Anaerolineaceae bacterium | reverse complement strand
TGGTTGTCTCATCTGTACATTGACCTTGTTGGCGAATCGGTGTAGGGGCGATCCCCACGTGGTCGCCCTGGGAGCGCACACGGGCGCTCCCCTACAAAAACACAATGATTCATGGATTCGCCAACAGCATCTGTACATTTTAGTGACATCGACCGTGAAATGTGTCGTAGACAGTTTCCGTCCCAAAGATAGCAAAGTGTACACAGCGTCCCTTTAGCGGACGCTCACCCTGGTGTAGCCTGACGTTTTGAACGTCAGGCGCGGGGCAGCAAGCCATGCATTTGCGAGAAGCACGCTTCACCTGGAAGTAGTGAACGTAGTTCATGACCGATGCCACACCCATCACAGTATGAACGGGTGCTGGCAGGATTGGACGAAGAAGCTTTGAATGCCATACTCTTTAACAACTTTGCAAAAGCCCTGTCCAGCAAACAATCATCCTGGCAGCTTAACCTGCGTTAGATCCAGCGCGGGGCCATTTGTGCAGATTGGCAACAATTGGTTTCTCACGCGCAGCATACAGGCGCTGCACGCTCCTACACCACAGGGCAGAATTGGCTGAAAAACGCCGAAGATATAATTCTGGGGAACTTCAACACGCATCTCTCTTGCGACACGCAGCACTGCGGCAAAGCGCAATAGTTCATCATCCTGAGCAGCAGCGACAAAAATCTGATCCGCCCACCCCAACGTCATGACCATTTCAGGCCAGGATACCCCGACCTCTTCACCACGCACAACTTCTACCAACTCCGGCAAATGATCGGTCGCGTACTGCAAGGCACGTCCGAGCAGCACGAGGGTCACAGAAATATCGTTATTCAGCAGCGCCCGAATCATACAGGTCAGCGGAATGGGTTCGGTATCGTAGGCGATGAGCAGCACATTGCGCAGCGACTTACGGAAGCGATACGGCTGCCCCACAGGTCCCAGCACCGAAATCACCTGCTGCGGACGATAGCGCGAATCCAGCGGACGTTCGATCAGCAGCAGATTCTTGTTGGTCACTCCGGTAGGCCACCATTGTTCCCGCAAATACGGGTCCCACTGATCCCGTTCAGCATCCGGGTCGCTCAGATGTACCAGCAGGCTTTCACCCGGTTTGATGGCACGCAGCGCTGGATCATCCACCGCGAGTTCAACGGTTTGATACTGGGCATTGATACGGCTGACTCGTTCGACAATCGCTCGTGATTCATTCATGGTATGGTTCTTCAGATTATCTGGTTACGGGTGTCTTCATCATCGGATGGTTTCACACGCACCCACTGACGTTCGATGCGGTTGAGGATCCCACGATTTGCAATGTAGCTTTCAACATAACCACAGGAACAGCAGACATAATTATCCAACGCAATATACTGCTTATCATCAATGGGGATGCGATTACCACCGCGCAGCCCTTCTTTGTCTTCAACTTCCGCGCCGGAATACACGGCCTTGCTGCCACAAATCGGGCACTCGTTGTCCTGCTTCAGCCCTGGCTGCGTCATCGTTTGCGTTTGCGCTTGCTGGCATCCGGCCACTGTTGGCGGATGCGCTCTAATGCAGCAGGATCACTGATATAGCTTTCAATATAGCCGCAGGTCGTGCAGACGTAATTATCCAGCGCGACACTGTGCTTGAAGTCAATCGGGATCATATTGCCGCTGCTGTTCTTCACCGGGACATCTCGCCCACTATACACGGTTGCATGTCCACATTTCGGGCAAACCCCACTGCGCATGGTACTCATTTGCAGAATCCACTCAAAGTCAATGTGCTGACAAGCTCATTCCTCACCTACGGCTGGCTCCCAATAGCGCCGCGCCAATTCTAACGCCTTGCGGTCATGGATGTAACTCTCGAAATAGCCGCAATCGACACACAGGTATACATCCGGCACCGCCGTCATCTCGGCGTAGTTTTCGTGCAGCATCTTGATCCCGGTTTTGTCGCCACCGCTGAGATACCAGGCATTGGGACGGCGGTAGACTTCATGCGAGCCACACTGCGGGCAAACTCCGTTGCGCATCGTTGTTCCTCGTTGATCTTGCAGAACTGTAACATCCCTAGCGTAGCGCATTTTGGTACAGCCTGCTGCTGCAATTGCGTTAAAAACTGCCAGTTCTCCTTGCAACTTTACATATATGCTTTTCCAATACCTTTCTGACGCAAGGTGCAAACCTTTCCAAATGTAACAACGTATTAGGTTGTTGCAAAGTGCAGCCATTAGGATGGTAATCAAGTAGCAAATCAGGCATAGCTCACGATGATGATGCAAGGTTCTGAAAGTTTGAAAAACGAAATGTCTCAAATCCTTGTGCAAGAGGCAGTGACGTAGCGGTACAATTTTAATGGACACAACATAAAGTTAGCAAGAAGGCAGCAACTGACCTTTGTGCTACCTGGAGTAAACAACCCATGAACAAAACAACCATGAAAATAAGCGATCTCTCCGTGCTGGAACTGCAAAGCCTGATCCGTGAGACCGTGCAAGAAGCGGTTGCTGAAGTCCTCGTCGAATTCAGCGTCGCAGCAGAAGCCGAAGAGAAAATTCGTTTTGAGGCAGAAATGGCAGACATCCTGCGCTCATCCATGCATGGATTGTCCCTGGCAGAAAGCCTTTCGCCACACCTGGACGATTAGCGCTTCAAAAGAGGCAGCCATCGCAACCAGTGGCGTAGAGCTTCGCGCCGACGTTTCCGCATCCGCTCCGGCAGGAAGTTCGCCTGGAACTGCTCATACCGTTCCTGAGCGCCTTCACCCCAGAGGTAGGCTTCCTGTTCCGATGTAAGCGCTAGCCCTTCATGTCCCCATTCATCCCAGGCTTTGCGCATTCGTTCCGGGTCAGCAGGTCGCAGTGGATTGCGCACCTGTTGGCGCAGCCGAATGATATTGTCTTCGACCAGGTGGTGCGGGTTCACCCCCTGGCTGAGATTGCCGCCATGCGATGAGTCAAAGCGTCCAGCAATGACATCACACGGACACATCGTCGTATGGTGTGTCGCCCGTGCAATCCAATCATAATCTCCGCTGACCCGCATCTGCTCATCGAAGAAGCCGACAGTCTCGAAAAGGCGGCTGCGTGCCAGGAAAAAAGGCCCTGCACGCATCACGCTTTGAAAACGGGCTGGTTTGTAGGGCAGCGCCGGACGGATAAATTCCACCACATGGGAGACTATGCCGAACCATTCGACACGGACTCGTTCGATGAAGGGGAAGTAGACAAGATCGCACCCATCATTAATGCGGCGCAGCCCTGCGATGATGGCATCCGCGAACCGTTCATCATCCACGCCCCAGAAGCTGACGACTTCGCCATGAGCAGCCCGCACACCCCGGTTCCAGGATGCATAGATCGTCTCGCGGGGGACGTATAAAACCTGGCAAGGAATCTCTTTTGCGAGGGTTTCCAGTAATTCGCGCTCGGTTTCCATGGCATCATTGGCAACCACCACCAACTCGGCAGCAATCCCGGCGGCAGCCAGTGCTTTGAATAGATCAAGCGCTCGGTTGCTGTAGCTCGGCAAAAATGCTTCGGTACGGTAGAGTGATGTGATGATCGAAATCTGAACCATGATACTCCTGAGAAGTAGATCATTGCTGGAAACCAGGTGCATCTTAGCGTGAGACGCGAAACTAGAGCAACGGTAGAGATCACAATACGAAGCGTACCGATACACAAACAGGCGAGGGTTTTGCCCTGGAACTGCTGGCAAACCACGCCAGTAGCTTCAACATTTGCTTTTGCTCCTTTGCAAAAGCCCTGGAGCATAGGCGTTCCGTATAGGTTCTGCGCAAGGACTTTTGCTACAATACGCGGCATGAAACGGTTATTCCCTACGCTCATTCTGGTGCTGCTCTGTACGCTGCTGGCTGCTCCCACCCAGGGGCAAGATGCTGTCAGCGATTTATTGGGGCGCATCAACAACTTACGCGCCCAATTGGGACTCGCACCTTATTCACTAAATCCGGCGTTATCTGCCGCCGCACAAAACCACGCAAATTGGATGGTTGCCAATTCGTCCGCCAGCCATGTGCAGGATAATGGCAGCCGTCCGCGTGACCGTGCGCAGGCCGCCGGGTATCAATCCAACTGGATTAGTGAAAATGTCTACATTGGCACAAACGCCACCGCCGCGTCAGCCTGGAATTTCTGGGTCAATTCGCCCATTCACTACGCCGGATTGACCAGCCCGAATTATCAGGATATTGGCATTGCGACTGCAACAGGCGCAGGAGGGCAATCCTTCGTGTTGGTATTCGGCACAACGAGTTGGGGCGGGGTTTCCTCGCAGAGCGCCAGCGCTGCATCCAGTGGCAGCAGCAGCAGCAGCGGCAGCAGTGGTGAACAGGCAGCAGCGTCTGCTCCATCGTTTGTGGTTGGGTGGGATGCATTTGGGAATATCATGCATGAGGTGCAACCGGGGGATACACTGGGCGATATTGCCCTGCTCTATGGCTACACCTGGGACGACATCCCAACGATGCTGGAACTCAACGGCATGAGTGAAGCCGATATGCGCGTGTTGGAAGTAGGCAGCGTCCTATTGGTTCCGCCGCAATCCGGCACTTATACCCCCACTGCCGCTGATCCAGAAGCAACGTCAGAAGCAACTGAACCCGCCGCAGAGACCACTGAGGAAATCCATACGGAAGGGGAGGATACGGGGATTCTACCCACGCCCGAAACAACACAAGCGGCTGCGCCTGCGGATACTCTTCCGCCGCCAGCCGTGTTCGAAGCCGTCACACCTTCCGCCACAGCCACCCTCACCGCAACACCTACCCCCACGCAGCAGCAGGTTATCGCTACTGTGCCAGCCATGACCGAAGTCGCAATGGTGGTGGAGACGGCAGCGCCCCTCCCTGAAACGACAAAACCACCGGGGAACAATCCGCCGCTGTGGTTGATCGCAGCAATTACCATACAACTCGGCGTACTCGGATATGCCAGCTTCGAGTTTTTCCGGCGACGGCGCTAAAATTGGTGCTTGACCTTCCACCTGCTGGAAGCCCTATCCGAGAAACAACATTTCAACGGCACGATGTCTACGACACTTTTCACCGTCGATGTTGCTAAAGTCTGAATGGGGTGCATTTCAATATTTTGGCAACTTCGGATTTGGCGTGCTACATCCAATCAA
>CAYVVZ010000113.1:0-5286 GCA_964455365.1 uncultured Anaerolineaceae bacterium | reverse complement strand
CGAATTTCTCTGTGTCCTCCGTGTCTGTGTGGTGAAATGAAAAACCGGGCATGATGGATCATGCCCCTACGAATTTCTCTGTGTCCTCCGTGTCTGTGTGGTGAAATGAAAAACCGGGCATGATAGATCATGCCCCTACTTGACTCTGGCACGCTGCTGAAATATACTTCAAATGAAATTGAATCAATAGAGATTGAAGTATATTGAGCATAAGGTGACCATCATGCCCAAGAAAAATGTCCTCTTTCTGTGTGTCCATAATTCTGCCCGTTCACAAATTGGTGAAGCCCTGCTGCGTCATCACGCCGGAGATCGGTACGAAATCTACAGTGCAGGCATGAAAACTGCGCCGGAAGTGCATCCGCTGGCCTTGCAAGTGCTGGAAGAAAAAGGCGTGGATACCAGCAATTTGCGCTCCAAGAGCATCCGCGAATTCATGGGGCGGCATGATTTTGAACATGCGGTCATCGTCTGCCGCACAATGGAAGAAGATTGCCCCAGCTTCAACGCCGATGCCCGTTATATTCATCGTTGGATTGTGGATGATCCGGCAGCCGTTGAAGGGGATGACGCAACGAAATTGGCGGCATTCCGCGAAGCCCGTGATAAGATTGAAGCGCGTATGCAAATCTGGCTGGAAGAGACAGCCGAAATGGAACGGCAATTCAGCGTATAAGTTCAACAGGAGAATCTATGATCGCGTCGCAGCCGCTGCCCTCCGTCATCAAATTGCTGGCACATGACCTGCGTTGGCAGCTTGTGCAACTGCTGAGTCACAGCGATTACCGCGTTTCGGAATTGGTGGAACACCTGGGCGAACCAGCGAACCTGACGAGTTACCACCTCAAGCAACTGCGGGATGGTGGGCTGGTCTATACCCATCGCAGCGAAGCCGATGGACGCGACATGTACTACAGCCTTGACCTTGCCACATTGCGCGAGCAGTACCGGGCGGCTGGCACGCTCATTCATCCGGCATTGGTCGAAGCGAAATCGCAAGACATGCCTGCTTCGGATGCGCTGCGGGTTCTGTTCGTCTGCACGCATAACAGCGCACGCAGCCAGATGGCGGAAGGGTTATTGCGCCATCTCAGCGCTGGACGCATCGAGAGCTTCAGCGCGGGAAGCCACCCGACCCGCGTCCACCCCGAAGCGATCCGCACAATGCAGCGCCTGGGCATCGAGATCGAGAGCCAGCAGTCAACCCATCTCAGCGAAGTTGAGAATCAACGCTTTGATTATGTGATTACGGTGTGTGATCGGGCGCGGGAAGTCTGCCCGACATTCCCCGGAGATGGGCAGCAGTATCACTGGGGCTTGCCTGACCCAAGCAATGTAGATGATCCAGCGCAACGCCGCGCAGCCTTCGAGGATACAGCACGGCGCTTGCAATCTCGCATCGAATATTTTTTGCAAACCATCGCACAAGAAGGACAACCCACATGAGCGAACACATCACGATTTTTGGAGACATTCACGGCAACCTGCCCGCGCTGGAAGCCGTGTTTGCCGATATGGAAGCACGCGGCCTCAGCAATCTGTACTGCCTGGGCGATCTGGTGGGGTACGGAACCTTCCCCAATGAAGTGACAAACCTGATCCGCGAGCGCAATATTCCTACGCTGATGGGCAATTATGACCAGGGCGTGGGCAACAGCAGCGATGACTGCGGCTGTGCGTACAAAACCGAAGAAGCTCGGCAGCGCGGGGAGCAGTCTATCGCCTGGACGAATGCCCATACCAGCGACGACAACAAAGCCTTCTTGCGCTCCCTGCCGGAACACATTCCAGTAACTTTGGGCGGCATCAAAATCCTGCTGGTGCATGGCAGCCCGCGCAAGATCAACGAATATCTCTATGAAGATCGCACTGATGCCAGCCTGGAACGCATCATGGACGACATCGAAGCTGATGTGATGATCTGCGGGCATACCCACCTGCCCTATGATCGCGTGCTGCCCAGTGGTCGGCGCATCATCAATGCGGGCAGCGTCGGCAAGCCCAAGGATAACAACCCAGATTCTTGCTACATTGTGCTGACGGAAGATGACGGCGAACTCAATGTGCAGTTTGTGCGCGTGCCGTATGATGTAGAACGCACAGCGCAGGCCATCGAAGCGGCGGATGGCTTGCCCAATGAATTTGCCCAGATGCTGCGTGACGGGCGAGGCTAACAATGAAACCAACGATTATACGGCGTGCAGGTGCGGAACTCGTCGGGACGTATGCCCTGGTGACGGCTGGCTGTGGAGCCATCATGGTCAATGCAGAAACGGGGGCATTAGGGCATATCGGTGTCGCCTTCACCTTCGGGCTGGTGATTATGGTGATGATTGCCGCAGTGGGGCATTTATCCGGGGCGCATTTCAATCCGGCGGTGACGGTTGCCTTCGCCCTCACGCGGCATTTTCCCTGGCGCGAAGTGCCGTTCTATATTGGTGGGCAATTTTTAGGAGCGCTGTTTGGCGCGATTACGCTGCGCTTGCTGATTGGAGATGTGGCTGGGCTGGGTGCGACGCTCCCGGCTGGCAGTGCCGCGCAGTCCTTCGGCCTGGAAGTGCTGCTGACGGCTGCCCTGATGTTTGTGATTATCGCCGTAGCTACCGATACCCGCGCCGTGGGTGAAACGGCTGCGCTGGCGATTGGCGCAACTGTTGCCCTGGATGCCCTCTGGGGAGGTCAGATCAGCGGTGCATCCATGAATCCAGCGCGTTCGCTGGGTCCCGCACTGGTCGCTGGTATCTTCGAGCAGCAATGGATTTATCTGACGGCTCCCTTCATTGGTGCTGCCATCGGCGGATTTGTCTACCAGTGGCTGCGCCAGCCTACGGAAACAGAGTAAAATTAGCGGAAGGCGGCACTCTGTAAGACTTCCCATCCGGCGAAGAAATACCAGATCAGGAACAATACCCAGAGTGCTGTCGCTGTGTAGGCTGCACGGCGATCTTCAATGGCACCGAGGCCGCCGCCCAGGAATGCTGCCACGAAGACAATAATCATCGGCCCGGCTGTGACGGAACCAATACCGACAGCGATGTTCGCCCAACCAGGCAAAATGGGGTCGAGGTAAAGGTCACGCCAGAAAGCGGTTGCCAGGAAGCCCAAAAGAATGCTGCTTGCGGCTGTTAACCCCATAGCCACCCAGAATGCCAGGGTATTATCATCTAGCCCGTCCATTGCATTCCGCATCGCAAGGCCAGCAGAGATCAGCGCAATCACGCCCAGCATGACGTATGACCAGGAATTGACTGGCACGTTGTTGGCGTGCAGGGCGTTAGCGATGATGAAAATCGCTACCCCACCCAGCCCAAAGGAAATAAACCCAACCCATTCCTCAACATATTCATTGCCCGCCATCGAGTAGAAAACCCACAGCACTACGAAGGCAATTGCCAGCAGCAGCGTCAGCATGTTGCCAAATGCCGTCACCTGCTGCGGAAAAATCCCCGCTACCTGGGCAATCAGTGGCAGCACAAAGGGCAATATCATCACGAAGCCCTTCATGGGTAGGTTGGTCGCGCTGCCAGCGACAGGTTTCTTCACCTGCGCAGGGGCAGCACTTTTTGCGCCTTTTTCACCTGTGCTGCCAAATCTGCTGGCTCCCAACCTGCTGCTTGAACTGCTCGATGCTGCGCCACCAAAACGACTTCTGCTCGATGTTGATGAGGGTGTGCTGGCTGTACCTCCCAGGCGCGAACGCAAACCAAAACGACTTCTGCTCGATGTTGATGAGGGTGTGCTGGCTGTACCTCCCAGGCGCGAACGCAAACCACCGAGGTTCGATGCACCTGAATTGCTGGAATCTGTGCTGCTAGAGGTTGATCCCCCAAAGCGGCTGCTACCTGGCAGGCGGGATGAACTGCTCGGTGTCGCTCCGTCAGGGCTGTTCGATGTACCGCCAGCGTTCCCCGAAGATGAACTGCTGGATCGTGTACTTCCAAAACGGCTTGACCCGGGCAAACGCGATGCATTGCTGGATGCCGTGCTGCCGAAGCGGTTAGAGTTGGACGTTGGTGGTGTGCTGCTGGATGGATTCGACGCAGACGACGAGCCAGAAGGCGTAGTCCCAAAGCGGTTTGACCCGGGCAAGCGTGATGCATTTGAAGAGCTTATTGCACCCGGACGGCTGCTGGCGCTGGATGGTGTGTCATTGTCACCGGATTTTGCACTGCTTGCCGGATCGGTTGCTGATCCATAAGGCCGACTGGAAGGTTCGCGGCCTGTGTTGGGTGGGTCTGTGGGTGTTGTGGGTCGCTCGCTCGTTGGTCTCTGCGGGTACGCGTCGTCGCCGATTTCAGAGCGGCGCTGCCGTGCGAGCCACTCATGATAATTGAATGTCGGATCACCTGAAAAAAGTGGCGAAGCATCCGGCCTGGGGTTATCTGGCGCTGGTTTCTCTTCAGGCGTACTCATATCGAGCAGCGAAGCGGGCAGCGGTGGTAAGGGCGAATCAGGAAGGTAGGGAACGCCCAACACACGGCAGATTTCTTTGTTGAGGCTGGCGAGCTTCTCCTTGAAGGCTGGGCTTTCTGGTTTGATCTGACGCATATCAACCCATTGTGCCGTGCTGAAACCAAACGGGATCGACGTTCCTTCGTCTCCATCCACCAGAATTGGAAAGATTTGCTTCTTCTGAAGTCCTGCATAGCGCAGTTCTTCCAGCACCCAACGCGAGTCTTTGGCTTGTGGGGAGAGTAACACAACCAGTGCAGACGAGGCTTCGATGGCTTTCTGGATGGCATCTTGCCAGGATGGACTTCCCGGCGGGATGCCCGTCTGGTCAATCCATACCTGTAACCCGGCGGCCTTAAGCTCGTCATACACAAGACGCATCAGGTCTTCATTATGCCGACTGTAGCTGAGGAATACCTGCTTCATAGCGGTTCTAAGGCAGTTCGATTCGGCAAACCAATAAATAACTGATGTTACGCAGTAGCTCTTGCTGTCCGCCTTTTCCACTTCGACGAGCGTAAGCGGTCAGCAAAAACGTTTTTGCAGTCGTGATGTCCTCAAAAAACACACGTTGAGGCTGACAAGCTGAGACGCTTATCGACTGCGCTGCGGTTCCTTCCCGTTTTCAGGAGCCTGTGCGTAAGGTCAGTAAACAACTCTCCCCATAGTATACCCGAAATGGGGTCTCTGCGTCATTAATGATCGCGCCTCTGGGTGCATTTCAATATTTTGGCAACTTCGGATTTGGCGTGCTACATTCAACTGTAGGCGGGGGGGGGCGCCGAGGATTAAAATCCCCGGCTACAAAAGACCCAAACCCACTAAAGGGGTTAT
>CAYVVZ010000112.1:0-5595 GCA_964455365.1 uncultured Anaerolineaceae bacterium | reverse complement strand
AACCCGATGTTTGCGTTGGTTTCAATACCGGACAACGCTATTTAGGGAGGGGAAAACAACAATCACCCGTAGGGGCGCGATGCATCGTGACCCCACATTTCACGACATCCCTACAACCATCCCCAACCTGACGAGGCTCTCATGCGCATTCTCTTAATCCGACCCTGCTGCATTGGTGATGCGGTGCTGGCGACGGCGGCTTTATCCGCGCTGCGCCATGCCTACCCGGATGCCCATATCACCTGGGCTGTGGGGGGATGGTCGCGGCGTGCAGTGGAATATCATCCGGCGCTGGATGCGGTGCTGGATACCGGTTCAGCAGCGCTGCCTGTAAAATCCGTGCGCGGATTCCTGGATTTCGTGCGCAAAATCCGTGCCGGGAAATTTGATCTGGTGGTTTCGCTGGTGCGTTCTCCGTTGATGAGCGCGGCAGTCTATCTCAGCGGTGTGCCAATACGCGCCGGGTTGGATAGCAACGGACGAGGATTCGGCTACAATATGCGGGCAAAACTTGACCCGCGAGAGAGCCGCCATGAAGCCGAAATTTACCTGGATGCGGTGCGGGCGCTGGGCGCAGATACCAGCGGAGTCTATGCGAATTTGCCTGTCCTGGCAGAAGCGCAAGAAACCGTACAGCAGCTATTGCACGAACGCGGAATCCAGCAACCATATATCGTCATCAATCCGGCAGGTGGTAGCAATCCGGGAATGCTCTTCGACCAGAAGCGCTGGCCTCCGGCGAATTTCGCCGCGCTGGGGGCAGCATTGGCGGCGGATCATGGCGCGGAGTTGGTGCTGGTCGCGGGGCCAGAGGATGCCCCCATCGTGCAGGCGGCGCAGGAATCCTTACCCACCCCGGCGGCGGCTTTCCTGGGAGAATTGACCTTCCCACAGATTGGGGCGTTAGCGGCAAATGCGTTACTCTACATTGGCAATGACACAGGCTTGACCCATCTCGCAGCAGCATCCGGCGCGAAGACGGTCATGATCCTGGGGCCGACTGACCCGGCACGCTATGCACCCTATACACCCAACAGCATCGCCCTCTGGAAAGAACAAGATTTGCAGGCTGGTGGTGTGGCCTATGCGGATTCGGCGTGGGATTGGGCGCGGGATGGCATCAAAACCAGCGAAGCACTTACCGAAATCCGACGCTTCTTTGCTCTTGATTCGCGCACATGATGGTATCATACAGGGAAGGTTTTGTAAGGAGAGGACACCGCGCAGATGGAACCAAACCGCAGCAGCAGAGAGTTAATCATCCCTTCTGAAACGATTGTTGAGGTCGAGTCTCGTCGGCTACCCTTTGCCTATTTGCGCTCCTGGCTGGCGGGTATCCTTGCCCTGTTGCTGATCCCGCTGGGGGCTGCGCTGCTGTTGACAGGGCAAGTTCGTGAAGAGCAATTGCAAGAGAATTGGATCCAGGCAGAAGCCCAGGTCGTGAATGCCACGGAAGATCGCGTGGTGGTCGCCTGGGAAGGCAACGGCGTAGAACAGCAGAGCATCATCTTCCTGGATTGGGCAGAAGATGCCAGCGTGACACTCGATGGCGCAGCCAGCTACACGGTTGATCTGTGCAGCCTTGCTGTGCGTACCATCCTGCCCAGGGATGAAGGGGCAACCTTCCCAATCTGGTACAATCCCGCGAATCCCAAGCAGAGCGACTGCTTACCCGTCACCATGGAAACATCATCCCTGTACACAACAGCGGGGGCAGCCGCATTGCTGATCGCCGGATGGTTCTTGCTGCGCATTTTCCACCGGGCGGGGATGCAAGCCGCAACAAAATCTTAGCGAACGCTTCGCTGAAACGATCCGTATTGACCATTCACACCACAAAAGGCGAAACAAGAAATTACCATGAGTACATACTCTGATAGTTACCTGGAACGTTGGGACGAACCCGTAGCGCCAACTCCCGCAGCTATGCCGGATTCGATTCGTTTGATGCTGATTTATGGTTTCTGGGGTGGCTTAATCGTCGGGTTGATCGGGCAGTTTGCTTTCCGCATTGCGCTAGAGCAAGTCCTCACTGCGTCCCAAACCCTGGATGAAGTCGCCGCGTTATCCTTGATTGGCGCGGAACAAATCGTGCTGATTATTGGGTTGGCAATTACTATTCGCTATCTCTCGAACCGATGGCAAGCACCTACTGCACAAACCCGTGTGTTAACCGGGCTGGTGATTGGCTTCTTCTACGCATTGCTGGCACATACGCTCTTCGTTGGTGCGATCAGTGGTGCGACGGCAAACCGTGAAACCTTCATCTTCCTCTACCAGGATTTCACGGGCAATGAGGCTGGTTTTGCACAAACCCTGCTGGATGGTGTGTACCGCACCATTGTCGAAGGAACCGTCGTCGGTGTGCTGACTATCGCCCTGCAAACCTTCGCTGGCGGTATTCTCACCGGGCTGCTGCTGAAGGTGCGGGAACCGAATACGCAAGAGGATGCCGTTGTGCGCCCACCCACACAAGATGCCTTCGCATCTATCGCGCTGGCGATTCTGCCGCTGCTGTTCTTCATCTTGTTTCTGGTCAACAGCAATATTTATGGGCAGATGGAAGCGGCTGTGCTGGGTTTCGGTGAAGAGCGCAACATCGCCCTCAATGTAGGCAACTTCTTCAATTTGCCGACCTTGCTGCCGCTGGGGGTTATCCCGCTGATGCAGGTCCTGGGGATTCTGTGGCTGCAAAGCATCCGCCCGATTAACCTGCACGCGGGGTCGCTGCGCACTTCGCAGATCATTCACGGCCTGACGATGGGGATTCTCATTATTCCGCTGACGATGAATTTCTTGCCGGATATTCCACAGCGTATTTTCATTCTGGCGCTGGTGGGAATTGTGATCTTGCTGGCGTGGGCGTTCATTCTGGTGGCACAATTCAAATTGCGCGAGATCAAGAATCCGCCGCCGGAAGAGGTGAGCATCTGGAGCTTACTGGGTGTGCTGGTGGGTGTGGTGACGATTGGCTGGCTGGTGCTGGATTTCAGCGGCATGCGTATCCTGCTGAACTTGCAGGGCTACCCGATTTCCCTGGGTGATTTCGCCTTCCGGGGTATCGTCCGGCTGGATGCTGCGGCGGCGTTGAGTACGCTGCTTTCCAATACGTTCCATACATCAGCGCTGTTGGTGGCGGTGCTGCTGGTTGTGGTTGTGGTCGGTGCAGTGATTGTGTTCACCCCCTTCCTCTGGTTCATCAACCGCAGCCGACGCGGGTAATTTTTGCTGGTGGGTGCTGGATTCGTGCCAGTATCCACCCTTTTTTCCTTTCATCCCTCACTTGTTTTGCTCTGCCAGACTCGTACTCTTACTCATATAAATAGATATTTACACCCGATTGCGACAGCTTATGCCTTATACAATTCAGTGGCTCAAAGATAATTTTGTTTACATCACCTGGCAGCGAACTCCCGGCATCACCGAGGCACAGCGCTTCGTCGCAGAACTGGATGACATAGTGCGCAAGGCGGAACAAGAATTGTACTTCATGTCGGATTTGCGCCGGGGACGCATCATCGACATCCGCATAATCCAGATGTTGAGCCGCCTGACCCAACATGATAATTGGGGCGGAAGTGTGGCCTTCACCACTGACCCGGTTTCGCGTTCGTTTGTGAATATCTTCCAGGGGATGATCTTAGAGAACAAAGACCGCAATCCCATGTTCGATGAATTTGAAAAAGCCTATGCTTTTTTGGAACAACTTTCTCCCGGCATCACCGATGGCGTGGATTGGGATGCCGTGCTGGATGGTTGATCCCCACAACCCCCCGCTGCGCAAGGGGAGGACCGTTTCCCCTCACGACGTGGGGGGACGCAAGGGGGGAGTTTTTATTCCCCCCGCAATTTCCACCCGCCTACGGTTCAAAACCGAAGGCTACCCAAAACCGAAGTCCACTGAAGGGACTATTGTATTGAAACCCTTTCAATGGGTTTTGGCCTTGCCGTAGCTCGATGTTTTGAACATCGAGCGTGGGGGACTATTCCCCCCCCGCTGCGCAAGGGGAGGACCGTTTCCCCTCACAACGTGGGGGGACGCAAGGGGGGAGTTTTTATTTCCCCCGCAATTTCCACCCGCCTACGGTTCAAAACCGAAGGCTACCCAAAACCGAAGTCCACTGAAGGGACTATTGTATTGAAACCCTTTCAATGGGTTTTGGCCTTGCCGTAGCTCGATGTTTTGAACATCGAGCGTGGGGGACTACTCCCCGCCCGATAACTGCTCCAACTGCGCGATGAACTGCTCAATCACTTCATCCGGCAACTGACCGGACAAAACCTCACGCACCGCTTCCGCGCCACCCTCCATATAAATCTGCGCCAACTGCCGCATAAATGCTGCCATCTGCTCTTCTTCTGATGGCGCTTCCTCTGCGAAGGCGACTTCTACACCCTCGGATTTGGCACGCCGGATACGATCCATGTGGGCTTGCAGATTGGCCTTGAAACGCTCGTCCTCTTCCTGAGCAATCGCTTGTTCAAAGATGCGCTCGACCTCTGGCGATGACAGAATCGCTTCATTGGCCTCGTAGACCTGCCGCGCCTCTGACCAATTGGACGTTTGCAAGAAGGCCTGAATCGCCACTATGTTCGGATTGGGCTGCGGCTGTGGTGGCGCTTCCCCCCGCAACTCTGCCAGCAGCGCATCATACTGCGCCAGCGTGCCACCCCCGGCGCTCTGAGGAAGATTGTATTTCACCAGAATTGCCCGACCCGCCTCAGCCGATTGGATGGCTTCTTCAATGCGCCCCATGCGCTGATAGACGATGGCGATGTTGTAATGATAGAGTGCTTCGCTTGTAACAGCCCCCATTTTCCGAACAATTTCGATGATCTGCTCGAATGTCTCTGCTGCTTCTTCCAGATTGCCCTCGTGATAGTAAATTGCTGCCATGTTGTTGAGCGTGGTCGCTTCGCCGGAGCGATCCCCCACCGCCTCATACAGGGACAGCGCCTGCTGGTAAAAGTCCAGCGCCTTGTGCTTCTCGCCCAGGGCAGACCAGACCATGCCGATGTTGTTGAGCGTGGTCGCTTCGCCGGAGCGATCCCCCACCGCCCGCATCAGGGGCAGCGCCTGCTGGAAAAAGTCCAGCGCCTTGTGCTTCTCGCCCAGGGCATCCCAGACCATGCCGATGTTGTTGAGCGTGGTCGCTTCGCCGGAGCGATCCCCCACCGCACGAGAAAGGGGCAGCGCCTGCTCGAAATACTCAATCGCTTTGCGCCCTTCGCCTAATGCATACCACGCCGCGCCAATATTCGTAAGCGTGGTCGCTTCGCCGGAGCGATCCCCCACCGCACGAGAAAGGGGCAGCGCCTGCTGGTAGAAGTCCAGCGCCTTGTGCTTCTCGCCCAGGTCATCCCAGACCCCGCCGATGTTGTTGAGCGTGGTCGCTTCGCCGGAGCGATCCCCCACCGCACGCATCAGGGGCAGCGCCTGCTGGAAAAAGTCCAGCGCCTTGTGCTTCTCGCCCAGGGCATCCCAGACCATGCCGATGTTGTTGAGCGTTGCCGCTTCGCCGGAGCGATCCCCCACCGCACGCATCAGGGGCAGCGCCTGCTGGAAAAAGTCCAGCGCCTTGTGCTTCTCGCCCA
>CAYVVZ010000111.1:0-5604 GCA_964455365.1 uncultured Anaerolineaceae bacterium | reverse complement strand
GTCGCAGGGCAGCAAGCCATCCATATCCCCTCAAAACGATTTGAACCACAAAGACGCGAAGGACACAAAGAAATTCGTATCGCGCTGTTTTTCGTGCTGCTGGCGGCTGAAGCCAGCCAGCTAGAAACCGACAAGTCCACCAAAGGGGACTGTGTGCAGCAGGTCATGCCCGAAACACCCGAAATGAAAACCATAAATCGCCCTGTTTGTGTGCATAAGAAACGGTGTACAAAACCTGGCTACAACAATTCCCCAAAGGTAATCAGATTCCCATCCACATCCAGAATGGCAAAATCTCGCACGCCATAGTCCCGATCCCCAATTGGGCTGTTCGGATGCACCACCCCCTCTGCCTGATACTCCTCATAGAGTGCATCCACGCCTTCTACATAGACGTAGCAGCTTGTCTGTTTGGGAATGTTGGGATCGTTGCAGCGCCAGAAATGCAGCCGGAAATTGCCGCGTTCCATGCTCAGGAAAGTGTCCATTTTTGTTAAGGTGCTGAAGCCGAGCTTGTCACGGTAGAAGGCTTCGGTACGGTCATAATCCAGCGAAGCCAGGGTAGGCATGATCTTGGTGAATATCACGGACATGGGGCAGGTTCCTCATCAAAAGAACAGATGTTCCCAGTATAGAGTCCAGGACAGAATGCCGCAAGTCATCGCAAGGCAATCGCGTTACAATGATTTGAACCACAAAGACACCGAGAACACAAAGAAATTCAGGAAAACCCCATAGTTAAAGGATGTATCAAATCTTCGCACTTACGCCCTGCACCCAAAATCTTTTCGCGCTATTCCTGCGCCAGCATGATCTTGAAGCGATTGCCGTCCGGGTCGGTGATTTCGTAGAATTGGCTGCCATCGTTGCCGTGATGCAAGGCTGCTTCCACATCCAGGCCGCTATCTGCCAGACGCTGCGCAATGGCATCAAAGCTGGATACCGAAAAATGCAGATGATCCGATGATCCCGCCGCTGCCGTGCCGCCCCCCATGCCCGGAACGTAGAGCGCAATCGACATCTCTCCCGCTTTGTACTGCGCCCAACCATATTCTGCGACGGCGAATTCTTCCGTCAGGCCGAGGACATCGCGGTAAAATGGCTGCGCCGTCGCAATGCTGGAAACCGGAATTTTAATCAAGCACACTTCAAGTTCGTTGCTCATGGCCTTTGCCCCTGGTGATGATGCGAACAGATGCTCTGATGATACAACAAATCTATATCCGCGCAAAACATTTGTTCCAGTGTTTACACATATCAAGACTCATAACAGCTTGTCGGCCTGCCGATGAGATTATCCACACGGACGGGCATTCCCAGGTAGGGCGAGGGATCAAGCGTGTTTTCCAGCACGGCCTCATTGCGGAAGCTGCCATCCGGCTCGCTGGTGACAATGCTGAAATGCAGGTGCATCGCAACAGGTGGCGCATTCCCGGCAAATTCTCCCTGGTAGCCCAGGAACGTCCCCTGCTCCACATATACTTCAAATGTCCCCGGCGGGAAATCCGGCGCGATGTAGCTCTCCTGTCCGCTGCGGTTTGCCATGTGCGTGTAATACGTCCAGATGGTGCGCCCCGGTTCTAAAGGATCATCATGGCGGACGATGACCGTTGAACGCCAGCTATCCAGGCGCGTCAGATAGCCATCATAGGCGGCGTAAATCGGCACGGTTCCGGGGTTGCCCTGCCCGAAAATGTCAATTCCGGTATGGCGGCGGATGGGGGTATAGGGGCCAGCATCATCCGCATAGAGCAAACCAATAAACCCACTGGACGGCATAATGAAGGGTGCGCCGGGACACTGCATCAGCGCAGGAGTTTCCCATTCTGGCTCTGATGCAGGGTTCGTCAGCCAGCGCCGGATGAAGATTCCGCTGCCGCTGCTCCCCTGATACCAGCGAACCAGCACAAAGGCTGCTGCTGCCAATATCACCAGCACACCCACAAGCCAGCGGAGTCGTTTCCATTGCATGGTTTGCTGCCCCTCATCTGTTGATTGACCGCAGGCATTTTGCGAGGAAAGCCGCCGCATTGCAATGGTTGCGATTGGTTTCACCCCAACGGCACTTGGCGTGATCTGTTAGAGCGTGTTTGTCAGTTTGCTCATTGTGTCCCCCCTCTAAATCTCCCCCCACTGTGTGAGGGGAGCCTTTTAGCCCTCTCCTTGAGAATCGGGGAGGGGGTTGGGGGTGGGGAGTGGCTAAAAAGCCTTCAACACTTTTATTTACTGACCTTACGCGCTTTTCTTGTAACTAGCCACATTTGGCGTACAAATACCGTCGGTTTTCAGTTTTCAGTCGTCAGTTATCCGTGAAAATCTGTGCCTATCGCAGATTTTGCATCGAGAGAATCCTAAAACTGACAACTGAGAACCGTTAACTGACAACTGCGTAACATGAGTTATTTACAAACACGCTCTTAAACGTTACCAGTTACTACGCAGGGCGTGCCAACATCGTACCGCTTAAATGTCATGGGGTGAGGGTGTGATGTGTCCTGCCTCATCTATGAGCGATAAGACTGCGTCCACAATTTGATTCTGGGTCATTGGAGCGTAGATCATTTTTGTGTATGGGTCTGATGGTTCTGGTTGGTTGTGTTTGAAACCAATGAAGATAAAGGGGAGTTCTGGATTTCCGGTTTGTGAGCGAGCTTCGTTTTGAAAATCTAGATATGTCATAATCTCTTTGTGAGAAGAGTCCAGTGACAGAAACTTCGAAACGACTAAATCAATTGATTCTGTCTGCAATTTTCCCAAAGCACTGCTAAAATCAGTTGTGCAAATAGTCTCGTACCCCTCCAGTTCCAGGACATCCCTATATGTAAACCGTAGGTTCGTATCTTCAAACACAATCAGAACTCTCTTGCTCATGATCTCTCCCTGTGGCTGACTTATAGTTCAATTGTAATATCAAAAGCTACATTTAGGATAAAGTCTCTCAGGCACATTGTTCACATCGTTCAAAATTTCCTGAACGTCCTCTGAGAAATTCTTCACAAGCGTTTCCTTCCGTGTTAGGATATAAACTGACTGGTCAGTCTAGCGCGGAGAAACACAATGGCAGACCCCACCGAACAGCAGGAAGAACGCACCAATACCCGCCAGCGCATCCTGGATGCAGCGCTGAATATTTTCAGCCGCAAAGGCTATTACGATACGCGCATGGATGAAATTGTCGATGAGTCGCATACGTCCAAAGGCTCGATCTATTTTCATTTCCCGAACAAAGAACGCCTCTTTATCGCGCTGGTGGATCAATTTGCCGATGTGCTGGAACGCAATGTGACTGAAGCTATCGCAGAGGTTCCGCAGGGGATGGCGCGGGTACGGGTGGCGCTGGCAGCGGTGCTGGATACCTTCGGCAAGTATCGCCGCCCTGCCAAGATTTTGCTGGTGCAGGCGGTCGGGTTGGGAACAGTCTTCGAGAAGAAGCGCATGGAAGTCACAGATCGCTTCGCGGAGTTGATCCGCACCTATTTAGAAGAAGCCATCGCCGCCGGAGACATCGAACCCACCGACACGGAAGTAACCGCACATGCCTGGATGGGCGCGATTTACAACGTGGTCATTCAGTGGGTGTATACCGGAGAGCCAGAGCCGGAACGCATTCTGAATTCGCTGCTGCCGCTGCTGCTGAAAAGCGTGGGGTATGAAGAGAGCTAGTCAGCCAGTCAGCGTGTCAGCATTTCAGGAAAAGCGTTTGGAGATTCGCAGATGCGTGACTTTAGGAAGTTGGTTGTTTGGGAAAAATCTCATTTGTTGGTGCTGGATGTTTACAAGGCAACAAGGGCATTCCCAAAAGAAGAATTGTACGCGCTTACGTCTCAGATCCGCCGCGCCGCTTCATCCATCCCTGCGAATATTGCCGAAGGCTGCGGCATGAATACCGATATGGAATTGGCACGCTATATGCAGATTTCGATGGGATCTGCAAGCGAATTAGAATATCACTTGTTGCTAGCGCATCATCTGGAATACCTGGATGAGCAGACCTATAACGACCTTAACAACAGAACTGTTGAAGTCAAGCGAATGCTGGCTCCATTTATCAAGAAACTACGCGGCAGAAGCTGACTCGCTGAGTAGCTGAACTGCTGACACGCTGAACTGCTGAAAGGCTAAACCCATGTCCCAGCCCGAAAAATCCACCTACCGCAGCCTACCCGCGCAATACGGACGCTTACTGAGCGTGCATCTACCCTGCCCGGATGTGACCCTGGCGCAATTTCTGCGGGCGGGACGCGGACAGCCGCGCACCTATTGGGAGAGCAGCCGCGATGATGTGGCCTTCGCCGGGATGGGAACGGCGCTGGAATTGTTCGCCTGGGGAGAAGATCGCTTTAAGACGATTCAGCGGCACGCCCTGGAATTGTTCGCAGATGCCCTCGTACTGGAAGAAGCCGAACCGCTGGCGGCTCCGCGTTTGTTCGGCGGATTCTCCTTCCGTGATGATTTTGTGCCGGATGTGGCCTGGAGCGATTTCACCCCGGCGCACTTTGTGCTGCCCCATTACCAGCTTGTGCGCGTGGGGGATGCCACCTGGTTGAGCATCAATGCCCATTTACCCTATGGCGAAAATCCGCTGGCGCTGCTGCCCGATCTCAAAGAAGCACTCTATGAAAAAATCGCCCAATTGCAGGCAGTGGATGCTGCGTCAGCCGCGCTTCCGGCGCATACCGACCTGCGCTATCCTATGCCTTATGAAGATTGGGAGCATATTCTGCTGGATGCCACCCGGCGCATGAAGGATGGTGAATTAGAGAAGGTGGTCTTATCTCGCGTGGCGGAAGTGCGCTTCGGCGAACAGGTGCTGGTGGATCATGCGCTGGATTTTCTGGCGGGACGCTACCCGGAAACCTACCGCTTCCTGTTCGAGCCGCGCCCGTATCATGCCTTTTATGGCGCTACGCCGGAACTGCTGGTCACAGTGCAGGAACGTGCTGTGAAAACGATGGCGCTGGCGGGCAGCATCGGGCGCGGAAAATCGCCAGAAGAAGACGCATCTCTGGGGCAGGAATTGCTCCACAGCGCGAAAGATCGTTATGAGCATCAACTGGTGATTGATGGGATTCGCTCTCGCCTGGAATCCATGACCAGCGATTTACACATCGGCGAAACCGGCATCATGACCCTGAGCAATATTCAGCACATTCATACGCCTATTTCCGGCACGCTGAATACCAATGATGGCGTGGTTCCCCTCGCAGAAACCCTGCATCCCACCCCGGCGCTCGGTGGTCAGCCTAAAGACATCGCCATGCGCTTGATTGGCGAATATGAACCCGTGCCGCGTGGCTGGTATGCGGCTCCCGTTGGCTGGATTGACCGCAATATGAACGGGCAGTTCGGCGTGGCGATTCGCTCGGCGGTGGCGCAGGGCAAGCGCGTCTGGCTCTATGCGGGGGCTGGCATCGTCAAAGACAGCGATCCCCGCAAAGAATGGGACGAAACCGGGCTGAAGTTTGTGCCGATGCTGAGTGCGTTAGGTGTTGAGTAACAAAGATGAACCACAAAGGCACAAAGGACACAAAGAAAAGGTCAAAACATGGACAAGATAGAACAACGAGTAGATGACTTGTCCTATCAGGTTATTGGCTGTGCGCT
>CAYVVZ010000110.1:0-6021 GCA_964455365.1 uncultured Anaerolineaceae bacterium | reverse complement strand
GCTACGGGCCAGCTAAACACAATCGGCAAGGCATCAGCGAATTCTGGTTGCCCGGTGGTAATTGCCGACATACCATTTTGGGCGGGCGCAGATGTGCGAGCTTGATCTGTTGGTTCTGTCCCATTGGTACAAACCATTGACGAATCCCAGTTGGCCCCCGCTTCGCGCATCGCTTCTTCGCTCAGTTCGTCCACACCAATGATGCCTTCAAAGCCGAGACCAGCCGATAGAATCATCGGCTCATCGCTCCAGTAATCAGCACCTATCAAAACCCCATCTGTACCGGGAATTTGAGGTCTTTCTCTTGGATCTTCTTGTGCTTGTACACTAACACTAGATGTAGAGATTACTCCAGTGAGCAAAGCTGCAAGGAGACCCAGCATCAGGGTCGTTGCTAGCGGTAAGTTATTGATTTTTTCCCACATTTTTTGTTCCTTTTCGTTATTTAGTGATTTCAATATTTGTGTGAACTATTCGACACGAAGCACCGAATAGCCCGTGCTATCAGTTTCTACAAGAGTGCTTGCTAGGACATCAAAGACCATTCTCCATAAAAAACGTCCATATCAACTCGTTGGCGTTGATGTCCTCGCTTGTAGCACCCAAAAATCCGCCACGGGGTTCGCCGCCGGGCCATGTATGCCCGCCACCACAAAGGCATGAAAATAAGTGACGACTAACCGCTATTTTCAGTGGTGTTTCCTCCCTCGTATCTGTAAACTTGAATGTCGAATCTCCACGCATTAGGCGAAACCCTAACCTATCGCAATGCATCAACATCCGGGCTAGGCGTGCGCACAGCACCGCCATGCCCTACACAAATAACAGCGGGATCCAACGCAAGCACCTTTTTTGCACTGGCGACAGCCATGTCTTTGCGCCAACTGATAGCTGACGGTGTTAATGTAAGATCCGGTGCGTTATGGAATAGTAGGTCTGGCGCCAACAGAACACCTTCCGCTATCCAGTAGAATGCGAAATTATCCGATGTGTGACCGGGTGCATGTATGGTCTGAATACCACCGCCTATCGGAAGGGTATCCCCATCCGCAAAGACATGATCGACTGTCGCCGATTTAAGTGTCAGCTTGGTAGCCAGCCACATCATCCAGCTAAGGGGCGGCGGGATATGCGGGGGGGGGGTACGGTTTTCAATGTAGGCTTTAGTCTCCGCACCAGCATAGACTGTCGCACCCGTCGCCGTTTTGATTCCAGCTAGGCTACCGATATGATCGAGATCCGAGTGCGAAACCAAGATATGCTTGACGGCAGCGGGTTCATAGCCCATAGTCGTCACTGCTTCGAGGGTTATCTTGGTTGCTCCGGGCATACCGGTATCAATGAGTGTGAGTTCATTTGGACCCGTTTTGAGCAGAAATTGGTTTACTCCCCGGGTAAATTGATATACGTTCGGCGTGATTTCGATTAGTTCTGGCATTATCGACTCCTGATAATTATGAACTTTTGGCGTGCTTGAAGGGGTGAATGTATTCAACATTTGCTGCGCGATTCGACACGAAGCACCGAATAGCCCGTGCTATCAGTTTCTACAAGAGTGCTTGCTAGGACATCAAAGACCATTCTCCATAAAAAACGTCCATATCAACTCGTTGGCGTTGATGTCCTCGCTTGTAACACCCAAAAATCCGCCACGGGGTTCGCCACCGGGCCAGGTATGTCCGCCACCATCAATGGCAACCATCTCGACATCGGCAGTGCAGTCCATATAACTTGTCCGTGTGACCTGTGTGCCATCCTCAGCGATATCTGGAAGCAACTCAATCACAGGGTTAGCCGTACAATCGTTGTTGCTTGCCCAGAATTCTCCAGTGGCGGCAAATGACATCGCTGAATTATCAGGATTCATCCGGTTTCTGCGACCTTCAAACGGTATGAGTCGGTCTGCTGTACCAATGAAAATCATCACCGGGATAGATGCTCCGGCACAGACCTGTGTGACACTCTCGGTTGGCAACGCGCTCACCGGCGCAATTGCCACGACGCGCTCCGGCACGGCACAGGCAACGTGGTTGCTCATATATCCACCACTGGAAATGCCAGTGAAGAAAAGTGCGTTGGGATCAATGTTGTATTCGAGTGCGAGGTCATCTGCGATTTGTAGCAAGAAACCCAAATCATCTGCACGACTGTTTCCCGGTGTTCCTGATCCACTGTTCCACAGCGTACCTGCGGCATCAGGGTAGACAATAATCACATTGGCATCGTCTGCGAACTGATTGAAGCCCTCTTTGGTTAGTGCTGCCATTTCGAGGGCATTGGTAGTTCCACCATGTAGCACATAGACGAGAGACCCGATGCGTTCATCATCGTAACCTTCAGGAATGTATAGGTGATATTGACGATCTTGACCATCAAACTGAACGTTGCGTGTTTCATAGACATCATCATGTGTCTGTGCAACAGTGAGCGTAGTCACGCTCATGAAAACGACGAGTAGTAAGAGTGGTAACATTTTTCTCATCAGAATCATTGTCCTCAGTCTATCGCTCATTGGATGCCTATAACTTCCGTATTGCTGTAGTCAGTCACGACTGACTGACCATCATGCCGTTGGGTGAGCGAATCGAGGTCTAACTCGCGTGCTTCACCGACAAGGGGGATAATGGCAACGGCTATCAGCGTGACGAGGATTGCCGCCCACCAACGAAGGTAGATGGGATTGGCAGTATTTGCGGCAAGATTGGCTTTGCGCCATTCACCTTGTGTCCACAAGGTTAACAACAAGACACTCACACCGATAAAGACAAGGCTAGGCACGAAGAAACCATTCGCTATTGCGTGCGCGATATTTAAACCAATGACGATTACCGTCCCTAACCCAAGCACATGCGGCGCATAGGTGCGTGCAAAACCTAGTAGGACGATGACTGCGGCGGCGATTGCTGCGACGTTACCAGCAACACGGAGAGGTTCTACCAATTCGACATAAACATGCAGAGCAATATCGAATGTGTTCCATACAATAATGAGTATTGCTAGCCACGGTAGATTGCGGCTGGTGTTCTTGGTTTCCATTTTTACTCCAATTGGGTATAAGGTGAGTTATTCAGAGTAGTCGCTGCGAACAACGACTACTGCGACCACTTACTTAATTTTCAGTTTGCAACATTTGTTGCTCAACAATGAAATCAAACCCGAGGTCAAAAATGCCTCGCCCATCCACTTCTACACCCATCATCCCAAGTGTGTGCCCTGCACCCTCAATTGCATAAAACGCATAGGGTGCGCCTGTTGCGTCGTATTGATCGCGCAACATTTCCGCGTCCGTAAACGGTGCTAGGCGGTCATTGGTTCCATTCATAATCATGAGTGGCGCATCGGTTTCATCATATGTGTTGATACCATAGACACTTTCCAGCAAGGTGTTTGCTGCGGGGGTCATAGATAGGGCAATGACGGTGTGAACATCAGTGGGTTGATCGAGGTTGGTACTTGCCAATGTAGGGTCGTCTTCTAAGGTCAATTCATCACGGTAGAGGTGTTCGTCAGTTGTGCCTAGCATGATTGCCAAGGATGCACCCGCCGACATACCGAGTGTCGAGATATAATCGGTGTTGATCTGGTAGGTTTCTGCATTGGCATAGAGCCAGCGCACAGCCGCTTTGGTATCACGGCTTGCGGCATAAATTGCCATTGCAGCATCTTGATCCTCTGCATTTTCTTGAACCCAATCTTGCCAGGCTTGCGGGGCAGTACCGTGGTCGCCCGATAGGCGGTAATCAATCGAAATCGTCACCCAACCGCGTGTGGCATAGTATTCTGCCATTGTGACGAAGCGTCCATCATCACGGCTTCCTAAGCGAAATGCGCCACCATGAATGATAATCATCGCAGGACGATTACCCGGCGCACCAATCGGTTCGTACACATCCAGGAGTAAATCCATCGGTTCAGCCGACTCGCTGCCCCAGTCATCGTGGGTCAAGCCTTGTGCGTAGACATGGGTTGTGACCTGTGTCTCGTACTGTTCTGATATATAAACGGTGGGGGTGGTATTGTCATCGCTTGCGGTTTCTTCTTGTGCACTGATGCTAGAAACGCCTAGTACAAGCAGTAGTGACACGACAATTAACGAAATTTTTCTACTCACAGCTGATTCTCCTTTTGAACTTATTCATCAACAGGCTCAGTAAAACATGCGCATGGGTGGCGGGTATAGTGCAGCGCGTCACGGCTACACATGCAAAGTGCATGTTGTTGTGTGACCATGTCATAAGCAAATATGACAGCCTACCGATGCAACTTGGATGACACATGAAGTAAGCTAATAAAAATGCCCTCAATGAGGGCATTGACAATGTTTATGGAACATAGATCCGATGGAATAAACCGATTGCCTGTCCGGGTTCGTTGCTCCCGTAGTAAACTTCATTCGCTGTGCTTACGATGATTGTTGAAATGGTCGCACGAGTCGCTGGAGTCGGTATGCGAAGCAATTCTTCCCCTGTGGTCAGATCAAGCACAACGAGGTGATCACGTCCATCAACAAAATCCGTAGCGTAGACCATCTCCCGATCAGAAACAATCACCGGACGTGGGCTGGTGTTGATATCAAGCTGCCAGAGTCGTTCAATTTGGTCTTCGCCAATTGCACGCACCGCAGTCAGCAAACCATTGCCCTGGTCAGCCGCAATGATGATACCCGTCTTAGCATCAATGGCGGGGTGGAAGAAGCTCCAACCGCTGTTACTAGCATCTGCAAATAGCTCGGGACCCTGCAAGGGGGGTGAATCTTCTGTGTAGATGGCTTCTACATCTTGCCAGAAGATCCGCATGGGGTTGGGGGCAGTGAAGAGCGTGTTCGTCGTATAAAAGACGCGACCATTCACAATGACCGGAGAAGTAGGTTCATCATTATCGGTGCGTCCGGTATTGTAAGGATCGAATCCAACCATCCAATTGGGGTCAAGCGTTAGCGAACCAGGTGCGATTGCCATACGGTACGTCTCTTGTTGGTTGAGATGGTAAAGGTATTCCGTACCATCTTCAGCAGGCGCGACCGTCAGACGAGGGGAGGCGCTAGGGTATTCCAATTGTGCCAGGATTTCCAGCGTATCGGGGTCAATCAAGAAGAAAGTGGATGCATCACCCGTCAGCGAGAAAAACTTGGTAATCAGTTCGCCTGAGCTACTGGTCGTCAAGCCATTGTAGATGGTGGTCATGCTCTGCAAACCGGGTGCGTGTGGCAAGTCTATCGAAGCCTCAATGGTCATAGTCTCTGGTTCAATCTTGTATAGATGAGATTGGAAGACTGCATAGACATAGCCATTCGCATGTATGAGCGCACCACCAACATAATCAGAACCCGTGCCCCGATCCAGTTCAAGTCGTATTTGCTCACCCGTGAAGGGATTGTACCTGGTAATATGTGGTGCTGATTGGCCCCCGATCAATCCCAGACTGTCCAAACCATCTATCCGGCTGACATACTGGTCAAGGAGAAATGAGGTGCCGCCAATGACGAAGACTTCATCTTCATCACGGGTATACGCAAACACAGGATAGGGCATTTCGACGGATTCAATCGCTACCATTTCGGCACTGACATCGCGGGGCAAGCCAGCATTGACAACCGTTGCAGACCGATTGAGGTCAGCATTGTCAATTGGGAAAGCTGTATCGTAGAGCGATGCCCTATAGCCGGGTTGCTCGATTTGATTTTCTCCCGTGGTCTCTTCCTGAGCGCGGAGACTGCTTGTAGCGAACACACCAGTCAGCAACATCACAACAAGACCTAACATGAGGGTCGTTGCAACTGGTAATTTACGTGTTTGTTTTGACATCTTTTTATCCCTGCAACGTTTCGACATTTTCAATGTGGTTTATCAGCCCACTTGAGCGGGATAAACCTGTTCAGGTTTTTGCATATCCGTCTTGCCGTGTTCGACCAGAGTTCACCCGCGAAACCTTATGGAATGTAGAAGCGCACAAGGAAGCCCGTCGCCTGACCGGGTTCATTAGCGGCAAGATAGACATCACCATTTTCGCCAAAGATAATTG
>CAYVVZ010000109.1:0-6267 GCA_964455365.1 uncultured Anaerolineaceae bacterium | reverse complement strand
ACTTGATCTCACGGGCATGACCCATGACCGATGGAAAGCCGAGGGCGGTGTCATCCGTTGCGACTTTCACCACGCCGTAGCCGATGTCCAGTCCAACGGTGGTGATACCGCTGGCTGCCGATGTGTCCTGCTGCTTGCTTGTTTTGCGCTTTGCCATTTTTTGTTTCCTCTCAATTCACAATGGTTGATAGCTGTTGGTTTTTGTGTTGCTGAATTTCCCGAAGTTGTCGGGCGATAAAGCGTGAGCGGGGGATGTGTCCCCGTCCATCTTCTGCCAGTGCGATGTATTCCAGTGACAGTTGCAGAACTTCTCTGAGCAGTGCCTCATCGGACATATGCTCCAGTTCCAGCATTGCAGGACGCGGGTGAAGTTGCTCGATGCGTTGCGATGCCCATCCCAGAACCTTGTAATTGCGTTCAGCGAAGGGTGGCACACGCAGTTCAACATCGCCTGATGCCGTACTCACTTTCTGTTTACCACCTGAATGTGGGGCAAGGGCAGGATGTTCGCGCCATTGGAAGACTTCCCATTCCTTTTGAGGATCACTGCCCTCAGATGGGCGGTGAATAAGTACATAGATCGTTTTCTTTTTGCGGTTCGTCATGTTCTTCCTGATCTCCAGAACAAAAAGGAAGCAGCCATCATCCGTCAATCGGATGACGCTGCTTCCAGGTAAACGAGACGCGACGCCAGCCCGCCCTCAAAGGCGCGAGCTACGTCGCTCAAGTCAAACGGCACAATAGGTTGTCGAGTTAGCTCTGTATCAGTTTAAGCGGGTGAGTTTTATACGCGACACCTAATGCGGATAGACTCCCTGCAATGACAACTTTCTGGATGCCAGAATCGCTTGCGGCTTGCAATATATTGAACGTGGACAGTGCGTTATTTCGGAATACAACATGAGGTGTATGTCCGTAGATTGTTGGAATAGCAGCAAGATGAATAATTGCTGATGCTTGACTAACGACACTGTAGACTTGTCCTGCATCTTGCATATCAACGGTGATGCTCTGCACACCGTCTGCGCGATCTTGATCGGCATTGAGGACATCATATCCGTTTTGTTGTAATTCCTTGATTGTGTGGCGACCCAATAATCCGCTTCCGTCGGTCACGAGAACCTTTTTTGTCATATAGCGTCCTTAAAGCAGTCTCTATGCTATGAATACATGATTTGTTCAGAGACAATATCAACTGCATGTGCCTGCGCGTTGTAGCTCTTGAGTAAGAGTTCAAATCTCAAATCCTGATATGCAGGGTCATCCCACAGATTATCAAATTCATCAGGATCATTTTCTAAGTCAGATAACTAAGGGCTGTGCATATGACCGGGTAGTGCGACCTGTACATTTTGAAAAGAAACAGGGTGAAGAGCTGAGGAATTATGGTTTTCGAATGCAGGATTTCAATCGTGGCTCTGAGTTTTCAGGAATTTGTCTTGATTCCGCAAACGTGAGGATGGTGGCAATTTGGTACAGCCACCTGATCCAGCGGTCAATCCGAGTGACCCAGGCACATGGGAAGTGTTTTCAGTTGGTGGATAACTCGCGGCTTAAGCAGCATGTAAACGGTAGACCTTAAAACATGTTGGCGTTTTTCTGGGATCAGCAAAAATCTATTGTCTACCCGAAAGTGTCGCTAACACAGTTAGCGCAGTTCTCGTCTGGTAATGGGGTTGGGGACTGCGGTGTGTGCGGATACTCAAATAAGACCGCTACGTCAATTGTTCAAGCGCAACAATATTGCTGGCGATCGCACCAAGTCGATCCGCTAAATCATCCGGTGCTTGTTTTTTCCCCGTCTTGATCCAATGGGTGAGGATGTTCGTTACACCACCGATTCGCATTGCTAGCACATAGTCCACAAATTCTTCCTTTATCCCAAAATATGCGCTGAACATTGGTTTGAATGACTTAAAACGGTTTTGTAGTGCGTCTTCAAAGATGTAAATGCGCTTGGCCTTCATCAGCAGTTCGAGAAATTCGGAATGTAAGTAGAAATAGCGCAGAAAAGGCTTGAGTATCGTCGTGCGCGGTTCCTCCGGGTGCTCTTGTCGATATGTCCGAAGATAGCTGAGTAGACCCTCAATTACCTGGTCGCAGCGCATCCACAACACATCGTCAATTTCGTCGAAGTTGCGATAAAACGTAGTGCGTCCAACCCCTGCGGCATCGACTAGATCGGTGACGGTGATGGCCGCAAAATCCATCTCTCGCATCAGCTTCACCAGTCCTTCATAGATCATCTTGCTGGAGCGGATCGACCGCTGATCGGCTTTGATATGGTACATTTTACACCTCTTTGTGCCGCTACTTCAGAATTGCTTGACACCTCATTTCCCACAGCATACTCTATCAGCATATGAGAAACAAGTGTTTCGTTAAAAATGTTTTAAGGAACGAGTTTGCGGAACGAAAAGGTCGCAAATAAGTAAATACGGGGCATGTGTTTTGTAACCGTTGTCGCACTACCTGCCCTACTTTTGCTATGACAACGAGGCAAATGAAAGGTGAGTCATGATAAGGAAATTGCTCATTGCAGCAGGCGTACTGGTAGGCGCTATCGCGCTTATCGCAGCGTTCTTGCCACAAATTTTGTCGCTGATGGGGTTTCATCCCCACTATGAACGCCAAGAATTCGACCTTGCTGGGAAGAAAGCGCTCATCATCGCTACCAACCACGATACACTGGGCGACCCCGAAGACGGTGTGGCAACAGGTGTGTATGGTTCGGAATTGACCATCGCGTACTATGAGTTCCTGGATGCGGGTATGACCGTTGATATTGCCAGTATCGAAGGTGGTGTCATCCCGTTCGAACCCGTCAGCCTTCGCTGGCCCCTCGCCACACCTGCTGATTATCGCTATCTGGATGATGAAGACGCGCAGAACAAGACCACCAATTCGCTCAAAATCGAAGATATTGATTTCACGGATTATGACATCATCTGGTTGGCAGGTGGTTGGGGCGCGGCTTACGACCTCGGTTTCAGCCCCGAATTGGGCGAAAAGATCAGCGAAGCGCATGCCGAAGGCATCTTGCTGGGTTCGGTCTGTCACGGCGCTCTGGGTTTCCTGATGGCAGAAGATGTCGATGGTAGCCCGCTTGTGCAAGGTCGCACGATGACGGCTGTCACTGATAAGCAAGTCGATGAACTTGGCATTGGCATCACCCCGCAGCACCCTGAAACCGAACTGCGCCGACTGGGTGCCAACTTCGTCAGCGAAACCGCATTCCGCGACTTCTTCGCCACCTATGTCGCCGTTGATGACAACATCGTTACCGGGCAAAACCAGAACTCTTCGGGCGACACTGCCCAGACTCTACTCGCCATGCTGGCAGAAAAGAGCTAACCCGATGGTTTTCACAGAGACTATAACTCCAGGGAGGTCATCATGACCGATGAAAAACGCAAGGATGAAGCGCCAGAATCCAATGAGAACCCCAATGAGGAAACACGCGCGAAGGGCATTTCTCGCAGGGATATCCTGATTGGTACCGGACTTGCTGCTAGCGGTCTGCTGGTTGCCGGTGTCACACAGTACGCAAACAACTTGCCGGATTCTGCTATTCAGGGACTTATTGAGCGAGGGGTCGGTATCGACCGAACTGCGAACTATTTCACAGAAGATGCCTTGCACGTCATTACAACTGGGACAGGTGCCCCACTGCCAGACCCCAAACGTGTCGGTCCTCAAGCCGTTGTGATCGCAGGCGACCAGGTGCTGGTCTTTGATACAGGCCCCGGTAGTACGCGCAAGCTTTTACTCACCGGGGTGATTGTCACGTCAGTCAATGCGCTGTTTTTGACGCATTACCATTCAGACCATATCAGCGACCTGGGCGAGTTTATGCTACAGCACTGGACAGCAGCAGGTGCAACGGAACCCCTGAATATCTACGGACCGACGGGCGTGGAAGAAGTTGTAGCCGGATTCTTGGCTGCTTATCAGCTTGATCGTGTTTATCGCATTGACCATCATGGTGAGGAAGTGATGCCCCCGTCCGGCTTTGGCGCTGTGGCGCATACCTTCGACCTCGGCCCCGATCTCATGTCCAGCGAGGTGGTCTACGAAGCAGGTGACGTGCAGGTGATTGCATTCAATGTCGATCATCCACCTGTGGTGCCAGCGGTTGGCTTCCGCGTGAACTACAAAGACCGCAGCGTCATGATTACCGGTGATACGATCTACTCGGACAGCCTCATTCAACATGCGATGGGTGCTGATTTGATGGTCAGTGATGCTTTGAATCACAAGATGTCACAATGGACAGCCGATGCCGGAAAAGATATGGATACCAACTTGTCGGCCGTTACAGAGGACATCCAGGAATCCCACATCCGACCTGAAGAAGCTGCGCTCGTGGCAAAAGAAGCCGGGGTTCCAGTGCTGATTATCACCCATGTCCTTCCCCCAGTACCCGATCAGTTGATCAATCCGTTCCTGAGGGATGCGCGTGCCGTCTATAGTGGCGAGCTGCGGATGGCGAACGATGGCACACTGATCAGCCTGCCTGTCAATTCCGACGGTTACTCCATTCACGAACTGCTAGGGTAGGTGCATGATGATGAACAAAACCAACTACATCCGCGCTGTACTCGTCGTTTTCTGGCTGCTCATCCTGACGCGCATTCCCGCTTTCATGACGGGCAATCTGGACGCTATCACGGTTGTATCAACCGTTGTGGAACTGGGCTTCTTTATCTGGGGCATCTTGCTCCTGCGCAAGGAATACCACAGATTACCGCAGAACTAGTTGTGCGCGATTCTAAGTGCATAGCCAGTTCCACAAACAGACAGTGGAAAAGAATTCACATGTCCAAACCGAAAGCACCTGTTCCCTGATTGAACACATTCTCGATAGTGACGGCGTGGATTCTGTCAGTGGCTAGATCGCTATCTCTCGGCATTGGCTAGGCGAGCGTGTGCTGATGCCTTTCTATATGTGGCATTCTACTCCGATTAAATGAAAGGCTTACTATAAATGGCAAATACACTGAAACAAACATGGTGGACCTTACTCCTGCGGGGTATCGCCGCAATCCTATTCGCATTATTGCTTCTGTTTGTGCCGGGACTCACGCTGGCAACAGGCATATTCAGTTTTGTTATCCTATTTGGCCTATATGCGCTGATCGAAGGCCTCGCCACCATCGTTGGCTCGCTGATGTCACGCGAAGGCCAGTGGTTTCTGCTGCTGCTGTTCGGCGTTATTAGCGTCATTGCTGGTTTGGCTGCGCTTGTCAATCCCCTATGGTTTGGTGTAATGACCTATATTATCATGATCTATATTGTGGCATTCCGTTCGATCTTTGGCGGGACTGTCGAAATGATCGCTGCATGGCGGCTTCGGCAAGACATCGACAACGAGTGGTTACTTGCCTTGAACGGCTTATTCGCCGTGCTGTTCGGGTTGATTCTGCTGCGTCGCCCCATCACAGGTATTGAGGTACTGGTGTTGATAACATCGTTCTATCTGCTCATGGCGGGTACGGTGCAGATCATTCTCGGCTTCAAGGCGCGTGGATGGTCGAACGTACTAGAGGAAGAAAATGGAAACACCGAACAGCAATGATAGGCATCGCCTGACGAGGGGGATTATAGCGGGCATCGTGGGTGTTCTGCTGATTGGTGTGCTGGGTCTCGTTTTGCGTGCCAATCGCCCTCTGGATGAATCAACATCGTGCCATGACTACTATGCAAATATGACGAATCCGCCTGTGACAGCGCAAGCATGGTGCGATAGCGGTAGCTATTTCTCGTGGCAATCGACCTTGCCACAAAACGCCGATTTTGAAGCCTTGAACATCTTCCATGTTTGCGAAGGCAATCCTGAAAACCCGGCAATACTGCTGATTCACGGGTATCCCACCAGCAGTTATGACTATGCACCCCTGTTCACAATTCTCAGCGCCGACTATTACGTTTGTGCGCTCGATACGCCCGGATACGGTTTTTCGGATAAGCCATATGATGGCTTTGATTACTCGATCCTCGATGATGCACAATTGGTCGATCACTACATTCGTGAAGTGATTGCGATTGATGATTTCATACTCTTGACGCATGATAAGGGCGATAGTGTAGGGCTTTCACTGTTACAAATCTATCTAGACTATGATGAACCTCCCTACACCATTCAGCATCATGTCATCACGAATGGTAATATCTATCTACCATTGGCACAATTGACGGCTGGTCAACGAGCACTTCTGAATCCATCAGTAGGACCGTTCGTATCGAGTTTGCTGGGTGGTGAACAGC
>CAYVVZ010000108.1:0-6518 GCA_964455365.1 uncultured Anaerolineaceae bacterium | reverse complement strand
ACCCCTTTAGTGGGTTTGGGTCTTTTGTAGCCGGGGATTTTAATCCTCGGCGACCCTTCAGCCGCCAGCAGCACGAAAAACAGCGCGATACGGTTTTCTTCGTGTCCTTCGTATCTTTGTGGTTCAAATCGTTTTGGTGCGATCACCCTGCATTGTCAGTTCTTCGCACGCTGTGATAGAATCCACGCGCCCAGAATTGTATGAGGCTTTTCCCAACCATGACCCAACCTTCACAGCCCACCCAACCCCGACGCGGACGGCGTTTGCTGATTCTGCTGGCCTTGCTCGTGCTGCTGGTGGCGATCAATTTGCTCTATGTTCCGGCGGTGAGCTGGCGCGGGGTCGTCAGCGGCGCACCGGGTGACGTACTCTATGCGGCTGGCTTCGATGGCTTCACCGATGAATGGCAGCAGTACGAAGGCCGCCAGAGCGCACAGATTACCGATGGCGTGCTGCGCCTGAGCATTGACGATTCCGACGTGATTTATTCAGCAGCGAATCCCTACTTCGCAGATATAGATTTGAGCGTGACGACACGCGCTGTGGAAGGCGATGTGAACAATGCTTTTGGCGTAGTCTTCCGTTTGCTGGAACCGAGCGACGACTGCCAGATGCCACTGCGCATCCTGTGTGATGTGGCGGATTCCAGCGGATTATTTGGCGCGGGTCTGAATTTGTTGTTCCGCCAACCGGAAGAAAGCACGGGCTATTACATGTTCCTCATCAGCAGCGATGGCTATTATTCCGTCTGGCGCAATTCTGAGGAAGATGAAGGCGGACGCGCCATCAGCACCTGGATTCCCCGCGAAGACCTCATCAACACCGGGTTGAATGCCGAAAATCGGATTCGTGTAGTGGGCGCGGACGATACGTATCGCTTCTTCATCAACGGCACGCAGGTTCCGCTGTGCATCCCGGATGATCCTACCGGGCAGAGTACCTATTACAGCCTGACCGAAGAATGCATTCAGGGGCAGATGTTACCTGTGCTGGAAGATGATACCTTCCCCATCGGGCGGGTTGCTCTGGTGGTGGATTCAGTCAGCAGCCAGCCCGGTTTCACTATCGAATTCGACGATTTGATTATCACATCCCCGCAGGAAAGCCTTGAGGAAGCCGACCAGTTATGAGCAGCACACCCCTAAAAGTCCATTTGCGGATGCTGGGCTGCCGCCTGAACCAGAGCGAGATTGATCGCATGGCGCGGCAGTTCGAGCAGCAAGGACACCTCATTGTGAACGATCCGGCAGAGGCTGACCAGATTGTGGTCAATACCTGTGCCGTGACCAATGAAGCCACGCGCAGCAGCCGCAAAATGATCCGCGAACTGCACCGCAGCAGCCAACAGGCCACGATCAATGTGACCGGGTGTTATGCGCAGATTAGCCCGGATGACATCGCGGTGCTGCCGGGTGTGGGGCGCGTGGTGGATAACCTCCAGAAAGAACAACTGGTTTCGCAGATCACGGGGCAGGATGTAGCAGAATTTGATCTGGAACCGCATCAACGTACCTTGCGCCCCGGCGAAGGCGCACGCACCCGCGCCTTCATCAAAGTGCAGGATGGCTGCGATAATTCCTGTACGTTCTGCGTGACAACAGTCGCACGCGGAGAAGGCCGCAGCCGCGCTGCTGGCGAAATCATCCAGGAGATCAACCTGCTGCATGAGATGGGCTATCAAGAGGCTGTGCTGACAGGCGTGCATCTTGGCAGCTATGGGCATGACCTGGGCGATTCGGATGGTCTGCTGCATCTCACGCAGGGCATCCTCGCAGAGACAGACATGCCGCGTTTACGCCTTTCGTCGCTGGAACCCTGGGATTTATCCCCTGGCTTCTTTGATCTGTGGCGCGACGAACGCTTGCAGCCCCATCTGCATCTGCCGCTGCAATCTGGCTGTGATGCGACGCTGAAACGGATGCGCCGCAACACCAATCAGGCCGCCTTCCGTGACTTGATGCAGGCTGCACGCGCAGTTATTCCCGATGTGAAAATTACGTCAGATGTGATTGTCGGCTTTCCCGGCGAAACCGAAGCAGAATTTGCCGAAAGTCTGGCATTCATCCAGGAGATGAACTTCGGTGGGCTGCATGTCTTCCGCTACAGCACACGCCCCGGAACCCCCGCCGCGAAAATGAAGGGCAAGGTGCGAAAGAATGTGAAGAAAGAACGCAGCCGCATCCTGCTTGAACACGATCAGCAGCAAGAACAGCGCTTTGCAGAGCAGTACATCGGGCAGCATGTGCCTGTTCTGTGGGAGCAGGTGACGGCTTCTTCGGAAGAAGGCTTCCTCAATGTGGGCTATACGCATAACTATATCCGCGTGGAGGGCGTGCATCCCCGCGTGCTGACGAATCACATCACACAGGCGCAGATTCAGGCGGTTGTGAACGGTGTGGCTCAGGCGCTACCTGTGATAGAATGAGCGCATGATTGATTGCCTGGGACGTTCTTGTTTTCAGGTTTCAGTGAATAAGGGAAAAAGGAACCGCAAGCATGGCAGAATACGCAGATAAGATCATGGTGGCGCTGAAGGAAGCAATGAAGGCCAAGGATACCGAGCGCCGTAATACAATTCGCCTGATCCAGAGCGCCTTCAAGCAGGTGCAGGTTGATGAACAGCGCGAACTGACCACCGATGATGAACTCAATATCCTGAAGAAAGAAGCCAAGAAGCGCCGCGAGACCATCGAAGAACTGGAAGGTGCAGGCCGCGAAACCGATGACGAACAATTTGAATTGGAAGTTATCGAAAGTTTCATGCCGGAGATGATGAGCCGCGAACAGATCGAAGTCCTGGCAAAAGAAGCCATCGCGGAAACAGGAGCCAGCAGCCAGAAGGACATGGGCAAAGTCATTGGGCTGGTCATGTCCAAGTCTGAAGGCCGTGCAGATGGCTCCGACGTGAGCGCTGTCGTCCGTGAACTGCTGAACCAGTAAGCGTACCGAATTTTCCAGATGGTGGAAGACTTTCGCCAACGCCTGACCGAGCGCCTGCAAGCCTCTCCATCCGAGCAGGCGCTGCGGTTTGCCCGCCGTGTACTCGCTGCACTGGCAATTGTTGGCTTTTTGCTGTTGAGTACGGTGATTCTCGCCTTCGACAGCGTATTCGTTGAAATTAGCGGGGAACCCTTCAAAGTAGGGGAAGTCGCGCCGTATTCGGTTTCTGCCCCTGCCAATACACGCCCCTACATCAGCGAGATTCGCACCGCAGAACTGCGCGAAAATGCCCGTGAGAGCGTCGCGCCAGTCTATGACCCGCCCGACCCGAACATCGCCAGCACCCAGGTAGACCTCGCACAATCCATCCTGGATTATATTCGTAACGTTCGCGCCGATACCTATGGCACATCCGAGCAGCGCGTGGGAGACCTTGCGGCAATCAGCGCCCTGAGCTTATCGCCAGAGTTATTGGGGCTGATTTTGCAGTTGGATGATGAAACCTGGGACACGATGGAGAATGAAATTATCAACGTGCTTTCCAGGGTGATGCGCGAAGAAATCCGCGAAGGGGAAGAAGATAACCAGCTTCGTCGGCTGGCGGTACAGGTCAATACGGATTTCAGCAGCCGCCAGCGTGACCTCATTGCGGCGATTGTCGCAGATTTAATCCGCCCCAACACCTTCGCCAACGAAGAACTCACCGCAGAGACGCAAGCCGCACGGGTCGCAGAAGTCGAATCGGCGGAGATCAGTTATGCCAGCGGGGAATTGATCGTCAGCGAAGGGCAGGTTGTCACAGAATTTATTTATGAGGCGCTGGTCAACCTCAATTTGCTCACCCCCGTAGAGAATCGTCCGCAAGAATTGCTGCGAGCCTTTGTCGCAAGCAGCCTCATCCTTGTACTGAGTGGCGTATATTTGCTGCGCTTCTCCGAAATGCTGCTGCGCCGGGATACGGGCAAGCTGGTGCTGGTGGCTTCCCTGTTCCTGACCATGCTCGCATTGGCACGCTTCCTGGAAAGCAGCGGCGAAAACAGCCAGAATATTATTCTGTTCCCGGCGGCGGCGCTGTCCCTGTTATATGTTTCCATAGCCGGGATGCACCCCGCTATCATAGGCACATTAGGGCTGGCCTTGCTCACAGGCTTGATGAGTGGGGATGATTTGCAGGTGACAACGCTGGTAGCCACGGGGGGACTCGTCGGTGCGTTGACGCTGCGCCGCGCCGAACGCCTGAATTCGTACTTCGTCTCCGGCCTGTTCATCGGCCTGGCGAATTTGACGGTGCTGGTGATCTTCAATACGGTTGCCGTCAGCGCCCTGGTTTCTGGCACAGAATTGCCGCTGGCATTGTTGATGACCTTCATCAGCGGTGCGGTACTGGTTCCGGCAACGGCTGTCGCCATTATGTATTTGGTGACGGCAATTTTTAATCTGCCAACCGCGCTGAAATTGCTGGATTTAAGCCAGTCGAACAAGCCGCTGTTGCAGCGTCTCCAGCGAGAAGCCCCGGGGACGTACCAGCATTCCTTGCAGGTGGCGAATCTGGCGGAGCGTGCTGCGTCTGCCATTGGCGGCGATGCCCAATTAACCCACGTCGCAGGGCTGTATCATGACATTGGCAAGATGTTGAATCCGCTGTATTTCACGGAGAACCAGCAGTACGCCGGGAACCCCCATGACAGCCTGAATGATCCCTATCGCAGCGCGGATATTATCATCAGCCATGTGACCGAAGGGGATGAGATGGCGAAGCAGTATCGCCTGCCGCACCGCATCCGGGACTTCATCCGCGAACATCACGGCACAACCCAGGTTTTCGTCTTCTATCAGCGTGCGCTGAACCAGGCCAGCGGGGATACCGACTCGATTGATATTGCGGATTTTACCTATCCGGGGCCGCGCCCGCGCAGCAAGGAGACCGCCATTATGATGCTGGCGGATAGCTGCGAAGCGGCAGTGCGTTCGGCAGAGCCACAGAACAAGGGCGAAATTGCGGAGGTAGTAGACCGCATCATCAACGGCAAACGCGACAACGGTCAGCTTGATGACTCCGGCCTGACTTTGAGCGACCTATCTGTGATCCGTGAGAGCTTCGTAGAATTTTTGCAGGGCATGTTCCATCCGCGAATCAACTATCGTGACGCAGTGGGGAACAAAGCAGAACCCGCCCCGGCTACGCCAGCCAGCACACCCGCCGCACCTGCTCCGGCTTCCGCAGTTCCGGCTGCGACCAATGAACAGGGTGTTGTGATGACCAACGCAACAGGGGAAGCGCCCACTGCCAACAAAACGCGCACAGTTCCCACCGTTGATGAAGACGACGATGATCCGCTGACGGAAGTGCCACGCCTGCCCCGGTTGGATGAACGCCGCAGCACTGTGCGCGATGATGCAGAAGTCGCCGCCATTGAAACAGAAGAGTCGGAAGAAACATGAGCGACCTCGACCACGAACCTCCTATTGAAGAGCAAATCGAAGTGCAAAACGAGCAGGCATACGACATCGAGCCGGGATCGTTGATTGCAGCGGCAAGGGTGGTACTCCAGCAGCATCAGCGCGACGAAGCCGAATTGCAGATTGTGCTGCAAGATAATGCCCATGTGCAGCAGTTGAATCAGCAATATCGCGGGGTTGATGCGCCGACGGATGTATTATCCTTCCCGGCTGATCCGCTGCCGCCGGAATTTGGTGAGCCGGATTACATCGGTGATCTGGTGATTGCTGTGCCATATTCCCGCGAACAGGCCGAGCGCCTGGGGCAACCCTTCAACGATACCCTTGTCTTGCTGGTCGTACATGGAACGCTGCATCTTCTCGGCTATGACCATGATACCGCGCAGAATCGCGCAGCGATGTGGGAGCAGCAAGCCGCCGCGCTGAATGCGTTGGGCATTGATACGGGGGTCGTGCCAGCGCTGGAGGAGTTCGAGCATGGCGAATAAATTCTGGGAAACCGTCTTCAGCACCGCCAAAATTGATCCATCGGATTACGCAGCAGAGATCAGCCGCAGCCGCCTTTCCAGCCTGAGTTATGCGCTGGCAGGATGGCTGTATATGCTGCGCCGCCAGAAGAATACGCGCATCATGTCCGTTGCATCGCTCATTATTTTTGGATTGGCAATCTGGCTGCGGCTTCCAGCGGTGGAAATGGCAATTCTGGTGCTGACGATCACCATCGTCTGGCTGGCGGAATTTTTGAACGCAGGCATTGAAGCCGCTGTTGATCTCGCTTCGCCAGAGATTCACCCCATTGCCAAAGTCGGCAAAGATGTTGCCAGCGCGGCGGTGCTGCTGGGGGTGGTTGCATCAGTCATCATCGGGTTGCTGTTGATGGCTCCGCCCTTCCTGGAACGCCTGGGGATTATCCTGGGATAGCCGTAAAATAACATGCGTTTTGTTTACGGTTTTGCGGCAGGCGAGTCTTAGGGGTGTTGAAGCAGTGGCTTTTATGTCATTTTCGCCACAGGCTAAAAGGCTTGTCCGGTATTGAAGCTACCTCAAACGCATTGTTTGTAGTCTAGATTTCCACCAGTAGGGACAACACCTGTGTTGTCCGCCTGCTTGTTTCGGAC
>CAYVVZ010000107.1:0-6570 GCA_964455365.1 uncultured Anaerolineaceae bacterium | reverse complement strand
ACCCCTTTAGTGGGTTTGGGTCTTTTGTAGCCGTGGATTTTAATCCTCGGCGACTGTATTATATTTACCTTGTGGCTTCCGCGAATATTCCGCTGTTGTGGTAAGGGGACGCGCCGTTGCACGCCCCTACAAAAATTGCAAGGATTCTAGCGCTGCGTCGTGACCATAATCGAGATACTGAGCGTGTCATTGGTGATGGTCACACCCTGTAAGGTGGCGCGTGGGTTATCCTGCCGTGCGCGGCCTGCCATGGCATCGGCTAAATTCTGGTTGAATTCCGCAATCTGATCGGCTGGTATTTCAAATCCTTCGAAGTTGGCGCTGGTGGCCTGGATTTGCAGGCTGCCATTCACGACGTTGACACTCAGCGTAACCGTGCCAGAAACACGTCCGCCGCCGTCCTGGCGATCTCGTTCCCCATTGACGACGATCTGACCGTTTTGCAGGTCTACACTTGGATTTCGCAGCAGCGGATTTTCCATCTGCGAAAGCGCCGCAACAATCATAGTGTTAACTTCGGCTTCTTGCACCGTCACGGTAATGGTTGCTGTGCCATCCCCATTACGCTGCACATCCACATTATCCTGATTGCATGCGACAAGCGTCAGCGGCAGCAGCAAAATCAGAAACAATCTTTGTAGCATGATCTTTCTCCTTGAATGAGCTAATCTCCACTATCTGTCAGTATAGTGAGAAGTGTTTCCCGCTTGCATTCAGAGTGTAAACTTTTCGTGTGTTCCGTGTTGTAATAGGAGCTTCGATGTCGAACCTATATCGAGCGCCTCATGAACAGGCCACGATGTGAATTTTTGGATCGCTACCCAAGCAGGGACAACCCATTATGATTCTAGAATCTGCCATGCTGCACATCCGCGCCGGACAATCTGCCGAGTTTGAAGCGGCCTTCCGGCAAGCTTCCCCCATCATTGCCTCCATGCGGGGATACATCCGGCATGAATTGCACAACTGCATTGAAGTTGAAGACAAGTATCTGCTGCTGGTCTGGTGGGAAACACTGGAAGATCACACAGAGGGCTTCCGAGGTTCAGCGAAATATCAAGAATGGAAGCGCTTGCTGCATCATTTCTATGAGCCGTTCCCGGTGGTGGAGCATTTCAACCCGGTTGTGTTGACTTGAATGATACCTTGCTCATCTCAGCAATCGAGCGAAGCAAAGCCGCGACAGGGGCTTCGATAACAACCTCATCCTCGTTTCTTTCATGGCTTTCGTAGCTGTGTGGTGAAAAACATTTGCTGCGATTGCCCTGGTTGCCTGGTTGAAACCGTGACGGAAGCAACCTCAAGCGTGTTATCATAAGTGAGTATCGCAACCCTACGACGCACAAAACATGACCAGTTACGACCATAACCAGCATCGACGGATGCCTGAGGAGTGATGATGAAACGGGTTTTATTCTTGATGTCAGATACAGGCGGGGGGCATCGTGCCGCCGCAGAAGCCATCCGGGATGCACTCTACGAACGCTACGGCGAAGAAGAAGTGCAGGCGGAATTGGTTGATGTGCTGCGTGTCAGCCGTTTCCCGATGAATTTCATGCCAGAGTTTTATCCCTGGGTGATCGAACACAGCAAGCGATCCTGGGGAATTGGCTACAAAATCTCCAATACCAAGCGCCGCGCTGCTGTCCTGTCGCGCACGATGTATATGGCGAATGCCAAACGCTTCAAGCAACTGGTGCAGAAACATCCGGTGGATGTTGTGGTCTGCGTGCATTCAGTCATCAATCGCCCGTTGATCCGCGCATTTTTGTCACTGCCGGAGCGCCCGCCCTTCATCACAGTTGTGACGGATCTCGTCTCCACGCACATGTTCTGGTACGACAAACGGGCTGACCGCATCCTGGTTCCCACCCAGGCGGCGCACGAACGCGGGGTAAAGGGGGGGATTCCCGCTGAGAAGATGCGCGTGACCGGGCTGCCTGTGCATCCCAGTTTCATGAACCGCCTGGTGGGGCAGGAAAAAGCCCGCGAGGTGTTGGGATGGCAGCAGAAAGTTCCTACAATTCTGATGGTCGCTGGTGGGGACGGCATGGGACGCATTTATGAAACAGCCCGTGCGGTCAATGCGCAAAACCTGAATTGCCAGCTTGCCATCATTGCGGGACGAAACAAGGCACTCAAGGCCAAACTGGAGGCCGACAACTGGAATCAGCCGACGCACATTTACCCCTTCGTCACCAATATGCCGCAGTTGATGGATGCAGCCGACATCATCGTCACCAAAGCAGGCCCTGCGACCATCACCGAAGCGGGGATTGCTGGCTTGCCCATGATCTTGATGGATGCGATTCCGGGGCAGGAAGAAGGCAACGTAGATTATGTCGTAGAGCATGATGCAGGGATTTATGCGCCGGAGCCGCAGCGTGTGGCGACCATCATCCGCGAATGGCTGAGTGAAGGGGCGGAATCTTTAGCCGCTCGTGCGGATCGCGCTCGGAGTATTTCGCGCCGTGAAGCCGTGTGGGATATTGTGGACGAGGTTATGCAACAGGCGGAACGCGACATGATCCGCCAACCGAAGAGTACCCTGCTAGAGCGTTCACGCAACCTGCTGCCCTCTACGCAGTTCCTCGGCAAATCCTGAGCAGCAGGGGGCTTTGACGGTAGAAAGCTGGTTTTTGTAGGGGCTGAACATTGACCTTTGAAAATCCGTTTGCATAACCCAACCCATCGTAGGAGTTCGATCATGTCGAACCCGTTGACAACCCTGGGCGCATCATGGACACGCCCCTACGAAATATGCGCCTAGCGCGGGATCAACACCCGGCTTCCGTCGATGTTGTGGCGATCTACTACGAAGAACCGTTCGCCATCGTCGGGTTCTAATCCGTAGGTCACGAGATGCCAGGAACCGCCGCTGTCCACCGTATGTTCTTCCCCGATGATGACGTAGCTCCCGCTGTGTCCGGTCTGGCTCTCGCTGATGCTGATCTTATCCGCGAGAGTCAGGCTGAGGGTTTCCTGTGGATGCGTCCGTGTGCTGATGCTCATGGTGCGGATTGTGCCGCGTGGCGCTCCTCGACGCAGCATTTCATAGCGTGCGACGGCTGACGCTTCTTCTACGGATGACACCGCCGGGACATCCAGCGCCAGCGAACGCAGCCCATAAAAAGTAAAGTTCATAGCATCGGACTCTGTGACGGTGAAAGTATTACCGATGTGCAGCGGCGTGCCGTAAAGCTCCATCGTTTGCAGGGTAACCGGGCGATTGATGCGGCTGCGGATTTCCAGCGTGGCTTCGCGGAACCCTACTTCAATCAGGCGCACGACGAGATAGGGTGATGCATCCACATTGCCGAAGACGCTTTGCATCTGCGCCTGAAATATCAACTCTGTTTCCACCTCCAGGGCAGCAGTTGGCTCCCCATCCACCGTATAAGGAATGGTCAATTGCACTGTTGCATTTCGATCCAGCAGCAAGGGCTGTTCCAGTGACCAGAGCAAGGTATGGGCTGCACCGATGCTGCGGGCGCGGCTGCGTACCTGCACCTGTGTCACCCGATCTTCACCATAGCTGTAGCGCAAATCTGCCAGATCATCGCTGAAAGTCGCGCCGATGCTGGCATCAATCAGGCTGTGATGCCGATTATGGAAAACGGCGCAGCCTTCCCGGTTGAAAAAGAAACGCCCGCCTTCGCTGCGAGACAGAATCTCCACCGCTTGCGCCAGCGAAAGCGCATCGTCCCAATCATCTCCCAGGTAGGTGAAAGTAGACTTCCCCGCCTCCAATGTAGAGTCAATGGCTTGCGCCGGAAAAATCTTCGTGGCATTGATGACATTCTGCCCTGCGCGATCCAGGACGCAGTAGCCATCCAGCACCGGATAGCGGAAGATACCACGCTGAAGCAAGGCGTTGATCGCTTGATCTGCGCGGCGGTTCACCTGGGCTGGCAGCTTCGCCGGATTGTGTTCCAGTTGTGCGCCGTAGCCGCGTGCGATGATCCGCGCCTGCTGGCTGCCCTGCGTACCGGCTTCTGGCTCGATTGATTCAATGAAACCCGTGAAGTGTGTGCGGACGGTGCTGCCGTCATCGCTCATGATCCGCAGCGTTTTGCTGATGAGTTCCCCGCTGCGTTCCGGTGAATAGCTGCCATCCCGGTTACGGACGGTGATCTCTGCCCTGGCTGGCTGTGCCATCGCCTGATAGGGCTGCGTCATGCCGAGTCGCCAGCGTGCTGCCAGCACATCGGCGCTGATGGCATCCCCCAATTCACTGAAGCTGCCATCATCTGCCTGATCGATGGCGATGATATAGAGAATAGTCATAGGGTTGTTGTTCCTTTCGATTTGTATGGTGTTGTACGTGGCGGGCATGTTACTGCTGCTTCATAACGAAACGCGGAGAATAATCCCCCCTTCCGTCCCCCCGCTGCGCAAGGGGAAACCAGGTCCCGCCTTACGCAGTGGGGAGGGATTTAAGGCTTGTCCGGTATTACTGTCGTGGTCATTGAGGCTTTTCTCGGCTTTTAACAGATCACATTGTAGGGACGAGGCCTGCCTCGTCCGAAACAAGCAGGCGGACAACGCAGGCGTTGTCCCTACTGGTGGAAACCTAACCTAAAAACCATGCGTTTGCGTTGGTTTCAATACCGGACAAGCCTATTTAGGGAGGGGACACGTAGGAGCGCAATGCATTGTGCCCTTACATCTGGAATATCGTAGCCACATAGCATTGACGTATGCGGGGGCGACCCAGCAGGTCGCCCCTACATTCCCTGTGTGTAATTGTGAAAAAGCATCATTGCGCCCTTACACTCCTGAAAAGGCATTGTCCTGCCCTGACGAAACAGGCGATTTATCACGATACCCCGATTAACCAGGTATGGCGGAAGGCGCATCCGGCGTAGAGGATGCCACCGTAGGGGAACACCCCCGGCTCCACGCGCACCTGAGCAGGTTCCAGCAGGGAATCCCCCAGGCGAACATCCGCCGCCAATGCCGCGAAGTACGCATCCATCAGGGCAACCAGCGCAGGCAAATGCGAACGTGCGCCAGCACCATTTTCAGCAGGAGCCACCAGCAGCAAATGCGTCATGGTGTAGGTCACGGTGCGATCTCCTTCGGCGAAGGCCAGCGCTTGAAACCCTGCACCTCGTTCCTGGAAAAGACTCGTGTCCTGCGCATCAAGTGGCAGCACCAGCAGCGCCGGAAGCTGCGCACGTCCCAGCGAGTCCGGTACTTGCGTGATGCCGTAGTTATGTGCCACCCCGGATACGCTCAGTGCGGCGAGGTTGGCGAGTGCAGATTGGAAACTCATAGCCGTTTGACTCCCTTTCTTCTTTATGCTTCGTAATGTGTTGACGTTGTAAAATTGAATTAGCGTTAAGTTTGTATGAGTTGCGAGGCAATACCTCAATGAAAAATATCATCTTTGCAGGATTGTTTCTCTTGCTGCTGGTCACGGCGGTGAATCAGGCACAGGAGCCAGAAGAATCAGCGATGAATTGCAGTGATGCTTATGCGATGGGGCTTGAAGTGGATGCGCTGTACAACCAATTCCTCATGAATCGCTCGGAAGTTGACCTGGAGAATAACCTGCGCGTGGTGCAGGAGATGTACGACAAATTGGGTGAACTGCTGGAAGCCTGCGAAGATAGCGGAATTGTGGTGCAGGATACGGAACTTCCGGTGACGGTGCAGCATCTAGGCAGCGGCACGCCCGATGATCCGCATGGCTTTGACCAGGCTGCGCCAGCGCGTGAATTTATGGATTTGCGCGTGGTCGAGAATCGCCGTCCTGCCGATGAGTGGCTGCAAGAAGAAGCTGACGCAAGCTATGCCCCACCAGCAGAGGGGCAGGAATACATGACAGTCTCAGTGGAAGTTCTCTGTGCCTGGGAAGGCCGCGACTCCTGCGAGGTGGATCAAACGAACTTCCGTCTGGTGGGTGACCTGGGAATCGAATATCAGCCAGATGTTGGAATTGTGCTGCGGGATGAGATGCAGATGCGCGTGACCGCCGGACAGAGCCGCGTGGGAGTTCTGCCCTTCTTGATCCAGGCCGCAGACTCGAACCTGACGCTGATCTATTCACCGGATGCCTTCGCAACCGGGGAAGATAGGGTCTACTACCGCGCACAGGTCGCCATTGAAGTGATCGCAACAGCGCAACTGATTGTGCGAGGTGGCCCCGGCACGCAGTTTGCCCCGCATGGTGGGTTGATACAGGGGCAGATTGTGCCAGCGATTGGACGCAACGAAGATGCAAGCTGGCTGCGCATCCCGGATGGTTGGGTCTTTGCGGAGTATCTGCATCTGCGCGAAGGCGATGCCCTGCTGCTGCCTGTGGTAGAGGAGTAATTGAGAAAAACAGAGTTGAAATGTGTTTTTCCAATCCTCGTAGCTATCTTGCAATCTTCATCCGTAGGAGCAAAATAAGCTGGTCGCCGAAGATTAAAATCCCCGGCTACAAAAAACCCAAACCCACTAAAGGGGTTATCAGGACGCTCTATAAATCAGGGTGGTTACCAAGCGTCCCTTTAGTGGACGCTCACCCTGGTGTAGCCTGACGTTTTGAACGTCAGGCGCAGGGCAGCAGGCCAGGCATTT
>CAYVVZ010000106.1:0-6737 GCA_964455365.1 uncultured Anaerolineaceae bacterium | reverse complement strand
ATCGACAGCGCTGCATATCCTACCCATTTGCAGGAGCCTGTGCGTAAGGTCAGTTGCCAAAATATTGAAATGCACCCAGAAACAGTGCAGGAATTGACAGGAAGGCTGAACATGAGTGATAACCCACTGTTGAATGCACAACGATTTCGCATCGCAAGGCAGACCAACCAGCTTGCGGCGCTGCGGCGCTTCTACTGTGAGGGTCTGGGGCTGCCCATCTTGAGTGAGTTCAGCGGACATGCTGGCTATGATGGTTTAATCGTCGGCCTGCCGGATGCACGACATCACCTGGAATTTGTGCAGCACGAACATGGCAGCCCCGGCGAATCCACCCATGCGGAGAATCTGCTGGTCTTCTACCTGGATACACAGGAACAAGTTGAGCAGTGTGCGCAGAAGTTAATCAATATGGGCTATTCGCAGGTGAAGGCCGAAAATCCCTGGTGGGAAGATCATCAGGCCATCACCATCGAAGACCCGGACAAATACCGCGTGGTCTTCATCCGGGCGTGATCGCTACTCAACGGAATGTGATATTACTGTTCACCATGTCCGATAAATCCGATAGCTGCCCCGGCAACTGCCCGCCAACCAGATTGGTAAACCCTTCTGATTTGCGAACTTGCAAGGCGCTGTATACCAGGAAGGCTGTCGCAAGCAAGCCAATGACAAAGGCGATTCCTGCCACCGCCAGCAAATTCAAGCCATCTGCACCGCCAACCTGGGGGCCAAAGATCAACGCTGCCAGCGCAATCAGGATACTGGGGACAATGGTTGCGGCACAGGCTGCCAGCACCTTGCGCCAATCCACCGGACGCTGCCCCGTGATCTCGCCATTTTGTCCGTTGACCTTCACCTGGAAGGTTTCGTCTTCATAGCGGTAGGTTGTCAGATACACGGGCAGCAAAATGTAGCGCCAGGTCTCGTCGTCAAAATCCATATTCATGCTGAAGTTGCGGATTTTGTTGGTGCTGGCTTGCTGTTTACAGGCGCGTTTGGTGATCTCCCCCATGCGGCGGCGACCTTCGCTCCATGCGGCATCGAGTTCTACATCATACGTTTGTGCGTTGAACCCCGCCAGAAACGATGGATCGTATTCTACGAGGTCTTCCATGTGAAACTGGTTGATCTCTTCCAGCAGCCGGACGTTGAGCTTGTTGGTTCCGGGTACCAGCAAATTGCGAATCGGTTCGCGCACGCTGCCGTCTTCCCAACGCCATGTGGTGCGGCTGCGACGATTGCCCTTACTATCCGTGTAATACGTCGTATGCCCCACCTGCGCCTTCCAATCTGCGCTGCATGTGGCGCTGAATGTCCAGTAGGGCAGGTAAATCCCGGTCAATTCATCTAATCCGGCGCGTTTTTCCAGATCACGCGGAGTCATCCAGCTAGAGGCAAGCCATTCCAGGATGATGGTTTTGGCTTTCTGGGATTCCACCTTAAAAGGGATCAAGTAGCGAGGGCGCATTTTATCTTGCTTGAACTGCGTCTGCACCACCTGGCTTGATCCGCAGAAGGGGCAAGTATGCGTGAGAGCCTGCGGCGCTAGAAGAATTTCCGCGCCGCAGTTGCCACATTCAAGCTGTTGGCGATCTTCGCCCCAATCATACTCCTCACCTGTGGTGGGGTCTTCCGGTGCGATCCCCTGTGCTTCAAAGGGGAACGGTTCTTCCGCATCCGCTGCGGAATCGCCGCTTGTACTGGCTCCGGCTGCCATTGCTGCCGCCGCTGGAACCTGCCCCAGAGAGCGCTGGATGCGTTCTTCTCGCTCCTGGATCGAGCGCTGCGTGCGGAACTCTTCTGCCTCGGCCTGCCGTCCGACGCGCTTGCCTTCTGGCTGCTCGTAATAGCCGCAAGTTGTGCAGGATAGCCCGCCCTGACGTACATTGAAGGCCGTCTTGCCGCCGCAGTTGGGGCAGGAAAACGAGACGGTCTCGTCCAGCGTTTCGATTTCTGGCGCGGGCATGAACACCGTGATCCCTTGTATTGCGGATACAGTCGGCACATAGCCCTTGGGTGGGAATTTTGTTTCTTCGCTCATGGTTCCCCGCATGGTGTTTTGAATATCATTGGTCATCTACAAGAGAAACACAGAAGCTGATTTCCGGCAAGAGACGACCTGCGTCACTGACCACCCAGAGCCGCGAGTTCATCCGTAATCAGGCGCAGCACCAGTTCATCCAGTTCTTCTACGCTGTAATCCCCAATGCCCTGTTCATCTTCAGGATCACCGACTTCAAGGTCAGGACGTTCTTCGCCCGGCGTACCCGGTGTGCCATCTTCATAGGTCAGGAAGATGAAGTGTCCCATCGTATACTGCCCGATCTGGCGCAGGATGTATTCGCCTTCCGGCTGTAAGCCACTGGAAGCAATCGGGTGAATCTTGATTCCGCGTCCGAGGGCTTCTTGCATGGACAGGGTGTAATTCACATCATCGCGGTAATTCAACTGCGGCGGCGCATCTGCCACCAGGAAGACCAATTTCACCGTATCCGACCCGCGCCAGGAGACGACATTCAGCGATTCTTCCAAGCCCTGGTTCAGCGATTCGGGATAGTCCCCGCCACCGCCCGCTTCAACGGTATTCAAGTGCGCCTGGAATTGGCGTACATCATCTGTGAAATCATAGACCCGCGTCACATATTCGTCGGTGCGATCCCGGTAGGTGACGAGGCCATAGCGCACATCCACATTGCCGGGGAGGGCATCAATCTGTGTAGAAATCGCCAGGATATTCTCTTGCAACTGGGCGATTTCATCCGCCATGCTGCCCGTCGAGTCGATCAGGAACATGACATCTAATTTCGGATTCGCTGTGTCTTGCTCAATCGGTAATTCAACCGTGACTGCACCGCCGATGTCTGTGCGATCCAGTTGTTCTTCTGCAACCATCTGTCCATAGGTGGCGCGGACGGTGAATTCATCCACATAGCGGGTATCTTCACGCAGGTTCGGGAAGAACATCGTCATTCCGGTGGCATAGGTGAAGCTCTCCGTAATCAGGCGCTCCCCATGAAAAACCTGCACACATGCTCCCAACACAGGCAGGTTGTTATCATCCATCACGCGGATTACCTGACGGTCGGTGGTGTCCATATCGGTGACGGTGTGTTCGTCGTACTGTTTCAGGTAATTCCGGCGATATTCCTGGTACGTATCCCAATCGGCATTGTCATCAATTTCGCCCGCTTGCAATGGTTGCAGCGGTTCTTGTGGCGCGAGTTCTGCTGCGCTGCGGCTTTCGCTGCTGCTGTCGGCGGGGCGCTCGTCAAAGCTGGCAACCGAAGTCGGGACGATGGCATCTTCTTCTGCATATTCAATGGCAGTCTCGCCCTCATAAGCTGCATCACCGCCGCCGCCTGTATCCGGCAATGCCCCGTCTTCTGCAACACCCCCCATAGGGGCGGCTTCTTCTGCACGAACGCTCTCGGCTTCGTCGTATGTTTCTGAACTAGATGTGACGCTCGAAGCTGCGGCCTCACTTCCAAGTGCTGCTTCGGATGTGGGTTCGGATGTGGGCAGCGGTGAAGAAGCAACTTCTACGGGTTCTTCTTCTACTTCTGCTGCACCAACATAGTCATCGTCTACTGTATCAGCGCCATAGGCTTCATCTACGACAGCACCATCGCGGCTTGTGGTCTGCTGCTGCTCCTGCTGCACAATCGGACGCGGTTCGTAGGCGAGGCTGGCGCAGGCATCATTGGCATAGGTCTGCGCAAAGGCGGGATAGTCGGGCGGGAGAGGTTCAACGATTGTTGCTTCCTGGAAGGCGATGTAGCCCAGGGCAGCCGCAACCACCAGGAACAGTGCAAACAGCATTCCGCCGGATACAAATGCTCGGTTGGTAGAACGGTCTGTCGTCCGGGGTTTGATCTTTCCTTTCGCGGGTTTTTCTTGCAATAAGTCACGGATGCGGTATTGGTCATCGCGCAGCAGCACGCGCAGTTCGTCTGCATAATCCGGGTAATCTGCCAGAATTGCACCGAGGGGTTCCCCTTCTGCGAGGCGTTCACGAACTTGTCGAAGAATGGTTTTGAAATCGGGCTGGCTCATGATAATAGTCTCCTGATCTTGAATTTTCGGAAGAGAAGCAGGCCATGCTCTTGTACATGGGAATGCTATCCAGTCCCGAAAAGTTCCCGCGAATGGTCAGGAGGCTGTAAAGAAGTTATCAACAAGGGGCTTTCGGGAACCATGATTGCCGTATCTTTGTGGTTCAAATCGTTTTGAAGCAATTGGGAGCGCACACGGGCGCTCCCCTACAAGTTTGATTGGATGGTTGGATGTAGCACGCCAAATCCGAAGTTGCCAAAATATTGAAATGCACCCAAATGAGAGGAAAGTTGATGGTAGCCAATCGCCCTGGCAGTTCGCCGTTTCTGCTTCGATGACCGCAAGCGATCCGTCGTTACTTGGTCAGCGAAAGCTTATGCCCGCTTATGCTGACGTTGTTGTGCGCTGAGGTAGATTGCTTCCTCAGTGTCTTCTGTTGGCAGCATGAGACGATCATATTCGCCAACAGAATCCTTCATGCTGCGGTTCTCGGTTGCTTCGGCAGCGGGTGCGCCACCCATCCCCAGTAACCACAGCAGCGTCATGCCCATCACCCAGCCCTGCAATAATCCGGCTGCACCAAAGATGAGCAAAGGCGCGAAATCATTGCTGAGATTCGTCTCGCCGTAAATTGGCATGATGAAGAGCGCAGCGCTGGCGATGGCAGCCATAGGCCACATCCAGGCACGCCCTACGCGCCCTCGCAAGAGATACGCCTGGATCAAAATATGTGGCAGAAACACCAGCCCGAAGCCGACAGTTGCCGTCAGGACAGGCGGCTGAATGGCATTAATCCATTGGCTGAAGGGATCGATAGAGAACAAATTCAGGATCAATCCACCCAGGAACCAGCCCAGACTGCTCCATAACCACCAGTGCCGAATCACTTGCCCCAGCCGCCTGCGAATCAGCAAATGCTGCGCCACGCTGATGATGAAACCAGGGATCGCAATGAAGCCAGTCATCACCACCAGGTCAGGGAACAGGTTAATAAACGACGGGAATAAAATTGCCATAGCAAAGACAGCGGCGATGGGTAATCCCCATCCCAGGGCATAGGCTCCTGCCCATAATCCGGTGAACGGCAGCGCTCCCATACGTGGACGTGCGTTTTTCTTCTTTTTCTCGGCTTCCATAGAATAGGCTCCATCTACAACGACACAGTCATAATAACGTTGGCTGCGCCAGAATCGTTCCCGGAAGGTGGGCAAGCGTAGGCAAAAAAATAGGGCGATGCTGGATCGCCCTACGAAGTTGGTTGTGTGTGAACTTAGCCGCGTTTGGCAGGTTGCTGCGGCTTCTCGTCGTCCTTGCCAATGATGCCTTCTAGCACCATGTTGATGATCGCCATGATGATGCCCCCCCAGAAAGCAGGCCAGAATCCATCAATGATGAAATTGTCGCCGGAGAAGTAGGCCGCAATTTGCAGCGCGAAAGCATTCACTACCAGGATGAATAAGCCCAACGTCAGCAGCACCAGCGGGCAGGATAGCAAAAGCAAGATTGGCTTCAGCAGGGCATTGACGATGGTCAGCACCAGGGCAACGATCAGCAGCGGCACAAATTCATTTGTGACCTGGATACCCGGCAGCAGTTGCGCCGTGACGACGATGGCAATGGCATTGATTAAAATGCGAATGATGAAATTGCGCATGGAATAGTCTCCCTCTCTCAGATGTCTTCATCACTGTACTGCTATACGCAAGGCGGATTATCTGCGTTGCGCATTAATTCCCTGGCTGATGGGGATAGGTGAGATGCTCCCCACCGCTGACGTGCAATTTCGCCCCGGTGATGAAACTCTGCTGCGCCAGCCAGACCACCGCCCGCGCCACATCTTCCCCTTCACCCGTTGTCTTCAAGGGCAGGCGTTCGCCAAATTTCGCCCACTGCTCATCGCTCATGCCATCGTTGGTCTTCATCACAGGCCCCGGCACAATCGCATTCACGCGAATATCCGGCGCAAGCGACAAGGCGCTGACCTGGGTCAGCATCCACAGCCCCGCCTTACTGATGCCATGATGCGGACGTTTAGGCCAGGGAGCATCCGCGCCCTGGTCGCAGATGTTGATAATCACGCCGCCAGAAGGATCATTCTCGCTCATGAGGCGTGCGGTGCGCTGCGTGAATAAGAAGGGCGCACGCAGATTCACATTCATCGTCAGTTCCCAGCTTTCCAGCGTCACATCCAACAAGTGCGCACTGGGGAAGACTGACGCACTGTTGACCAGGATATTCACACGCCCAAATTCTTCCTTGAGCGTTTCCATGACCGTATTCACGCCTTCGGGCTGGCTGATGTCCGCCTGCACCGGGAAGGCATCCACACCATAGGATTTCAAATCGTGGATTGTTTCGCGCACGGTGTCTTCATCGGTGCTGTGGTAGTGGACGAGGATATTCACGCCTTGCTGTGCCAGCGCAATCGCAATCTTTTTGCCTACTCGCTGTGCTGCGCCAGTCACCAGCGCCACCTGTCCGGTTACATCCAACTGCATAGCAGCGTTCCTTTCATGTGAGGAATACGACACGATATTGGCACCAATCCATAAATGCAGCATGAGCAGAGAACAAAAAAGCCGCACAGTGGCGGCAGAGAAGATAGGGTATGTAGGGTGCAAATCACCTGCCTAAATAGCGTTGTCCGGTATTGAAACCAACGCAAACATCGGGTTCATAGGCAA
>CAYVVZ010000105.1:0-6926 GCA_964455365.1 uncultured Anaerolineaceae bacterium | reverse complement strand
AAAACCCTGTGTCGCATTCCAGCAACCTAACCCTATGTCGCATGACACAGGTGTTACCCGCCTATGGTTGTTTCGGACGAGGCAGGCCTCGTCCCTACTACAATGACCCTGATAATATTCCCGGACAAGCCTTTAGAGGGGAGGTGAAAAAGGCGAGAGGCCTACCTCGTCCGCGAGAATTAAGGCTAAACCTGATGCGTATCATCCAGCAGTTCGCCCCGACGCATTTCTTCGTGTGCTTCGTGGTTCAAATCTTTTGAGGTGGTCAATCTATGTGATAGGGTAGCGAATGAGAAGCCCCTCTGCATTGCTTGTCACCCTGTCTGAAATTGTTTACCATTAGGGGCAAGTCGCAATGAGCAGCGCACCGTACCCAGACAGACAATTCCCCGGTGAGCATTCGGCTGATTGCAGCCCCAAATCCGTAGGTGGTAGAGGTTCGAGGCATCAAATATGGATAAACGCATGGTGGAATTCATCCGGGCGCTGCGGGCGGCGGGTGTTCGTGTATCCCTTTCCGAAAGCCAGGACGCGATGAACGGCGTGCAGGAAGTTGGCATCCGCGAGATGCAGCAGTTCCGCGATGCCCTGCGCAGTACGCTCGTCAAAGAACACCGCGATCAATCGACCTTTGAATATTTCTTTCCGCTGTTTTTCTCCAACAACCAGCCGCCATTGCAAGACATCAACGAGCAGCTCACGCCGGAGCAGCAGCAAATGCTGCAAGATGCGCTGCAATCGCTGATGGGCAATATGGACGCGCTGAAAGACTTGTTGCAGCAGTTGATGGACGGCAAACCCTTTGACCAGGAACAACTGGGCCAGATGGGGCAGCAGGCTGGATTGCCAAGCGCGGATCAGATGTACCAGCGCAACTGGTTCGAGCGCCGCATGATGCGCCAATCCATGATGAATCAGCTAGAGCGTATGCTGGCGGAACTGCTGCAAGAGCTTTCCGAGATGGGCATGAGCGATGAAGCGCTGCAAGAACTCGCCGAAATGCTGCGCGAAAATATGCAGGGACTTTCTGAACAAATCAGCCAGTATGTGGGGCAGAGCATCGCGGAACAAATGGCAGAGCGCGAACCGGATGAAAAGCCGGATTTGCTGGATTTGCCCATTCAGCGCCTGAACCAGCACGACATCGACCAGATCCGCGACGAGATTCGCCGCCTGGCTGCCAAGCTGCGCAGCCGTGCTGCCCTACGCCAGAAGAAAGCCCGTACCGGTACGTTTGATCCGCGCAAGACGCTGCGCCAGAATATGCGCTATGGCGGCGTGCCGATGGAGATGAAGTTCCGCTACAAGCACAAAAAACCCAAGCTCGTCCTGATCTGCGACCTGAGTACCTCCATGCGTTACATGGTCGAATTCCTGATGACGCTGGTCTACGAAATGCAAGATCATGTGCAGAAAACCAACAGCTACATCTTCATCAGCGATATGGTGGATGTGACGATGGAGCTAGAGCAGATGGACAGCCAGGATGCCGTCGAAAAAGTGCTGCGCGAAAATCCACCGGGATATTACAGCACCGACCTGGGCAACAGCCTGAAGACCTTCGAGCAAGAGCATTACAGCGCCATCGACAGCCGCACGACGGTGATCATCCTGGGCGATGGGCGCAACAATTACAACAATCCGCGCCTGGATATTCACGGGGATATGCAGCGCAAAGCACGGCGCTTGTTCTGGTTCTGCCCCGAACCGCCGATCCAGTGGGGAACGGGTGATAGCGATATGCACGAATACGCCAACCAAGCAGACGGCGTGTACTTAATCCGCACCCTGCGCGACCTCGCCAACGCCGTAGATGAGATCATCGCGGATGGGAGTTAGCAAATTAGCTGAATTGTATGCGTGAGTCCTCTATCCAAGAATTTTCGGGCACGACATGTCGTGCCCCTACGGCAGAAACCTGGTTTTTGTAGGGGCTGAACCTGTTCAGCCCGCGACAATATGCCCGATTGATTATGAGGCAGGCCAATTCGCGCATCAGCGTTTACGGCAGTGGTTCTGTCCAGTATTCGCTGCCCTGACCTTCTGCTGTCCAGCCTTCCAGCCCCTGATAATTCACAAGCCACCAGGCGATCCCGTTTGCCGGATCACAGGCGGGGCCTTCGATGACCTGGAAGACTCCTTCGCCGGGGATGCTACCCACCTGCGGCGCATCCAGGCCGGGATACTCGCGCATACGGTTGGCGACACCCGGTGTTACCCGTCCTTGCTGCCCCACGATCAAACGAGAGGGTAGGAAACCATCACAGCCCAAACCAAGCTGTGCGGCAATCGCGGCGTACTCGTCGGTGCTGAGAGCAGGAATTGCCTGGAATGGCTGCGGCATACCGGGGACATCACCCCATAATTCCGGCGAACGCGCCAGCACATAATCAAAACCAGGGCGAATCTGTGCGAGGATATTGGCATTTCCTGCCAGCAGGTTGTAATGCAGGATATTGGTGATGCCGTCCGCCTGCGTATCCAACACGACGAAACCATCCGGCGTGCCGAACTGCACCATACTGGCTGAACTACCCAGAAAACCCTGTCGCTGACCATCGCGGTACACGACATCCCAGCCGACGTTCTGTCCATTGCTGTATTCCGCCAGCATCGCCACACCATCCAGCACCCAGGCAGCACGTCGGACTCTGGCACTGGTTGATTCAAAGTAGATTACCGTGCCATCACTTTGGATATTTCCCTGTGGGTGATACTGCACCACATTCGGTATCGGGAAGAATGCCACTTCTGTCTCATAGGGGAAGGTCGTGTTGCGCGTCCAGTAGAGCATTTCATTGGTTGCAGGCAGCCGCGCCCCAAAGATGCTGAAGGAAACGCCCGACTGCGCAATGAACGAATCCGTATCTGGATTCCAGGCGGAAAGTTCTCCCTCGAAGACCCCTTCGCAGCCATAGCAATTCGGCGTGAAGAGGATGCCCTCGTCTGTCCAATCCTCCATGTAAGCCCAGATACCGCCAAAGGATGGGCTGATTGCCGCGTTTACCTGCGACATGGGCAAATTGTGCGTAATCGCACCGCTGGCAGCATCCACCACCATCATCCCACCATCCATAGGGATTGCTGCATCTCGTGGTGCCGCCCCCACATACGAGAAAGCGACCCGCGAGCCACCGGGTTCAAAGCCTGCGAAGTCGATTGCTTCCGTATTTTCAAGCGGATCAATCTCTGTGATGCTCCCTGTCTCGGTATCCACAATGCGCAGCGGCATCAGAACATAGGGTTCCTGGATGCGGCGCACCACTGCCAGATAGCGCCCATCGTCAGAAGCTGCTGCGTCCACCACTTCGATGCCGGATTCCTGCTCTGTGAACAAGGTCAGGCGCTCGGCTCCTGTGGGTGTGACGTGCAGCCGCTCCACCGTCATCCCATCGCTCACAATGTAATCTGCACTCCATGAAGCATCCTGCGCCTGTACGCCTATTCCCCAGATCAGCAGCAAGCTAATCCACAACCACAACATTTTCTGCATGATACTCTCTCCCTGTTTTGTGTTTTTACTCGTTCTAACGTTTTTGGTGGAATTCACCTCACCCTACTCGCTTTGCTCGTTTTCCCCTCTCCAAATTGGAGAAGGGAGGGAAGACCGGAGGTCTGGAAGGGGTGAGGTAGAGTCATAAAAGACAACTCAGAAAATTTCCACCAATTCCGGTAGAACCAGTGTTTTTACAGATCATGGATACGGTGTTTTCAGTCAGTAATGCGCGTTTCAGGTTTTATGGGTCATAACCTCGAATGGCCTCATTATTCCAGACACGGCACGATCACGCGGCGTTCCCCTCTTTGCAGGTTTTTTGCAGAAGCTGAAGTGGTGCGAATTTGGTATACTCATTGCTGTAACCTTCTGCCAGGGTGCTGAGAGGAAAAAACACCATGCGCCGATTGCTCATCCTTGTGATTGCGGTGCTTGTTTTACTGGCTGTGTTGTTCATCCGTCAGCCAATTGAACTGCGTGCGCCGGAAATCACCGAAGAAGAATCCGGCTATCAACTGCCATTTGACGATGTACTGCTGGCGATTGACCCTCTTACACTATCGGTGGATGCTGCTGCGCTGGGATGCCTGAAGCGCACAGGGATGTGGCAGTTGGTTCCTCTCCATTTGTGATTCAGTTTGTTGTGATTACTCGCTAAAAAAACGACTATGTCTGAACTATTTGAAGAATTTTTGCCCCGCCTGCCAGAACTGCAAATGACGGAGAAGCGCTTAAAACGGCTGGTGAAGACGGCACGCAAACGGCAGCGTGGGTTGATGCTGTTGATGGAAGATGTTCACAACGAGCATAATCTGGCGGCAATCTCCCGCAGTTGTGATGCATTCGCCGTACAAAATGTGGCTTTCACGCTCGAAAACCCGGATAACTTCGATTCTACGCGAATCCCCAAAGTGACTGCAAGCGGTGCAGCGAAATGGCTGGATTACCGCATCTTCACCGACGGCACCACGAACGCCCTGGAAACGCTCAAATCCGAAGGGTGGCACATCCTGGCGACTTCGCTGCGCCCCGGTGCAAAATCAATTCATGCGATGGATTTCACGCAATACGAAAAGCTGGTGCTGATGGTCGGCAATGAGCATGCGGGCCTCAGCCCGGCAGCGTTGGAACATGCCGACGGTGCAGTGTATATCCCCATGCATGGTTTCACGCAGAGCTTCAATGTGTCGGTTGCTTCGGCGCTGTGCCTCTATGAGATCACCCGGCAGCGCAACGCCAGCCCGGTTGATTTCCGTATTTCGCTAGAAGAAGCCCGTATCCTGGCAGAAGATTTCCTAAGGCGTTGAGGTGTGGTGCAGGGACACCCCCGATGAGTGATGCCCCTGCGGTTACTACGTGTGATGTATGGGGAGGTCACTCCCCGCTGCTGACTTCTTCACAGCCTTCGCCCAGGCCAACCATTTCTGACGGGATGAAACCCTGCGTGCGGTTGTTCAGGAGCAGTTCATACCAGATACCATCTTCGTTATCGACAATTTGCCCGACGCTGTAGCTATCCCCGATGCGATAAGTACGGCTGGTTGGCGCAGTGGAAGACGGTTGTGTGCGCCCGACGTTAATCATGCTTCTGCCGCTGCCATTATCCAGAATCACCACCATACAACCATCCGGCAGTTCCGTAATACCAGCTGCGGAATTGGCAGGCGGAGCGGCTACTTCTTCGGTTGCTTCCTCTGCCGGGGCTTCTGCTTCTTCAGTTGTGGATTCTTCTACGGCTGGTACTTCGGTGGGTTCTTCTGCTTCTTCCGCCGGGGAGCATGCCGCGGCAAATAACGCAAGCAATAATACACCAACGAGAAGCAGTTTGCGGGTGATTGACCAGTTCTGCATTGACTTTTCCCTTATTTCATTGTTCGACACCAAAGGAAGATTATCCCCCAAAATTGTGAGAATTCCCACAAATTGCGCAAAGAGTTAGAATCTCTTCATTCTGTACAGATTTCAGCTTCAGTCTTCCGTCGGTCGCTTCAGGAACAGTGCAGAGCGTGTCACTTCAATGACGACATCTCCATGTTGGTTTCGCCCGGTATGCTTCATGGTGACGACTCCGGTAGTGGGGCGAGATTTGCTCTCACGAGCGGCGGTAATTTCTGTCTCGACGTAGACTGTATCCCCGTGAAACATCGGGTTGGGATGCGTCACACTCTCATAGCCCAGGTTGGCGATGATAGTTCCAGCCGTGATGTCGTTCACAGTGATCCCTACCACCACCCCCAGGGTGAAAATCCCATTCACCAGCCGCTGACCAAATTGAGTCTTGCTGGCGAAGTCTTCGTTGGTGTGCAGCGGTTGCAGGTTCATGGTCATCATGCTGAAGAAGGTATTGTCTGATTCGGTGATGGTGCGGCCTAGCTCGTGCTTGATGATGGTTCCAACGGGGAGATCTTCAAAATATTTTCCGGGCATTGTATGAAACCTCAGTCGCTTTGTGTATTTCTGGACAAGACTTGCGTATTATTTCCATAATCATTCCGGCTTGCACAACAGGCGATCTACCAGCAACTCTAGCCCCGCTTTGATGCGCTCAGTATCGTAGCCCAGGGTGTGCCGCTGAAAACGGATCGTCTGTACATCCAGCATGGCATAAAATGTATCCGCCAGATACGACAAATCTCCCGGCGGTGCAATGCGTTCCAGCAACCCCAGGATGGTCTGTCGCCACCAGATATGCGCCGGATGATTCAGGATTTCGATGCCACCCTGGTTGGCGACTTCGCGCAGCAGATCACTGTGTTTCACCACATAATTGGCAGCTTCCCCCAGGAACCAGCGCAGCGCGATGCCTTCATTGCTGGAGGCTTGCAGTGCGATCAACGTTTGCTGCTGAAAGACGCGCATATCTTCATCCAGCAGCGCATGGCAAACCGCCGCCTTATCCGCAAAATGGCGATACAGCGTCCCCTTGCCCACACCCGCATCTTTTGCAATCGCAGACATTGTGACGGCCTCAATCCCCTGGTCTGCGAATAAACGTTGAGCAGTTTTCAGCAGTCGCTCTCGGTTACGGGCAGCATCGGCGCGGACGTTTTTCTCTGGGTTGAGTGGAATATCAAATTCGTTTTCATCCATGCCGATATTGTAACCGAAGTTGCGGCGTTCGCCATTCAAACAGGTATCATATCCACGGCAAGCCCATCGAAACGATTTGAACCACGAAGGCACGAAGGACACGAAGAAAACCGTAGGGGCACGACATGTCGTGCCCGAAATAACCGAAAAGAGAAATCGTGTTTTCGCTTGATTCAGTGCATTTGTGATCTGTTGCGTTCGTCGTTTTGCGCGTTTTCTGTTTCTAACGATCCAAAGAAAATTGGATGCGATTGCCCTGGTATCATATCCACGGCAAGCCCATCGAAACGATTTGAACCACGAAGGCACGAAGGACACGAAGAAAACCGTAGGGGCACGA
>CAYVVZ010000104.1:0-7019 GCA_964455365.1 uncultured Anaerolineaceae bacterium | reverse complement strand
CTAGCCAAGACGATGCTGCTCGTGAACGCGGCCTATCATGGGATGAAAACGTGGTGGCTCGCTCCTACGTATCAGATGGCGAGTCAGGTGTGGCGGGACGTGAAGCAGACGACGGCGGGCGTGACTGGTATCACGACTAGCGAACAGGATCACCGCCTGGATTTCCCCACCGGGGGCAGCATTGCTATTCGCAGCACGCATTACCCGGATAATCTGCGCGGGGCGGGGCTGGATTTCGCAGCATTGGATGAAGCGGCCTTCATGGATGCGCGAGTCTGGCCTGAGATTGTGCGCCCGATGCTGCTGGAAAGTCGCGGCGGGGCGATCTTCCTCAGCACCCCCTGCGGCAAAAATTGGTTCTGGGATTTGTATCAGCAAGGGCTTGACCCGGATCAACCGGAGTGGGCTTCCTTTCATTTTCCATCGTGGACGAATCCGCTGGTTTCGCCCGATGAGATCGAGCATATCCGGCGCAGCACCCCGGAGCGCATCTTCCGCGAGGAATACATGGCGGAATTCATCGACGATTCCGGGCTGGTCTTCCGGGGGATTCGGGAAGCTGCCACCGCGCCAACGGATGCCGCACCCGACGAGACGCATCGTTACCTTTTCGGTGTGGATTGGGGGCGTGAGGTGGATTACACCGCCATTGCTGTGCTGGATGCCACGACGCGCCAACTGGTCGCGCTGGATCGATTCAACAAAGTGGGCTGGTCATTGCAGCGGGGGCGCTTGCTGGCGCTGGCGAAAGTCTGGAATCCCGAAGTGATCTGGGCAGAGAGCAACAGCATCGGCAGCGTGAATATCGAAGCGCTGCAAAATGAAGGCTTACCGATGCGCTCCTTCACCACCACTGCCAGCAGCAAAGCGCCGTTGATCGAAGGGCTGGCGCTGGCAATCGAACGGCGGGATATTGCCTTATTGCCAGATGCCACGCTGATGAGCGAACTGTCTGCCTATACGATGCAGCGCTCTCCCGGCGGCGGCTATCGCTACAGCGCCCCATCCGGTCAGCATGATGATACCGTGATTGCAACCGCGCTGGCCTGGTATGGCGTGCAGAATGGTGGCCTGCGGGTGGATTTCGCGTGATGGCAGAAGCAACCCCACCCCTCAATAGCGTTGTCCGGTATTGAAACCAACGCAAACATCGGGTTCATAGGCCAGATCGCCGCCTGTAGGGACAACGCCTGCGTTGTCCGCCTGCTTGTTTCGGACGAGGCAGGCCTCGTCCCTACAATGTGATCTGTTAAAAGCCGAGAAAAGCCTCAATGACCACGACAGTAATACCGGACAAGCCTTCAATCCCCGAAGGGGAAGCAAAAAACGCCGCGTCCATCAGGGGAGGGCAGCGATCCTCACTGGCTGGCAGACCACAACGAGAGCGCGTGACCGGAGTCAATGCGTACATCCAGCACACGGCTGAAGCGGCGCTGCACCAGGCGAACATAAATATTGTAGATGGTCAGCGTCAGCAGGAAGACCAGCATCCCGGCCTGAATCTGATTCGCCAGCGGTGAGCCTCCGATGCTGGTGAGGATGGCAGTCATCAAGCCCAGGGAACTGCTGCTGATGAAGGCCATGAACAATTGATAGGTTCCGGTTGGGAAAACCCAGGCATACCAGGGGTCATCGCTGCGCTGTGGGAAATCCCCTTTGCGGAAGCGATCATATGCAGGGGGCAGCGGTGCAGCGCTCACCGTGAACAGATGCAGCCGCAGAGCATCCAGCGCACGGGCGAAACGCTCTGCATGGGCATAGCGGGCTGCAATCGCCCCAATGTACACCGATCCCACCAGCCCGACGAAGAACAGTACCCCGCAGAAAATCAGCAGTTGTCCTAGCCGGGTGAAAGCATCACTCTGCGCGACGAAGAACACACCGCCGAGCGCCGCCGTGAAAAAGGTCAGGTAGAAGTTGAAGACACTCTGTGTGCTGTTACGGGCATCCAGGTACATTTCTTGCAGGCGTGCGATTTCGTTCAGCAATACCTGCAACTGCACTTCGCTCAAGGCGGCTGCTTCATGGGTTTCGTGCGGTAGCGGAGGGGGTGCGTTTGTGGTCATGTGCTGGAATTTGAATCCTCACTGCTGACTTCTGCTGGTTCATCCGGTTCGGTTCTGGGTGTGCTACCACCGGATTCTTCGTAAATCTCGCTGAAGAACAGATGCACATTGCCCACACCAAAACGGGCTAATTCATTCCCGGCTTCCTGCCCCGCGCCGGACATCAAACTTTCGCGCAGTTCCTGCTGCGTGTTGAAATACAATTCCATGCTGCGGAAGTAGGGGGCTTCCCCCTGTGGGCTGCCAATCACATGCCCGACCTGCCGCCGCTGTAAATAGGGCATGTGTTCCACCAGGGCGAGAAAGTCGTTGTAAGTATTCTCAAAATCATCCAGATTAGCGGGTGTGCTGAAGTAAATCGAAAAGCGGATCATGCAAACTTCCTGTTGGTGATGCGGTTCAGCGGCATTATACCGGGATTTGACGCTGCCAGCATGGGGGCATGCGAACAGTTTTTGGGGTATAGAAGGTGTTTCGGTATGTGACTGGCGAGGCTGAGGCGCTCCCCTACGCATCAAAATGCCTCATTAGTAGGGGCGCACCCACCCGCTGCGTTCATCAGGGTCAGTCAGCCAATGTCTTCTTGAACAGATCCAGATAGGCTTCGGTTGCGGCTGATTCGGAGAAGAGGGTTTCCACCCGTTCGCGGCCTTGAATGCCGAGTTGGGTGCGTTCGTCGGGATGCTTCAGCAGGAAAATCACGCGCTCGGCAAAGGCGGCAGCATCCCCAGATGGAACGAGGAATCCGCTTTCGCCGTGTGCGACAGTCTCGGTGGGACCGCCTTTATTCGTGCTGACGACAGGCACACCGCAGGCCATCGCCTCTAGATTCACTTTGCCGTAACTCTCAAATTCGCTGGTGCAGACCACCACATCTGCCGCCGCCATCACGCGCTCAACATCTTCCCGGAAGCCAATGTAATGCAGCCGTTCTCGCAGCAAGGGATCATTCTCTGCGGCTTGCAGGATGTCGCGTTTGTAGGCATCGTCTTTTGCCACGCCGAAGGTATCTTCCCCCGCGATGATGAAGTGTGCATCCGGCACTTCTCGCAGCACCAGCTTCGCCATCTGCTGGAAGGTGTGGTGTCCCTTCACAGGTTGGAAACGGGCAATCAGCGCCACTGTGGGAACATCTTCTGGAAGATTGATTTCTTCGCGGAAGGCCGCGCCGTTGATCTCTGGATGGAAGCGGACAGTATCCACGCCGGAATAGACCACCGGGAGCCGATCTTCAGGCATGAAGGGCGGATCACCCAGGAAGCCGTCACGAATGGCTACAGAGCGTGCCACTGCCGGGAACTGCCGGAAAAAAAACCGCTGCCAGGGTTTGGGATGGAACCACCAGCCGTGTACCGTCCAACACACCGGAACTTCGGCGCGTTTTGCGGCTGGCGCGATCATGGGCAGCGTATGGTAATCGGCATGAATCAGGTCGATATTTTCTTCGCGCAGCAGTTTCGCCATGCGTTCCACCACCGGGAACTGCGCCCAGAGCTGCGGAACGAAATACGTGCTGGCTCCGCGAAAGCGCAGGATATGCACAGGCCAACCGTTGGCTTTCCAGCGATCTCCCAACGCACCTGCCCTGGCAAGCAGCAAATGTGGCATCATATTGTGCTGAGGCAGCGCCGCCGCCAGCGCCAGCAAATCCGTTTCGCCGCCGCCGAGTCCGCTGTACCAGGATGTGAAGAGGATGTGGTTGGTCATGGCAATCCAATTTTTGTAGGAAAACAACGATGTATAAAGGCGAAAAGGCTTGTCCGGTATTTCGTAGGGGTGTGTCCATGACGCGCCCAGGGTTGTCAACGGGTTCGACATGGTCGAACCCCTACGATAGGTTGTTGGGTTATGCAAATGAACTTTCAAACTATGCTTGTTTCGGACGAGGCAGGCCTCGTCCCCACAATGTGACCTGTTAAGAGCCGAAAAAACCGGGAAACAATAGAGCTGTGACGCTCCATGTCCTGATGCCGCAGCAGTATACCAATCCACTGCATACGCGATGGATGACCAAACCGTAACCAAGTTGTCTGGATTTCTCAAGGGAATACAAGCAACATTAATGGAATAGCGGTGCTAGTATGACCTTAGTAGGATTGCTGCGTTGGCAGGCTGTCCCCATAATTATATTGTTGTAGCATGAATAGTATGTTTTGCAGGTATTGTTTATTTGTGGTCAGGTAATCGTTAGCAACCTGAAAGATGTCAGGGATAGTTAAGGGGTAACGACGGAGCAAACCTATGCAGAGACCATACCGAACACGAATGCAAGCCAGCATCATCCTATTATTCGCACTCATATTGATGATTCCACCCATGACCCAGGCACAGAGTAATTCACCCACAGCCGTCAGTTATGATCGCAACGCCGTAGAAGCCGGGTGGCAAGAATGGAAGAACGATTACGTCACTAGCGACCAGGCCGGAGCCGCGCCGCGTCTGCGTGTGAAAACACCGGATATGGGTAATCAGACGGTATCCGAAGGGCAGGCTTACGGCATGTTGATTGCGGCTGCGCTGGAAGAACAATCCACATTTGATAGTCTGTGGATGTATGCAGCCGATCACCTGGATGCCAATGGCTTGATGCACTGGCGCACCAGCGGATTCGGCAACATTACAGGCTATGGCGCAGCAACCGATGCCGACGTGGATATTGCATTGGCGCTGGTGATGGCCTGCCAGCATGTCGAAAATGGAGTCTGGGGCGCAGGGCAATTCGATTACTGCGCACTGGCAACCGAGATGATTACCGCCATCTGGGAAACAGAAGTCGATCATCCGGGGCCTGGCCCTTTTGCTGGCCTGGATAACAACCCCGGCTACGAGTTAATCCCCGGCGATCTGTTCTACCAGAAAATTGATTACCCGAACGGCATCACCAACTTATCGTATTTCTCCCCGGCACATTTCCGCATCTTCGCAGAATTCACCGGGAACCAGGGCTGGTACGAAGTCATCAGCCGCAATTATGAAATTGCCAGCCTTGTGCAGGCCAATAGCTGCGCAGGATTAGTCAGCAACTGGAACACCTACGATGGCGCGGTGGCCTATCCTAGCTTCTACAGCAACGACTCCGCTGCCTGGGGATGGGACGCGGCGCGTTATGCATGGCGTGTCGCGCTGGATCGCTACTGGTTCGGTAGTGCGGAAGCTGGCGAAGCCCTGAACCCCATCGGTAGTTTCTTCGCCAATGTCGGCGTGCAGAACATCAAATCCGAATATAACCTGGATGGTACGCCCCTCAACAGCTACAGCAACATGTTCTTTACCGTGAACGGCGCAGTGGCAGTATGGGCAGCACCAGAGATCAGCAGCATGAATTGTGGCGAAGCCAACGGCAGCATCCGCACCAGCAGCGGGCAATCTGCCTTTGATGCCTTCATGCGACAGAACAAAGACAACATGTACTACGGCGATTCGTGGTATGTCCTGGGGATGTTGCTGATGACGGGCAACCTGGTAAATCCGCTGGAAGGTGGCTTCACCCCGCCGACCGTTACACCGACGGAAGCGCCAACCGAAGAACCGACAGAAGAACCAACGGAAGCGCCAACCGAAGAACCGACAGAAGAACCAACCAATAATCCGACAGAGAACCAGCCGCCGACGATCAACGGAATCGGTACACAGCGCAGTGTCGTCGGGCAGTCCATCAACCTGACGGTGATTGCCAACGATCCTGAAGGTGGCGCACTGCGTTATGACGATGACGGTACATTGCCAGATGGCCTGAGCATCGGCGCGGCAAATGGTGTCATCAGCGGCACAGTTGCACCCAGCGCAACCACCAGCACCGTAACCATCACCGTGACGGATGCAGAGGGATTGCAGGCACAAACCAGCTTCACCTGGGAAGTCGAAGAAGGCACGACCCAACCAGTTACGGATCTGGTCATGGAATTGAAATCCAACGGGCAGGACAACAACCAGCAGACGCACTTCAGCTACCGCCTGAGCAACCAGGGCAGCGAAGCACAGAATGGCCTCAGCGTGCGTTTCTACTTCACCGTTGAAAATGGTCACGCGGCGACGAGCTACGTGCTGGAAAAATACTGGGATCAATCCGGCTCTGCGACGGTCAGCGGCCCCTCACAGCACAGCGGGGATACTTACTTCTTCACCATCACCTACGCTGATGCCCTGCAACCGGGAGCATCCTGGGAATACGCCGGGTCAATCCACCTGAACAACTGGGCGCAGACTCACAATACGTCCAATGACTGGTGGAAGCAGGATGGCTTCAGCAACCAATATGCCGCAACCGACAATCTACCAGTGTACGTGAACAGCGTGTTGGCTGTGGGTGCAGAACCGGGCAGCGGTGGCAGCCAACCGCCAACATCCGCCCCGCCGACCGCAGCCCCGCCGACCACCGTGCCACCAACCACCGTGCCGCCGACCACAATCCCACCAACGCCGATTCCGCCGACAGCCGTACCCGGTGGCAACCTGCGCGTGACCGTTCGCAGCGCTGGCACCGACAACAACCAGCAGTCGCAGTTCCATTTCCGTGTGGTGAACCAGGGTACGCAGCCGCAAAGCGGTCTCTCGGTGCGGATTTACTTCACGCGGGATAACAGCCTCAGTGGGGATATGTACGTGCTGGAAAAATACTGGGATCAATCCGGCAGCGCGACAGTCAGCGGCCCCACCCGCGTCACCAATGATCTGTTCTACTTCACCGTGAGCTATGGCGGAAGCCTTCCTGCGAGTTCTTCCTGGGAATATCAGGGGGCGCTGCGTCTGAGCAACTGGGATCAAACCTTCACCAGTGCGAATGACTTCTGGCGCAGCGGCGGCCTGACGCAGAGTTTCGCACCGACGACGACCATTCCAGTCTTCCAGAATGGCAACCTCGTCTGGGGCAGCACCCCGTAGAATTTTTTGGGAGAACAGTTTCCCTCCACAACGTGGGGGGACGGAAGGGGGGATTGGTTTCCCCCCTCTAGC
>CAYVVZ010000103.1:0-7348 GCA_964455365.1 uncultured Anaerolineaceae bacterium | reverse complement strand
GCGAGATTTCTTCGAGGTCTTGTTCATCTTTCCACTGCTGGAAGGCTTCAATCAGCGCATCGACTGCTGCATTGCCTGTGTTAGCGGATGTCATCAAATCGATGAGCGTGATTCCCCGCAGGCGCAAATCGGTTTTGATGTTCGTCGCTTCAATGCTGTCGCGCCCCAGGCGATTGGACTTCCAGAAAACCACGCCAAAAGGTTTTTCGCGGATTGCTCTGTCACGCTTGTATCTGTCGTGGATACGCTTGAAGCGGCGGCGCAGATCAGAGAGGAGTTCTTGCAGGGCATCACGCTTATCAGTATTGGAAGACAACCGCGCTTCATCAACATAGACCTTTTCCAGAACAAGGTTGTGATGCTGGCAATACTCGCGCGCTGTATCAACCTGCTGTGATACGCTACGATCCTGTTCCTCTCCACCAGAGTCGCGGCAGTAGACCACCACATGTGTACCCGGCGGTAACGGGCAATCTTGCCGAATGAGGTGAAGATAGCGATTGTCAGTCATATTTATTCACCGCCTTCTGTAGAAGCATTTTCCTCTTGATCGTAAAACCAGGGATCATACCTGGACAGACCATAAAAAGGGCTTAACAGCTCCAACTCAAACGGCTGAACTTGGGGAACCTGTCTAAGTCGGTCAACAGTACCGTATGATGTAACCAATAGGTTCATACAAGCAGACTCAATATACTGTGATTCTACCCATCCCAGGGTGCTTTTATACTGTAACCTGTACCATTCACCATCATCAGTTACTTCGAATATCTGGACCTCTTCCTGTGATGAGAGGATTGGGCCAGTAATGGGTTCAATTGCTGGTGATTGTCGTATCTGGATATTCGTTTCAGTAATGTATCCTGGGCAGTCAATCATTTGACCCACCAAATAGGTATACGCCAAATAGTCACCAAGTTCTACAACTGGTTCAGTTCTTCCCATACACGTGACAACACCGTAGCCAGCGTCAATGACCGTTTCCTCACGATAAATCCATGATGAGATGATGCCAGTGCCCTCTGCTACAGTGACGTATCCGCAACCACCTTCATTAGCCATTACCGAGAAAAATGAAGGCGGTGATACGACGGGATAGAAGTTATATTGATCGAACGCAGAATCTTCTGGATAGCGATGGATTGATGCACCGATGGAGCTGGCTTTAAGACTTATACGTCCATCATTCAAGACTTTGAGTTCATTTAGAATGATCTCCGAATGCGGAAGTAAAAGAATCTCCAGATCATCATCAAATGTAATATACACTCGTCCAAGCTCACCTGTTATGATGCGATCTCCTTCATAAACTTGGAGGGTATCGCCCTCCTCTAATTCTTCCCAATCCTCGGCGTTGAAACGTTCGATGTACACTTGCGAGTGCATGACCGTTAGATTCAGAGTATCTTCAAGAGCTATGAAATTATGAGTAATTTTTATTTCTATTAATATAATTATCAAGAACAACCAAAGCATTTTGTGAAAGTGAATATGCGTTGCTTCTGATACTGCATATCGGTCTTTGGTATGTGCCAAACAACGTAACAAAGTCTGTCCCTTGTGCTACTTCAGGTCATCCAGTGTAATCTTGTATCCGTGATCCATCAGGTATTTCATGGCAGTGGCTTTCCGTAACATGAGTTTATTGCCTTCTTCAACATGTGCGGCAAGTTCGGAATATTCCTCATCGGTGATCGTTCCGCGTGTGTTCTTTGTCATCAACACGGACATTCGCGCTTGGATGTCTGCGGGCATCTGTTCGCGGGCAGCCGTCCATAGTGCATCATCCGAGAGATTTACCATCGCTTCCAGCGCGGCTAGTTCTTCGGCTTGGATTTCCGAGTTAGACTGATTGTGATTCATGCATCATCTCATGCGAACATTTAATCTATTTTACAACGCCTTCCGGTTTCGGGATAGGACGGCCACGTTCCAGCGCCAGTTCGAGCCAGAGGCGTTTTGCATCTTCGATGGCCGGTAAAATCTCGTCCCATTCATCGACCTCGGTCATGCAACCGGGTAACTCCTTGATCTGCACAAACCACGCACCTTCGTCAGGAATCACTTCGATGGTGTATGGCATCGCCATATAATCATTCAACGTCTTTATCATCGTCATTTTCGTCCTCATCATCGGCTTCTTCTGGAAACAATTCGTCAATTGCTTCAACAACCTTTTTCACGTAGATTTTCTTCACCTTACGTCCATGCAAGGGCACGATCACCTGTTTCCAAACGTTGCCCTCTTCATATTCGTAGATATGATGGCTACCGCTCACCCGAGCCAACATGAAGCCGAACCGTGTCAGCAGCGTCTCTAGCCGCACTTGAACGTGACTACCGCGAGAAGATGCCATTCAAGATTGTGGAGGAGGTGCTGCGGACAGGCATTTTTCACGCCAACGGACAGCTTGTAGACTACCGTATTGTAGACTAGTTATGTTACTATTCGCAGTAACATTTGCTAAGAGATCAACAAAATCATGACGCAGTCAACGCAGTTTTTGCAGCAATACGCGCAATATATTGAAGCCGCCAACCAATCATTCGCAGTGGACGATTCCGAACGCCAAAAGCAATCTGTTTTTCTTGATTTTTTGCAGCAAGCATTTGGGATTGCTTCCAGTGATATTCAGCGCGAAACCCGTGCCAATATCAAGCGGGCGCAAGTCTCGAAACGCGGCTATATTGACGCTCTATTCGGGGATGTGATCTACGAATTTAAGCGTGACCTGAGCGACCAGAACAACCTCCCGACATGGCGCGAACAACTGCGCGAATATCTGACAGCAAAACACGAAGAAACAGGCCAGGATTATATTGGTATCTTGACCGATTCTTTGCGCTTTGAGGTCTTCCGGTTAGGGGATGCAAAAGAGCTTGCGCCCATTACGAAATTCGTATTGAGCAAGGATGACCCAGAAGCAGCGTTCATCAACCTGGATACCTATCTTTTCAGCCAGAAGCAGCTAACCCCAACGGCACGCGATATTGTGGCTCGCTTCGGCGCGGACAGCCCAACTTACAAGGCACTGAGCAAACAACTGGCTGCCCTGTACAAGAAAGCCAAACAACAGCGCTATATTGATGTCTGGCGGGAACAGTGGGACAAGCTCTTAAGTAAAGTGTATGGCTCACCTGTGGGGGATGACACACTCTTTTTGCGCCATACGTATCTCTCGCAATTTGCGAAGTTACTGGCTTACGCTGCCTTGCAGGATGCGCCACCAACAGAACCCAACATCGTCGAACAAATTCTGAAGGGTGATGCATTTTATGGTTTTGGGGTGCGCAACATTGCGGAGAATGACTTTTATTCCTGGGTGTTGCAAGACAATATTCGCACTGAGGTCGTCAGCTTATTTCGGCGCTTGGCGCTAGGGTTGGTGGTTTATGATTTATCCCGCATTGACCAGGATTTGCTGAAAGAACTCTACGAAAGCCTGGTGGAACAGCAGACTCGGCACGGCCTGGGAGAATATTACACCCCGGATTGGCTGGCGGAATTGACGCTGGAAGACATCCAGTACCAGCACCCACAGAGCTTGCTTGACCCCACCTGCGGCAGTGGAACATTTCTCTTCAGTGCGATTAAGACCCTGGAAAAGCAAGGCTTATCCGGCTGGAATCTGGTGGAATTTGCGGCCGATAACATCATGGGCATGGATGTGCATCCGCTAGCGGTGAACACAGCACGCCTGAATTACCTGCTGGCGCTGTCGCCCCATATGCGAGAGACGCACCCTTCCGGCAAGACGCGAGAACTCAACATCCCGGTCTTCATGGCGGATGCGCTGCTGCGTCCCCTGGAAAACGAAGGCCCCGACGCGCTCGTCGTGCCAGTGGATGAGCGCAATGCCGATGCCTTCAAAATTCCCTATCTGGCGACCATGTCCGCCAGTGCGCTCTCAGAAGTAATCCAGAACATGGAACAATTCGCCCAGTCCGTGCAGGGTGACGACGGCATGGTGACGAAGGGCGTACAGGATAGTTTCGTGCGAATTGTGCGGAATCACTTTGGCGAAATTCCCAACGAGTTTGTGCTGAACTGGATCGCCAATTTGAAGCTGCTGGCGCGGCTGATGCATGAAGAACGCAACGGCATCTGGGCGTATATCTTGAACAACCAATCGCGTCCCCTGGTGATGGCACAGCGCCGCTTTGATGTCGTCGCCGGGAACCCGCCCTGGCTGTCGTATCGTTACATCCAGAGCAGCGAATACCAGGAACAGGTGAAATCGCTCACATATCACTACAAGCTGCTGGAACCGAGCGACGTACAGTTGTTCACGCAGATGGACTTAAGCACACTTTTCTGGAACCTCGCTCGTGACCGTTACCTGAAACCCGGCGGAAAACTGGCCTTTGTGCTGCCGCGTGCGGTGATTACGGGAGCCAAGCAGCACCGCCCCTTCCAGAAGCAGGGTTTTACGCGGGTGCTGGATATGCTGGCGATTCGTCCGCTGATCTTCAACGTGCCGACCTGCGTGCTGATTGATGAAGGGGATGCGCTGCACACCGAAGAAATCCCGGCGAAGGTCTACCAGGGGCGCTTGCGCAGCCGCGAGATGAGCCTGGATGCCGCCCGACCCAACCTGAGCTACAGTGACGGAACCGTGAAATTCGTGGATTCGAATATCCGCAGCCTGCATTACTACGATCAGATGCTTAATGGTGCAACCATCTATCCCAGAAATTTGCTTATAACTCGTCCATCTGGGTTGGCGACATCCCGCGCCGTGACTACCGATGATGAGATGGACAAAGATGCTAAAGCACCCTGGAAGGGCATCCGTATCAGCGGTTCAGTCGATGATGATTACATCTACATGACGCTGCTCAGTAAGCACCTGGTTCCCTTCGGCTACGAGAAGATGCACATGGTCGCCCTGCCTGTGCGCCAGGATGAAAACGGCAACCTGCACATGCTGACCCAACAGGCGGACTTCGTAGAACGAGCGCATTTCGATAGCTGGAAGTGGTTCCAGCAAGCGGCAAACGTTTGGGATGACTTGAAGAATACGACCACCACCATAAATTATTTTGAACAGGTCAACTACCGTAACAAGATTGTCAATCAAACCATCAAGCACCCTCATAAAGTTCTCTACACAGCAAGTGGTGTGCATATTTCAGCAGCCGTTATTGATCAAGAGGAGTTAGATTACCTGATTCATGGTAGGAGAGCTTGTAGTTTTGTCGTTGACTACACAACGTACTATTTTGATGCTGCTACACGAGAAGAAGCGCACTACCTCTGTGCTTTGCTGAATGCTCCCTGTGTCGATGAAGCCATCAAAGATTATCAGCCTCGTGGTAAGGGGAAAGTTGGGCAGCGACATATTCAACGCACGCCGTTCGAGGCCTGTGCCATCCCGCCCTTCTCACCACTGGAGCCGGATCACCTGGCCTTAGCGGAATTGAGCATGAAGGCGCATCAAGAGATGGAAGACCTCAAAATCATGGGTGGGCTGCAAGGTGGGGTTGTCACCATTCGCCGTCGCGCCCGTGCCGCCGTTGAAGAGCAAATCACCGAAATTGACGCAATCGCCCGCCGGGTCATCGGGTTGGAGGTGTGACAATCTCCCTTGCACCGAAGAGACTCTGCACAGCGTCCACAAGGAGAGCGCAGGAGAGGTATTTCTCAACGTGCTGAGTCAGCTCATCGGCAGCGGACAGGCCATCATTGACGACGATCTACGTAATCCGAGGGAATATGCTCCGGGAACCACTGTGATTGGCTATCGGCACGAAGGTTTTGTTTATCTGCTACCGGATGTTGCCCTGCGCGAAGTGAACAAAGTGCATCCCTTGGAGTTCGGATCATTCGCCATTGGCAGCAATCTGAAAGAAGAAGGTGTACTGATCTCCGGCAACAAGAACCTCACCGTACAGAAGAGCGTTCGCGGCAGCGTCATCCGATTATGGCGCATGAAGGCGCAGATTCTGGGTTGTGAAGGTTGTGAACCCTGTGAAGAGGACGATTGAACGCAACAACTTTGAATCAAAGTGACTCTCTAGAGCCTGTGAAGGTTGTGAAACCTGTTAATGCAGGCTCTTTTTTTATGTGCGACTTCACAGCTTTCACAGGTTCACAGGCTGTGAAGACAAGTTCTACAGAAATTTAAAATTTTGCTACCCCCACAAAAACTTGAAACAACTGCCGTAGTGGTGGGTGTGAAGGTTGTGAAACTTGTGAAATATGGCATTGAGACTAGCAAAGAGTTCACTTACCTGTAGAGACACCTTCTTATCTCGCACAACGTCACGCGGTGAGTGTACAGCGCGATGGAACCCTCCATCAAGCACCACCGGGCAGGTACGCCAGTACCACCGTTCCGGCGGGACTGCCGAACCACCCGCCTAGGCGCTCCGCACCTTGCTTGACGGCACCTCCCTTCTGCGCTGTCCCCGCTGGTTGAGCGTTGTGCTCACCCGAGCTGGCGGAACCAGTATCTCAGAGGAGAAGTTGTCATGTCTGAATTAACAATTCGTTCCCAGATTCGTCCATTCCCGCATACCGCCACCTATCCAACTTCGTGGGCAGGGCAGCAGACATTCCGCGAGATTTACGACAACCTGGCGCACTATGCCAGCAGTGTGATGAAGTCGAAGGGCATTCATCGAACGAACTATCTTCCAGATGCCTTGCAGCATGGGTTCATGGCCTTGTGGCTCGAACTCCATGAAGATCACAACTTCCTCGCCAACAAAGACCGCCGCCAAGCGGTCTTTTTCATTCTGGCACGGTGCAAGATTTCCAGCCTGCGCTACTACGATGACAAGTATGACAGTCTCGAAGAGCTGATGAGCTACGACTGGCGCAGCAATTGGGATGAACACACCATCACCGGATTCACGTCACCGACGGAATGGATGCATTCGGTAGAGCATTGGGCACCCTGGGCAACCGCACTGGATGTTCGCATAGATGTGGAACAGATCATGGGTAAGCTGGCAGAGAAATATGCTGACTCGTTCGAGCATCTGGTGGCGCTGTACGCTGTAACGACCCAGGCAACCCACCGAGACACAGCTTTGTTAGCAGGTGTTCCAGAGTCAACTTGGCACCGCAAGTATATCGCTCCAATGCTCCAGGAGGTGCAGTACGAGTTTGCTGAGGTATTCTTGATCGAACACAATTACACCCTGCCCGAACGGAAAGAAATCGTCAACGGCGGACAGTACAAATCGCCATACACAGAATGGCGTGAGCAGTATAACGCTGGCGACACGGCTCCTGCTGAGGCGTTGCTGGAGCAGTACAATCATACGATCTGCATTGCTGGGGCAATCCGTGCACAGATCGCAGGTAAGACGTATAAGCAGGCAGCTATCGACCTGGGCA
>CAYVVZ010000102.1:0-7986 GCA_964455365.1 uncultured Anaerolineaceae bacterium | reverse complement strand
GCTGGTTTTGAAACAACCTCAACCACGCTCACCTGGCTATGGCACATTCTGGATCAGCATCCTGAGAGTACAGATAAGATGCGTGAAGAAATCGGTTCCGTATTGGGTCAACGCACACCAACGATGGAGGATGTATCGCGCCTGCCGTATATCACGATGGTCATATCCGAGTGTTTACGCATGTTCCCACCGATACCACTTCTGCCACGCAACAGTATCAATGAGGACAACATCGGCGAGAGCAAAATACCCGCCAATGCGACGCTTCTACTCTTCTACTATGGCTTGCATCACAATCCTCGAATCTGGAAATCCCCGGAAGAATTTCGTCCGGAACGTTTTCTGCCTGATACTGCAAGCAATAGATCGACGTTTGCATGGCTTCCATTCAGTGCAGGTCCGCGCAAGTGTGTCGGCGATGAATTCGCAATGATGGAAGCCATAATCGCGGCTGCAATGATCTTGCAGCGCTTTGAAATCACGGTCACCCAAAAGGATATTGTCCCACGCTTTGGCGCTACATTGCGACCCTCGAAGCCGCTGCTTGGAGTTGTAAAGGAACGGTGAGCCAGGGACGCATGCCGTATGTTCTGGTAGATTACGAAGGTTCAGGCGGCGCATTAAATTACCGAGAGATCTGAATAGCAAAGCGGTAGCTGCCTAAGTGCCATGATTGGAACAAAAAAGCTGCTCAATGAGTTCAACACACGCGAAGAGCGCGACAATAATTAGCGACGTGATGCGTGATGCCCAAGAGTGGTTCATGTCTACGACCAGCAGGGGGGAATGATAATGGCAACCAGCCCCACCGAGATGATGAGACGCGAGGGGATTTGCGGTAACGTCATGCCTTCGCCGGACAATAAGTTTCGCATGGTGAAGCGCCCATTCCAACACTACGTCCTAACCATAACATATCTTGGTTTAACGTCTCAATATGCTGATGGATACAAGTTGTATGCCGGACAGCCTATGCCAAAAGCCATGTAGCCCTACTTTGTAACTGATGTTACGCAGTAGCCCTTGCTGTCCGCCTTTTCCGCTTCGACGAACGTAAGCGGTCAGCGGTCAGCCATCAGCAAAACCGTTTTTGCAATCGTGAGGTGCTCAAAAAACGCACTTCATGTGTAAAAAGTGTGATTTGTAGGGGCGCAGCGTGCTGCGCCATTTGCGGAAAACCTCAAGAATCACATTTTCTGTAGATGAGTCAAAAACGCACTTCATGGCTGGCAAGCTGAAATGCTGAGACGCTTATCGACAGCGCTGCATATCCTACCCATTTGCAGGAGCCTGTGCGTAACATCAGTTTGTAAATAGAAGGGACATAACGATGACATTCAAACGAATTGGGGTGTTTGCCGTGCGCTGGCGCTATGCCGTCATCGCGGCATGGATCGCAGTGGTGGCGATAATCACGCTCGTTGCGCCGAATCTGTCCGATGTGGCTTCAGCCGATTGGGGCACCATGCTGCCCAGCGAAGCGCCCTTCCGTGACGCTAATGCAATCTATAATGAAGCCTTCCCCGGATCTGATACCCTGACCGGCGCAGTGATCGTGCTCAAGACCGATAACGAGCAGGGTATTCTCGATCAGGCAGCAACAACATTTGATGAGCAGACCAATACCGAGGCGGGTAACTTCATCGCAGAGCTGGTGGCGTGGCTGGAAAGCGACGACGCACCAAACGCGATCACGGAGGTCATCTCCCCGGTAAGTGCGCAACAGGCGGCGGACATGACCATTGACGAGGGCAACCAGGTCGCCATGATCCCGGTCAGCCTCAGTGCGGACTCCGCCGATGACTATTTTGATGAAGAAGTCGCCACACCGATTCACGAGTGGATCATTGCCAACCAGCCTGACGACATCCAGGTGTACTTCACGGGGGCACAGCCCGTCATTTCCGCATTTACACAGGCGGCGATCGAGACGTTGGAAAGCACCCTGATCGTTACGGTTTTGCTGGTGGTCCTGCTGCTGCTGTTGATTTACCGCTCGCCGGTCAGCCCGTTCATTCCGTTAGCCGCTGTGACGCTATCCTATCTGCTCACACGCGGCATCGTCGCCATACTAGCAGCCAATTCCCTGACTGTCGCCGCCTACGCGGACATCCTGCTGGTGGTCGTCATTTACGGCGCGGGCACGGACTACTGCCTGTTCCTCATCAGCCGCTTCCGTGAAGAGGTTGCCGACCAGAAGACGATTGCGGATGCCGCGTCAACTACGATTGAAAAGGTGGGTGAAACGATCACCAGCAGCGCGGGTACGATTTTTGTGGGTTTCACGGCGATGATCTTCGCGGAGGTCGGGCTGTTTAGCGCTTCTGGTCCCACGCTGGCAATCGGCATTGTCGTCTCGTTGATCGCGGGCTTGACCTTCGTCCCGGCGATCCTCTCGATCCTGGGCAACCGCGCATTCTGGCCTGGCATCGCCAAACACCGCGCCACCGGCAGGTTTTACGCCCGGACATCCAACCTGGTCGCGAAATACCCGCTGATAGTGACGGTTGTCATCATCGCGGCAATGGCACCGCTGGCAGTCGTCGGCTTGAGTGCGCCACTTAGCTACAGCACGCTGACAGACCTGCCGGATAGTGTGGAAGCCAAACAGGGCTATGCCCTGCTGGAAGACTCTTTAGGACCGGGCAACCTCTCACCGCTGACCGTAGCCGTGACGAACGCCAACACGGATACGATGAGCAGCGACATTGCCAGGCTGGAGGCTGAACTGCTGGCACTGGATAACGTAGCGGAGGTACTCAGCCTGAACAATCCGGCAGGGCAGGGCGGCGACATCAGTAACATCCTGCGTCTGGACAGCCAACTGCGCCTGATCGCCACTATGCTGGACAGCGCCCTCAGCGGCGCGGACGGGCAGCAGTTTAACCTGCAATCCGGCATCGGCATGTTCCAGGGCATGGCGACCTACCTGGCGCATATCGCGGATCAGTTCCCGGCAGTCGCGGACGACCCCAATCTGCTCACGCTGCAAGAACTGTTCGCCAATGTGCTGGTGTTTACGCAGCGCATGGACGAGGTGGCACCGGCGTTTGAAGGGTTGGCGCAGCAGGTGGAAGCAACGCTCGACAGCCCGTATGTCAGCATCAACGAACTCACTGCTCTGGTGTCCGCTGGTGCGGACATGCCGGAAAGCGCTATGATTACGCAACTGCTGGATCAGTATCTTTCCGCAGACGGGCAAAGCTACCGCATGAACGTGGTTCTGGCGATAGACCCCAACAGTGCTGAGGCGCTGGATACGGTGCTTGCCATCCGCGACATCTTGCCGGACTACCAGGGCGACGGCGAAGCAATCGTGACCGGACAGCCAGTGATGATGACCGATCTACGCACGGTGCTGGACTCCGATCTGTACCTGACGATTGGCGTGGTCAGCCTGGGTATCTTCATTGTGCTGCTGGTGATGCTGCGCAGCGTGATTGCACCGCTGTACCTGATCGCCACTGTAGGCTTGAGCTACGCCTTCACGCTGGGCGCAACCGCGATCGTATTCCGGGTGTTCTTCGGGGTGGAGGATGGGCTGGCGTTTATCATCCCAATCTTCGCCTTTGTGTTCCTGGTGGCGCTGGGTGTGGATTACAGCATCTTCCTCATCGGGCGTGTTAAAGAGGAGGTCGCCCATCGCGGCATCCGTGACGGCGTGCATGAGGCGGTGGTCGCGACAGGACCAATCATTACATCCGCCGGCATCATCCTCGCGGGCACCTTCGCTTCGATGATGTTCGGCAACATCTCCGCGCTGGCGCAGCTTGGTTTCGCGGTGGGGCTGGGTGTGCTGATCGATACGTTCATCGTGCGCACGATGCTGGTACCGGCGATCACCATCCTGCTGGGTCGGTGGGCGTGGTGGCCCGGCGGTGTGCCGCATGCAAAAGCGCAACCCCGAACCGAAACGCCCGACTCTGCCAGGGTTCATGCTGGTGCATAGCACTGTGCGTTGTCCAGACAGCATACGCCTGCTCATGACCGGGCAGGCGTATGTCACCCCGGCAGCGTCGAAACATAGAAGCCCTGCGCGATGCTCGCTCAGAAATTATTCATTCCCGTATACAGGGAAGGTTCCAGGCTGAAGCACCCCATACCACAAAGCACAGCGCCACTAGAATCGCCAACAAAACCAAATGTACCCGCCGCATACCGCCTCCACTGCTTGAAATTGCTTTCTCAGGCTAGCGGAGGTGCGTGCATGGAGGCTGAAGAATTACCAGGAGTGGCTGTGCAAAATTTCAGATTTATTCGAGTGGATCAATAAACCCTTCAGCGGCGGCTTGCTGGATGAGGTGTTCATTGGTCTTCGCATTGAAGCGGTGGCGCAGTTTCTCGCGCACCCAGCAGAGCAGGTGGTACTCAATCCGAACCCCCCTTGCACTTCGAAACCGCAGATTTTCTCCAACAATTGACATTTTCTGTAAACGGCGCAGCACACTTTTTACACATGAACCAAACTTTATGGACTAAAGGGGTCACAAAAGAGAGAGAAACGGATTCTGAAAATGACTGGTGATTTCATTGCAGGATCAGAAGATCATTGCCATAATGCAACCATGTGAACTCAATTCGGCAGAAAACCATGACCCATATTTTCATCTCCTACTCGCGCAAAGATTTTGAAGTGGTAGAACGCCTGCGCAATGACCTGCGCGACTCTGGCATTGACATCTGGATTGACAAAGTTGGCCTGACACCCGGCACACTCAGTTGGGAGCAGGGGCTGCGCGATGCGATTGCCGCATCCGATGCGATTTTGCTCTGCGCTTCGACCGACTCGCGTGAGTCAGCCTTTGTGCGGGATGAAGTCGCGCTGGCAAAGCAGGCCGGGAAGAGCATCTATCCCGCCTGGGTTGCTGGCGAAAATTGGCTGGACTGCGTTCCCCTGGGTTTGGGAGGCACGCAGTACGCAGATTTGCGCGGAGACCATTACACTGCCGGGCTGATGCAGCTCATTGCTGCGATTCGCGGGGAAGCGACCGTTGTAGAGCCATTGCAGCCAGAAGAAGCGATTCTTCTGCTGGAAGCACCAGCCGCTGACTTCGTGCCGCGCAATCCCTACAAAGGGCTGCGAGCCTTCCGCGAAGATGACCAGGGCGATTTCTTCGGGCGCGATAGTTTGATCGCGGAACTGCTGGCAAAGGTGGACGATAAGAGCCGTCCGGCGCGGATGCTGCCTGTGCTGGGCGCTTCGGGCAGCGGAAAATCCAGCGTGATGATGGCGGGCTTACTGCCGAAATTGCGCGAAAATCACCCGGATTGGATTTACCTCGATCCGATGGTTCCGGGGAATCATCCGCTAGAAAAGCTGACCATCGCATTGGCGCGGCAGTTCGAGAACAAATCACAGCGGGCAATCCGCGAAGACCTGACCGACACCAGCACACGCGGTCTGCATCGCCTGGCCTGCGAGATCAGCGACAAGCCTGTCGTGCTGTACATCGACCAGTTTGAAGAAATTTTCACGCTGGTGAATGACGAAGCCGAACGCCGCCATTTCATTGATTCGCTGGCGACGGCTGTCACGGAGCCGAGCGGCGTACTCTATCTGCTGCTGAGTATGCGGGCGGATTTCTATGATCGTCCGCTGCAATTCACACCCTTCGGCAAGCTGCTGGAAACGCATCACGTCGCCATCACGCCGATGACGCTGGCGGATCTCTACGATGTGGTGCAGAAACCCGCCGCCCTGCCGGATGTGCGCCTGAGCTTTGATGATGGGCTGGTGACGGAGATGGTCTTCGCCGTGCGCGAGGAAGCCGCCGCCCTGCCGCTGCTGCAATTCACGCTCGATCAACTCTTCGAGCAGCGCGAGGGCAATCGCCTGACGATGAGCGCCTACCGCGAGATTGGCGGCATTCAGGGGGCGCTGGCGCAGCACGCCGATGCGACCTTCGAGAAATTGCCATCGGATCAGCACAGAAAAATGGCACGCGCCTTATTCCTGCGCTTGATCGAACCAGGGCAAACCGAGCAGGACACCACCCGCCGCCGCGCCTCCTACAGCGAATTGACGCTGACCGATGCGGAACAGACGCGCATCTTGCAGGAAACCGCCGATGCCTTCGTCAATGCGAGATTGCTCGTGAGCGACAGCGGGTCTCCCCTTGCGCAGCGGGGGGACGGAAGGGGGGAGACAACGCTGGAAGTATCCCATGAAGCCCTGATCCGGGAATGGAAGCGCCTGCGCGATTGGCTGCACGATGCCCGCGAAGATCTGCGCTTGCAGAAGAAGGTGAACGCGGACGCTGCTGACTGGGTGCGGGCTGGTCGGCCTGATAACTATGGTGGTTTTTACGCCGGGACGCTGCTGATTGACGCGCAGAATTGGGCGAACCACGCTACACCATCACAGGATGAGGCCGATTTTGTCACCGCATCCGTCCGAGCGGACAAAATCCGTCAGGAGAAAGAAGCGGCGACGGCCCGCCGTGTGCGTAACTTCCGTCGCGCGTCGGCTGTCCTGGGTGTGATGGTGGTGCTGGCACTTGGCGCGTCCATTCTCGCCGGGTTGACGGCGGTCACGGCCCGTGACGAGAGTAATGCGGCCCAGACGGCTCAGGCAATTGCCAATGCGGATCAACAGACTGCCATCGCCCAGGCAAAGGATGCTGAAAACGCGGCGGCGACGGCTACCGTTGCCCAGGGTGTGGCAATCGCGGACGCCGAAAACGCCGCAAACTTGGCCGCTACCGCCACTGTGGCTCAGGGATTGGCCCAGGAAGATGCAAACCAGGCCGCGACACAGATTGTGGATGCTGAAAACGCGGCGGCGACGGCCACCGTCGCCCAGGGTTTAGCCATCGTTGATGCCGAAAATGCGGCGAACCTCGCTGCTACCGCAACGGTTGCCCAGGGGGAAGCCCTGAACCTGGGCGCGACGGCTGAGGCAGGTAGTACCCAGCTTGCCGCCGATGCCGCCTACTTCGCCTTGCAGCAAGACCGCGTGGCAACACTGGCCGCAGGCGCGGTCGTCGTGCCGCCGGGAACCGGAACCCCGGAACCAACGCAGTACGTGGCAACGCTGACGGCTATCGCAGTGCTCAACGATTGGGAACCGGTGGAAATGACCGACGAGTACGGGGTCGTGATGGTTCAGGTGCCGCCGGGCTGCTTCTATATGGGCAGTGTGGCGGGTGCTGACGAACAGCCCGTCCACATCCAGTGCTTTGACGAGCCGTTCTGGATTGATAAGTTCGAGGTAACACAGGCGCAGTACCGCGAGGTGACCGGGGAAACACCCGAAGTTGAATTTGAGGGCGAACTGAACCCGGTGGACAGCATCAACTGGTTTGATGCCCGTGATTACTGTGACCAACGCGAAGCCCGCCTGCCAACCGAACGCGAATGGGAGTACGCAGCGCGTGGCCCCGACAGCCTGACTTACCCCTGGGGCAATGCGTTTATTGAGGGGGCAGCGATATATAACCGTCCTTCATCGGCGGGACATCTGCCAGTTATGGATGCGGATGGCAATCCGTTACGCCCTGAAGGTGCGTCGTGGGTGGGAGCGATGGACATGGCAGGGAGCGTGTGGGAGTGGACCAGCACCCGTTATGACGACCTGGACTATTCACAGCAGTTGTTCGACTTTCAAGGACTTTACCCGTATCCTTATGTAGTCGATGATGGGCGCGAGAGCGATGAGACCGTGCGTGAGTTTGAAGATCGGATTCCGATTTATACCACGCGGGTGCTGCGCGGGGGCGGCTTCGGCAATGCAGATGCGTTCCTGCGCAGCGCGATCCGTTATTGGGGTCTCCCGTTTGTCGAAGATTCAAACGACGGTTTCCGCTGCTCCCGCTCTTAGTATAGCTCTGACTCTCTGGTTTCTGGAATCTGTTTTCTGAGGGCGCGGAGCCGTTCGCCGTCAGGCGAATCGATTTTGCGGATTTCTGGTGTTCGAATCAGGACACCAAAAATGTTATGCGACATAGGGTTAGGTTGCTGGAATGCGACACAGGGTTTTGCGGATAT
>CAYVVZ010000101.1:0-8316 GCA_964455365.1 uncultured Anaerolineaceae bacterium | reverse complement strand
TGAAAAGTATCTACCACCTGTTTTGTGTGATGTCTAATTGCTTTGTCCATAAGAATATCTTCAAGATAGGCTTCGAGATAGGCAATCACGAGCGTATCTAATTCATCTGCAAGTTGATCGACGGGTACAGGTCTACCATTGATACTTGCGGCGGTCAGCACCAATTGATACGTACCGGATTCAAGGTCCTGCATCAGCGTGAATGTGAGGGCCACTGTAGCAGCAGCACCATTTTCCAAGACATAGTCTTCAAGCGTTACGACGATCCCATTCGGAATGAGGTCAACGCTTGCGTCTATTTCCTCATAACCTGATGCAGTGAGAACAACATCAACCGCATCGTTAATTTGGATTTCATCAATGGTTGTTGTCAGGCGCAGCGTATTCGTCTCAGGGTCAAATTGCACGTCAATCACGTTAAGCGCGTCTTCAAGGCGTTCATTAAGGACGCCTTCTACTGTTGCAACGACTTCTGTGCGTGCAAACTCAAGTGTTGCGTAGACTTCTGTTTGTATAGCCTCAGATGTGGCAACGATTTCTGCTCGGTAGCCATCAAGCGTTGCATTGATTTCTGTCAGCGCGATATCTGCTGTCGCATTCACGTCCGTTTGTGCGACTTGTGCGGTTAAGGCAATACTAGTCTGCGAATTATCTATACTTTCGGCTGCCTGAGTTTGACCCGCTTGAACTGTTGCTTGTGCGTTTGCCTGTACAGCCTGGGCGGTCTGTTGCACATTTATCTGTCCTGCTTGGGCAGTGGCAGCAGCGCGTGTTAAGGCAACACCTCCCTGTGCAATTTCTGTTCCTCGCGGTGGGGATACGGATTGTGCGACAGTCTGCAACGTTAAGACAAGTGTGACGACGACAATTGTAATGACAATACCAATGAGTGTGTAAAATTGTCTACTATGTTTGTTGGTCATGAAGGTTCTCCCGTGATTACAAGGTTAATGCTGAATAGGATGATAGATTGATAGAGTCGCCGCGTTCTCTGCAACAAGTCACTTGTTGTTGATGGTCGATTCTCCGTCTCTCATTGCTAAACTGGATGGGGTTTACTCGGTAACACCCAATTCTTGTTGCTCCACAATGAAATCAAACGCCAGTTCCAGAAGCGAACGGCCATTCACTTCTGCTCTCATCATCTCCAGTGTGTGTCCTGCACCCTCAATCGGATAAAACGCATAGGGGACACCTGTTGCTTCGTATTGATCGCGCACCATTTCTGCCTCAGCGAAGGGCGCAAGACGGTCATTGGTCCCATTGATAATCATGAGTGGCGTATCGGTTTCGTCATACGAGTTGATGCCATAGATCATTTCGTGCAACGTGTTCACTGCGGGGGTCATTGATAGGGCAATGACGGTGTGTACATCGGCGGGTTGATCGAGGTTCGTGCTTGCCAATGTGGGATCTTCTTCCAAGGTCAACTCATCACGGAAGGCTTCTTCATCAGTCGTCCCCAACATAATTCCTAATGATGCCCCAGCCGACATACCGAGTGTCGAGATATAATCAGTGTTGATCTGGTAGGTTTCTGCATTCGCGTAGAGCCAGCGCACAGCAGCTTTTGTATCGCGGCTCGCGGCATAAACTGCCATTGCTGAGTCCTGATCTTCTGCATTTTCTTGTGCCCAATCCTGCCATGTTTGTGGAACAGTACCGTGATCGCCCATTAAGCGGTAATCAATTGAAATCGTCACCCAACCGCGTGTGGCGAAGTATTCGCTCATCGTGACAAAGCGTCCATCATCGCGGCTTCCCAGTCGGAATGCGCCACCATGAACGATAATCATCGCCGGGCGATTCCCTGGTGCCCCAACGGGTTCATACACGTCCAACTGCAAATCCATCACTTCGGCAGAGTCGCTGCCCCAATCCTCATGGGTAAGGCCCTGTGCATAGGTGTGGGTGGTGACCTGTGTTTCATAGTACGGTTCTGCATAAACCACTGGCGCGGTCGTCGTCTCGTCTACCGTTTCATCCTGGGCACTCACGCTGCTCGTCATGATTGCGATAAGCAAACAGAGTGTGATAAATACAGTTTTCCTGGTCATGTTCTGATCCTCGTCTGTTATTCAGGTTTGCATCGAGTAAAACATAGACCGATAAAGTGTTTCTAGTGCGAGTTGTAATGAGGACATATGCACTGATGCACATGCCACATGACTGGTGTCATATGCTGAAACTATTTCAAATCACTGATGTCCGTCAGGCCGTAACGTAATCCGAGCAGTGCCGCCTGAGTTCGGTCAGAGACATCCAGCTTGGAAAACAGCGCACTGATGTAATTTCGCACTGTGCCTTCAGACAGATGAATCGTCTCGGCAATCTCGGTGTTGGTAAACCCGCGTGAGATCAACCGGAGGATTTCAACCTCGCGTTCGTTGAGTAGGTTCAGCAATTGGGTGTTGGGAACAGGTGTGCGTTGGGCTGCGTGGTCAAATAGCTTGCGGGCAACCTTGGGGTCAATGTGCGTATCCCCGGCGACTGTACCGCGAATGGCGCTGAATAACTCGTTATGTGGGATGTCTTTCAGCAAAAAGCCATCGGCACCGCTGCGGATCGCATCAAAGAGCCAGTCGTCGTCACCGTAGGTCGTTAAGATCAGCACCTTCACCTCCGGGAAACGCTGCTTGATGATTTCTGTCGCTTTGACCCCGTTCATGATCGGCATTTTCAGATCCATCAGCACCAGATCGGGCTGTTTCTCCGCCACAAAATCAACGGCCTGTGCGCCATCGGATGCGGTCATGACGCTGAAATCCTCCTGCGATTCTAGAATCAGTTTCAGCCCTTCAGCGATGATATCCTGGTCGTCACATATGAGTATTTTCATCAAGTTCCCTCTTTAATATCATTTCGATTTGTGTGCCCTGTCCACTCTGGCTGGAAACACTGAGTTCTGCACCGATCATATCGGCTCGTTCCCGTATCCCCTGTACGCCGAAGTGAGCGTTTGAATCAACCGCTTCTGGATCAAAGCCAGTTCCGTCGTCTTTGACAGTCAAACAGAGTATCTCGTTGGTTTCTTCGATTTTGATCCTGATGTGCTGTGCCTGCGCGTGTTGCGCACTATTCAGCAGGGCTTCTTGAACAACGCGATACGCAACGTGTTCCTGCTCCTGAGTGAGCCAGACGATGTCATCTGCTGTTTCCACACGGGTATCGACCTTATACCGAGCCTGGATCGACTCTGCCAATAGTTGTATGGATGCCACGAAGCCAACACTTTCCAGGGGTTCAGCGCGAAGGGCTTGCAACGCACGGCGGGTATCTTGCAAGCCGCCGCGCATGGTGGCTGCCGATTCGCCTACAAGCTGCCTGGCTCGCTCCGGCTGCGCCTCCCAGATGACCTGCACGGCTTCCAGTTGAACGGTAGCCGCCGCCAGTGTATGTGCCAGCGTATCATGCAATTCACGGGCGAGGCGATTGCGCTCCTGGCTGGTGATGAGATGTTCTCGTGTCGCCGCGTAATCCCGCAGGCGGGCGTTGGCATCACGCAGTGCCTGCGCCTGAGCGCGTTGTACCGCCACCAGAAAACTGACCACGAACCCGACCATGCTCAATATGACAAGGCGGAAGGCAATCAGGCCGATTGAGACCGTCAGGCTCGTCTTATCCATAGGAATAAATGCGACAATAACCCCAATATCGAGGGCACTTGTACCCAGACAAAAGAGGATTACGGACTTGCGTGTATAGCGCCAGCTTACGATCAAAAGGGGAATGAGCAACGCGGGCAAGGTCTGTGCGATATTGCTCACCGCAACCACGTTTTCAATCTGCTCAATACGGCCTTGCAAGATCGGGGCTGTAGGTGTGGTGAAAAAGAGATAGGTCGCATAACTGCTGATGAGTAGTGGTACAACCGATGCCCACAACAACGCAATCGTCAAATAACGTTCACCAAGGACTCGATGTAATACCCCGGCAGAAAGGTAGATTGCCAGCAGTAAGGCATCAATCATCCCCAACAGTCTGCCGAGGCTTTGTTGGTCAAGTGTAGTGGGCAGGATGGCATAGATAAGCGCAGCAATGATGAACTGGCTGATCGTCACCACACGAAAGATGGTCAGCAGGTTGTTCACTGACAGAGTATTTGTCTGATTGTGGTCAAACGCCATAAATTTGCTTTCCAATAAACTATTCTTTAGATGAACAGCATCTCCTCTAATCATAGCAGTTGATACCCACTCGACACCTTGCCAATACAACGATTATCTTCAACGAAGACACCTATTCATGTCAGTGATGGGGGTCAGCAACGGATGTGACACGGGTCACATGGTTCATGACACGGGTCATAAAAGAATATGACTGGCGGCAATCGTTTGGAATGTGGGATTGTGTTTTAGTGGAGGCAGTAAACCACTTGAACCAATGAACTTGAACCGATCAACACGAAAGGTAAATCATGAGACGGAAATTGATGATTGTAGGACTCATACTGGTAGTCGGTATTGGTTTGTTCCTCGCATTTCTGCCGCAGACGATTTCGGCAATGGGTTTTCACCCCCATCACGAGCAAGGGGATTTTGACCTCACGGGGACAAAGGCGCTCATCATCGCCACCAATCACGATACACTTGGCGACCCGGAAGATGGGGTGGCAACCGGGGTGTATGGCTCGGAATTGACCATCGCCTACTATGATTTTCTGGATGCCGGGATGACGGTCGATATTGCCAGCATCGAAGGTGGTGTCATCCCGTTTGAACCCGTCAGCTTGCAATGGCCGCTGGCAACATCCGCCGATTACCGCTATCTCGAAGATGACGATGCGCAAAACAAAACCACCAATTCGCTCAAAATAGACGATGTTGATTTCACGGAATACGACATCATCTGGTTGGCAGGCGGTTGGGGCGCGGCCTACGACCTCGGTTTCAGCCCTGTATTGGGCGAAAAGATCACCGAAGCCCATGCCGAAGGCATCTTGCTGGGGGCGGTGTGTCACGGTGCACTGGGCTTCTTGATGGCAGAAGATGTTGATGGTACACCGCTTGTCGAAGGTTTGACAATTACAGCCGTCACCGATAAGCAAGTAGATGAACTCGGCATCAACATCACCCCGCAACATCCCGAAACTGAATTACGTGCGTTAGGTGCCAACTTCGTCAGTGAGACAGCCTTCCGTGATTTCTTCGCAACACTCACCGTGGTGGATGGCAACATCGTAACCGGACAAAACCAGAACGCATCCGGTGAGACCGCACAAACACTGCTGCGTATGCTGGCTGAAAAGAACTGACGCATTCCCGCTTAAAGCGGCAAAGAAAGAACACGCTGCCGTCCCTTGTGAACGGCAGCGTGCCCTGACCATCACAGCCGTTGTTTATTGATGACAGGGGGTGATTGTAACGATAACGACAAGGAGGTCATCATGACCGATGAAACACTCAAGGATGAAGCACCGGAATCCAAAGAGAATTCTGGTGAGAAGAATCGTGCCAAAGGTATTTCCCGTAGAGAACTTCTGATCGGTGCTGGATTGGGTGCTTCTGGTCTGCTCGTTGCTGGCGGGACGCATTTCGTGAATAACTTACCCGACCCAGTTATCGCAGACTTAATCAATAGAGGGGTCGCTGCCAACCAAGATGCACAGCATTTCGAACAAGATGCCCTGTACGTCATCACAACGGGAACCGGTGCGCCCCTGCCCGACACCAACCGTGTTGGTCCTCAAACAGTCGTTGTAGCAGGGGATCAGCTACTCGTCTTTGATACAGGCCCTGGCAGTACACGTCAACTCTCACTGACTGGATTGAATCTTAGCTCAATCAATGCGCTGTTTCTGACACATTATCATTCAGACCATATCAATGATCTGGGTGAGTTGATGTTACAGCACTGGACAATGGCTGGGGCAACTGAGCCACTACAAATCTACGGACCAACAGGCGTAGAAGAAGTTGTGGCTGGCTTCACGGCGGCGTATCAGCTTGATCGCGTTTATCGTATTGACCATCATGGTGCGGATACAATGCCCCCTTCAGGCTTTGGCGGTGTGGCGCATACCTTCGACCTCGGCACTGACCTGATGTCTAGTGAGGTGGTGTATGAAGTAGGCGATGTACAGGTGATTGCCTTCAATGTGGATCATCCACCTGTTGTGCCAGCCGTTGGCTTCCGTGTGAATTACAAAGACCGCAGTGTGATGATTACGGGCGACACGATTTACTCAGATAGTCTCATTCACCATGCACAGAATGCCGATTTGATGGTCAGTGATGCCCTCAATCACAAGATGTCCCAAATGTTTGCCGATGCTGGAGAAGTCTTAGACAACAATCTCTCATCCGTCACGGAGGACATTCAAGAATCGCACATCAGACCAGAAGAAGCGGCACTTGTTGCCAAAGAAGCAGGCGTTAGTACCTTGCTGATAACACACGTTCTGCCCCCCGTACCTGATCTATTCATCAATCCTTTCTTGAAGGATGCACGCGCCGTCTTCCCTGGTGAGGTTCGCATGGCAAATGACGGCACGATGGTCAAGTTGCCCGTCAATTCAGATGCAATCCATATCACAGAACTGTTGAGGTCATGATGAACAAAACAACCTATATCCGGGCTGTACTCGTCGTCTTCTGGCTGCTCATCCTGACGCGCATCCCTGCCTTCATCAACGGAACTCTGGACCCCGCCACCATTGTATCCACCGTTGTGGAATTGGGCTTCTTCATCTGGGGAATTTTGCTCCTCAGACCGAAGCAAGCCACCTTATAAGCACAAATTCACTGAATCTAGGAGTAAAACACAATGAAACTTATCGTTCGTTTCACAATCGCAGTTATGGTCTTGTCAAGTGTACTAGGAATTGCAGCCGCCCAAGACGATCCATGTTTCGTCGAACCTGAAATCATGACGACGGCGGATGGTGTCGAGTTCGTCCGCACACCGGATGCCTGCTTCGAGAACTTGCCCGACTGGGATTATGAAGCGCAGTATGTCGAAATTGACGGGCTTCGTCAAGCCTATGTGGATGTCGGCACGGGCGAATCAGGCGAAACTATTCTCCTGTTGCACGGTCAGCCGTCATGGTCCTATCTGTATCGCAAGATGATCCCGGTGCTGACAGAAGAAGGGCATCGCGTGATTGCAATGGATCATGTAGGAATGGGTCGTTCCGACAAACCGATTGATCCCGATTACTACACCTATGTGGGTCACGTCGAACGTCTTGAAACCTTCATCCAGGAACTGGAATTGGAACAAGGCAACCTGACGATCTTCGTACAGGATTGGGGCAGTTTGATCGGCCTACAGGTCGTCGGGACAAACCCGGATTGGTTTGACCGCTTGGTGGTAGGCAATGGTTTCTTGCCCACATTTGAAGCAGGAGCAACGCCTTACCCGCTACCCGAAAATCCACTGATTACGCGCAACCTCTTTCACCGAGCAATTCTCGATCTACCTGCCCAACAAGAACTCATCGACTGGGAAGAGGAAGCGCCAGAACTTGGAGTGGAATCCGAGCTTAACTACTTCAGTCTATGGATCGATTACGCCCGCAATGACGAACGTTTCCGCCCAGAAGTAATGGTGGAATCGCAAACCTACTATGACATCAGCGATGAAGAAGAAGCTGCCTATGCTGCGCCCTTCCCGTCCTACGTATATATGGGTGGTGCGCGTGCCTTCCCCGGTCTGATTAATCAACTGCCCGGTATCACCGATAGTGGTTGGGCTGGTCTCGGTGAATTCAACAAACCATTCTTGACGATCTGGGGCAACAATGACGGTGGTAATCTCGGCAATCCAGTTGTCCAACAGACATTAATCGACCATATTCCAGGTTCAGAGGGATGGGATCATGTGCGCCTCGAAGAAGCCAGCCACTTCCTCCAGGATGATCAGGGCGAAGAAATTGCGCGTCGGGTGAACGAGTTTATCGCGCAATCAGCAAGTGAAGATACAACCCCCTAGCCCGGGTTATCGTGAAGGCTTCTACAGCACAGATTTTCCACCCGGGGGAGTTAACCTGGGTGGAAGACTGTACTTCAGGATGGCTTTCCGCGTAGTACAACCATCGATGATGTCACCATTGAGCTTGTCGAAATGCTCCAACTCAACAAGACAAATGTATAATCTCTACATCCAGTGTACAAGCACAAGAAGATCCAACAGTTGGCAGCGGACAACACAGGTGTTGTCCCTACAATGATCACATTTTCCGCTGTAGGGACACCATTTTTGTCACCCGCCGTAGGGTTGTAGGGATTGTGTCCCCCCTCCGTCGCTAACGCGACACCTCTCCCAAAGCGTTGGGGGAGGTTTGTCTGCGCGGCAGTGAGCCAGAAAGCCCCCTCC
>CAYVVZ010000100.1:0-8490 GCA_964455365.1 uncultured Anaerolineaceae bacterium | reverse complement strand
TAATGACACGGCCTGACCCGCCGAGAATGCCATCCCGCCTGAATTCATTAATGAGCGAACTCACCGTTGTCCGGTTGAGTCCGGTCATATTCGCCAAGTCTTCCTGAGTCAGGGTTTCGTGCAGTGTAAACCAGGGGTCTTCTTCACAGCAGTAGCGCCGTGCGAGGTTCAAAAACATACCTAATAGACGCTCACGGGCATTCATCCCCATCAGAGCCTGCATACGTGCCATCGTTAAACGATGTTCGTTGGCTTGATGGCGAATGAAGTTGAGTGCAATCCGGGGAAACTGTTGGATCAACTGAAGGAAATCATCTTCCAGCAAGCGACAAACCACCACATCATCCATCGCCTGGGCAAAGCCGATGCGGGATCGAAACTTACCGAGAAACAAATCGCCGAAAATATCGCCGGATTGCAGGACACTCAAAACTTTCTCATCGCCGTTCAGGTTAATGTAAGAGAGTTTGACTGATCCCACCTGCAAGATGAACACGCAGTCAGCCCTATCCCCGGTCCGAAACAGGTATTCCTGACGGTGATAGCTTGCAACGGGCATGAACTGCAAAATTTGCGCCATTTGCTCGTCGGGCAATCCTTCAAATAGATTGATATTATGTAGGCTCCAGGAGGATTGCATGAATTATCACTCTGTCTAATCTTGGATGATGACCCGCGCCATATGGCACAGGTCACCTTTTCTTTTGTTGGAAAGTATGCCGACTCACCCGGTCAGTACCTGATAAGCGATGGCAAACACCAGACCAAAGACCACGTGACCCATCAGCCCACCGACAAAACCCATCATGCCGCCGAGGTTGGTCATAAATATGCCCGGTGCTGGCACCTTCCCTGACTTGATACCGGCGTGCATCATCGGCATCATGCCCGTCATCGTTCCGGCAATCAACCAGTGTACGATGCCGAAAATCACACCCAGGACAAGGACACTCGTGCCCGAAATAGCACTGAATAGCACAGCATAGAGTACACCAAATACGATACCCATCATGAAATGCATCGCTAGACCCATCATGCGATTACCCGGCGCTCCGAACATGCTGCCAAGTAGTGCAGGCATATCCATCTCAGGCATCCCCATTCTAGGTGCCATCGTCATCAGCAGGGTCATGGCGGCTGTTGCGATAAACCCACTGATAACGGCCATCACGATATTGAGTTCCATTACGAAACCTCCTTAATAGGATCATTGACCCACAGTCTATTTGCAAATCAACCCGCCGTCTGTCGGATTTCCGACAGTCCTCTGATCAGTGACGCTTTTCCAAGTTCCAGGTTCAATCCATTACATTACATTGGGATAACTTGATACCCATCGACTACCAGCGACCGAACACTCGGATGCTGCTTATAATCTGAAAGCAGTGGGATGCCGGCCGTTTCTAGTTGCTCTTTGACATGGAAGGCTCTGGCGCAATAAGCACAGGCTCCCATCAGATTAGGTTTCACCTTCTGATAGACCTGATGCAAGTTGTGATCTGGTTGTGCAATCGCCGCGACAGATGCCACACCGCCGCCGTCGAAAAGTAATTTCACGTCGTCGTCTGCTTCTTGAAATTCCTGTACAATTTGCAAAGCATTGACCACTCTTGCCAGTGCTTCATGAGACTCGTTCAAATCCGAAAACACAATGACAGCCACCTTTTGCATCATGTAACCTCCTTAATTTCCTAAAAGACTTTGTCCTAGCAGAACCAGACCAATCAGTATGAAAAGAATGCCTAATCCTTTCTCCATGACAGACTGAGAGAGCCTGTTTGCGACCAGTGGGCCTATTTGCCCGCCAATCATCACGCCGGGAATCGTAAAGGTCACCAGACTGCCGACCGTTGCCAGTGCCTCAGGGCTACTCTGTGATAAACGAAATACATGCCCACTTGAGGCGATCAGTGCCGTAATCGCCACCACGAAGACGCTGGTAGCAACCGCAACCTGAGCCGGAACAGTTGCGCGTTTTAGCAAGAAAAAACTGTTCATCTCCCCCAGACCAGTAGACACCATCCCCATGAAGAGCGCACCAATACCTGACCATACCCGACCTTCCCAGACTGCCGGTTTGCCATAACAGATCACACCATCGGACTGCGTCTCAATACAACGCCCGCCCTCCGATGCCGCCCCTGTCGATTCCGGTTGATGCTTCTGAGCAGCGGAAATGACAAAGTAGACCCCAAGCACAAACAGACCTGAACCCAGTGTCAGGCGAAGTAAATCAGGGGAAATGACAGCCGATAATGCCGTACCCACTAACGCCGCTGGAATAGTTGCGCTCAGGAGCATCAGCCCCAGACGATAATCGATCAACCGCTTTAGCCAGTACGCATAGAGTCCACTCGCAAAACCAAACACCTCGGTAATCAGACCAGTGCTGATGGCAACTTCAGGTGGCAACCCCAGCAGGATAAGAAAAATGGGAGCGAAGAAAGTTGCGCCTTCCACACCGGATGCCATCGCGGTGGTTGCTACCACGATGGAAACAGGCAGCATGTACCAGAATTCCAGATTCACAACACCGATCCTTTGTGTTGAGTAAAACTCACCCTGTCTGTTTTAATCCAACATCGATTTATCGTCTGTCGGAAAAACAACAGTCAAAACGCGAGTTATCTTCTAAAGTGAGCGTATTCCATCGGTTCAAGATATAAGGTCGATGGGTTAACTCGATCAGGAAGGGGTTTACCAAAATGCGCCACCACCTTTTCTGTTATCATCTGCATGTCGTACAGAGAAGCAGAATAGGCTCAGACGACATTTGCAGTACCGGATGGGACTCATCCGTCATCAGATAAGACAGACAGAAGGTGAAAATTGCGGAGTGAGCAATGGTTATTATTCGTACATCTACAATCACTTGCCCGAACTGCGGTTATCAAAAAACTGAGGTAATGCCTGAGGATAGCTGCCAGTTTATGTATCAATGTGAAAACTGCCAACAGGTATTCCGCCCAAAAGCAGGTGATTGTTGTGTCTTTTGCTCTTACGGGGACGTTCAATGTCCTCCTAAACAGTTAGAGGCCAACGATCTGGAAGAGGAAAAATGATCCCCTTTTATCGTGAACCCCTGCCCTATCTCAGCACCGAACAAATGCGCGAAGTGGATCGTCTGATGATCGAGGTCTACCGTATCGAACTGATTCAGATGATGGAAAACGCTGGAAGGCATCTAGCGTTTCTGGCACGCGAACGGTTTTTGGGGGATGATCCTCGCCATAAACAAGTTGCTGTTTTAGCCGGAACGGGTGGCAATGGTGGCGGCGCAATGGTATCTGCTCGTTGGCTTCATAATGCTGGTGTCCGGGTCGAGGTGTTCCTGGCAGCCGCAGCGGAGAAATTTTCATCAGTACCAGCGCATCAGCTAGACATCTTGCACAGGATGGCTGTTTCGGTTACACAAGCCGATCACGTCACAAATTATAGAAAACCGGATTTGATCATCGACGGATTAATTGGCTACAGTCTAAAGGGTGCACCGCGTGAGCCAATCGCCAGCCTCATTCGGTCTGCCAATGCCACTGACTGCCCTATTTTGTCGCTCGATACACCCTCTGGGCTGGATACGGCGACTGGCACAGTCTCAGATCCCACAATTCGAGCAGCCGCAACCATGACGCTTGCCTTACCGAAAGAAGGCTTACGCCATGAGAATGCCCGCTCGGTCGTTGGGGAATTGTATCTGGCGAATATCAGTATCCCCTCCGAGCTATATGCTCAACCTTCACTTGGTTTGCACATCGAACCAATCTTTCGTCACGGAGATGTTCTTCGTTTGTGGTGACCTCCAAGGGAATGTATAGGTTATTCCTGGAGCGTCATCAGATAAGCGATGATGTCGCCAATCTCTTCTTCGCTATATATTTCAGCCCAGTTTTGCGGCATTAGCCCATCCGGGAAGCCTTCAACGATATAGGCACTGGGATCAGTAATCGACTGCTGAATATATTCTACAGCGCTCAATCCTTCAATTCGTGTGCCTGCCCGAGTGCTGATATTAAGCAAGCCAGGGCCTATAAGACGCTCTTCGCTATCGACCAGATGACAGGTTGCACAGGCAAAGGATGCGGCTGGCTGAAACGTGTTGAATAAGACTTCGCCATTGGCGGCATCACCGGAAGCCACTTCACCAGCCGTATTCACGGTAGGGACTGCTGTATTGGTTATCGTAGGCGCTGTCGTTGCCGCAGGTGTATCAGTTGATGTCAGTGTATTGGTTACCGTAGGCTGGGTCGGTATAGGCGTATTCGTGCTGGTTGGTGTGGTCGTCGCACTCGCAGTAGGAGATGCAATACCAGCAACCTGTGCCTGCCGTACAATTGCCGTTGCGCTGCCCTGTGCATCGCGGATCAATGCTGTTGCCTGGTAGGGTGGCGTTGCTATCGTTCCACAGCCTGCAAGCAACACCAGCGTTATGATCAAAAGACTAGCAAACCAACGCCGTGTCATACCCTTCCTTTCAGATAAGCAGGTTGGCAAATAACTTCATCAGGATAAAGGAAATTCCTCCCCTGGACTGTCGGAAAAACGACAGACAGGATGCTGACAGTTGTCTATAGTTCTACGGATGACCAATTATGAAAGGATTGAGGAATGCCACACAAATTGTCTCGCAGGAGATTTCTACAGGGATTTGGTGCAACTACGGGCGCAGCACTGCTGGCGAATATGGGTCTACCTGCAATTTATGCAAATGAGGCCGGGCTGCCCGGAAATCTGCAACAAAGCTCAAATGGTGTATTAACACCGAATGTCGAACTTCTTTGTGGGGATGTCACGGGCTTTCAGCTAGAAAGCGATCAGTGGGAAGGCGCTTTTGGCTCTGTAACCTTCCAGATGCACCGTGCACTGTACAACGGCGAAACGACTTATTATATCCGTACCGATGCGTCTGATCAGACCTTTGCTCAAGACAACCTCCTGGTCTTTGTACCGCTCTTGAATGCAGCACTCTCTGCCGAAAGTGCAACCAGTAAACTCTATACGTTTGAGAACCCCGCAGCCGACCAGTACCCCGTCATCAGTCATATTCCAACAGATGAAGCTTACAGCCCCGCCTGGCATGTGCATCAGGTAACATTTAACGGCACACCTGTTGTACTGGACAGCGAACAGGCGATTCTGGATGCACAAAGCGCCGGAGATGTCACTATAGAGCCATTACAGTTGGTGGTTAATCATCCCCTTGTGAAGTGGCCGGGTGGTGAACTTCCTGTTGACACCGAGCTGTCGAGCTATCTGGGAACGGGACCCCTGATTAGCGTACCCAATACAGACAAGATGCGCATCACTTTCAAATTGCATGAATGCTACCCTGGCAGCCGCTACATCATCACTGATACCTCCGCTGTACCAATGGCACCGATGATGGGTATCGTCCCCTCTGCACCCACACAACAACTGGCAGATGTCGGCGCGACAGATGAAATCTGGGTATTTGGCAACGGGATCCCTGGCAGCGGCGTGATGGGTTTCCAGCCTGCAATCTTCGATAATTCGGCAGGCAGCCCAATCTGGAGTCCTTTCTGGCATCACTTCACCGCTGTTTGGAATGATGAAAGCCAGGCCAGACTGCTAACAAGTAGTGCGGAAATCCGTGAGTTGGAAGCCTCTGGCGAACTACAGATCTTCAAGGGTGTGCCGGATATGGATCAGTCCATGCCCGCATTTGTGGTCAATTGCCCGGTTCCAATCAAGGCCGCCAACACATTTCAACCAGCATAATATTTTCAAGGTGGTACGGCAGGCTTGCTTCTTATACGCAAGCTTGCCGTATTTCTCTTAGACCGCAATATGCATCATTGTGAGAAATCTAAAACAATGTCTAAAAAGCGACGCAATCATAGAAGTAGACGGCAGTCCAAGCAAAACGCAAATTCCCAGGTACGCATCATTATTCTTCTGTTTGCCATAGTGGCAATTGGCTTTGTCATTTATGCTAGCCTCCCAGAAACCGGCCCGGAACAGACGGTCAATCGACTGGAACTAGATCCAGTGCTAGGCAATCCCAACGCGCCAGTTACCGTAGTGGAATATGGCGCATATGGATGTGAAGCTTGTCGAGCCTGGCATGAGGCTGGCATCGTTGAGCTTATTCTCGAAGAATTCCCCGATCAGGTGAAGTTCGTTTATCGGGATATGCCCATCATTCTGCCCGATTGGTCTCAGGAGATGGCAGAGGTGGCTCAATGCGCTCTTGATCATAGCAACCATGATTTTTGGATCATGCATGAAGTATTGTTCACGCAGACCATTCAAGGAAGAACTTCACAACAAGAAGTAATCGCTTTGGGAGCCAATGCAGGTTTGAACGCAAATGAACTGCAAATCTGCGTTGAAGCCAATACGCATTACAATACTGTTCGATATGATATGAGCCGTTCGGAAGCGCGGGGTATTCGCGGAACACCCACCTGGTTTGTGAACGGTCAAATATTATTCAATGCAAGTCCTGCTACTCTGCGCCAAGCAATCCTCAACGCCCTTGAAAGTTGAACAGACGTTAAAAGAACAGGGTAGGGTTCTGTTGTCGGAAAAGCGACAGAATCTGACTTCTTTTTCGCATAAAGTGGCATCATCATGTAGGGAAATTTGCAAAATTGAGACAACCATTAACAAAAACCCTGCAATTATTCTACATTATGTGATGAGGCTCACACATGGATACGAACTATCCAGGGAAAGACGACATTGGTCTGGATGTCTTCAAACATCGCCTGACGTGGGAACTGCTACTGGAAACCAATCGTGACATCTCCAGCATTCTCGATTTACATGAACTCCTGACGGTCATTTCGCAGCGTGCCTCAGCTTTACTGGACGCTGACGATTGTGTCATTTTCCGGTTGGAAGACGATGGTGTTTCATTGTGTCCAATCATGGGACATGGTGAAGTCGTTGAGCAATCTATGGGCTGTCCGCTGCGCGTTGGGCAGGGCATCACCGGACATAGTGTTGCCATCAATAAGCCACTGATAGTTAATCATGCTCAACAAGATCCTCGTGGATTCCATGTGCCAGGTACACCCATCGAAGAAGAAGAACATCTACTCGTCACACCACTCAGTTTCCGTGGGCGGATCATCGGTGCCATGCTGGTGAATCGCATCTCCAAATCTCTCTTTACTCAGGAAGATTTCCGGCTCTTTAATGGGTTTGCCGCTCAGATCGCCATCGCTATTGAAAATGCGAAATTGCATGAGAAGTTAGAACGTTATACACACGTCCTGGAAGCAACGGTTGAAGCCCGTACCGATCAGGTCGAACAACAGTCCCAATGGCTGGAAACGATCCTGTTAACGGTTCAGGATGCCTTGATAGTGACCGATTGTGAGGGCATTATTCGGATGGCTAATCCCTCCGCTGTGAGACTCACTGACCAGCCTGCCAGAGATTTATTGGGCAAGCCCCTTCAAGATGTACTTGAACATATGATGGATGACAGTACACCCTGGGCAGGAGAAATTGCAGCACCCGCTCGGGGGCATATCCAATTGCGTGGGGGGCATTACCAGTATTCGGTTGCGATTTTTGAAGACATTCAGACAGGACGCAGCGGTTCAGTTTTTATGCTGACAGATGTAACCTCACTGCAACGTCTGAACAATCTGAAATCGCAGATGATAAGAATCGCATCACATGATCTGCGCTCACCATTGACTGCAATAGGGTTACAATGTCATATGATGCGCCGCAATCTGGAGAAAGCTCCTGAGAAAGTGCCAACACATATTCATCAAATTGAGCAATCACTGGCTGAGTTGAAAGATATGGTGAGCAATCTGCTGGATGTTGAACGGATTGAGCAGCAAGCCAGTGGGTTCAGTGACATGATTGAAGTTCAACTTCTTGTCACAGCAGCTGTCTCCATGATCGAACCACAATTTCAGCAAAAAGACCATCAGCTTACGGTTTCTGTTGAAGATCATATGCCTGTTCTGTGCGGTGATCCAGTACGTTTGCTGGAAGCGATGCGTAATCTGCTGACCAATGCCCATAAGTACACGCCAAACGGGGGCAAAATTGATGTCAGACTAGGTCATGACGAAAATACTGTGCGATTTACAGTCCATGACACCGGTATAGGCTTGAACAGTGAGGATAAGCTGCATGTTTTTGAACCACACTTTCGCACTCAGGATGTGGTTGAAAGCCAGATAGAAGGTCAGGGCATTGGCTTGAGCCTGGTAAAAGCCATCATTGAGGAACATGGCGGTTGTGTGTTTGTAGATAGCGAACCGGGAAAAGGCAGTGTGTTTGGGTTCGAGTTACCGATCACTGTCAACCAAACCTGTATGACACACACATGAAATATTGTTTATGCAATCCGAAAAATAACCTCTGCCATCCGAGTTGACAATGGCATGATTTAACGTGACTGCCGTCTTTTCCTATTCAATCAACAGCAAACATGATACTAATCGCACAACCCTTGCATAAACTTCTCTGTCTCCGCATCTCCTGGAAACAGGTTTTCGA
>CAYVVZ010000099.1:0-8807 GCA_964455365.1 uncultured Anaerolineaceae bacterium | reverse complement strand
ACCACGTTTTCATCCCATGATAGGCCGCGTTCACGAGCAGCATCGTCTTGGCTAGCTCCGTTTTGCCGAAGCGTCTGCCGCAGGCCAGCACCTTGAACCGCGCCGGACTCTGCGCTACCGCTAGCTGCCCAATATGGAGTTTCTCGTAGACTACCGTCTGGATGTCGGAATTCAAAGCGTACCACCTGTTCTGCGGCTTCGGACTGCTGCGGTTCTTCCTGCAATTTCAAAAATTTCTCGATCAACGTACCCAGGGCGCTCGAAAGTTGATTCAGCGGCGCTCTGGCGATGCGGTCTTCATCCATTGCTGCCAGGACATCCAGCGCTTTCTCCGCGAGTTGGTTTTGCACCAGCGCCATTTTCTCGGCGGATTTTTCCCGCAGTTCGGCGAGGTAGGCTTCGCGGAGTTTGTCCCGGCGGCGCATCCAATTGCGCAAGGAGCCAACCGACACGCCCAATTCCTGGGCAACTTCTTCATAGCTGCGGGATTCCAGGGCTTGCAGCGCTTGCAATTTTTCCTGGTTGGTGAAGGTTTTGTTGGGCATGGTGGTTACCAGATGTCAGTTGTCAGTTGTCAGTTTTCGGTTTATTGGCGCGGGTGACACCTGTCGTGCCCGCTAGCGACGCAATGGGTCGCCTCCGCGTTTAATTGTGAAACCGTATCATTGCGCTATCAGGTTGTCCCCTCCCTAAATAGCGTTGTCCGGTATTGAAGCCAACTCAAACGCATTGTTTTTAGGCTAGATTTCCACCAGTAGGGACAACACCTGTGTTGTCCGCTTATGATTGTTTCGGACGAGGCAGGCCTCGTCCCTACAATGTGATCTGTTAAAAGCCGAGAAAAGCCTCAATGACCACGACAGTAATACCGGACAAGCCTTAAATCCCTCCCCACTTCGTAGGGCGGGACTTGGTTTCCCTCCACAACGTGGGGGGACGGAAGGGGGGATTTTCGACACCCCACCCGGACTCGCCTTCCGGCTGCTAACGGAACTGGTTGATCTTCACGAAAACGTTTGCCAGCCGCGCCGGGTGTTTTGTCGATTGATCTTCAGGGTAAAACAAATGTTCCAGGAAGAGTCGAACATCTGGTAAAACATTTGGTCGAACATTTGCACGAGCAAGCGAGGCGACGCAGGCGAAACAAAAAAGCCCCGCTGTGAGCAGGGCTGGTCATTGGAAAGAGTATTCTTCAATCAAAAAGGCGGTACTAATCCGCCCCCAGGCGTTCATAGTACCGATGCATATTCATGAACGCTACCAACAAATCAGAACGTGTCACAATACCAACGAGCGTTTCCGAGCGCATCACAGGAAGGCAGCCAATGCGGTGCTGCAACATCAGACGTGCAGCATCTGCGGCAGGCGCATGGGGTTCGACAACAATCGGCGCTGCCGTCATGACTGCCCGCACTTGCAGATGATCGATCAAATCTTCGTCTTGCCAGCGCTCCCGCATGATATACGGAGAATTGAGCGCATGGCGACAATCGCGGTCGCTCACCACCCCAACGAGATGCCCGCCGCTGCTCAAAACAGGCAGATGTTTGCAGGTGTGTTCTTGCATTAATTCCAATGCCACACGCAGCGATTGATCTGCCCGCACTGTTGTGGGGTTTGCTGTCATCACATCCAGTACATTCATCTGCGACCCAGGCAGCTTCGGCTGCCTATTCTCCCTTCCAGAATTTCAAGGCTGTACGGAACCCGGACAGCGAACCGCAGTGCCGTTAACTTGTTGATTGTGGCAGTCGATTGCGAACGAGCATGCGGAAAATATCGCTTTCCGTGATGATGCCAATCAACATTCCTTTTTCATCCACCACTGGCAAACCGCTGACCTTGTGTTCGAGCATCAGTTCAGCCGCATCGAGAATGGATGTTGCAGGCGTTACCGTCATCACGTTGCGTGTCATGACTTTTTCAACGGTGAGCTGCGACCACAGGTAGTTCAGCTCCCAAATGCTGAGGGTTGTTGCGTCCGACGGGCTGGCTTCACGCACATCGCCAATGGTGATCAAACCAACCAGACGACCCTTATCAACAACCGGCAAACGGCGAATATTGTTTTCCTTCATCACCTGATGTGCCTCATTGATGGGCGTTTCAGGCTTGGTTGAAACAACATTCGTGGACATCCATTGTTCAACAATAACTTCATCAAACATCTAGTTTACCCTTTCAACAAACGGGCGTATGCTTTCCCATCTCTTATGATGAAAACAGCATACTGAAGAAATAAAAAACAAAGGTACTGCAAGTGGCATGATGGATGTCATCAGGAAATTGAAGATCATCCATCAGAGTTTGTCCTCAATATGGACGACTATAAGTATAAGCAGGAATCTCGTCCGAGTCATTCGTGGTAAATACGAGTCGGGAGATTGAAGCCGTCGCGGGATACTGTTCTGGCAAACCTAACGTGGATAACCGTCCCCAGTTCCCTGGTTCGTGGCGGCTGCGCCCGATGTCGTTCTCATCCTGGCTTTTGGCGTACATGAACAGCGAGACCACAATATCCCCATGTGTCACACAGGCGATTGTGCCACCCGGAAATTTTGCCCGCATTTCTGCCAGGTAGTTCAGCAGGCGGCGGCGCACATGGCGTGGCTGCTCGTAGGGTTCTTCATTGCCATGATAAATATCAATCATGGTCGGCTCTAGTTCTGCAAAGGGTGTGCCATCATATGGCGTATACACTTCGTTCAGGCGTTCATCCGTCTGGATCGTCAAGTCTTGCGGATGCGCCTCAGTGATGATCGCGGCGGTTTCCTGCGCACGCTGCATCGGGCTGGCGAAGAAAGCATCTAACGGAACTTCTGCCAGCGCACGACCTGCGGCGGCGGCTTGTTCGCGTCCAGTGACGCTGAGTCCGAAATTGGGCATCCGTCCGTACAAGATTTTTTCCGGGTTATGGACTTCGCCATGACGGATCAAGTAGAGAGTCAGAGGGGCTGTCATGAAGGTGTGCTATCTTTCTGTGTGCGATGTTGATCTACTATTCCACCTGACTATACCGCATCGTGTCCGGGGATCATAAAACTCTCACCCATGACCCATGAATGAATCATGAGAGAAGGATGCATTCAGGAGAACTATGCATACAGCAAGGGACAACACTTCGGCCTACAGTGCCTCTACGGTAGGTGCGTGGTTTTTGTAGGGGCGGATCATGATCCGCCCGCGCCAATAAACCCTAACCTGATGTGTATCATCCGCTGGATCACCCTTACGGATTTCTCTGTGTCCTCATATGTTGGGAGCGAACGGGAGCGCACACGGGTGATCCAAGTTTGATTTGATGGTTGGATGTAGCGCACCCTGCGAACTGCAACCAATCCCTGAAAACTTCTTTGCCTGCTATAATCGCCGTATCCGATGTTTGCAATTCGCAATAGGAACCGCACCATGAATCAGCGCTATGACAACCTTAAACGCATCTTACAGCTTGATCCTACCACGCAGTACGAAGAGATTGTCTACATCGTCGGCAGCTATGAATCGCCCTGGCTGGTGAAGAAGGCGCTGGAATTTGCCCTGCTGCGCACCTATGCCGTACCACGCACCAGCAAAATTCTGGTCGCAACAGGCCAATTCGCAGGTCATGGTCAGAAGCGCTATGACGATACTTCCTTGATGCTGGCAGGCATCGCAGAACATGGCATTGATAGCGAGTTTGGCAAAACGGTCATCACCACCATGAACCGCTTGCACGGGAGTTACAACATCCGCAACCAGGAAATGCTCTACGTGCTGTCGGTCTTCGTCTTCGAGCCGACTCGCTGGTCGGAGCGTTACGGCTGGCGCAGACCCACCCGCAACGAGCAGCTAGCGAATTACTATTTCTGGCGCGAAGTGGGGGAGCGTATGGGCATTCAGGATATTCCACCCACGCTGGAAGCCTACGAAACGTTCCAGCGCGAATACGAGCGAGAGAATTTCCAGTACGACAAAGCCAATTACCAACTGGCACAGATGACCATTGGCCTTTACGAAAGCTGGTATCCGGCGTTTTTGCGTCCGCTGGTGCGGGAAGCGGTTCTGTCCTTCATGGATGATCCCATGCGGGAAGCCTTCGGCCTGCCCAAGCCGCATGGCTTCATCCGTTGGCTGGTGCGCAATGGTTTGGCCTTCGGTTACGGCCTGCTGCGATTCATGCCGCCGCGCACGAAACCGTATCACTACACCAAACTACCCAGCCGCAGCTATCCAGAAGGATTCACACCCGACGAACTCGGCGCAAAGCCAATGCAACAGCCAGCCGCCAGGGATTAACCTACGCCACCCCTACGCCCGAAATAAGGCTGGAACTTTCCCGAAAACCTTTCTGTCTAAAGGTGTAACAAGGACACAAAAGGGTAAGGAAAGTTCAATGAGTATCAGACTGCCGTTTTTGGGTGCATTCGTGCTGCTTGTAGTCAGCACCAGCATTTTCATGTTCAGTATGGGGCAACCGACTGCCGCACAACAGGACATCGAAACCTGCGTTCAGTATCCGCAATTGAATGTTCATCTTCCGGTTCGCGTCAAAGCATGGCCTCCGCTGGCGAATTTTGTGCGCAATACTCCCGGCTTTGAAGGCGACATCATCGGGCGCATTCCGCCGGGTAATCCGATTTCGCTGCTGCCAGAGGGAATGCCCCCGGTTTGCGCAGATGGTATCTACTGGTGGTATGTGGAATGGGAAGGCGTAATCGGCTGGACGGCTGAGGGCAATGGACAGGATCAATACTGGCTGGAGAATTTTTACCTGAGCGGCACGCCGACACATACGCCGGGTTTCCCGCCGCCGACTGTAACGCCCTATCCGCCAACCATTACACCGACCTATCCTCCGGTGACGGCAACCAGCACGCCGATTGTGCCGCCGACGGTTGCGCCTCCAACTGTCACCCCGACACCGATTCCGGGGCAGTGTGCGCTGCCGCCGCGCCTGACCATCGGCGAACGAGGGCGCGTGCTGCCGGGGCCTGCGAATCTGCTGCGCGTCTCGCCAAACGATCTATCCTGGCGCAGTATCATCGGGCGCATTCCGGCGGATGGAGTCTTCACGGTGCAGGCTGGCCCCTACTGCGGCGAAGAGGGTCGCCTCTGGTGGTATGTGAATTATCAGGGCGTTCAGGGCTGGACGGCAGAAGGTGAAAATGGTACGTACTGGCTCGAACCCGTACAATGATCGGCATAGGATCAAAATCGCTTGCGAGAATCCAGACAGGCTAGAGCGTCTGCCTGGATTTGCTTTTCCGCAGCGTCATGCCAGAAAGGAAAACGTGCCATGATTTACCACATCACCAGCCGGGAAGAATGGGCAGCCGCGCAGCAAGCAGGCGCATATACCAGCCCTTCACTGGATAGCGAAGGCTTCATCCATTTCTCGAAGGCTGCGCAGGTGCTGCCTGTTGCCAATGCTGTCTACAAAGGCCAGCGGGATTTGATCCTGCTGTGCGTGGATGAAAATGCCCTGGAAGCCGAATTGAAATGGGAAGCCCCCGCCCAACCCAGGCACGGTGATCCCGTCCCGGTCAGCGAAGATGATTTATTCCCGCATTTGTACGGGGCGTTGAATCTGGATGCTGTCCTGCGCACAGTGGATTTTCCCGCCAATGCTGATGGCAGCTTCGATTTGCCGGAGCAGGTCGAATAGCCTGGAAAATAAAAAGGCGCAGTGGGGAAACTGCGCCTTCATAATGGGGAAGGAGTTGTCACACTTTGAGGAAAAGTTGAGACATGCTCAGGATAGACCGAACCTGTATCTATAGTTTGTGGAAAATGTAACCTGTCTGTAAATTACGCTTCCACGATGCGCAAATCTTTGACGACTTCGCCGCCCTTCATCACCAGCGCAATATTGTTGTTATCTTCCAACGAGCGTAAATCGTCCAGCGGATTGGTGCGGCTGATGACGACATCCGCCAGCTTACCCGCTTCCAACGTCCCCAGGTCTTCCTCCCAGCCCAGGCATTCGGCGGCAACTTTGGTGGTTGCCATTAATACTTCCATCGGAGACATGCCCAAATCCGCCATCAAACCCAGTTCGCGCAGGTTCGTCCCATGCGGCATCACCCCCGCATCGGTTCCCATCGCAATCTTGACCCCGGCTTTGTAAGCTTTTTCGATGCTCTTCTTGTGGGCATCGACTGTTTCTCTGGCTTTGCGCACACCGTATTCGGGCATCCGTCCCTGCTCGCCAATTTCCAGCACAGCCACCGGAGCCAGCAGCGTCGGGACTAAATACGTGCCGTGTTGCAGCATTAGGTCAATCGCTTCATCATCCAGGAATATCCCGTGTTCGATGCTGTGAATCCCTGCCCGAACCGCGTTCTTGATGCCATCCGCGCCCTGGGCATGTGCCATCACTTTCACGCCGCGCCGGAACTGGCCTTCCTGCACCATCACGCGCAGCTCTTCTTCTGTGAACTGCGTGAATTCCGGGTGATCTGTGGGGCTGAGGACACCACCTGTTGAGCAAACTTTGATGATTTCTGCGCCAGCCCGCAGCACTTCGCGCACTTTTTTGCGCACTTCTTCCACCCCGTCGCAGATGCCGCTGGGATTGCCGGGATAGGCCGGGAAGAGGTTGGTCGTGATGCCGGAAGCATTCCAGCCGTCTGTATGCCCGCCCGTGATCCCCAGCGCGGTAATGCTGATCTGCATACGCGGCCCCGGCACAACTCCGGTTTCGACAGCCTGCTTCACACCCCGATCCGCGCCGCCAGCATCGCGCACGGAGGTAATGCCAGCATCGAGCGTTCGGCGCATATGCCGCACGGAATTGAAGAAATTCAGCGAAAAGGGCGTGACGATTCGTTCTTCCAGCGGCCCCACTTCAAACATCAGATGCACATGGGTATCAATCAAGCCGGGGAGGATGTAGCCACCCTGGGCATCAATGCGCACCAGATCATTGTAATCAATCGGAAGCGTTGCATGGTCGAGATCGCCCAGGTGCAGAATGCGATTGTTGTGAATGATGAGGTTGGCATTGGGAATCGGGTCAGCGCCCGTGCCATCAATCAGCGTGCCGTTGTGAATGTGGATATAGGTCATGAGTCACAATCCAAAAATAAATTCGTTCCAGACCCAGACTATACCCACAACAGCGGGTAATGGCTACTGAAGAATGAGAAAATCTGGTTAAAATGATTTGCACCACAGAGAGACGGAGGACACAGAGAAATCCGTAGGGGTGATACACATCAGGTGAGGTCTTACTTGTTGCGGGCGGATCATGATCCGCCCCTACAAAAACCAGGTTTCTATCGTAGGGGCACAACGTGTCGTGCCCGAAAATGCCAAAAACGACAACCTTAAATCCTCATCCTGATGGCAATGATCCCCGAAATGGAGGTGTTTTCCCCAGGATTTATAGCTGGCGCAGAGTTTGCTTAACAGTCGTAGACATATCCGTCACATCATCGTGAAACGCGCCGATAAAATCTTCAATCGGATCGTGTTCTGATTCTTGCTGCTCATATAATTCCAGCATAGATTGCAAGACGTTCGCCACCGAGCGACCTTCACGTTTGGCGATTTCTTCTATTCGTTGAGTCAATGGTTCAGGAATTGTCATAGCAAACGATCCTTGCCTACCATTTCCATGAATTGTAGCACATAAGCCTACTCGTTCGGATCAAAATCTCGTGCGCAGCGGAAGCCTGCGTTATAGAAAGCACTCCTTGGGTAGTTACCGATCCGTTCAGATGTCCCAAAATCCAGTGGATTATCGCTTTCCCATGAGTTTCCCCGCATTGTTCGCCAATCTGTGAAATTCTCAGCATCTTCATGACTGATTCCATAAGGGTATTGTCTAAAGAGAGAGTTTACCCATTCCCATACATTTCCACTCATGTCTAAAGCCCCAACCCAAGAGACACCATTGATTTTACTGCCAACAACATTTGTGTTTGTAGCTACAGACCTATTGTCGAGCCATACTACATTGATAGCATTCCAACTATTGCCCCACGGATATTCTAAATTATCTGGTCCACTAGCCGCATATTCCCATTCCGGTTCAGTTGGTAAACGTCCGTCTCTCCAAGCACAATAGTCTCGTGCTGCGAACCACGTTACCAGAGTAACAGGATGTTGTTCATAGCCACTTATTACATACCAAGAGGTGCCATTGAATTGAATACGTGAATTAGGAGAATCCACATCAATGTATTTAAAACCGTCTAAGCTTTCGTTACCACGTTCAGCTACAAAGGCTGTATATTCACCATTTGTGGTTTCGTATTTGTCAATCCAGAATGGATTATCTATACACATATAATCTGTGGGGCTTGTGTCACTATCACCATCTTCACTGCCTAATGTAAAGCACCCGAATGGAACTAGCACCATAGATGTTTGCCCAAATACTTCGTAGTAAGGAGTCCACTCATCATTTGATGTAACACCTCTTTGTGCCAATTCTATTGGCGATAGGTCAGCATTATCTACCTCAGTTGCTTCAGCCGTTGCTGCGGATGTCGCCGGATCATCGGTTACTGATTGGGGTATCTCTTCTGTCATATCGGCAGCTTGAGAGGGCGTTTCAGGCGGGTTGGGTTGTATTTCCTGATTGATTACTAACAAAATTAGAATCAGTGTTACGAAGGATGCTATTCCTCCCAATGCAACTGCGCCTACATTTCTCTTGGGCTTTACGTCCAGAAATTTATTTAATGCTGCGTAGAGACGGGCATTCGCATTGAGATTATTGAAACCGCTGGACATATCGACATAATGAATTTTGCTAAGGACGTTGACTAGTTCATCTGTCGTGTTTCCTGGATATTGTGAACTCAAGGGCTGTATAATCA
>CAYVVZ010000098.1:0-9090 GCA_964455365.1 uncultured Anaerolineaceae bacterium | reverse complement strand
TTTCAATACCGGACAACGCTATTTAGGGAGGGGAAACGTAGTTTGTTTTCTCCGTGTTCATTTCTTAAACGGCACGATCATGGCTCTACGGAAACAGACCGCGTGAGAGAAGAAAACTGTTGTTATCGCCAGCGGAAGGCCGTGACCTGCGCGGGACTTTGCAGCATCCGACGTTCACCTGTTGCCACATCCACGCTGATGAGTGCGCCGCCAGGATGGGTATAACCCATGACCACGCTGCCATCCGGCGAAATTTCCGGCTGGCTGATGTAACCGATGCTGGTCACAAAAGTAGTTTCGCCCCCGGTGCGCGGAACATCCAGCACCTGCACTTCACCGGGAACGCGGTTCTGTACCAGCAAGCGCAGGGTAGTTGTGTTGATTGCCTGCACATCGAGAAGTTGCAGATTCCCTAACAGGGGCAGCAGCAGAGTCGCGGGTTGTTCGGGTGCGTTGGCATCGACTTCATACAGTCCGCTGCCCTGTGTTCCGTCTCCAATCAACAACAAGCGCGAGCCATCCAGCCACTGCCCCCTGCCACGCACATCTAATACCGTTTCCACACCTGAGACCGTATCCACAACTACCAGCGAATCGCCCCGTTGCACGAGCAAGGCAGCAACACCCCCTGCCGGCTGCGGATTGCGAACCTCTGCGCCCTGAGCATCTGTTAGAAATAGTTCCGGTTCACCATCCAGCGCCAAGCGCCAGATTCCATTGCCTGCGGATTGCTCATCCCGGTAAAAAACCGTCGTGCTATCCGGCGACCATGCCGGGTTCGCTCCCTGGTCGATGCCCAATGTCAGACGTTCTTCTGCGCTGTCGCTGCCAATTTCATACAGCCACAATGCCCCATTGCTCACATAGGCTGCCCGCGTCCCATCCGGGGAGAGTGCATATTCTTGAATATCCATCTCGGCGGGAGTGATCGTCGCAGGCAGCGTAGCATCCGGCGGAAGCTGCCACAGTTGTACAACACCATTGAAATCCTGCGCGAGGAAGGTTCCCGAAGTGGGTAGGGTGAAACCTGTTGCGGAAGGCGGCGGCAGCGCTCCCCAGGAGTACGCGGCAACGGAAGCTAACGGCAGCGTAAATCCCCCACCATTGAAGGGATCAACCAGCCCCAGCGCACCACCCTGAAAGGCTACCAGCAAATTTCCACCGGAAGCCCAGCGCACATCGGTCAGGCTGATGGCAGCCTCGCCCACTTCCAACGTAGTAAACCCGGCATCGGTGAAACTCACTTCCAGCAGACGCGCCGCATCTATTTCGCCCACGAATACGCGCACCCGCCCATCGGGTAGAGCCGTCGGCAAATAATAATTCTGGAATGCATCCTGCACGGGAATCTGCAAATTGCCGCTGCTGAGGTCAAGCATGGAAATGCCACCCTCTACCGGGGCGAAGATAAACTGCGTAGTGGTGCGCCAATCCCCACCATTCGCGCCAGGGATCGCAGCACGTAAGGCCATTTCTGCCCCGCTGCGCTGGAAGATCCACCACACGCCGCCTTCTGCTTCTGCGGCTAAAAATGCGCCATCGGGCGACCAGCGCAAATCACGTAAGCCAGGGGTGGTGATGTCCGCGAATGTGCCTGTATCGAAGAAATGGACACGCCCACCATACTCGGTTGTGTAGGCCAGCGCATCGCTGGTATTCGTCCAGGCGATAGTTTCCCCTTTTCCACGGATCAAGGGAACACTGGCGCGAGTGTCTTCGATCTGGCGTGTGCTGTTTTCAACGAACATATTGCGCAGGAAAAGACCATCCAGGGTGCGATACGCCAGCCAGTTGCCATCCGGCGCAACGCGAAAATCCAGCACAAAAGCATCCGCTGCTGTAACCTGCCGCACACCAGCCGCGCCCAGACCGTAGCGATCAATGCGCCCTTCATTGAACAGCACATAGAGTTCCGTCGGCAGGTTCAAGCCCTCTTGCGCCTGAACTGGCAGCAGAGCCACCAGCATCACCAGCAATAGTATCTTCCAACGCATCGCGCACGCTCCCTGAAATCCGTTCACGTTCCACAGCGTAGTATAGCGGGTTTTTGTCGTTTTCGTTTCTGGCATGGCAGCGTATATTTTTGGCGTATTCCCACAAAATTCTGATAGATTTTTTGGCACAATCTACCATAAAATAGAGGAGCATCCCTACGTCGAAGCCCCATTGAAGCAAAACGAATCTGCGGTTCAGTCGCAGAAAAAGGAGCAAAACCTATGTTAGCGATCAGCACCATGCAGGATATTCGCAGTGAAATTCACAACACTGGATACAGCGTTGTACCCGGTTCTCACATCCCCATGACAGATGACCTGGCACAAGCCTGGGAAGAACTCCGCGCTGAATATCCGCACCTGCCAGCCGATGAATTTTTGCCCGGTGGCGCACGCTATCGCTTCCGGCGCTATGATCGTTTTTACTACCTGCCAAACACAGGTGAATTGCATCTGCTGCCGCATGAAGATTATTTCCAGGGCAAAGACATCAACAGCGTGACAGGGGGCATTGTGCGCCGTTTCGCCCCGCTGACTGAAGCAACAGTGAACAATCCGTTCCTGCATGCGCTCATCAATTTTGATTTCGAGCAGTTCCCGCTGGAAGATGAAGCCATGCGCCAGAATCCCTGGCAGGTGGATGTACATCAGATTTATGTGAAATCCGAGCCGGGGCAAATTGGTCAGCCCACGCCGGAAGGCGTTCACCGGGACGGCGCGGAATTTGTAACCGTGCATATCGCGGTGCTGCACAATGCGGATGGTGGCGAAGTTTCAATTTACGATGATGAAAAGAATTTGCTGGAGCGCTTCCGGCTGGAACATATCCTGGATTCGTATCTGTTCAATGATGCGATCCTCTGGCATGGGGTCACACCTATTGAATCTGCGGATGGGATCAACCCCGCAGAACGCGGCATCCTCACTTTTGATTATCATTATCGCCCTGAACTGACACGCGAGGGGTAACAGGAGTTATACGGGGTTCGACCACAAAAGGGCGCGTCCTGCACGCGCCCCTACGAGCAACCTCAATCATTCCAGGGCGTGGGTGTGCCGTAGACCGTTGTGCCTTCCGCGTTCACATAAGCCAGCGGCGGTTGAAGCTGACCCTGTATCTCTGTAAACCAGGAGGCCACCCATCCCCGCTGCTCAAAATCTTCGCCATAGGCGACGTAATACCATGTGCCTTCTGCACCCGGCTCGCCGCCATTTGAACCGAACACGCGGATCTCTACGCCAATGGCGATTTGATCAATGCGCTCATATTCTGTGCCGGGGCCGCTGCGGACATTCAACGGACGCGGGTCTTCTTCTTCTACGATAATGCGCGGAATGAAGAACTCCGCTGTCACGCGCAGCGCATCGGAAGTGCTGAGGGCTTCTTCCGCAATCCCTTCATTGAATTCTGCCGTTGCACGGGCATTCTCTGCAATGCGTTCGCTGGTCTCCGCCAACTGCTGCCCCAGTGCCGCATCCGTCCCCAAATCCCAGGCGAGGTTTCGCTGTGCCTGTGCATCCTGGAACAACAAGAACGAAAGCAGTGCCAACCCCAACGAAACTACCAGTGCCGCGCTGACACCGATCAACAGACGGCGCTGTCTTCCCTGCTGTTTCTGACGGCTGGCGAAGATATATTCCTGATGCAGATTGGTGCTTTGCGGTGAATTCTTGCCACTTTGCGCCAGCCACTGCTCCGCTGACTGGATTTCTTCGCCATCCAGCAGATAGCTCCCCGTGCGCCCCCGAAGATCCCATTCTCGCGCACGAGTCAGCAAGCGCGTATGCTCCCGCACATAATCCAGGTCGGTATCCAGCGCTTTCAGCAATTGAGCAAATGCGCCATCGAAGTCATTCGGCTTGAAGATCAACCAGTTGTGCGTCGAGATGGTGGGGTGCAACTTCTTCTGCAATGCCATATCAGTCACTTCCTGGTACAGCAGTGGAACGATGCGCTTCCCGCTTTCGACGGCGTGTTCCACTTCTTTATGGCAAATATCCGAAGCCGCCGATTGTGGACTGATGACGAAGGCAAAGGAATTCGCGGAGTCGATCCCTGCGCGAATTTCGTTCCACCAGTCCGCTGTTGGTGGGATGTCCTGCCAGTCGATCCACACATCGCGTTTGGCGGCTTCTAGTGCCTGCTGTAGCTGCTGCACGAAGGCTTTATCTTTGCGCGAGTAGGAGATAAACACATCAGCCATCGTTTCGGCCTTTCTTTGCAAAATTACCAAAGTTCGCCGTAAAGCCCCTAGATTGATCTATGGGGATATAAGGCGCGTGGTGATTGTGGCGGTATTTTGTCTCGGAAATTGTCGGGCAAAATACGCCACGCCATCACATTTCTGTGTTATACCCATTGTCGTACAGAAGCAGAATAGGCTCAGACGACTTTTGCAGTATCGGATGGGACGCATCCGTGTTGCATAACGTAGCCCGTTGGGGCAAGCGTGCAACAGAAGCCCCCGAATTTATTCGTGGGGAGCGTCACAAATGTGGTTTCACGCTCCTTAGTATACGGCAAAAGAAGCCAGAGGGAACTTTTTCACTTTTTCATGTTCCCCGGCGCAGTACTTACCCTGCCCGACAATGGGCGCTGTGTCATCCGCGATGGTATTACCGGATTATAGACTCGTGTTGGAGGAGGAGTGAATTATTCCGTGAGGGCTTCGAGCTTTTTCAGCCATGCATCAAAGTGAGGACATTCCCGCCGCATGGCTTCAATGCCGATGGCATCCGCAATGAAATAACCATGAACAATTTTGTCGTAAGCAGGTAAATTCGCCAGAACGCGCTTCGATGGCGGTTCATCCCTGTTGATTTCTTCTGGTGATTGGTAGCGCTGGCGGATACTGGCTAATTCTTCTCGTGCCTTCGTATTTCCACTATCCACTTCTTGGACAATCCTTGCTGGATCAACGAAAAGCAATGCCTCAAATTCATGCAGCGACAGATACGGAATGAACTTCGGGTGTCCAATATCTTCCGTCCAACGCCTTTCTAGATGGGCGATTCGGGCATATAGATCGGTCTGCTGCGCCTCAGCGTCGTCACTGCCTATGAAATCTTTCGGCAAACCGTAGTAATCCAGCATCGTTGTAACAGCCTGCAAGCTGGAGTTTCGGAGCAAGTTTTCTAGATCATTCTTCACCTTCCCATACGAAACAAAACCACCTTTAGAAGATGGCTCATTCCCTTTGGTGTGTTTCGTCTTTACAAGAACGGGAGTCAGTACCAGCCCCTTCGCTAGAAAATAGCTGCCGAGAACTTCATTGACAAACATTTCTTCAGTTTCGCCTTCCACCAACACACTGACAAACTGCATCTACGCACGCTCCGGTTTTGGGCGACCACCAAAAACATTCTTCTCCCACAAATCACCGACTCCGTAATCCTCCATCCAGTCTTCTAGCCCTTCAGCATCCAACCGCCGGAAGGTCGATTGTCCGTCTTCACGTTCTACTACAATAATATCTTCCGGGGCAAACTGGTTTACGAACTGCACGGATTGCGTCGCAACAATGATCTGGCGATAGGTGGAAACACTGCGCAACATCCCCGCCAACAGACTCGTCGCAAAGGGATGCAAGCCCAATTCCGGCTCATCAATCAGGATAACCGAAGGTAGGTACTCCTCTGGTTGCATCAGCAAGGTTGCCAGACAAATAAAGCGCAATGTGCCATCGGAAAAGAGATGCGCGTTGTAGACAGTATCCGAGTGAACATCTACCCACTGCAACCGGATTTGATCTTCATTTAACGGATTTGGACGCAGCACGAAATCATGGAAAAAAGGCGCGACACGGCGTACCAGCCGGACAATGCGGCTGTATTCGTCGGGAAATTTCTCTTTTATCAGATAGAGAAAAGCCGCGATGTTCGAGCCATCGGAATGTAACCGCACGTTGTCGTGAAGATTCTGAAATCCGCGCATTCGTGCTTCGCTGCTGGTGTCGTGGATGTGATATACCTGCCAGCGTTCAAGGCGGTTTGCAATTTCCTGAGCGACCTGCTTTCGTTCCTCATTAGGTAAATCAAGAGTAACGAGTTTGCTTTCAGGATATGGACGGTAGCCTGCTTGAGCATCCAAGAGAGTAACACTAGGAATTACTTCCATGATGCTTTCACGCTTGAAAACGAGGGCATCAGTATTGGTATTTACGAGCGTGGCGACATATTCATAGCCTTGCAACCGCAACTCAATACGTATTTCTTTTGTCGTTTTACTACCATAGTGCAACAAACTCTCCACGCCAACCTTCGCCGTATAAAGCTGCAACCGTTCCTGCAAAATCTGGTTCAGCAGATGAAACACGCCGATGAAATTGGATTTCCCCGAACCATTTGCGCCGACCAGCACATTCAGTGGGCGGAGTTCCAGGTCAAGTTCGCGGATGGATTTGAAGCCGCTGACGTGAATACGTTCCAGGGTCGCAGGCATGGGATTTTCTCAGTTACACTACGGTGTGCATTACGGTCAATTTTATCACAGAGCTATTCCCCCGGTAACACGATGCGGCCTGCGGGTTCGCTGTATTCGACAACGGTGAAGGGCAGCGGATCGCTTTCTACGGTGCTGCCGTCGCTGAGGGTGGCTTCGGCGATGAGTTCATGCTCGCCGAGTTCCAACGTCCACCACAGATCCCAGGGATCGCTTTCTACCGTGCCGAGGATTTCGCCATCAATGTAATACGCGACCTGTTCCGTTCCCGGCGGCACGCCCACAGTCAGCCGGATACGCTGCGACTCTGCCGGGATCATGGGCGAAAGCTCGAAAACGGTGTAGGGGTCAGGTTCCAGCAGACGCAGGCCAACCGTTGAATCCGGTGCTTCGATCACGGCTCCGAGGGGTGGCAGGCGCAGCCCATTACGCACCGCCCAATCCCGCGCTTCTTGCGGCAGCACAACAAATGTTTCAATGACCACATCCCCCGGCGGCGTGGCTTCATCCGCCAGCAAACCCGTGCGCCGATTTATGGCGAAGTCCTGATAATACGCATCGTATTCTGTCGGCTGCGTGCCATCAATGAACCACTCGACATTGCGCAGCGGACAATTGGCCTTCGGCAGCAGGCCGCTGAGGGCGCAGACTTCCACGCGAATCACGCCATCCGGCGGCGGCGGAAAATTCAGTTCCGGCTGACCGAGAAGCACCTGCCGCATGAACTGGTTGTAAATCGGCCCTGCGCCGGAAATGCCCGTCACATCAATCATGGGCGTGTTATCCGCATTGCCGACCCAGACCCCCACCACCAGATTCGGCGTATAGCCCATGATCCAGTTATCGCGGAAATCGGTAGTCGTTCCGGTTTTTGCCGCCGCAGGCCGCCCGATCATCATAGCGTTATTGGCGGTAAAGCCCGGAATCCGCGCATTGTTATCCGCAAGAATATCCGTGATGATCCAGCCCACGCGGGGATCCAGCACCTGCTGAGTCAATTCTGGCGCTTTCCATTCGTAGAGCGATTCGCCTTCGCGTGTGGTCACACTGAGGATGAAGGACGGTTCGATGCGGTAGCCGCCATTCGGCAAGATGCTGTAGGCCTGCGCCAGATCGAGCAGGCGCACTTCACCGCCGCCGAGCGTAATCGCCAGATCAAGGTCAGCATTGCTCGCCAATGTATTCAGGCCAATATCACCCGCAAACTGAATGAAATTCTGAATGCCCACATGTTCCATTGCCACCACCGCCGGAATATTGAACGATGAACCCAGCGACGTGCGGACGCTGACAGGGCCATGTTCCACGAGGCCATAATTTGCCGGGGTGTAACTCTCCAAGCGGCGCGTGACGAAGGGCGTTTCCACATCCAGAAGAACCGTCGCGGCGGTGTAGGGATTCTCGCTGGTGGGATCCATTGCCAGCGCATAGGTGAAGGGCTTCAGGGCGCTCCCCGGCTGGCGCGGAGCGAGCGCGGCATTCACTGCCCCATCAATCGACTCATCGAAATAATCCGGGCTGCCGAGCATGGTCAATACCTGCCCTGTGAAGGGATCAATGGCGACCAGGGCGGCGTTGTTGGCATTGGCAGAAACAGCGCTGGGGTCAATGGGGTGATTCAATCCGTCTAGCTGGGCATTGACGATGGCTTCGGCGGCACGCTGCCAACTCAAATCAACCGTCGTCACCACATCCAGACCGCCGCCATAGAGTTGTTCCGGGTAGAGTCTCTCTAGCTGCGTCCAGACTGCCATCACGAAATGCGGCGCTTGGATGGGAAAACGCACACTGCCGAATTGCAATTCATCCCGCCGTGCAGACTCGGCTTCGGTTTGCGTCAGATAGCCATTCTGTACCAGCAAATCCAGCGCGACCTGCTGCCGTTGCAATGCGCTTTCGAGATTAGTCAGCGGATCATGCAGCACGGCATTCTGGACGACCCCCGCCAGCAGCGCACATTCGCCTATCGCCAACTCGGAAGCAGATTTGTTGAAATAGGTCTGCGCGGCGGCCTCAATGCCATAGGCCAGATTACCGAAATACACCTGATTCAAGTAGAGTTCCAGCACATGTTCCTTGCTGGTCTGGTTTTGCAAGCGGATCGCCAGCACCATCTCACGCAATTTTCGCTGCACCGAACGATCTAAGCGCTGTGAAGGATCAAGCAGCAAGAGGCGTGCCGTCTGCTGTGTGATGGTACTGCCACCTGCGATGATCTCCCCACCGCGCAGGTTGACCCAGGCCGCCCGTAAAATCCCAACCGGATCAACGCCGGGATGTGTCCAGTAGTTGGCATCTTCCACCGCGATGAAGCTGTTCACGCAGTATTGTGGAATTTCATCCAGGGGAATCGCCCGATTGCGCCCCTGTTCCGGCGGCAGAATCTCATAGAGCAGCGCACCATTACGGTCATAGATGCGCGTACTCGGCAGGGCTAACCCGGCTTCCACCTGGTCAATGGAGGGCAAACCGTAGAAGACGAAGAAGTACACGAAGACCGCGAAGGCCAGCGCCCCCGCACCCATCAGAATTAGAATTGGTTTGGCATAACGTCGTAGGAATCTCATGCCCCTATTCTATGACAGGGGCGTGACGTTTGCATGACGGCTACTAGGCTATTCGTAGTTTGCGATTAAGGATCTCAATTCATCTAGT
>CAYVVZ010000097.1:0-9384 GCA_964455365.1 uncultured Anaerolineaceae bacterium | reverse complement strand
ATCGACAGCGCTGCATATCCTACCCATTTGCAGGAGCCTGTGCGTAAGGTCAGTTTGTAAATAAAAGCGTTACGATCAGAACAGGCATATTTAGCCACTTCCCACCTGCAACCCTTTTTAGGGGTAGGCGTTTTGCGAATTCACTGTCCTGTCCCTGTCTACCTCACCCCTCCCGCATCTTCGGTTCTCCTTCCCCTCTCCATTTGGAGTGGAGACAGTGAGCGCAGCGAGCAGGGGTGAGATGCCCGAACTGCCGTGTCCCTACCCCCAATTTGTATCCAATGTAGGGGACGAGGCTTGCCTCGTCCGAAACAACCATAGGCGGACAAAACAGGTTGGTGGGCATCTAACAGACAAACCGTGCGTTTGAGTTGGGTTCAGTACCGGGCAACGCTATTGAGGGGGGATACAATGAGCAAAATGGTAAACTTTCGCGTAATGCCCGTTCTAACAAAGATGCTCTAAATGCTTATCGTTGGATGAGCAACACTGCGTTACAATGGGGTTACGAAAGAAATCGACAGATTAAGGCTGATCCGTGAATACTGACATTTCACCTGCATTGCAAGCGCGTCTGGAGAAAATCGCACTGCGTCATGGATTCAGCCTGGAAACCTTGCTCACCAACTATGCGGAAGCAGCGGAAGCGGCATGGTTCCCTGGTAACCCGATGCGCTTCATCAACTCACCCATCGTTTTGACTTGCGTCACGGATTTAAAGGGTGATTTCCTGTATGTGAATGAAGCTATGTGCAATGCACTGGGGTACGCGCAAGCGGAATTCCTTGAGAAAAATTACCAGGATTTCCTGCACCCGGATGACATTCAGCGGGCGCACGATGCCTATAGCCAGCAAGTGGAGACAGGCAGCCTCCAAATTGAACTACGCCTCCGCTGTAACACGGGTGAATACCGCTGGTTCTCGTGGGCTTCGACCCTCGACGAATCATATGCCTACAGCATTGCCTTCGACATCACCGACAAGAAAAAGGCTGAACAAGAACTGGCAGCGCTTTCGGAGCAGAACCAGCGCATCATGCGCACCGTCTTTGAAGGCTACATGCTGGGAGCAATGGACGGGCGCATCCTGGATGTGAACCAGACCTTCTGCGACATGGTGGGCTATACCCGCGAAGAACTGCTGCAAAAAACCGTCTTCGAAATGGATGTGATGTTCAGTAATGAGCAAGTCATCGAACATGCCGAAACATTAGTGAATCCACAAATTCCTGTCATCATCGAGACACAGCACCGCCATAAAGACGGACACCCTGTTGATATAGAAGTCAACAACATTCTGCTGGAAGATGGCACGATTGCCTGTTTCATCCGCGACATCACCGAGCGTAAACGCATGGAACGCCAATTGCGGAGCAGTGAACAGCGCTATCGGGGCCTGATTGAAAGCCAGCTTGATTTCGTCTGCCGCTATACGCCCGATACAGTACTGACCTATGTCAACGATGCCTATTACGAATTTTTCGGGCGTACCCGTGAAGAACTCATCGGAAAGAGTTTCACAGTGCTGACACCCGAAGAAGAAGCAGATAACATCCAGGCACGCCTGAGCGAACTGCGGGTAAATCCGGCAGTTGATACGCCTATCTTCTATCTCTACGACTATAGCGGCAACAAACGCTGGATACAGTGGATTGACTTCGGCATTACCAACGAAGCCGGAGAGGTGGTTGAAATCCAGGCTGTCGGGCGTGACATCACCCCAATTCTAGAGGCGCAGGAGCAGCTTGCCGAACGCGAAGAACTGCTGACGACGATCTTTGAGAATATTCCCGTGATGCTCGCTCAGGGTGATAAAGCTGGCGGCTTCCAGTATGTGAATGATTATTGGGTGGAAACGCTGGGCTGGACGGTTGAAGAAATGCAGGCGCACCCGAACATCATGGAAGAATTCTATCCTGATGCCGTCGAACGACAGTGCATTTTCCAGTTGATGATTTCGGGGCGCAAAGACTGGATTGATACCCGCATTTGCACCCGCAAGGGGACTTTCCTGGATACTTCCTGGGCGAATGTGCAGCTTTCCGACGGGCGCAAGCTAGGTATCGGGCAGGTTGTTACGCACCGTGTCGAACTGGAAAAGCAGCGGTTGTACGCGCAGAGCCTGGAACTGGAACTGCAAAAAGAACGCGAACTGCGTGCGCTGAAAGAACGCTTCGTCTCCCTGGTTGCTCATGAGTTCCGCCAACCGCTGGCAGCCATGAGTACTTCGCTGGACTTCGTGCTGCGTTACCAGGATCGCATCACGCCGGAACGCGCCAACGAGAAGTTATCCATGGTGCAGAAGCAGATCAAGCGCATGGCGGTATTGATCGAAGATGCACTGCGCTTTAGCAAGGCAGATGCCCATAAGACAGAATTCGCGCCACAAATGCTGGATGCTCGCCAATCCTGCGAACACATCCTGGAACCGATTCGCATGGCGAATACGAAACATCAGCAGATTATCGTCACGGTGGATGACGGGCAGGTACTGGCTGATCCGGGTTTGTTGGATCACATCCTCACCAATTTGCTGACCAACGCGCAGAAATATTCCCCAGCCCACAGCACAATCAGCGTCACGGTTGAAGCGTGTGATGACCACTGGTGCTACAGCGTCCACGATGAAGGCATCGGCATCCCGGAAGGGGAACTTGCGCATGTTTTCGATCCGTTCTACCGTGCGAGCAACGCGAAAAAGCATGTTGGAACAGGTCTGGGATTATCCATCGTCAGGGACTACGTCAAGATGCATGGCGGCACGACAGATGTTTCCAGCGTCCTGGGCGAAGGGACGACCTTCACGTTTACTTTGCCCATAACATAGGTTGCATAGCACACTCCTCCTTTTTCCCCTGGTGCTCAAAATCCCACGTTGGAGGGTACATTTCAGATGATTGGCAAGTGACAACACTTCGGCCTACATTGCCACACGCTGAAGCAACAAGAGCAGCGGGAAGCGCACGAAAAAGCGCTCTGACCTGCTGCACACAGTCCCCTGTGGTGGACTTGTCGGTTTCTAGCTGGCTGGCTTCAGCCACCAGCGGCACGAAAAGCAGCGTTATACGAATTTCTTTGTGTCCTTCGTGTCTTTGTGGTTCAGATCGTTTTGATGCGATTGGGAGCGCACACAGGCGCTCCCCTACAATGTTGATTGGATGGTTGGATTTCGCACGCCAAATCCGAAGTTGCCAAAATATTGAAATGCACACCCTGCTGGCTGCGCTTTTGCAAGAACTGCTACCTTGCTATAGTGTAGGGTGGATGACGTGTCTTATTGTGAGCGAACTTTTTATGCGCCTTGCCTGGATGACGGATATTCACCTGAACTTCCTGGGAACCCAGCAGATTGAAACGTTCCTGGATGCAGTCCTCGAAGAAGCGCCGGATGCTCTGTTGCTAACAGGGGATATTGGCGAAGCACCCAGCGTTGAAGATTACCTCAAACGCATAGCGGATCATGTACAGCGCCCGGTATATTTCGTACTCGGCAACCACGATTATTATCATGGCAGTATTGAAGGGGTGCGCACCCGGATTCGGCGTTTGGGGCGCAACCATCCGCATCTCTTCTGGCTGCCGGATTGTGGCGTGATGCGCTTGACGGAGGATACCGCCCTGGTCGGGCATGGCGGCTGGTCAGATGGCGGCTATGGAGATTTCATGAAATCGCCCATCCGCTTGAATGATTACCAGCTCATCAGTGAACTTGCCCGCAAACAGCGCTATCGTCGCGCTATGCTGACCATGCTGCGGGCGTTGGGGATGGAAGCCGCGAATCATTTGCAGGACGTTCTGGAGGAAGCGCTGCCCGTGTATCCGCATGTGATGGTTGCGCTGCATTCACCACCCTTCATGGAATCCTGCTGGCATAACGGTCAGGCGGCGACGGTGGATAATCCCTATCTGCCGCACTTCACCTGTAAAGCCTGTGGGGATGTGCTGCTGGCTGCGGCGAAGAAATATCCGCAGCGGCGCATCACCGTTTTGTGTGGGCATACGCACGGCGGCAGCAGCGTCCAGATTCGCCCCAATTTGCATGTCACATCCGGGGATGCCGTCTACGAACAGCCCAGCGTTCAGCAGGTGTTTACCCTCTGATGGGCAAATCTGCCTTGAATCCTGGTAGGTTTTGCATAGGGTAGGATGATGCATATCCAACGAGATTACCGCCAACCCTTCTTCCGGGAACGCAAACCCAAATATCGCTGGCTGCGGGTGCTGCTGGTGCTGGTGCTGATCGCCCTGCTGGTCGGTGCGATTGGCGTGACGCTGACGCAGCCGGAGATGGTGCGTGGGGTAGCGCTGGACGTGTTGTTCCCGCCGGAAACCACCCCAACACCGCTGCCGAGTTCACTGGCGCAGAATGCAGAAAACCTCTTCCTGAATGGGGATCTGGATGGTGCGGCGGAATTGTACGCCCAGGCGATGGAAATGCAGCCCAACGAAATCCGCTACATCTACGAATATGGCATGCTGCTGCTGGATAGCGACGACGGCACGGATGACGCGCCGGGGCAAGCGCTGCAACTGGCGCAGCAGATCATCACGCTGGATCCCAACGATCCTCGTGGCTACACGCTGCGGGCGCGTGCCTTTGTGTGGGATGGCAACACTGGCGGTGCGATTCCGGTGGCGACGGCTGGCCTGGATATTTCGCCAGCGTATGGCCCGCTGCATGCGGTGCTATCCCGTGCGTACATCGGGGAAGGCGATCTGGCACAGGGGCAGAATGAGGGCTTGCTGGCGATTGAATACGCGCCAGATGATGTTCGTTCTTATTGGGCATATGCCAGCTCACTCGCCAGCAGCGGCGCACGCGATGAAGCCATCCTCGAATATGAGCGCACGACAGAGATTAACCCCAACTTCCTGCCCCCCTATTTTGAACTGGCCTTTCTCTACCTAGCCAGTGACCGCGACCAGGAAGCCATCGACACCTATAACCGCATTCTGGGCGTGGAATCACGCAACGCCCGCGCCTTGCTGCGTCTGTGTGAAGCCACGCGCAAGGTAGGGCAGTTCGAGCGAGCGCTGGGAATCTGCCAGGATGCCGTCACCGCTGACCCGAATTACGTCCCGGCGCAGTTCCGGCTGGGTGTATTGCTCTACAATGAGTTTGATTTCACCGGGGCGCGAAACGCCTTCCAGACCTGCCTGGATGTGGAACCGAGCAACCTGGAATGCACGTACCGCCTGGGATTGACGTATTATTATCTGGCACGGAATGAATACCAGGCGAATTGCGAAGCGGCGCGGCTTTCGCCATTGGAATGTGGGGCGAGTGAGATTTGCGAAGTCGGCTATGGCTTGCTGGAAGAATCCTTACGGCTGGCGCAGGCACGCAATGATGCCAGCGCAGACATCGAAATTATCAGCGAAGGCATCAATGCCATCCTCAGCGACCCGGCTTGCCAGGGTGTATCCGGTAACATGGTGCTACCGGAACTCACGCCGGAAGCCGCCGAGGTCACGCCGGAAAGCCCGTGAGCTTGTATCTATCCAACAAATCCCGTAGGGGCGTGTCCACGACGCGCCCACGGATCTGAAGCGGGTTCGACAGGATCGAACCCCTACGAAATGCGGCCTTTGTGGAGGTTCTCACGGGATAGGTGGGCAACCCGTATTGGGCGAGAAGACCGATACCGTATCATCACGCAAGTAACCGAAGACCTGTTCGCCATCCTGCAACGTCACACGCACGCGATACCAGATGCGCTGTGCTGTGCCTGGAATTTGTTCCAGGATTTCCACCGTGCGGTCTTCCAGAATAGTCTCGATCTGGCGAGCGTTGAGCGAGGGTTCTTCACGCAGTCGTGCGCCTTCCGGCACTGCAATCCGCGCCAGGCACAGCGGCGTTTCAGTCGGCGTGATGCTGGGCGTTTGCGTTGGTGTGTAGGTCAACGTCGGTGTCGGTGTTTGGGTGAAGGTACTCGTCGGCGTTGGCGTATTGGTATGGGTCGGTGTCAGGGTTGCCGTCGGTGTCCATGAGGGTGTCCAGGTCGGGGAGGGAGTCCACGTCCAGGTTCCGGTCGGTGTCCAGGTCGGTGTCAGGCTGGGCGTATAGGTGGCACTCGGCGTGTACGTCAGGCTTGCCGTGGGTGATGAACTCGGCGTATAGGTCAACGTCGGCGAAGGAGTTTGCGACGGTGCAATCACCGCCAGAATGCGATCCCCATTGGCGAAGGCCAGCGCCGCCAGCGCAATGAAGATAATGCCAATGATGCCGCCAGCCATGACGCGCCCTCGCATCTGCCGTCCACGAATAGCAGCATCAAGCCGTGCTACATCCGAGCGCCGCCCCAGAATGCGGAAGGGTTCTTCGCGCATGGCATCAATCCACTGACGCGCCTCGCGGATATTGCCCTCTTCCAGCAGCACTTCCGCCCGTTCCAGGTAGCGCGTGAACAATTCATTGACTGTGCTGCGGTAACGCTCATCTTGCGAGAAATTAGTCATCTCCGCCAGCATTGCACGCGCTTGCGGCAGTTCACTGTCGTAATTCTGTGCAATCAGCGCTGTCGCCCGTTCGATTGTCTGCTTGGCGCGGGTGAATTCGCTGGCTTGGGAACGCGCTTCCGTGAGCAGATTAGAGGCTTCCCGGTCACTGGGGTCAAGCTCTACCGCAAATTCCATCAGCGTCACAATTTCGCTGAGGCGGTTCAGGCGATCATCAATCACCGTGCTGTTATTGACGCGCTCAAAAGCAGACCGCGCCTGATCTTTGAGCTGGGCCTGTACGCCGCCTAACTTGCTTTCAACCGTTTGCTGCATTTCCGCGAGGCGCTGGCTGGTTGGCAGCAGTTGCCGCACACGAGAGAGCTTGCTGCGGATGCGCCGTAACTGGTCAACCTGATCTTCCAGTGAACCGCCGAGCATATTCAAATCGACGGAGACGGAATCCACATCGCGCTGCACGCTGCGAATCATATCGAGGCGTTCTTCGGCCTGGGGATCATTGGGGACAACGCGCAGTGCGCCTTCGTATTTGCGCTGTGCCTCTTGCCAGCTATCACTGGCAATCAGGCGATCCCCTTCATTCATCAATTCACGAGCAAGCGCCAGGTCTTGAATATCGAGCAGGGCTTGCTCTACATCATTCCAGTTCAACACGCCGCTGCGTTCCGCCAGTTCACGCGCTTCGCGGTAGAGTTTCGCCGCTTCTTCGTAATTGCCCGCACGCACCAGCGAATTGGCACGGTTGTACGAGACACGCGCCTCAAACGGGATGCGATGATCCGGCACGACCCCGCGAATGATGTTGTCTTCTGCCTTCTGGCGATAATCTTGCGCGGCAGCGTTGTGTGGGTCACGGGCTAGCAAGCGGTTGGCGATGTCCACAGTCTGCTGATAATTGCCCGCGTAGTAACTTTCCGTCAATTCAGACATCAAATCATCGACATCCGGGCTGACGACAGACGGCTGTGCAGGTTGCTGCGGCGGCTGTTGTGGTACCTCGGGCTGGCGCTGCTGCGGCGCTTGCGGAATGTATGGTTGCCCACCATAGCGCGGCGGAGAGGGTGATTCAAGTTCATCCAGCGGAATTGGCTGTGTGGGTTCGCGGTGCACCGGACGTTCGCGCTCCGGCTGCGCGGGTGGTTGTGGCACGTCCTCTGGTTCCAGCGGTTCCAGCAGCGTATCCTCTTCCATTGGCAGCGGCTGCTGTGGTTGATTACTGCGCGGCTGTGGTTGATTGCTGCGCGGCTGTGGTGTAGATGGTTGTGCTGCCGGGGGGGAATCCGGTGGCAGCGGCTGCGCAGGTGCGGATGGCTGTTGTGAAGTGGGCTGTGCTGGCGGTTGTGGCTCTGGTTCCGGTTCAGGTTCCAGCGCTGGAGGTGGAGTCGGCGCAGGCACTCTTACGGGAGCATCAATCTCATAGCGGTTGAAAAGGTCACGCACGCGCATGGCGGCCTGGTCATTGTGTTCGGCAGCCTGCTGCATCAATTTGATGGTGCGTTCATTTTCCGGCTTGGTTGCCAGCGCTTCAGAGAGAATATCCAGCGCTTCATCAATATCGTCCGCATCCCCTGCCATCTCAATGCGGATACGGGCGCGGCGTAATAAGCCTTCTAAGGAGGGCTTTTCCCCCGACTTGCGTGCAGCCATAACGGCCTTCGCTTCAGGTTTGTTCAGTTTGGCTAACTCAGCAAATAACGCCTGTGCATCTGCTTCCACAGGAGTATTTTTTGATTCGCTGAGGAGTTCACGAGCTTCTTGTTCCAGCGTCCCCAATTGATCTGGCGACGCTTTCTGCATCTTCTCACGTAGTAATTCGATTCGCTCTTTGAGGCGCATGCATTCTTCCTCACGGGTTGCAATGATCGCATCCCTCGGCGCAATGGCGGAGGGTGTTGGTCAACAGAGTGTGGCCTGCTGACAGGGTTCTATTCGCTTAGAACCTGTTTGAAAGTTGAACATCCTCGGTGTAGGGGGCACGATTTTTCGTGCCGTTTCTTCGGTATTTCGGACATGTCCCTTCGTAGGGACACATTACGTTGTGCCCATTCACAAGAAATACAAAGCTCAAAACCTATCCGAAAAATGCATCCGCAGAGAACCTCATTCTGTAGAGGTTCGGTCAAGTTGAACCTGCTTTCACGCCAGCAAGCGCGTCGTGGACACGCCCTGACGAGATTTTTCGGATAAACACTGAATATACGGTAACTCAAATACGGCATGTCGGCAAGCAGCACAGGTTAATGGAAGGGCAGCAAGGTGGGTGGAATTGTGTTACAGTATAGTTTAAAAGACGGTGGTAGGCGAAGTCAGAAACCAGAGCCATATGCAATTTCAACCGATACGTATCTCTCCACAGTACGCTTTGATCTTCACATATGACATCCGTCCCGGTTTAGAGCAACGCTACGATCATTTTGCATCTGGCGAATTTGTGATGACCATGCAGCAGTACAAACTCTATCGCCAATACGAATGGCAGATCCTCGGCAGTGATGAACCGCACTGGCAGGTGGAATTCATCACCGAGAAATTATCCCACATCCGAGACCTGTTCGATGATCCGCAGTGGCCTGTGCTGGAAGAACGCCTGCGCCGTTATACGCGGAATTATTCCCGGCGTTTGGTGCGCTTCAACCACAATATCAAGATCATGCGCTGAACGTTTGTCATAGCGAAATTTGTAGAGTCGATACATTGGTCATTGAAGAAATAATGTGCCAACCGCGTATTTCGTAGGGGCGTGTCCACGACGCGCCCAGGGTTGTCAACCATGCTGGTCGCCAAGGATTAAAAGGCTTGTCCGGTATTGAGAACCGAGGTTGTGAGTGGAAGCGCAATGCCTTTGTTTGGGTTTGCGGCGGACACAGCGATGTGTTACCCGCCGTAGGGTTGTAGGGATTGTGTCCCCCTCCGTCGCTAACGCGA
>CAYVVZ010000096.1:0-9481 GCA_964455365.1 uncultured Anaerolineaceae bacterium | reverse complement strand
TTCTACCACATCTCCACCCCCAGTGGTAGCGAAAAGAAACCTTTACACTACCTCTTCCAGGTACGGAAAACGCCACCAAATCCCTTCGTCACAGGCCGCATTTCACGGTAGAATGAAGGCATATGGATTTTCATCATAGCTTCCCAGAACGGTTCTCAAATATGCCCACTCTCTTCATCTCTTATAAACGCGGTACATCTGCCGTTGCACCTGTGATGCAGCGGCTGCGCGAAGCCAAATATCGCCTCTGGTTCGACCGCGACGAAATCCACCTGGGTGATCCAGATTGGCAAGCTCGTATCGACCAGGGTTTAGAACAATGCGACGGGGTGTTGCTGAATCTGACCCCGGCAGCCTGTGCGAGCGAGCCAGTGCGCTACGAAGTACGCAAAGCACAGGAACTGAAGAAGCCTATCTTTCCGATTGTGTTGGAACGGATTGACAATTGGGGCGCTGCACTGGAACAAGTTGGCCTCAGCCCGAACCAGCACACGGAAGATTTCACCGACGTGACAAAATGGGATGAACAAGTCGAGCGACTGCTTACTGATCTGCGTGTGCAGGGTTTACGAGTAACCCGCCATGAGGAACGGCAGCGCCGCGATCCCGATAATCCGAAATACACGCTGCATCAGACGTATCTCAAGCGGCTGGTGGAGCGCATTGGGACGCTGAATCTGGCGCAGATTAGCCCGGAGAACAAGCGCGGCATCTATCTGGAACAGGTCTACATCGACAGCCCGACTTCGTTGGGAATTAATGTCGAAGTTCAGGATTGGCAGATTATCCGCTGGGGCATTGCCGACAAGAGCAACAGACTCTGGAATAGGAAATTGCAGGAGAAGTTGCGCGAAGTACAGGATGCCGAAGTCGAAATGCAGGCGGAACCCTGGTATCAACCCCAATCCCTCGGTTTTGAAGAAGCGCCCTTTGAAGCGCTGATTGGGCAGGTGGATGACGAGATTATGCGCTTCCGCGAAATGAACCCGGATGCAAAGCCCAGCGAGGAATACCGTTGGCGAAACCGCTGGAACAACGGCACGAAAGAAAACTTGCTAGCGCTGCACCTCAATCATCTGGCGGCTGCGCGGGATCGGCTGGTGATCCTGGGTGCGCCCGGAAGCGGTAAGAGTACCTTTGTGAAGTACCTGGCGTTATGCCTGGCGGGTTCTGGGATTGATGGTTGGACGCGAGAGGCCAGCATCGCCTCCCTGGAAAATTGGCCTCATGGGGCGCTGACTCCGATCTATGTTGAACTACGGCGTTTCATCGCATCGGAGCATTTTCCGGCGGACATCGCCACACCTGCTTCGGCAGATCATCTCTGGGCCTATATTCAGCATGAGCTTCTCAGTGAAGACTTACAAAACTACACGGATGACCTGCGCTATGACCTGGAACAGGGTCATGCGCTGCTGATCCTGGATGGTCTGGATGAAGTTCCTTATCCCGAAGGCAAGCTCAAAGAACGGCAGGAACAACTCATTACCCTGGCGCAGTCGCTGAATACACGCTATGCCAACAGCCGCATTCTGGTTGCCAGCCGTCCCTATGCTTATGAGGGCTGGACTTTACCCGGATTCACAGCGGTGACGATCAGCGAATTTGAAGACGAACACCGCATTGGGTTAGCCCAGCGCCTCTACCAGACATCCGGCCTGGACGAGAAATCGGCGCGAGAAAAAGCCACAGCATTGAATGCGCAGCTCCAGCAAATTGACCCAGAACTGAAAGACCGTCCGCTGTTCGTCACATTGATGGCGACGATCTATCTGAAAGGGGATCGAGAAGGGCTGCCGACACGCCGGGGAGCGCTCTATCGTGAGAGCATCTTGCTGCTGCTGGATCGCTGGACGACCAGCAAACCGGGTGTGTCTTCTCTGGTGGAATTGCTGGGGGATCACTCGCTGGATGATCTCTACATGCGCCTGGCGGCGCTGGCCTACGATGTTCATCAGAGTTATGGCGACCAACCGGGTACGCCGGAGATTGATGTTGGCCTGCTCTTCAAGCACTTGATGCCCCTGGGTTTTCAGATTGCCGGGCCGATTATCCCCTACCTGAGTGAGAATGCAGGTGTACTGGTTTCACCTGGACAGGACAACGAAAAAGATGTGTTCCACTTTGCGCACCGTACCTTCCAGGAATATCTGGCAGCGGTACATCTGGTGAAAAAATGCAGTGAAGCGGATCGCTTCGATCTGGTGGCGGAGCATATCACCAGCAAAAACCAGGTCTGGCGCATACCCTGTACGCTGGCGGGTGATGTCCTGGCGGATACAGAACGGCGTGGCGATTTGTGGGACTTGGTGGATGATCTGCTCGAAGATGAAGTCGCGGAGAACCGATCTGCTGCCGACCCGCGCTGGTGGACAGTCTGGCTGGCTTCTGTCATCTTGCAGGAGCAAGCCCTGCTCAACACGGGCAAGCTGCGCCGCAGCGAACAGGCAGTCAGTGACCAACTCAGCGATTGGCTGGTTGCATTGGTCGAAACACCCCAGGCTCTCAGCCCTGTTGAACGTGCCGACTGCGGACGCGCCCTCAGCATATTGAATGACCCCCGTCCCGGTGTCGGTGCGAAGAATGGCCTGCCGGACATCGACTGGGTGACAATCCCTGGTGAGGATGAATGGACGTATCAGGACGGCAAGGGGCATGGTCTGCCTACCTTCGAGATTGCACGTCATCCAATCACCTTCGCCCAGTTCCAGACCTTCCTGGATGATCCAGACGGCTTCGCTGATGAGCGCTGGTGGGAAGGTCTGGCTGATGAGGAGTACCGCCGTAGCAATCAAGAAGCTCCTGGAACGCAACGTTTCCAATATGCCAACCATCCCCGCGAAAGCGTCAGTTGGTACGATGCGATGGCTTTCTGCCGCTGGTGGTCGTGGAAGCTGACGAATCGCGTCTATACGCTGGACGAAATCGCCCAATGGCCTGTACGCCTGCCGACAGAATATGAGTGGGAGAAGGCGGCACGCGGCAACACAGGCTGGACGTATCCCTATGGCGATGAATTCGATGCCACGAAGGGCAATACGAGCGAAACAGGTATCGACCTGACCAGCGCAGTCGGTATCTTCCCAGATGGCGCATCGCCCTACGGTGTGCTGGATATGAGCGGCAATGTCTGGGAATGGTGTCTGACGGATTACAGCAATCCAGCGGAACACCCGGAAGCTGAGGATTTGCAGACATCAGCGCGTCGCGTTTTGCGTGGCGGCTCGTGGTACGACGACGCTAACGATGCGCGGGCGGTCTTCCGCGACGACTACGATCCGTTCAACCGTGACGTTAACAACGGGTTTCGGGTGTTGCGTCCCCCTTCTCGTGAATCCTGACCACTGGGGCGGTTCGCCGCAGGCGAAAAAATGGCGCGTAGCGTCATTTTAGCCTTGCGCCAAAGGCGCATTAAAAAATTTTGCGAAATTCAGCGCTTTTTCAGCGGGCGGATGGGGTGTGTCTTGAATATGTGTTCCTGTAAACCCCAGGTGTCGGCATAGCGCACATGGTTGATCCAGCCCTGTACGCTGGCATCCAGTTCGGCAAATGTAATCTGCCCGGACTCGTAAAGGTCAATATTGCGTTCCAGCCGCCGCGTGAAATTGATGGCATTGCGGCGCTTGAGCCGTCGATGGGTGGGGTAGACTACGAATCCCAGCCAGGGGATGCCCTGTGTGACGGGTGTTACCTGTGCTTGTGTCTCATGCATGGTCAGGCGCAGGGTTGCCAGGAAGTCGCTGATGGCACATTTCCAGTCATAAAGCTGCTTCTTGCTGTCGCTGAAGAGGGCAAAATCATCGACGTAGCGCAGGTAAGCACTACAGCCTAAATCCTGCCTGATGAACCAATCCAGGGGGTTCATGTAGCAGTTGCTCCAGAACTGGGAAGTGAGATTGCCGATGGGGAGGCCACGCGGACGGTTGACAGCGAAGAGATCATCCCCAGGGAAGTAGCGCATCTGGTATTCATCTGCCAACACATTCGCGACGCTGGCGATAATTTGCTCAATCAGCCACAGCGTATTTTCATCCCGCACCGTATCCGCCAGGATGTCAGTCAGGATGGCGTGGTCAATGGAGGGAAAGTGCTGGCGGATGTCGATGCGTAATACGTAGCGATAGCTGCGCGAGAAGCCTTGCAGCGTATCCAGGGCGCGGTGTGTGCCTTTGCTGATGCGGTTGGCGTAGCTGTGGGGGATGAACTGCGCTTCGAAGAGAGGTTCGATCAGGTTGCAGAGCGCATGATGTACCACCCGATCCCGGAAAGGTGCTGCGGAGATTTTGCGGTGTTTAGGGTCGTGAATCCAGAAACTGACGTATGCTCCAGGACGGTAGGTGAAGGCAGTCAATTCGTCCTGAAGTTCGAGCAACCGATCTGCCAATTGATGCTCAAAGGTGGCTGCTGCGCTCTTGCCACGCTTGCCTTTTGCGGCTTTGTGAACTGCCAGCAGCAGGTTCTCCCAGGCTGTAATGCGGTCAAACGTTGAAGATGTCCTTCAGCGAGATAGTTTCACCCAGAACATGGGATTCAAAGGTATCTTCGTCTGCATAAACTCCCTGGCGGCTGAAACGGCCTTCTTCGAGGTTCCAGATTTCCAGCACCTCATGCAGCGGATCAACGATCCAATACTCGCGCACGCCATGACGCTCATATGCCTGGTATTTTTCCTGGCGGTCATATTTTGCGGTGCTAGGAGACAATACTTCCACCACCAGATCAGGCGCACCGAGGATGCGTTTTTCGTCCTGCTGCGCGATGCTGAGGTTTTCCGGCGCGATGTAAAGCACATCCGGCTCGAAGATATTTTCATCATCCAGCCGCACTTCAACGGGAGAGTCGAAGACCTCGCCGCCTTTTTGTCGTGCCAGCAGCCCCAGCAGGATCAGAATTTCGCGGACAATGCGTTGGTGCTTGAGAATGGGCGGCATACCGATGACAACCTCACCGTCAATGAGTTGGATCAAGTCCTGCTGTTCGTATTCGGGCAGGGCATAATATTCGTCTGCCCGGATGCGCGTCTGGGTTGGCTGTACCATAAGCAACGATCTCTCTGATTCACTGTACTGATTATGCCATTAGGATTAGAAACTAATGCCCGATGAAATGATCCTCCTCACCCGCACCTATGACTTGCTGCTCTGGCTGATTCCCAAGTCAGAACGGTTCCCGAAGAGCTACCGCTACAGCGTCACGCAGCGCATGATGGACGCGACGCTGAATTTCCAGGAAACGCTCTATGATGCACTCTCCCAGAGTGGCACAACCCGTCAGAAACACCTGCGCATGGCGGATGCCCATCTGAACAAGCTGCGGCTCTACCTACGGCTGGCACATCACTGGCAGTGGCTCAACGATGGGCAGTACCGACATGTGAGCGAGATGGTCGCGGAAATCGGGCGTTTGCTTGGCGGCTGGATGAAAGCCCCGTAAGCCACAAACGGGCAAGATGCCCGCTGTGGGTTTTGTATGCGCCCGACGGCGCTGCTTACACTCCGTGCGGGCGGGATTCACCTGCGCCTTCTCTATGCTTTCCGCCTCCGCAGAGCAGCCGTGGCGACTCTGCACTTCTGGAAGCCGCTGCACCCTGGTAAAAGAGGAGCGGCTCGCACTTCGCTGCCAAAACGGAACCTGGAAGCGATGCCACTGGAAAGGGGATGGAGGAGTGGGACGCAACACCCGAAACCCGTTGTTATTGTTACGGTTGTTTGGATTGTTGTTGTTGCGGAAGACCGCCCGCGCATTGTTATTGTTGTTGTACCACGAGCCGCCACGCAAAACGCGACGCGCTGCCTCACAGGGAACCCCACAGCCATCTCTGGCTGCGCTCTCAGTATACTCCCAAAACCCAAAAAATCGATTCGCCTGACGGCGAAAAGAGTTTGGGGGCTGGTGCTACGCACCTGCGCCTGGCGGCGCACCGCCCCCCCAGTGGTCAGGATTCACGAGAAGGGGGACGCAACACCCGAAACCCGAAGTTATTGTAACGGAGGCTAGGATTGACGCTGAAGCGGAAGACCGCCCGCGCATTGTCATAGTTGTAGTACCACGAGCCGCCACGCAAAACGCGACGCGCAGAAGCGTTTAGGTCTTCTCGCCCATCTTCAGCTCGGTACGGATATGAGAACCGTTCTGGGTCGTAGATACTGGTCGTCCAGGTGTAGGCATTGCCGGAGAGGTCAACCGCACCCTCCGGCGTGGCATTCTCGAAGATGCCAATAGGTGTGGTGCGCCGGATATGGCTCTCGAAGGTGTTGCTGCGCTGTACCTCAAAAACATCACCGTAGGGATACAACCTACCCCCCACGCCGCGTGCTGCTGCTTCAAACTGGGCTTCTGATGGTAGTTCATAGGTTTGCCCCGTCTGTGCGGAAAGCCATTTGCAGTAGGCTCGCGCCTCAAACCAGGTCACGCCGACAACAGGCTGAGCGGGGTTGTTGAAGCCGTTATCTTCCCAGTATTCTGGCTGGCGATAAACTTTGCCAGACGGGAAGATGTCTTCGAGCCATTCCTCGAAGCGTTCTGTTGACCAATTACGGATGATAATCCAATCATTGGCCTGTTTTGAGGTGATGCGATTTTGTGTCACCAGTCCATGAATGGTATTTTCCGACCAGCTTTCAAAAGTTTTCTTGTTATCGCGCCACTGCTGCTTCTGTCCGTCGGTGCTGCCTTCTCCGCGCAGCCACGCGAGTGCCTCGTCCGTATCCCACCACTGCTCGTCCTCATAGCCTCCTGCCGCCATGAACAGGGCGTATTCCGCATTGGTGACCGGGAACTTGCCGATCTGGAAGGCTTTCAATTCGACGGTATGGGCGGGTTTTTCGCCGTCATACTGGCTGTCGTCTGTGCCCAGCGGGTAGGTTCCAGCGGGGATGTCCACCAGCGGCGGCAGCAAATAATCCCCGTGTGGGCCACTGCGACGTTCCATGCGCGGATCACCCACCTCGCCCAATGCCAGCCCCGCCGCAATCCGTGCCCGCAAGTCGGCGTTTGCAAAATCCTGCGAGCGAGCAATCAGCCCTTGCTGTATCTCGCCTTTCAGGGCTTCGGAGATCGTCACTTCCGGCGCTGCCGTGCACCGTGCCGCCAGCTCCAGGTTGGCGCTCATCAGGTCGCGCACGAAGGCATCTGGATCAGCGCTCATGGCGGCTGCCAGCAGCGTGGTCTCTTCCCAGCCTGTTTGTGGCAGTCCCGGCAGCGGATCACTGTCTGGGAGCGTTTCCAGCACTTTTTCCAGGGCGGGTTTTACCTGATCTACTTGCCAGGGAGTGCGCACCAGTTCGGGATCGGGCTTCTGCGATAAGGCACGAGCCGCGAAAAATTCTTGCAATAGTTGGTGGAAGAAGAGAATTTCCTGCTGCGCGACATCTTCATCCAGCACATTCAGCGCCACACCTGCCTTCAAGATGTCCTCATCACGGTCTTGCGCCAGGATGATGCAGGCATCGTCATAATCCAGGCGTATCTGCCCGCTGTCGGTATTCGCGTCCTGCTGCATATTGAAGGCCAGCTTGCTAAGAGCCGGGAGCAGGATTCCTCGTTCGGGCAACTCAAAGGGATTGCGCCACTGGTTGTTGGTCAACCGCCGATGATCGCGTTCGGTCAGCAGCGAATCGGGCAAGAACAGGGCGTGTCCGCCCACGATCTCCCGCTGTAACGCCTGCCGGACAAATCCCGTGAACAATGAGGCTCGCCCTGCCGGGATCTCGCTGGTAGCATCCACCTGATCGACTAGCAGCTTCAAAAAATATGGGGTCTGAAAGATGCCAAATTGTGGCGATCCATCCAGTTCCTCCCAGATCATATCGGCCTGGGCAGGTAAATAGGCTGCCAGGAAGTCCTGCACCTGCTCGGCGCTCATGGGTTGTACCTGCACCTGGGGCACACGCAGTTCCTTGCTGCTGAGGCTGGCGCTGTAATCCAGGCTGCGGCAGGAGAAGATCACCCGATTCCCGGTGCGCGTCACATCCTGGATGAAGCTGCGCCAGAGGCCGACACGTTCGTGATATTCGGTCGTGTTCTTGTGCGGCATCTCGTTGAGCGCATCCAGCAAGAGCAGTATCTGCCCCCGGTTGAGCAGGTCTTCCAGTGGCGGCAAATTAGGATAGTCCCGCTGCCATTCTTTGCCCAACCATTCTCTGGGCATGGGGCTGCCCAGGCTGTATTTATTCAGTTGGATGAAGAAGCTGAGGCGTTCGCCTTCATCCCGCAGCCGATCCATTTCGTGATCCAGTTGCAGCCGCCGCAGCAGGGTCGATTTACCGCTGCCTGGAGCGCCCAGAATGACAAAGGCTGGATCGCGTTCATATTCCGCCAGCACATCGCGCAGGTCGTTGAATTTTCGTGAGGACTCCGGCTTGAGCCAGCGCTGCTGGGCTTCCTCGCCCTGATCCAGCAGCAGAGTCAGGTTCACGAAGCGGTTATCCAATTGATAACGCGGCCTTGCCCACTCCACAATGCGTCCCAGGCGATATTCGGTCAGGCTCTCCGGCGGTCGCTTGACCATCTCGTCGGTCAGTTCAGGGGTCAGCGCAATGCTGCCTTTCGGGTCGCGGATCGCCTTCAGCAAGTCATTCATCGCTTCCGGCAGCGTGCGCACTTCAGCGTTTTCTACCACCAGGATGCGATCTGCTCCGGTAGGGTCTCCTGGCAGCACATATTCTCGCTGAATCTCTGCCAGCAGCTTCTCAATTGCAGCCGTTAAATCCGTCCGTGCGTCAATGTAGTTGTAGACGTACATGCGGCTGTGTAGTTCACAATCTTCCACATACAGCGGATAGATTGGTTTGCGCTCCTGGTCGAAGAAGAACCATTCCCGATGCACCTCTTTGCGATACGGCATGGATGCGCTGGAGAGCAGCAGCACCATCCGGTCAGCTTCATGCAAGGCTTTCTCGATGGTCATATCCCAGTGCGCACCACTGCGGATGTCACTGGTATCTCGGAAGATCCGTAAGCCTGCACCGCGCATGGCGGCTTCTACCTGCTCCGCAATCGCCTGCTGCGGGCGGGCATATGAGATGAAAATGTAGAGAGGATCGCTGGGCGATGGAACTGATTCTGCCATTGCTCACTCGCTTGCCTGGATGTGGTTTCGCTCTTGTTCGTATTGTAGACGAAATGAATGATTCCAGCGACAATCTCAGAACGGTTCTGGAGACTCGCCCTACCCCGATGGTTTCAAATCATGCACAGTTCGTTCTGAGATTAGCAAGCATGGGGGAGAGCCAATGGTGATCGTGAATGTGTATGAGAAGGTCGTCGCAGAGCCGGTGAGTGGACAGAATTCTGTGCAAGAAGTGATTGACCTGGCGGACTACCCCTACCCCACAACCTTACGTGTTTTCACCGACTATTAAGCGTAGTATTTTGCTTACATGCAGGTTCTAAGCCATCCCTGGATGCACCTGTTTCCGGCACACCTTGCTGGATCAAGCTTCATCCAACTCATCCATCCATTGAATTCCTGTCGAGAAAT
>CAYVVZ010000095.1:0-9632 GCA_964455365.1 uncultured Anaerolineaceae bacterium | reverse complement strand
GTTGAGCCAGACTCTACCTTAGTTTATGCGTCATATCCATATGGACTGAGTACTACATTTGAACCACAAAGACACAAAGGACACGAAGAAATTTGTAGGGGCATGATCTATCATGCCCGAAATTCCCGAAAGCAGAAATTGTGTTTTCGCTTGGTTTGGCGTATTTGCCATTTGTTGCGTTCGTCGTTTTGATCGGCTTCTTATCCTGCAAATCCAAGCTACATTTGAAGCGATTGCCCTGTGCGGTGCATCGCAGGGGAAGCGTAGCATTGCACAGCGCATACAGGCCAGAACCCCTATGCTATAATGCCCGCCGTTTAGCATACCGGGTAGATAGTAAAGGTAGCACCCATCCATGCGAATTTCTGGCTGGTTTGTTGGCATATTTGGCTTCGTGGCACTGATTGCGAGTACCTTCCTCTGTTCGGCGGTGATGTTCAGCGGCGCACAGGGCTTCGTGATGAGCCTTTGGGAATCCGGGCAGCCAGTGGAAGAAATGGGCGAACTGCTCAACGCAGTGCTGAGTCCCCAGGATTTCACCGTCGCGCAGGCAACCAGCATCCCCACAGCGCAGGCAACAGAAAATGTCATGCGGATTCCATCCGTCACGCCGCAGACCAATGCTGGCGCTGTAGCCACAGAACCCGCCGTGGATTCGCAGGCGCTGCCGACGGATCTTCCTACGATGACAGCGACTGTCGATGAGGCGGCGATTGCTGCCAGCGACCTGGGGCCGCGAGAAATCAACATCTTGCTGATGGGCATTGACCAGCGCATCGGCTACGATACCGACAGCACGTACCGCACCGATACCATGATCGTCATCCACATTGACCCGGTGCGCCAGACCGCAGGCGTAATCTCCTTCCCGCGTGATCTCTGGGTAGAAATCCCGGCATTTGGCTTGAATGAGCGCATCAACAACGCCAATGCCATTGGGGATCGCAACAATTATCCGGGTGGCGGCGGGGTTGCGCTGGCAATGGAAACCATCAATGCCAACTTCGGCATCCGCATCGACCATTACGCCATGGTCAATTTCACTGTCGTAGAAACAGTGATCGACATCCTCGCGCCGGATGGCATCCCGGTGGAGGTAACGGAAGTGATCCGCGACCCGGATTACCCGGATGAGGGCTATGGCATCATCAATGTAGAATTTGATCCTGGCGTGGAAAACATGTCCGGCGAGCGCCTGCTGCAATACGCCCGTACTCGTGCCACAGAAGGCGGCGATTTAGACCGTGCGCGGCGGCAGCAGCAAGTGCTGGAAGCAGTGCGCAGCTACGTCCTCAGCGCTGGCGGCATCCAGCAATTCCTGACGCAAATCCCGGCACTCTGGGAAGAACTTTCCGGCAGCTACCGCACCGACCTGACGCTGCAAGAGATCGTCGGCCTGGGCTTCTTGATGAACGAGATTCCCCGCGAGAATATCCAATATCGCGTGATCGGCCCCGGCTACGTCATCCCGGATCAGAACGCCGCCGGAGATCAGATTCTGCTGCCTGTTCATTCTGCGATTCAAGATTTAATTGCAGAGACATTCTACCCCGGTACAGCGCCCAGCACTGCGGATTTGCGCAGCCTGGCGGAAGCGGAGAATGTCACCATCCGGGTGTATAACGGCACAAATATTCCCGGCCTGGCGGCAAATACGCGGGAATACCTGGTGGGGCGTGGGGTGACGGTCTCTGCAACAGACAATGCCCCGGCGCATGACAGCCAGCCAACGGTGATTCGCTATTACAACACGGGGCGGGATACAGCGCTGTGGTTGGCAAGCTTGCTCAATTTACCGCCAGATCGTGTGGAGCGCGGCGCGGATGGGTTGGCGGCAGATGGCGTGATTGTGATCGCAGGGCCAGATATTCAAGTGACCCTGGGCGGGCAGTGAGCCTGTCGATACACTTCAGGATCAGGGGTAGTTCAGGGGCAAAACCCTCGCCCCTTACGCATGGCGGTACACCCGTTCGCCATACTCACCGGATGGCTGTGTGAACGTGCGGCGGACTTCCAGCGCAACGGCAGACTCGTTTTCCCAGAAGGAACGGATCTGCGAGCGATAGGCTTTCATGCCAGCAATTTTGCGCTGCATGCGATCTTCTGGCAGAGAAACCGTTTGCATCGCCAGCGAAACGGGAATTTGCTTGATTGCCTTCGCCACGGCTGCCGGGTCACGCATGTACGGAAATTCCTCGTAAAAAATCACCGGGAAGGTGGGCTTCTGCGCCACAATCTCCAGCGCCCAATCCCGCACCAGCAAATGATCCACATGATCCCCAACGCCAAGCGGCGCATACAATGCCGTGATGCCTGCCGGCAGTGGGATTGCGCGAAGCTGAGGTATCGCCGGGTCATCCGGGTGAACCCCGCCCCACAGCGATTCCTCGGTAGCATAGAGCGCCGCCCCGTCCGCAGTGCGGTAGATGCAATCCAGCAACTCCGCGTACTGCACAGAAGCTCCCACGAGCCGCGCCGCCGCCTGGTCTTCTTCGCGGCGTTGATGCACCGGATTCTCGCCTGCTTGCCAGCGCTGGTGATTATCCTGCACGATGGGGGTATCCGGCAGCGGCAAATGAGGGATACCCGCCATCAGCGTCAGAATTTGCACTGTTTCGCCCGCGTCGGTCAGTTGGGCAATTCTGCCGCCGCAGCTATAGATTGCATCATCGTAATGGGGCGAGAGAAAAAGATGCATCTCTATGCCCCGGCAATCGCCACACTAAAGGAGAATTTGCTGCCCTTGCCCAATTCACTCTCGATTTCAACCTGGCTGCCCATTTGCTCGATGAGGCGTGCCGTGATGGAAAAACCGAGTCCGGTTCCGGGCTGGCTGCGCGTATATTCATCTTCTGCACGCCAATAACGAGTCCCCAATTTGGCGATGCCCTCTTCACTGAGGCCAATCCCCGTATCTTCCACCTCAAAACGCACTCGATCTTCGACCCGCTTCGCCCGCAGTATGATCGTACCGCCGTTGGGCGTGTACTTATAGGCGTTACTCAGCAGGTTGGTCAACACCTGCATCAGGCGATAATAATCGGTATGCAAATCCGGCAGATTTTCTTCGATGTCTTCTTTATAGGTATGCTGCCGTTCTTTGATCTCCGGCATGATCGTATCGCGTATATCGTTAATCACGCGCTCGATTTCCACCTGGGTTTCGGTCATCAAGAATTGCCCACTCTCGATGCGCATCAGATCGGACAAATCACCGACGAGCATGGTCATTCGTTTCACGGTTCGCCGGATATTATCCAGAAAACGCTGCTGCTGCTCATCCAGGCGATCATTCATCATCAACAGCAAATCCGCGTAGCCCTTGATGCTGGTCATGGGCGCTTTGAGGTCATGGGCGACGATACCCACAAATTCACTTTTGGCCTGGTTCGCAGCCTGAACTCGTTCATACAGGCGGGCATTCTCGATGGCAATGGCAGCACGGGCGATGATTCGTTCTGCGAGGTCGCGCCCTTCCGGGGAGAAATCCGCCCTATCTTCGCGCCGCAACACTACCGCACCTACTGCCACCTGTTCTTGCTGCACCGGGATGATCATCACTGCACCGGAATTCATGTGCTGTACAATTGTTTGTTCCGTCTCAATAGCTTCTAGCACCTGGGGATATTCCTCATCGAGGTAAGGCGACGTGGGGTTGTCGCTTTCGGGGTACTGCTGCACCAGCCGTACCCGCTGCTCCGCTTCATCCAGGATACCCAGGCAGCCACTGGTTGCATCGGCTGTGCGGCAAACGGTTTCCAGGGTGAAGGCAACCGCTGCGTTCTGGTCGAGCTTGGCATTCAACTGCATATCAATGCGCCGCAGCATCCGCAGTTCTTCCACACGCCGCGCCAGCATTTCGTCTGTCTCTTCAAAGAGCAAGGCATTATCAATGGCGAAGGCGGCCTGGTTGGCAAAGGCTGCCAGTGTTTCCAGGTCTTCATCACGGAAGATCCCTTCCTTGATGTGGTTATCCACATAGGCCACGCCGATGACACGCCCCCGCGCCATCAGTGGAGTCGCCATGATGCTGCGCAGTGCTTGCCGCACCACACTTTCTTGCCCCTTAAAACGCGGATCATCAAGCGCATTGGTGGTTAGCACAGGTTCGCTGCGATCCAGCACATAATTGGTGATGGTTCGGCTGAACGCAAATTCTTCGCTGGTCAATGTCTGCTGGTCGAGGTTGCGAGCCACTTTCACTTCAATGCCGCCATCGTCATCATGCAACATCAAAAAACCGCGCTCTGCCTGCGTGATCTGAATCACGGCATCCATTACCTGCCGCAGCACGGTCTCCATATCGAGGGAGGTTCCCATCATCCGGCTGACGTTGAACAATGCTTCAAAGCGCTGTGCGGATCGCTGGCGATGCTGTTCATTGCCCACCCGTTCCAGCAGGGTACGCACTTTGCTGATCTGACGTTTGGCATATTCTGTTTCAATGCGTCCGGTCTCAATCTGTTTTTCCATTAGATTGAGTGTGGATAGCACATTCTTGATGTCTTGTTCTGTGAGGGGTTGGTTCTCGCTCATGGCGCTCACTCTGTCTCTGATTGAAGGGGGGACTTGGTTTGCTCGTAGTACAGGCAGTGCGGCTGCAACGGGCATTGTTCGCACTGCGGGTTGCGTGCCTTGCACAGCGCACGCCCGTGGTAAATCATTTGTAGATGAAAGGGGTAATATTCTTCCGGCGGAACAATGGCTTCCATATGGTCATGGGCTTTATCCGCACTGATTTTTTCCGGCAGCAACCCCAGGCGTTTGCCGACGCGCTGCACATGGGTATCCACGGGGAAGGCTTGCATCCCAAAGCCGAAGCACAGCACAATGGCGGCGGTCTTCGCCCCCACGCCGGGCAGTTTGGTCAGCCACGCTTTGGCCTCTGGAACAGGCAGCTCTTGCAAGAAGTCGATGTTGTATTCGCCGCGTTCTTCGTAAATCGCCGCCAGTGATCCTTGAATGTAAGGGGCTTTGCTATTGGCCAATCCTGCCGGACGAATCGTATCCACCAATTCTTCTTCTGGCGCATGATGCACAGCATCCCAGGAGGGATAGCGTTCTTTCAGCGCGAAGAACCCTCTATCGCGGTTGGCATCGGTTGTACTCTGGCTGAGGATACAGCTCACCAGTTCATCCATGCCATCATGCCGCTGCCACTCTTTACGCCCATACAATTCTTCCAGCATGGGGGCAATATGGCGATATTTTTCTTGCTTCTCTTCAAGATTTTCAATCATCTCTACCAACAAACCTGTATTCGTTTTCTTTCGGTGCGTCTTCGTATTGTACAGGCCGTATAGGATGCTTGGCAACTTGGGCGGCATATATTCCCAGGGCAATCGCATCAAATGATTTTTTCACCACGGAATCCGATTGGACACGATAAAATCTGTTGAGGTACTGCGGCACAACGCCTGGGAACGTAACCTATCTTAACATCTCTACACTCGCGCAAATGCTGGACTGCCGTTATAGTTTGGCGCGGCATCGAAACAGAGCATGAGGAACAGCCATGAACGCACCGGATATTCGCGGCATCATCTTCGATATGGATGGGGTCATCGCTGATACTGTCGAATTTCATTACCAATCCTGGGTACGAGTGGCGGAAGAAGAAGGCGTACCCTTCACCCGCGAGAAATACCGCCGCATGACCGGGCGCACCCGTGAAGTCAATCTGGCGATCTTCACCGAAGACCTGGAACTTGACGAAGCCACCAAACGGGCATGGCAGAATCGTAAGAATCAATATTTCCTGGAACATATCGCCAATATGCAGCCGGGGGATGAATTGCCCGGTGTGGCGGCCTTGCTGGATGACATCGCAGCGCGTGGCCTACCTGTCGGCGTAGGTTCATCCAGCCGCAATGCCCGTCCCATTTTGCAGCGCCTGAATTTGATTCATCGCTTCACTGCCCTGGGGGATGGGGCTACGGTGGTTAATAGCAAGCCTGCGCCGGATATTTTCCTGTGGGTGGCGGGTGGTATGGGCATTTCCCCGAAAAATATCCTCGTGCTGGAAGACTCGCAGGCCGGAGTCACTGCCGCAAAATCCGCCGGATGTTATGCGATTGGCCTGGGTGATGAAACCCTGCAAGGCGCGGATTCCTTGCTGCCGTCGTTAGCTGGGGTTTCGCTGGCAGATTTATTGGCACGGCTTGCGGAGACGGCAATCGTTTAAGCCAGCGTTTCTTTCCCGGCAAGAATTTCGTAATCGCTTCCCACTAGGCTCAGGGCGGTGTTGTGGGAGCGGTCTAAAAATGTGATCTCCCCCTGTGCGTTCCTGCTCCCCCAGCACCAGGCTTCGTGGAGTAGTTTTCATATACATGGAGAGGGGTACACATGAGTACACGTTTCGCACCGATTTTCTTGCTGCTCGTTCTGCTGATTGCAGCATGCACACCCGCAGCAGAAGAACCCACTGCTGCACCTACCGCAGAAGATATTGCCACCGAAGAACCCGCAGATGAAGCGGCAGATGAAGAGATGGAAGCGACTGAGGAGGCCGCCGCTCCCGCTGAAGCCGAAGTTGCCAGCGTTGATTACAATGCGCCGGAATGGGCAAATCTGGAATTGGTGGATGCCCGCACAGGTGAAAGCTTCACCCTGGCGGATCTCGCCGGGAAGACGGTTTTTGTCGAACCGATGGCGACCTGGTGCAGCAGTTGCCGCGCACAACAAAGCACCGTTGCCAGCGCCATGGAAACGCTGAACCCCGATGAATTTGTCTTCATCTCGCTCAGTGTAGAAGGAAATTCCGTCAGCAATGCGGATCTGGCTTCGTATGCAGATCGCAATAATTTCCCGCAGATTTTCGTGGTAGCGACCCCGGAACTCATGAACGCGCTGGTGGATCAATTCGGGCGTGGCGTGACCAATCCGCCAAGCACACCGCATTTCATCGTCTCGCCCTCCGGCGTTGTGAGTGAACTCAGCACCGGGCGAGATAGTGCAGATGCCATCGTCAGCGCAGTGACCGCCGCCGCAGGTAGTTAGGGCGAGCAACGGCAATTTCCCAATGAGACACGAGTCGCCAGTGGATACGGCAATGCCGTGTCCCTACGATATTCCACACGTAGGGGCGCAATGTATTGCGCCCTCGGGCAGGTCTGAGACCTGCCCCTACACCTGTTTTTTTGCAACACAATGCCCGGAAACTGTTTTCGTCCCAAAAACAGAAAAATGTACAACTCTGTTGGGTGTTCCTGCGGGTACGAATTGTGTAGGGACATGCAACGGCACATCTCACACAACCGGGTATAACTCTGATCGAACAACCAAAAAAACGGACCCATCTCATGAATGAACTCATCGGCGGATTTCTCGCAGGTAATGCCGCCATCCTGACCAATGCTTGTTTGCTGCCACTGTATCCGGGGCTGATCGCGTTCCTGGCAGGCAGCGCAGACCAAAAACAATCCCGCATCACCACCGGGCTGCTCGGTGTGCTGGTGCTGGCGGGTATCCTCAGTATGATGCTGCTGATTGGTCTGATCCTTTCACTGCTCAGTGTATCATTTGGGGCGGTGCTTCCGGTGCTGCTGCCGATTGTTTACCTGATTGTGATTGTGCTGGGTGTGGTCATGCTGCTGGGGCGCAACCCTTTTGCAACCTTGCAGACGGCACAAGCACCTATGTTGAGCAATCGTTACCTGACGGCCTATGTCTATGGTTTGCTCTTCGGTCCCATGACCCTACCTTGCACAGGGCCGATCATCATCAGCGCCTTTCTGGTGGGCAGTGGTGCTGGGGATATTGCCGAAGGGATCGCCTATTTCCTGGCCTTCGGGCTTGGCTTCGGCTGGCCTCTGGTGGTTCTGCCGTTGATCGCGCTCCCGGCACAGCGCCAGATTGTCGGCTGGCTCTCGCGCAATCATGAAGCGCTGACACGCGGCGCAGGCTTCCTGCTGGTTGCGGTGGGGATCTTCGGTATTCTGACCGAACTTGTGCCGCAGGTCGCGCCAGATTTCCACCTGGATACGGCGCAGCAATTGTTCTATTGGGTGCTGGCGCTGGGGCTTTCGCTGGGGGTTGGTGCCTGGACAATCAACCAGGAAAAGCACAAGAACGACGAAATCGCCACGGCTTGATCGTTGACGGCAATTCTGCCTTGTATTCAGCCCTGCGCTGCGGTACGATACCCGGAGTTGATCGGGGCGTGGCGCAGCCCGGCTAGCGCGCACCGTTCGGGTCGGTGAGGTCGTGGGTTCAAATCCCGCCGCCCCGACAATCAAACATAAAAAACGCTCTGTACTGTGCAGGGCGTTTTTTTGATTCTCCTGCTGAAATGTGAGGAAACTGGGTTCTCGTGTTGTATAAACCATGCTTGCTAACTGAACGGGAGGAGGCATCCATTGGCTATTCGTCGTGTCACTGTTGAGCAGCCCAATCAGAGCGGTGGCAAAGTGATGATGCTGCACGTCACACGGAATGATCTGCTGCGCATCGGCAGCCGTTGGTATCACTTATCCGAGGCCGAATGGTTGCATGGGTATGTGGTGGACGCGGTCAAGAAACAGGTTCCCATTGCGGATAACACCTTCGCTGCGGGGGATACCCTGCGCGTGCGCACCTTATCGGATGATCCGAATTACGCTTTCGATATTGCCAGGATTGAAATGTGTACGTTGGCGGAGTTTGATTTTTCGCAGATGGGCTGCGCCAACCAGGAAGAATTTGTGCGGGAATATCCGTTGTATGATGTGCGGCGCGTCTGGTTGCTGGTGGGTCAGCGCCGGATGCTGGAAGAAGGTTGATTTATCTGCACAGGCTGGTGTGGTTGTGCGGCATGCGGTACACTGGTGCGATGATGGATTTCGCAGTCTGACGGAGGGATATAGCGTATGTCAACCAGTTCGCGGACGTGGTTTTATTCCAAGCCTGAGCCACGCCCCTACTACATCGAAGAACGAGTCAATCACACGCTCTGGCGCAACCGCGTCCAGGGTTTATACATGAGCTGTACCCAGGCAGAAGACCCCATTCGCATGGAAGGCACCTGGAACGGGATGCCCGTCATCTTTGAATGGGAGCCGGGGAAGTATTTCATCATGCGCATGGGCGAAGAACGCAAGGAACTGGTGGCGGTTATGCGCCAGATTTTGCTGGATTTGAAGCCGTCGTTTGCGTATCAAGACCTGGATGGCCTCTACACTGTGGAATGGCACACCGACGAATCCGAAGAACGCTGGAAGCAAATCCAGGGCGATCCGCGTTACCAGGGTCTGCGCCGCTTGCAGAAGCCGAAGAACTAAACAAACACCAGCGATCATTCCAGGGAAATTTTCTGCGGATAGAACTGGTATTTCGGGCGATCCAGCGGATTTCTGGCATCAAGATAGGCGTTCATTCTGGGGAATGTTGTGGTTAGGAACCATTTTTCACCTCACCCCCCAGCCCCCTCTCCATGAGGCGAGGGGGAGCAAGACCTGTCAGGACGGGCTAGGAAAGTCCCTTCTCCGTTCGGAGAGGGGATTTAGGGCTTGTCCGGGAATATTATCAGGGTCATTGTAGGTCTTTTCGTGTCTTGACAGAGCCTGTTGTAGGGACGAGGCCTGCCTCGTCCGAAACAAGCAGGCGGACAACACAGGTGTCATGCGACATAGGGTTAGGTTGCTGGAATGCGACAC
>CAYVVZ010000094.1:2342-9703 GCA_964455365.1 uncultured Anaerolineaceae bacterium | reverse complement strand
GTCCGTAAACAGTTTCCGTCCCAAAGATAGAAAAATGTACACAGCGTCCCTTTAGCGGACGCTCACCCTGGTGTAGCCTGACGTTTTGAACGTCAGGTGTAGCTTGTAGGGGAGCGCCCGTGTGCGCTCCCAATTGCTTCAAAACGATTTGAACCACAAAGACACGAAGGACACAAAGAAATTCGTATCGCGCTGTTTTTCGTGCCGCTGGCGACCGAAGTGTTTTCACCTGCCAACAATCTGAAATGCACCCGGCAGTGCGTGGCAAAATGATGAACCAGCAGCAAAACAGTATAATGGGTTATAAGATAAATGAACGGGGTATATCCATGCCACCAATCCACTCAGTGAAGAACCAGTTCTTCGGGATCAATCCACTGCTGCACAGCCAGTTGCAGGAGGATGGCGGATGGGATCATTTTCACGTCAACCATATTTCTGATCTGACGCGCTTTTTGCAGCGGGATTTGCGCTCTATGGGCTATGTGGTGCAGTCCGAACAATCGCTGCAAATCCGGCGGCAGGATGGCAGCAGCCGCATGCCAGAGTCCGATGTCACGGTATACGATCCTGCAAGCCGTCCCCCAACACCAAGCACGGGTGGCGGTGGATTGGCGCTCTCCGTGCCGGAACTGCTGCAACTTGATGAGGTCGATTTTGCGACGTATCGGGCGCTAGGAATTTACCGAAAAGCGCCGGAGGCTTCCCACGGCGAGGCAGTCGCATGGCTGGAATTGCTATCCCCGGCGAACAAACCCGGCGGACGGCATTTCGCGGCCTATCGGGAGAAGCGCACCGCACTGCTGCAAGCGGGGTTGGTCTTCATCGAACTGGATTATCTGCACCATCAACCCCCGACCATCGCCGTACCCGACTATCCCGACGAGCCGGGGAGCAGCCCTTACCGCATCCTCGTGATTGATCCCCGCCCGGATTGGTTGCAAGGGCAGGGGCGTGTATATGCGCTTGTGGTGGATGCAAAGCTGCCTACGGTGGAAATTCCATTGAATAGCGGCGACGTGCTGCGCTTCGATTTTGATGCCCCGTATCAGCAAACCTACGAAGCGCTTTTCTTCGGGGATACGGTTGATTATGCGGACTTGCCCCTTGCCTGGGGAAATTACAGCGAGGACGATCAAGCGCGGATTTTGTCACGGTTGCTGGTGCTGCGGGATGCTGTTCCCGAAAAGCCGCAGCCAATTGAGGTGCTGTCCCTGCAAGAGGCTGAGAAAAAATGGGGAATATGAGGTTTTTTGTAGGGGAGGGTCTGTTGACGTTCGAACATTTCGTTACCCAACCCACGCATTTGGGAGTGGCGGACGTGCCGTTGCACGACCAACATACCTGTAGGGACACCCAACGGGATGTCCGTAACCAGGCAGACCAGGATGCGGTTGGGCGATTATTTATTCACTGATGTTACGCAGTAGCCCTTGCTGTCAACCTTTTCCGCTTCGACGAGCGTAAGCCGTCAGCGATCAGCCATCAGCAAAAACGTTTTTACAGTCGTGATGTGCTCAAAAAACGCACTTTGAGGCTGACAAGCTGAAATGCTGAGACGCTCATTGACTGCTCTGCGGTTCCTACCCATTTTCAGGAGCCTGTGCGTAAGGTCAGTTATTCAATGACCAAGAGACCCTCAGCCCTTGATGGAGCCAGCCAGCAAGCCGCGAATGAAATAACGCCCCAGGATGATATAGACCAGCAGCGGCGGCAGGGCTGCGACAATCGCGCCAGCCATCGGCAGATTCCAGCGCACGGCCTCACCCCCGGCAAGCTGTGCCAGCCCTACGGTGATCGGTTGTGCATCATTGCTGGTCATCGTCACGGCAAAGAGGAACTCATTCCAGATTTGCGTGAACTGCCAGATGATGACCACCACAAAGCCCGGAATCGACAGCGGGAAGACGATGCGCGTATACAACCCAAAGAAGCCAGCGCCGTCAATCGAAGCGGCTTCCAGCATTTCATCAGGAATATCCACATAGAAATTGCGAAAAATCAGCGTCGTAATCGGCAGACCATACACCACATGGATCAGCACCAGGCCAGGGATGCCGCCATAAAGTCCAATATCGCGCATGAATTCAAACAGCGGAATCAGAATCGCCTGATAGGGGATGAACATCCCGAACAGCACCAGCGGGAAGATGATGTTATTCCCCGGCAAGCGCCATTTGCTGAAGACATAACCATTCATCGAACCCAGGATGGACGAAAGCAGCGTTGCCCAGAAGACCAACTGCACGCTGTTCCAGAAGCGGGGGCCAAATTCTTCCATGACATCCTGGAAGCTCTGCCAGTAGGGTTGCGATGGAAACTGCCAGGTTGTCGCCAGATTAATATCTGCCGGAGCCTTGAGCGCCGTCACCACGACGATATAAACCGGGATCAGGAAAATTGCGGTCATCAGCAGCAGCGCCACATAGATGAAAACCCGCATCGTATAGCGCCGCCATTGTTGGGCTGTGTAGGTCGCGTTCATGGGGTTCTCTCCTTTAGTTGTCGCTGCGGAGCTGCGTCCACAGATACGGGATGATAATCACAGCGACGAAGAACAGCATAATCACCGCAATTGCGCTGGCACTGGCGAAGGCATTGGCTCGGAAGCCCTTCGTATACACCAGGATGCCGGGAACAATGGTCTTCGCGTTATCGGGGCCAGCCATCGCAAACACAAGATCGAAGATTTTCAGCGAGATATGCCCCAGGATAATCATGGCGCTGAGGATAATGGGGTTCAACTGGGGCAGAATAATGTGCCGATATACGCCCAGTTCGGATGCCCCATCGACTCGTGCAGCTTCGCGCAGTTCTTCCGAGATGCCGCGAATCCCTGCGATGAACATCGCCATCGTGTAGCCACTCATCTGCCAGACTGCCGCCAGAATCACACCGAGCAAGGCCGCATTGAAGCCCTTCGGCGCAATGGTCGATTCGGCTGCTGGCACATCCAGCGGAGGCCAGATGTTATCCCACGCACCAGCCATCAACACCAGCAGCACCACAATCGCTGCCGCTGCTGCAAAGCCTACAGAACGCCAGCGCTGGTTGAGGGCATAGCGCACAGCCATAATTGCCAGGATGGTGATACCCACGAAGGTGATGATGTTGGGAACATTCTGCCATTCAAATTGTAACCATGTCTGCTGGCTGTTGACCCAGGCGAAATCAAGGGGTTCCAGGCCGAAGACTGTCGGTAGCTGGTTGATGCCGCCACGCGGTTGCAGCATCCAGCGCCAGATCGTCCCCGTCACCACAAACGACAGCGCCATCGGGAACAGGAAGATCGTTCGGAAGATGGCTTCGCCTACCACTTTTTGATCCAGCAAGATCGCCAGGAACAAACCAACCACGATGCATCCCGCCACGAAGAAGATGGTGAAGAAGAAGGTATTCACCAGCGACACGCGAAAATTCGACTCCGTGAAGCTGGTCATGAGGCGCTCGTAATTCGCCAGCCCCACGTATTCCACTTCCACTGTTTCGGAAAGGGGCGGCTGACTCGGATTCTCTCCCCAGTCGGTCAGCGAAGTCTGGATGGCGCGTCCGATGAAGAAGTAGACAAAAATCGCCAGCAGCACCATTGACGGCAGCACCATCACAAAAGCAATCAATCGATCCCGGTTATTTTGCATAAGAACTCCTGTTTGGTTGTTGGTTGTTGGTTTTTAGTTGTTGGTGACCGGGTTCTATTTTCTGGACAGTGACTTGATGAAGGCGTGAAGCATTTTGCGAATAAGTGTAAGCTCTGCTTCCAGTTCTCGATAGCGTTCAGCAGCAATCATCTGCAAATCTTTTGCGAGCATCAGATGACAATCCAGTTCACTTGCTGACCCGCTGGCGATATATAAAAAGCGCTCCAATTCCGCATTGGTTTTGCGTCCACATCCTTCCGCAATATTGGCGGGTATAGAACTGGCAGCTCGCTTGATCTGGCTGGATAAACCGTATTTCTCTTCGTACGGTAAGTCAGCACAGATACGATAAATCCCCAGCGTGAACTGATACGATTTCTGCCAAACGTCTAGCTTACGATGATCCTGCATTCCACGACCCCCACATAACCACCAATCACCAAGAACCAATTACCAAAAACCAGTTCCCCATATACACGAAGACCCGGCACAAAGACCGGGTCTTGCGAAAATCTAGCCAGAGAATATGCGGTGCGGATTACTGACCGCAAGCGCCTGCCTGGACGCAGACAGCCTGCATCGCGGTAGCGGTAGCCTGTGCATCACCACTCGCCAGGAAGATCTGCATCACCTGGTTGAAGTCGCCCATGAAGCGTTCATTGGCGGCAACACCATGTGCCAGCGAACCCGCCAGATCGTTGCTTGCCCAGTCGGCAGCAGCATCTTGCAAGTACGTGTTGTACAGATCAGGGGCTGCGTCTACAGCATCCACGCGAGCCGGAATCGAACCCTTGAGCGGGTTGAATGCATTCTGACCTTCGACGGAACCAAGGACGGTCAACCATGCGATGGTGTTATCCGGGTTCGGAGCGCCAGCCGGGAGGCCGAAGCTATCGGACAGCCACATGAAGGTACCAGCGGTATCCGGTGAAGCTGCGTAACCATAGCCTTCGCCGGGGGTCAGTTCCAGGGTGGTGGTCATATAACCAGCAGCCCAGTCGCCCATGATGTTGAAGGCAGCATCGCCAGCAACAACGGCATCAATGGCCTGCTGCCAGGAGAGACCCGCAGCATCTGCGTTGATGTTGGTGCATTCCAGAACCTGACCGAATGTATCCCAGACTTCGACCATTTCGGGGCCAGCAACATCCAGGCCACCTGTCCAGAGAGCGTTATAATTTTCAGTTCCCAGAACACCGAGGGCAACACTTTCCCACAGGTGGTTCACAGTCCAGGCTTCACCAACAATCAGCGGCACTACGCCAGCTTCCTGAATGGTGGGGCAAACTGCGAAGAATTCTTCCCAGGTCGTCGGGACTTCAATACCCCATTCTGCAATCATTGCGGGGTTGTACCACATCACGTTCGAGCGGTGAATATTCACCGGAACGCTGTAGATGCCGCCTTCATAGCTGATCTGGTCGATCAACTGAGCGGGGAATGCATCGAACCAACCCTGTTCTTCATAGAGGGAGGTGAGGTCTTCCATGCGGTCTGCAACAACCCAGGTTCCGGTCAATTCTTCCCCAGCGTGAACCTGGAAGCTATCTGGCGGGTCACCACCCAGCATACGGGTCTTCAACACAGCACGAGCATTCACACCAGAACCACCCGTCACAGTTGCGTTGATGACTTCAACACCAGGATGTTGTTCGCTGTAGAGTGCGATCAAGGCTTCGAGGGCGGGGCCTTCGTCACCAGCCCACCAGGAGAAAATTTCCAGTTCACCGCTCAGATCACTTTCCTGAGCAAACACACCGCCAACCAGCGCCAGCAAGAGCGCGAAGACGGCGAGAACCACAAAAGACTTCTTCATACTAAAGTTCTCCTCTATTGAAAATAAGGATTTCCTGCTTGATGCGAAGAATTGTGCATCCTTCACATAGGGAATTTAACATATTTGTATAGTGTGTGCCAGATAATCCAGCAGCACGTTCTAGGTATTCTGCACAAAGTGCCTCGTTCATCAAACAAGAGATGCGTAGGGGTGATCCACCGTCTCGCCGGAAATGATCGTGTTTTGGCGTATTTGTCACCTGTTGAGTTCGTCGTTTTGCTCGTTTTGTGTTTCTGCAAATCCAACGTGAATTTGAAGCGATTGCCCTGGGGTATATGGTGACGCACGGATGTTACGCAGCAGCCATTACAGACAACTTTTCCAGCTTCGATAAACGTAAGCTGTACAGTTTTCTATCTTTGGGATAGAAACGGTTTACCGACATCGTGCCGCCAAAAAAACAGGTGTAGGGGTTCGACCATGTCGAACCCGCTTTTAGGCCAGCGGGCGCGTCGTGGACACGCCCCTACGAGAAACTAAAATGTACAACCAGTAGGGACAACACCTGTGTTGTCCGCCTATAATTGTTTCGGACGGGGCAGGCCTCGTCCCTACTTATCAATGAAACCTGAAAACAATAACCATGTCCGATGATTTTTACTGCGATGAAGTCCTCAGCGGGAAAACACCCGTACAAGTTGTGATGGAAACGGCGAATGTGCTGGCATTTCACCACACACGGCCTTCGTACCCGGTGCATATTGTGGTGATCCCCAGGCGGCATATTGCTTCACTGGTGGCACTCACCGAAGATGACGATGGCTTGCTGCTGGAGATCATGCGCGTGGTGCGGCAGGTGGCGCAGCAGGTTCTGGCAGAACAGGGAGCCTGCCGCGTCGTGACCAACCTGGGCGAATATCAGGATTCGAAGCATTTGCACTGGCATGTGATTTCTGGTGCGATGTTTCAGCGTTGACGCATCCGCCGCACCGTGAGTCCGCTGAGTATCACGCCAGCGGCTGCCGCAAGGATCAACAGCCAGTCACGCCACCAGGGAGTTTCACCTGTTCCCGGCAAGCCGCTCGCCCGCAAAAATTCCATCTGCGCACAGCTTGGCGACGGGTTGCTGCTGCTGGAGAGACAGGCTTCATTGATGATGGTATCGAAGACATCATCATCGCGCACCTGAGTCAGCAAAGTGATGGTGATGCGTTCACCCGGTTGCAGCACGGCCTGCGTTAACCGCACAGATTGCCCGCTGATGGTCAGATTGCCGGAGGTGCTTTCGCCGCTGAGGATTTCAATGGCTTCCGGCATCTCATCCGTAATCACAACATTTCGCGCAATTTCTGTCGTGGGGTTAATCACGCGGATGGTATAGGTTACTTCCGCGCCGGGTGCTGCTACAGGCGGTTCGCCAATTTTGATGATGAAGGGTTCATCCACGACTGCACTCGGTACACCATCTACCGTGACGGTTGTACGTCCGCCAGCCGGATCAGCGCCATTGGTTTCTAGCGAAATTTCTACACCAGACGATTCACCCGGATCCAGATCACCCAATTGGCACACCACTAATCCGGCATTTTCCAGGCAGATGGGGGAACCCGGCGAGGATTCAATATAGTAAACGCTCTCGCGTAGTTCTTCGATCAGTACCACGCCCCGCGCTTCACCTTCGCCGACATTGGAAACCACAATTTCCACTTCGTTATTGTTGTTGCCAATCTTCTCCACTTCGATCTCTGGCGGCAGTGGTGTAACTGTCGGAACCAGGGTCGCTGTTTCTGTGGGCAGGTCAGTCGCCGTCGGAACCAGGGTTGCTGTTTCTGTGGGCAAGTCAGTCGCCGTCGGAACCAGGGTCGCCGTTTCCGTGGGCAGGTCAGTCGCCGTCGGAACCAGGGTCGCTGTTTCTGTGGGCAGGTCAGTCGCCGTCGGAACCAGGG
>CAYVVZ010000094.1:0-2242 GCA_964455365.1 uncultured Anaerolineaceae bacterium | reverse complement strand
GCAAGTCAGTCGCCGTCGGAACCAGGGTCGCCGTTTCCGTGGGCAGGTCAGTCGCTGTTGGAACCAGGGTCGCCGTTTCTGATGCTGTCACGGTTAGCGTCGGAATATCTGTTGGCAGCGGGGGCTGTGTTGGTTGTGGCGGCAGCGGCGTTTCGGTTGGCGGCTCGGCTTCTACGGTGATCGTTGCTGTTGCAAAATCCGTACCTAATGGCCCGGTGATGGTCAGCGTAACAGTGTAGATACCCGGCGCGGTGTAGGTATGGCGGGGGTTGCGCTCATTGTTGATTGGGCTGCCATCGCCAAAATCCCATTGATAACCCGTAATGAACCCGGTAGAGCGATTGTTAAAACGTACTGCCAGCGGCGCAAAACCCGTCGCAGGAATCGGCACGAAATCCGCAACCAGTGTATCAATCTGCACCGGGATACATTCTGAAAATGCCGAAGAACTCCCATCCGGCGCACTTTGCACAATGGTCAACAGCGAACCCACACCGGGGCCACCAGCGATAATCTGCGTGAAGTCGAAGATTCCATTTGCATTGGTTGTAATATTAAATTCGCCCGTGGGCGTTTCGCCTTCACCAAAGCCAGATGGGTCGCAAACTGTGTTCAGATAATATTCGAGGCGATACGTCGTATTGGGTTCACCACGCACCCGGCCTTCGATAGCTGTATTCACGCCGTTACTCGCAGCGTTGAAGAGCAGTGGATAGAGGATATTGCCGTTCGCACCCGTACCGCGCACAATTCCCAGATTGCCATTGTTGAAAATCGGATTGTTATAGACTTCCACACGCTGTCCGCTGGAAATCGTTACTCCGTAGCGGGTATTATTGGCGATGGTGTTGTTCGTGATGGTTACATCTACGCTGCTCACCGTGCGCACGCCATCCACGAGATTCCCCGCAGCCGCGAGGGTCGTCGGCGCAATCCCGAAGACATTACCATCAATCGTCGTGTTGTCGGCAGTATTCAATATCACGCCATACCCACCATTGCCGCCGATGTCGTTCCCGGTGATGGTGGTATTATCTGAGAGTGCCACACGAATACCGCTGTTTTTGTTGCCCTCTACAATGCTCCCTGTGACATCAAAACCAATCAGATTATTCGTGATGATGTTGTTGTCGCTGCTGCTGATGTTGATACCATGCTTGCCATTTGCCGAAATGACATTCCCGGTAATGGTGATGTTCGAGGAATTGCCTTGCAGCGTAATCCCGGTGCCGCTGTTTGGTTCGCTACCCGTTGCATCTACGCCGATGTAGTTATTCTCAATGGTGATATTCTGTGCATCGACTCCGGTGACGACGATGCCATTTGCGTTGCGGGTTAAGATCGTGCGTTCTTGCGCCGCCGGACCACCGATGATGGTGTTGGCAGCATCATTGACCAGAATGGCACGATTGGTGAACCGCTGCATGGTCACGCCATAAATTTCCACATCATCGCCCGTGACGTTGAAACCCGTCCCGCGCAGGTTGCGCCCGTCCAGGATCACACGTCCATCACCCACAATGATGGTTCCATCGCGGGAGAGGGCAGGCAGCCCAGCCACCAGCGGAATCACCGTATCCACCGGGAAGGCGGAAAGATCAATCAGGTAGGTGTCATCCAGTTCCGGGTCAGGTGGGATGATGCATTCATTGACCGTGGCGGCGGCAGCAGCAGCTTCCAGGGCTTCACGCAGGTCACACGTTCCATTGCCGCCCAGTAGACCCAGGTTGCCATCCAACGGGTTCAGGGGATCAACAGTATCCGTATCAACAATCAGCGCGACCTGAATGGCGTAAACGGGGGACGCAAACAACAGGTAGACCGCAACAATGGTTAGCAGTGCTACCCCTGATAAGATGGTCGTTTTCCTCTGGAGGAATGTATGCATCCCCTTGCCTCTAGCTCACTTTGCACACGACCACAGACACAAGTTCCCCCCATACCTGCACGTCGAAACAGTAAATATGGTAAAGCCCCACAATGTAACCGAATACCCTGCCAGTATATCAACATAGGAGTGTAACACGGCGGGGCAATCGTGCGAGCATTCCTAACATTTTCTAATCAGTAAGCCAACAACTTTGCAACGAAAGTCGCCGAGGATTGTAAGGCTTGTCCGGTATTGAGAACCGAGGTTGCGAGTGGAAGCGCATTGCCTTTGTTTGCGCTTACGGCGGACACAGCGATGTGTCATGCGACATAGGGTTAGGTTGCTGGAATGCGACACAGGGTTTTGCGGATA
>CAYVVZ010000093.1:0-10149 GCA_964455365.1 uncultured Anaerolineaceae bacterium | reverse complement strand
CAGTTGGATTTAGCAGACCAAATCCGAAGTTGCCCCCAAAGTGAAATGCACCCAAGCCAAAATATTGAAATGCACCCCGTTTGATTAGGGCATAAGATTAAGATTGGCTGCGGCGCTGCTGATCCTCCAGCAGTTCCCCCAGGGGGATGACCTCTGTTTCGCCATCGTAGCCTGCTTCCAGATGACTGAAATCATCATCTGTGAGGAGATCGGATTCATCTACGTCATGTGAGGTTGCTTCGTAGTAGGCTTTTTCTTTGGCTTTACGCGACTTACGGCTGGCTTCCGCCTCAGCCTGGGCTTGTTTCTCTGCAAATCCACGCTGCGCCCAATCCGTTCTTGTGAGGATTCCATAGAAGCTATCCATATCCGGTCGCACATCATATCCCGTCCAGCGTCGCATCAAGTAGCGAAACACCTGCACAATCAAAATTAAGATGAGCGCAAAAGCTGCGAAATAGATCAGGTTCATGCCAGGTTTCCTTCCACTGCCAGTTCGGCAGCCTACCCCGCAAAACGCTATAGAAGAACGAGTTGTTGCCGTGCATTGGTCGAACAATCTTACGCTTATTCTAACATGTTCTGGTGAAAATACGGCAAATTTGCCCGGAGCAGAACGCTCGAATAGCCATTAAATAGACAAACCCGATGTGAGGGGGAACACACCGGGCTGCCAGGAGGGAAGGGCATTACCAGCAATCAAACTGGGATGCCTTTGTAATACGACTTAAGAGTACGTCACTGGTTTAAGCCCGCTATGAAACGACTGTGAATTCGCGGTGAGAAGGCGAGCTAACTATCTCGTCCATTAAACGGAACATGGCCTTATGCAGGCCATATTCCTGGAACGAATATCAGGGGGGAACGAGATGCAAACAGCGCCACGAGGGGCTATCTGGATGCAACAAGGTCAAAGTTTGCTGTGCGGTTCGTTCACAGCAGACACCCTGATCGTATCGTAATATTTAGAAACTGTCAATCATAGAGGGGGAAGATTGTGATGTTTTCAAACACCGTCGTCGGCAAAGTAGCGTATCTGTAATGTTTCAAAATGCGAGAGCAAGAAGTGCAGGGTCACCCTTCCTCTGGTGGGGTGATGTGCGACAAAACCCGCCATGCATATCTCATGGTGTGCAAAAGCAGTGGTGGTTCTGGAATGCGCATTCGCTTCTATAATTTTCAGACTGCACGGGCAATCTGACCTGCTGGTTGAGGAATTGTATAGAGACGAAAAAACCCACCTTGCGGCGGATTCACGTTGTTTGTAAGGTTCATTAGCGTTGGCTTAGTGTATGGTTTTCAGGTGTTCCAGCGCACCCTGGCGGCTGTCTGCCATGTGGAACAGTTCATCGAACTTCGTCAGCTTCAGAATACGGTTGGCAGCTTCCTTGCGCGAACGGATCAGCGCAACCTGACCTTTGCGGGTGCGGGCGTGCTTCAGCAATTTGACCAACAGCACCAACCCGGCACTATCCAGAAACTCGACATCACCCAGATCCACAATGTACGAGCAATCTTCGCAGGTGGTGAGCTTTTCAAATTCCTGTCGCAGTTGAGAAGCGATGCGAGCGTCAACGCGGTCTTTCAAAGAAACAACAGGAATATTCTCTTGACGTTGAACTTCCAATTGCATTTCCATTTGGCCCCTGACCTCAAATACTTGCGTTCTCCCTTGCAAGTTACAGTATTGCAACCTACTTGCGCAGACCTAACAAGAACTTGAAACCAGTTCGTCACGCCCGAACGTTTATACTTTCTTTGCGTTCGGCTAACAATCGCTCGAAATGCAGCAGATACCAGTCCACCACATCCGCGATGGGAATGCCCTGCGAGGCGAGGAAATTCTGTTCGCCTTGCTGCTGCCGCAGTGCGTGGTCATCCAACAAACGAGCGAGTGCAGCCACCATACTTTGTGCATCTTCTGGCTGGAAGAACTCGCCAACGTACCCTTCGTCCTGGATCAACTCGGCAAAGTCTCCCAGGTTCGGCAGCACCACTGCGCAGCCGTAGCTCCCTGCCTGATGCAATACGCCGGAACTGCCTGTGGTGCTGGTATAGGGGAAGGCCACCACATCCGCTGATTGGAACAAACCCGGAACATCATCTTCCTGTACATACCCGGTATAACTCACATTGGGGATGTGGGCGTACTGCTGCTGCATCTGCTGCAAATACCCTGCTGCGTTGGGGTTATCCGTGCCTGCGATGACGAGGCGCATGGGCGTATCGCGGCGCTGCTGCAACATCTCGAAGGCTTCTAGCAATGTTTCCACGCGCTTATACGTGCCAAACTTGCCGAAGGCCAGAATCGTCTGCGATGAGTCACTATTTTCTGAGGCAGGCGGATGCGGCATTTGGTAGAACGCTCCGTGCGGAGCCAGAAAAATATTCTCCGCGCCATACTTCTCTGCCAGAATATCGACATACTTGGGAATCGTCAGCGCGACCAGATCCGCCTGCAAAATAGTGCGCGTGGCAACCGTCCCGGCGAAGCGCGTCACCCGCCCTAGCAGCGAATTGCCGCCAAACCCTGCGCTGTCCAGGTCAACCGTTTCCATCAAGTTATGCAGCAGCACAGCAGTAGTAATGCTGGATAATCGCCTGATGAGTGCCGGAGCCAATAATCCCAGGGCAGCCGGAACCCGCGAACCAGCAAAACTGGCGAATTGAATATTGAATAGAACAACATCCGGTTTGACGCTGTCGATGGCGGATTTGATGCGCAGGGCATTATCCCACGCGCCGAAGCGCCAGCAGCCAGCAATCTTCGTAGGAACACCTTCATCCACAAACGGTGGGTATTCCGCGCCATCCGGCAGCACATCCGATAAAATCGTCAGGCGTTCGACTTCTGGCTTCTGCCGTAACGCACTAATGAAATGATAGGCGTATTCATTCAGCGACCCAGCACTCGGCGGGTACGTCGTAACCATTGCAATATGCACAGATGAGCTTCCTTACTGTGAGCCTCATTTAGAAATGACGGCATTTTGCTGTGCAATAAATTGTTCCATAGTTCACGAGCGCTGGCAAATAGTCTCATAGGCTGATTATTTTCACGTCAACGCCTGTACTGCCCGGGGTTTCTACCAGACCAACGGGAGCAACCGAAAGCGAACCCGCTGCGCATACTCTGCACGGCGACGATGCAGCTCACATGCAGAAATTATCACGTCACCAATGCAGCCGTCTCCCCCACACCGGACTCTAACGAGTCATATCCCTATGAGATGCGCAGCAGCTATGTTGCGCCTATTCGACCATAAGCTAGCATAATGAAACAGACACAAACAAACGTCCCGCCGTTTGCTTCTGATAATTGTTTCATAGTTGTTTGCATTCAGTGGTGATAAGTATCAGAGTCGTCCGTGTACAGTTGATTGGTTTCAGCACTGCTGGCTTGCGAAGTTGCCGGAAAATCACATGCCCCGTAGAATGTCGATAGTATTCCTCAGTATTCATCACACGCTGAAAGGGTAATTCAATGGCAAGCAGCCGCGAAGTTCAGAATGTTATCAAACGCTTCCGCAGTGAAATCAAACGCGCTACCAAAGATGTTGAAGAGATTCTGGAAGTTGTCCAGGAACTTGAGACCGCACTGGAGACATTCAACGCCGATGAAGACCTGGAGATTACACGGGGCATCAAGGGCGAAATCCGGCGCAGCAAAGCAGAAGTTGATGAACTGCGCAAGCAGATTAAAAAGCTGGATCGGGAACTGAGCGATACCAACCGCAAATATCATCATCTGGCGACATAGCCTGCATAAGAGCCATCGGGGGCGACCAGGTGCGCCCTCCCCCACGCCTGCCCAACGTTCTGCAAAATAGTCCTTCACAATTTTCTGATGTAACCAAATAATTCCATTGCAGGGGCGCTGTAGCCGTTTTGTAAGATATGCCGGGTAGATTGCTGCCCATGAGCTTTGCTGTTTGTAGAACTGTGTAGAAATGTAGTGAGGACGATGATGAAGCCTTTTGCCCGTTGGACTGTGTTGGTATTACTCTCGCTGATGAGCCTCTTGCCCGTTACCGCGCAAGAACAGGTTGATTTCACCAACCCCGAAATGTTACCCGCTAATATGATGCTGGATGGGTTCACCTGGATTCATCAGGGTGTGAATCGCTGTTCAGCGGCAGCGCTCTCTATTCACCTTTCGTATTACCAGCCCGTGACGGCAGATACCTACTTCGAGCTGTCCGGGCAGGTATTGAATACCTGGGGCGCAGATGCTTCGGTGCGCATTGAGGAGATGGCAGCGGCAGCAGAAGCTCGCGGCCTCGGTGCTGTGGTGCGGCGTGGAGGAACGGTTGACCTGATGCGCCAGCTTGTTGCGGCGGGTTTCCCCGTCCTGCTAGAAAACAGTTATTACGATGGTGCGGATTATGTCCGGGATTGGATGAGCCACAACCGCGTGCTGGTGGGCTATGACGATTCCTCGCAAACATTCTTTTTCCAGGATCCACTCCTCGGTTTCCCGGATGGGGAAATTGTGGCTTACAGCTATGACGATGTTCTGATTCGTTGGAAGCCCTTCAATTATGATTATCTGGTGATCTACGAACCGCAAGATGAACCGATGGTGCAGGCCATCCTGGGCGACCAATGGGACACAGCCTATAACGCGCAATGGACGCTGGACATCGCACAGGAACAAATCAACAACGGCGAAAATGATTCCTTCACCTATTTCAACCTGGGATGGGCACAGCTTCAGCTTGGCCTGAACGAAGAAGCGGCAGCCTCCTTCGATACCGCGTTGAGCATGGGGCTGCCGATGCGCATGTTGTGGTATGAATTTGGCCCTTTTGAAGCCTATTTAGCCGTTGGGCGCTACGAAGATGTGGTGACGCTGGTGGGGCAACAGCTTGCTGTCGCAGGCGATGAAATCAGCGTGGAGGAATGGTACTACTATGCGGCGCGTGCCTACGAAGAATTGGGCAATCTCGAACGTGCTGTGCTGAATTATCAGGTCGCCATTGCACGCAACCGCAATTTCACCGAGGCCAGCGAACGCCTGCAAGCCTTGCAAGGTGGCGCATAAGACAAATACCCCAGGAACGATGAGCCATGCATCCCGAACCAACACAGCACGCTGATGTGAATCACCTGCTGCATACGATGCTGGCGAAGATGCGTCCCATTCTGGGCGAAAAATTACTCGGCCTGTATCTCTACGGCTCATTGACCACTGGTGGTTTTGATTCAGCAAGTGATGTCGATCTGCTGGCGATCCTGCGCGAGATGCTGACCGAAGATGAGTTCGCCCGGTTGGATGCCATGCATGGCGAGATTGTCGCGGACGCTCCTCAGTGGAATAACCGCATTGAGATCATCTATGCCACGCAGCAGGGAATCCAGACCTATGATACACAGATCAGCCAGCAGGGAGTCATCAGCCCCGGTGAACCATTTCATATCGTGGATGCAGGCCGAGATTGGGTGATGAACTGGTACTTCGTGCGCGAATACGGCATCACGCTGGATGGTGCAGCGCCGGAGACTCTCATCCAGCACATTCCCAAATCGGTTTTCTTGCAGGCTGCGGATGATACAGCGGATGAATGGGAAGGACGGATGCACGACTTGCCGAGTCTGCCCGGACAATCCTATGCGATTTTGACCCTGTGCCGCGCTTATTACACCGTCACACATGGCGAACACGTCTCCAAACAGGATGCAGCCGCCTGGGTATCTGCACAGCTTCCGCAGTATGCCGCACAAATTCAGCAGGCGCTCGAATGGCGGTTGGGCAAGTTTTCGCCGGATGACGATGCAGAGACAGCTTTACCCATCACGCAGAATCTGCTGCGCGAACTGATTGCGCTGGTTCGCAGCACTGAGCCATCCTGACCCGTTGTTAAGCAATTGTGAATCTCTGTTGACCTTCAGCGTGAAACCCGGTATGGTTAGCCTAACGTTCGAGTAATCCTTCTTAGATTTGTGGAGGTAAAGCGATGTTTCGCTACAGCATTCCCACAATCTCCTCTTCTCTGGGCAGCGTGGTGGCCCGCTCTTTCCTTGCGTAGGCGAAGGCCGCGCTCCTCCTTTGAGTCTCTCCCTTTCAGCCGATGATCCAGCCATGTGCCGCGCCGAAGCATGTTACAATCGGGCGCTGAATTTTGGCATATTTTGAAAGTGTTGTCCCCCTCCGACCTGCTGCGCAGGCCACCTCCCCCATAGCAATAGGGGAGGAAAATACATTGTGTATGCTAGCCCCCTCCCTAATGCATTGGGGAGGGGGTTGGGGGTGGGGATAAATTGTGCGATGCGCTCCGTTCTGCAACAGGTAACTGAACGCAATCCATTGAAAATCACACAGGAGAGACAAGAAAACCCATGAGTGAAACCTATAACCCACAAGACATCGAGCAGAAGTGGCAGCAAAAGTGGGAAGAAACCAAGCTGTACCGCAGTGAGGTCGATTGGGACAAGCCCAAGCATTACGCCCTGACCATGCTGCCCTATCCATCCGGTGACCTGCACATCGGTCATTGGTACGCGATGACCCCCAGTGATGCCCGCGCCCGCTTCATGCGCATGAAGGGCTATAATGTCCTGTTCCCGATGGGCTTTGATGCCTTCGGGCTGCCAGCGGAACAGGCCGCCATCAGCCGTAATATTCACCCGGCGGAATGGACGTATAAGAACATCGAGCGTATGCGCAAGCAAATGAAGAGCATGGGCAATATGTTCGATTGGGAGCGCGAAGCCATTTCCTGCGACCCGGAATACTACAAATGGACAGAATGGTTCTTCAAGCTGTTCTATGAAAATGACCTGGCCTATCGCGGAGAAGCCATGGTGAACTGGTCAGATGCGCTGCAAACCGTGCTGGCAAATGAACAGGTCATCGACGGCAAAGATGAACGCCTGGGGCAGCCTGTCATTCAGAAGCTGATGACGCAGTGGTTCTTCCGGTACAAGGCGTATGCCGATGAAATGCTGGATTTCAGCCAGATTGATTGGCCTGAACCGATCAAGATCATGCAGACGAATTGGATTGGGCGCAGTGAAGGCGCGAAGATCACATTCCAGGTGGAAGGCTACGACGATACCATCACCGTCTTCACCACCCGCCCGGATACGCTGTGGGGCGCAACCTTCATGGTGCTGGCTCCTGAGCATGATCTGGTGGAGAAAATCACCACCGCTGCACAGAAAGCCGAAATCGAAGCGTATCGTGACCAGGCATCACGCGCCACCGAAATTGAGCGCCTGAGCGAAGACCGCGAGAAGACCGGAGTCTTCACCGGAGCCTATGCCATCAATCCGGCGAACGGGGCGCAGGTTCCCATCTGGATTGCGGATTACGTCATGGTCAGTTATGGCACGGGTGCAATCATGGCAGTCCCGGCGCATGACCAGCGCGACTTTGAATTTGCCCGTAAGTTCGGCCTGGAAATCATCCCGGTGGTGATGCCGGAGAGCAGCGCGGAATACGAAGCGACTCCCGGCGCAGGCGATCAACCGCTGGATGGCAACACCATGAGCGAAGCCTATACTGGCGCTGGTTTCATGGCGAACAGCGGCGCGATTGATGGTGCCATTCACAATGGCGAAAAAGGCCGCAAGAGTCCCGCGATTGCCGCCGCAATCGACCACCTGGAGAAGATAGGCGTGGGCGAAGAGAACGTAAACTACCGCCTGCGTGATTGGCTGATCAGCCGCCAGCGTTACTGGGGCAGCCCGATTCCGATCATTCACAAGCAGGATGGTTCGCTGGAAACGGTTCCCTTTGATGACCTGCCCGTGACCTTGCCGGAAGATGTGGAATTTATGCCCACAGGCCGCAGCCCGCTGACCTATCACGAGCCGTTCCTGAACACGACGGACAGCGAAGGCAACCCGGCACGGCGCGAAACGGACACGATGGATACCTTCATGTGTTCGTCCTGGTACTGGTATCGCTACCTGTCACCACAGGAAGCCAGCGCACCGTTCAGCGCAGAAGAAGCGGCCTACTGGCTGCCAGTGGATACCTACACGGGCGGCGCGGAACATGCCACTATGCACCTGCTGTATGCTCGCTGGTTCAACAAAGCCATCCGTGACCTGGGTGTCTTCGATGAAGCCATCGAAATCGCAAAAGAACACGGGCGCGATGTGGAAGGCATCTTCGATGAACCCATGCTGCAACTGCGCAATCAGGGGCAGGTGCTGGGTGCAGAACGCCAGGGCGATCAGGTCATCGCCTGGGGACAGGTGGACGGTAACAAGATCATCGCGGATAAAGTCCACGTCATCGAGAACGGGAACAAGCCCAATATCCCGATGGATGTGGCGCTGATCGAAGGTGAGCTGATGAAGCGCGTCGAAAATCGCCTGTTCGTCGGTGATGATATGCAGATGGTGGAAGTTGTGCCAGAAACGGAAATCGAAATTCCGTCGATCCAGGGCGCGAACAACGTCAACCAACTGAAGCAGCACCTGGAAATTCAGCGCATGTCCAAATCCAAGGGCAATGTGGTCAACCCGGATGAACTGGTGGAGCAGTACGGCGCGGATACGGTGCGTGCCTACCTGATGTTCAACTTCGACTGGCAGAAGGGCGGCCCCTGGAACGAGAACAATATCAAGGGTGTGATTGGCTGGCTGGGCGATGTCTGGCAGATTGTGACGGAAAATCGTCCTTCCGGTGCGGGTGAAGAAGACAGCAATCGCAACATCGAGCGTAAATCACACCAGGCTGTACAAGCCGTCGAAACTGCGTTTGAAACCTTCACCTTCAACCGTGCAGTAGCCGACCAGATGAAGCTGAAGAATTTCGTCAAGGATGCGCTGAAAGCCGGGACGCTGGGTGAATCCGCCTATGAACAGGCCGTCAGCGTCATGCTGCGCCTGATGGCTCCGGTAGCGCCGCACATCGCGGAAGAACTGTGGTCACGTATGGGCTGGGACTACAGCGTGCACCAGCAGCCCTGGCCTGAATACGACGCGGAAAAAGCCAAAGAAGATGAGATTGCCCTGGTGGTGATGATTAACGGCAAGCCGCGTGAGAATATCATGGTTTCGCCGGAGATCAGCGAAGAAGATGCCAAAGCCGCAGCACTGGCAGGTGAAGCCGCACAATCTGCGCTGGATGGCAAAGAACCGCGCCGCGTGATCTTCATCCCTGGGCGTGGCAAAGAACCGAAGGTCAACATCGTGGTGTAGCAATCCATCACATTTTGTGGGGCAGCTCGGTGTAGTTTCATGCATCAAGTTAGGTCTTAATTCTCGTGGGCATGGCCTGCCATGCCCCTACGAGAATCTGGTGTAGGGGCACGATAGATCGTGCCCGAAAACGCCAAAAACAAGAACCATAACCCTTACTTTGATGTGTATCGCTCGCTCGCTAATCGCCCCACAAAATCTCCTGTTTATTGAGCCATGCATAAACCCTCTCTTGGAATCACATCAATACGCAAGGAAACGAATGAGCGTTTTCACGCTTTTGATACCCCTCTAAGGCATGCTAGATAGGATAGAACAAAAGCCACAAAACGAGGAAATGCTATGAGTGACGTGCGACAAATCGCCATCGAACAAACAGCGGAAGCTGGCCCCCTCAACCGCCAGCAGGTCGCGGATGCGCTGAACAAATTACAGGATTGGGACATCGTGAGCAGCGCCAAAGTGCTGAAACTGCGCCGGAAGTTCACGTTCAAACAAGACGATCACATGGCGCAATTCATTGGCGAAGTCCGCGAACTCGCTGAAGATGCCGTGAATGAACCTACGTTGATTCACGAAGATCATACCGTCACGGTGGAATGGTTCACGCCCGATGTACATGGCCTGGACATCCATGATCTGAACATGGCGGCGCAAACCAATGACATCTATGAGCGCCTGCCGATTGTCAGCGGCGAACGTGATGCAATCGAAGAAGCCTCCGATGAGTCCTTCCCTGCCAGTGATGCGCCGGGATGGTGAGTAGTGGAACATCAACTCTTGTAGGGGCGCAGCGTGCTGCGCCGTTTGCAGAAAATGTCAAGAATCACAGTTTCTGTAGATGAGCCATTTTTAAATATATGGTATTCCAGAAGAGTGGGCAGCGGGTCAGAGCGCCTTTCGTGCGCTTCCCGCTGCTCTTGCTAGCCACATGGCTTTAAGGCTTGTCCGGGAATATTATCAGGGTCATTGTAGGTCTTTTCGTATCTTGAC
>CAYVVZ010000092.1:0-11173 GCA_964455365.1 uncultured Anaerolineaceae bacterium | reverse complement strand
ATCGACAGCGCTGCATATCCTACCCATTTGCAGGAGCCTGTGCGTAAGGTCAGTTCCTAAGAATCGAAACCATATCCGAACCAGACCCACACGCGGCATAGATAGAACAAATGTTTTACCCTGTGGTAAGATAAATCCTGCATTTGTTTTTTGTAATGTCAGGAGCCAACGACAGTGACCGACATCGACCCGACAACCCGCACGATTTACGAATTCATCCGGGACTATCTGAAGACCGAACGGCGATCCCCGGCGCAGCGCGAGATTGGCGATGGCTGCTATATCGCGCATACCAGCGTCCTCACCCATTTAGCACGGCTGGAAGGCATGGGCTGGATTGAACGCGAACCGAATATCGCCCGTTCGATTCGTCTGGGGCCGCTAGCCCCGGATTACGTCTCCGAAGAAGATAATGCCTGATCCGACGCAATCACAACCGGTTCGCCAATATGGTGAAGTCGAAGTCAATCACCGGAACATCGTTCAGGATGCGCTCACGCCTGCCTTTCATATACCCATCACACCAGGGGTCTTCGCCTGGATCAAAATCCCTGGTGATGCCCCCTCCTGTGACAGCCCGCCTTAACTCTTTCTGAATACTTCCTCCGCAATATCCCAAGTTTTCTTGCGAATAGTTACAATTTTATCCCAATTTTCTTGGGATAAAAAGAAAAAGAACACCTGTGCGATTCGCGTTATCCCAAGTTTTCTTGCGGATTATTACGAGATTCGCGGATTATAACCCAATTTTGTTTGGGTTAAGCGACCATTTGTTTTTACCGTAATCATAGACCGCACTAACGTCTGTTCAAAACCTGTTCAAAACCTGTTCAAAAGTCGGCTTTGCCTGTTCAAAACCTGTTCAAAACTTTGAACAGGATCCTATACATTGTGTCTAAAGTCTGTGCAAAACTCCGTAATAATTGGCAATTTCGGCTTTGCCTGTTCAAAACTCGGCGCAGCCTGTGCATAACTGTGCAAACTGTTCAAAGTTATGCACAGGAGCCTGTTCAAAACTTTTTTCCCACTTATCCCACACGGAGGCCAAACTGGGGATATAATTCGTCAATTTTGGGTATTGATTGGGAAATAAATCCCACATTACGGGCGCATTACAAAGTTTTGAACAGTTTGAACAGCCCCTACTACTACTACCGCTACTATTCTTATAAGACTCCAACCCTGAAAAAAATTTTTGAACAAGCACTTTGCCGTCGGTCGCGTAGCAAATCATCTCGAAGGATGCTACACTAATCGCTGCCAGATCAATTCCTTAAGGGATGAACCTGACCCATGATTGAGAAACCACTGCAAGATCGTGTACTTGAACTCGAAAACAAAGTCAGTATTCTGACACAACTGGCAGAAATCAGCGCCTCGCTCAATGCGCAGGTGAGCTTGAATACGCTGCTGAAACGCATCATGGATGCTGCCGTACAAATCACAAGCTGTGAAGCCGCATCGGTGCTGTTATGGAACAATCGCAAGCAAGCACTTGTATTCGCTGCATCAACGACGGTCAATGTGGATGACAGCGAATTGATTGGTACGTTCGTGCCGATGGATAGCATCGCCGGGCAAATCTTCCGCGAGAACCAGATTATCCAGGTGGATGACACCCGGCAGCATGAACTCCACTATGACAAAGTAGACGAGAATATCCAGTTCACGACGCGCTCATTACTCGGCGTACCGCTGACCTATAACGATCAGGTAATCGGTGTTCTGGAGGCGATTAACAAGCGAGAAATGCCCTGGACGCTCAATGACCGCAGTTACTTGAGTACCCTCGCAGCCCAGGCAGCCGTTGCCATCGAAGGGGCGAAACTGGTGCATGATCTGCGCCGTGCCAATGAAGAACTGAGCGAAGTCGATGCATTGAAGAACAACTTCATTGCCATTGCCAGCCACGAACTCCGTACACCTCTGGGAGTCATCATGGGATACGCCAGCTTCTTGCAAGAAGAAGAGAGCGAATCCGCCAAAGAACATGCATCAAAAGTGCTGGAAAGTGCGCTTAAGCTGCGCAAGATCATCGAAGATATGGTCAACCTGCGCTACCTGAAACAGAATGCATCGGACTTGCACCCGGATACGATCAGCGTCAAAGGGTTATTGGATGCTGTGCGGATGGATTTATTCACGCTGATGGACTTGAGCGAATACGATTTCGACTTCGATATGCCAGATGAAGATTTGCTGCTGTATGGCGATCAGGCGCGGTTGCAGATGGCGCTCATCAACATCATGCACAATGCCATCAGCTTCACACCCAAAGGCGGCAAGATTACGCTCACCATCGACAAACCCACACCGCGTACCGTCGAAATCCGCGTGACTGACACCGGGGCAGGTATTGAGCCACAGCAGCTAGAACGGATCTTTGAAGAGTTCTACCAGGTAGAAGACCATATGACGCGGCATCATGGCGGGTTGGGCATTGGCCTGAGTATTTCACGGGCGATTGTTCACGCGCATGAAGGTCGCATCTGGGCGGAGAGCGAAGGGCTGGGCAAAGGATCAACCTTTACGGTAGCGCTACCATTGAAAACTAGTTAAAGAATGTTCAAACAGCCAGCACGTCCTCGCATTGTTTGTTAAAATACAAAGTGTCAATCACTGGCTCGCTAGAGCTGGTGAATAAGCTTCAAAAAAAGTCACAGGAGCGAAGGCTTATGGCTGTTACTTTCACATGGTTGGGTCATTCGACGATCTTCCTCGATCTGAATGGACACCGCGTTTTGATTGATCCCTTCTTGACAAATAATCCACTTTCTCCCGCAAAACCTGATGAATTCAATGTCGAGCATATTTTGCTCACCCACGCACACGGCGATCATGTTGGCATGACACAGGATAATCCCGCCGGGGATACCATCTCCATCGCGCAGCGTACAGGCGCACAGGTGGCTTGTAACTTCGAGATGGGCAACTGGTTCATGGCGAAGGGGTTGGAAAATGTCTTCCAGGGCAACCCTGGCGGTACCATGCGCGGCGAATACATGGACGTGAAGTGGACGCAAGCCTTCCACAGTTCCTCATTTGCAGATGGTTCCTATGGTGGGCAGCCCAACGGTTTGCTGATTACGCATCGGGGGACAACCCTCTATCACGCCGGGGATACCAGCCTCTTCGGGGATATGGCGCTCATCGGGGAAGAAGGCATTGATGTGGCCTTTTTGCCGATTGGCGATGTTTTCACAATGGGCGTGGATGACTCCATCAAGGCTGTGAAGCTGCTGAAGCCCAGGTATGTCATGCCGATCCATTACAACACCTTCCCGCCAATTGTGCAGGATGCCAAAGCCTGGGCAGAACGCATCAACCGCGAGACGGAAGCCCAGCCCATCGTCATTGATCCGGGTGGCACCTATACCCTCAGCTAAAATCGACATCCCGCACGAATCACGCAGGGGCGCATACTACGCTCCTGTTTTTGTGTCTCAGTGGCATGGGTGATCCAGCGAATGATAGTCATCAGGTTTAGCCTTAATTGTCGTGGGTATGGCTGTACTCTCGCATTTTTCACCTCACCCCCGGCTCCCTCTCCGTTCGGCGAGGAGGAGCAAAACCTATCAGGACAGGCCAGGAAAGTCCCCTCTTCACTTGGAGAGGGGATTTAGGGGTGAGGTACATTTGCCCGAAAATGCCAGAAACAAGAACCTTAATCCTTGCGTCTCTGTGGCGAATCTCACACCGCCACTTGCACGGCTTCGCGCAGGGTTTCTGCGACCTGTTCCATTTGCTCCCGCGTCAGTTCCGGGAACATGGGCAGGCTGATGATCTGCTTGGCAGCGTGTTCTGCATGTGGGAAGTTGCCTTCCTTGTAGCCGAGATGCGCTAATGCTGGCTGCACATGGCAGGGGATCGGATAATGAATCCCGGCTCCGATGCCGTTCTTGTTCAGGTGCGCCAGCACGCGGTCACGATCTCCCGGAACCTGCACCACATACAGATGATAGACATGGCGTGCGCGAGGATCCGCGTAGGGTGTGAGAACGCTGGGAATATCCGCCAGCAGTTCGTCATAGATGGCGGCATTGGCGCGGCGCTGTTCCGTCCACTGCTCAATGTGGTTCAGCTTCACGCGCAAGATCGCCGCCTGCATTCCATCCAGACGGGCGTTATAGCCGATGCGCGTGTGCAGGTATTTGGTCATACTGCCATGATTCAGCAGCAGGCGCACCGTCTTCGCCAGCGCATTGTCATTGGTGATGATACCGCCAGCATCGCCAGCCGCACCCAGGTTCTTCCCAGGGTAGAAGCTGAAGCCTGTCAGCGCCCCCCAGGAGCCGATGCGCTGGCCTTCCCAGGCTGCGCCGTGTGCCTGGGCTGCATCTTCAATGATGAGTAAGTTGTGCTTCTCGGCAATCGCGGAAAGTGCGGTCATATCGGCGGGTTGTCCGTAGAGATGCACCGGGACAATGGCCTTCGTGCGCGGCGTGATGGCAGCTTCGATCAAGTTTGCGTTGATGTTGTACGTGCGCGGGTCAATATCCACGAAGACAGGCGTAATCCCCAATTGAATCATGGGGCCGATGGTTGCGATGAAGGTGTGCGGTGTGGTGATGACTTCATCGCCTGCGCCTAACCCCAGCGCTTGCATCGCAAGCAGCAAAGCATCTGTGCCGCTGGCAACCCCGATAGCGTGTTTGGCCTGGGCATAAGACGCAAAGGCTGCTTCAAAGTCCTGCACCTCCTTGCCCATGATGAAGGCCGTATTGTCCAGCACGCGCTGGATAGCCTCGTCCATCTCCGCCTGGATACTGCGATACTGTGCTTTTAAATCCACTAACGGAATCATGCGAAAAGTTCCTTTACAGCCAATGTGAATCCCGGCAGCACCTCACCACCATCGAGCGTATCTTCTGTAGTGAAGACCTTCGGCGGGTTGCCGGATGTATAGACCACGACTTGCTTTGCCTCTGGATAGATCACCCAGGCCAGTACCCCCGCTTCCAGATAATGACCAATTTTTGCCATCACGTCGCGCTGGCGATCTGTGGGGGAGATGATTTCTACCACGAAATCGGGTACAGCCGGGACGTAGCCCTGATCGTTCTGTAACTCGCCTGGTTGCTTTTCATACGAGATGAAACTCACATCGGGGATGTAACGTCCTTCACCGATGACGTAGCCACCATCAGATGTCATCCCGTGACCGATGTCATTCTGCATCAAATACACACCGAGGAAAGTTCCAATCCGAAATGCCAATTTTGAGGATTTGGGGCTGCTAACCACAGGGACAATTTCTCCGTTGATGAACTCGTAGTTTTGTTCCAGGTTTTCTGGACGGTGAATGAATTCGAGGAAATCCGCGACAGTTGTTGTTTTCTCTTTTGTCACATTTTCAAGCATTGGCGCATCTCCCAAGCACTTGCTGTTTTCGGCGGATCGCTACGCCCCAGTATACATGGCACATCAAAGCAACATGAGGGCGACTCACCCGCTTCATGGTGATTTTCATATGATTGCTATGCGTTGCATAAGAGGGTAGTAGCAAAGCAAACACATTTTGTGATATGGTGTATGCATAGTTGTACTTCCTGAACGCCGTTTTTGTTCCGAGGTATCCAAAAATGTTCAATAAATCCAACCAGTATCCGTATCGTTGGGTGGTCAAACTCGTTGAAACTGCACTCGTAGTCGGCATTATCTTCTTCGGCCTGGATGCGCTTCAACAGTTTTTCACGATTAGTGAGCCTGTTCCCCATGTGTCCTATACTGTCCAAACCCTGGATGGCAACAACCTCGCATTCTCCGCTGTAGATTATTATTACCTGGGGCTGGAGCATCACGAACGCAACGAATATGCGGAAGCCATTGAAGATTACACCCGTGTGCTGGAACTTGATGACGATTTCGCGTCCGCGCTGTTGAATCGCGGTGTCGCGTATGAGCAACTGAATGAAGACGGCAATGCCTTGCATGACTTCGACGGTTGGCTGGAACGCGATAGCATGATTGTGATTGATCGCGGCAGCATCCGCAGCGGCGAAACAGTCAATGCGTATATGTCCGAAAACACTGTGCTGGAATATGAATTCTACGCAGCCGCCGGGAATACCATCAGCGTGCGCGTCGAATCCGAAAATGCGGACGAAGTTGATCCGCTGATTATGGTGGTGGATGGCGATGGCTACCCCGTGGTTGCCAGCGATGACATTCGCTTGCAAGATGGCACGTTGGTTTCGATGAATTCCTTCATTGATGAACACACCATTCTGCGCAGCGGAACCTACACCTTGCGCGTCAGCCATGCTGGTGGCGGCGAATATGGCGACATCCTCGTCAGCTTCGATCTAGCGAAATAAGCAATTGCAATGAAACGGGGTTCGACTATGATCGAACCCTGTTTGCAAGTTAGTGAGTGCTGTTACGCGCTAGCCATTGCAGACAACTTTTTCAGCTTCGATGAGCGTTAGCTGTTGGTGGTTAGAGCGTGTTTGTATATAAAAGTGTTACGACCAGAACCAGGCATATTGAGCCACTCCCCACCCCCAACCCCCTCCCCGATGCTCAAGGAGGGGGCTAAAAGTCTTGTCCGGGAATATTATCAGGGTCATTGTAGGTCTTTTCGTATCTTGACTGAGCCTGTTGTAGGGACGAGGCCTGCCTCGTCCGAAACAAGCAGGCGGACAACACAGGTGTTGTCCCTACGGGTGGAAATCTAGCCAGCCTAAAAACCATGCGTTTGAGTTGGCTTCAATACCGGACAAGCCTTAAAAGTCTACCCTCACACAGTAGGGGGAGATTGAGAGGGGGATACAATGAGCAAAATGGTAAACTTTTGCGTAAAGTCAGTTAGTGAGTAAGTCGTTGCTACACCCGGCGCTGTAAAATGCCAGTATCCAGAAAACCACGTAATTCTGCCGTGCGTTGGGCGAGAATACGTTCCACATTGCCCATGTAATGCGGATTCTGTTGATTGGCAGCAACCCAGCGCATACTCGCAACCTGTCGCCCTGCAATCAAAGTTTCCAACAATTCTCGATGTTCTTCCGTAAGGGGGCGAACGCGGGTGTACCCATCCCAGAGCGCGGCTTGAATTTCAGCATAATTGGGCTGCGGCTTCATCTGCCACAACAGCGGCGTGAGATCATAGAGGAAATAGCCCCATCCGCTGTATTCCCAATCCAGCGCCCGGACTTCGCCCTCGTGGAACAAGATGTTGTGCAGCAGCAAATCCGCGTGAATGATGCCGTACTCGTCTGCGCCTGTGCCGAGGATTTCCATTGTGGTGCGGACTTTCCCCGCGACTTCCTGCATGGTGAGTAACTGCGCTCCTGTGAAAATGCCCATATTCTCGTCCCCAGGGTAATAGATGCCCTGTTTGCTAAAGAGTCCGTCTGCATCCAGCACAGGGCGCACAGCCCCGGCGATGTGCAGTTCCGGGCGCAGATGATGCAGCCGTGCCAGATAGCCCCCGACGGCATACGAATCTTCGGGCGTGAGGGTATGCGGTTTGTGTGCATCTCCCTGTACGTACTGCGTCAACATCCCCTGCACTTCCGGTGTCAGAAGTAGCTCCAGCGGAATCGGCAGTGCAAACCCCGCCTGGGCAACGGTTTGCATCAGCATCTTCTGCGAAATCAGCCGCAGCAAAGCAGCATCATTACGCTTTTGCAGCGTCAGGATATAGCGCTCACTGTCATGTTCCACCAGGAAAACGGCATTGTGTGTTTGCGCCAACCATGTGATTTTCGCCGCCGGGATGGACGAGCGCCGGATTGTGTTTTGCGCCTGTTCCAGCCACCATGCTTGCTGCGGTGTATGGGTCTCAACGTGTGACATCGTTCCTCCGGTTGATACGCGGGGAGTCAGAATCGCAGGGACGGGAATCGGTTTCCCCTCCCTAAAGAGCGTTGTCCGGTATTGAAACCAACGCAAACATCGGGTTCATAGGCCAGATCGCCGCCTGTAGGGACAACGCCTGCGTTGTCCGCCTGCTTGTTTCGGACGAGGCAGGCCTCGTCCCTACAATGTGATCTGTTAAAAGCCGAGAAAAGCCTCAATGACCACGACAGTAATACCGGACAAGCCTTAAATCCCTCCTATGCAATGGGATGGATTTTGTTTCCCCCTGCGCAGCGGAGGGACGGAAGGGGGATTATTCTATGAAATGACCCGTGTCTCCAAATCACCCCTACGCCACAGCTTTTTCGTATCCCGCCTGCGGTTACTCGTCATCGTCGTTATATTCTACCGCTTCCAGGATATTCGTCAGCACTTCATCCGGGTTTTCCGCCTCTTTACCATACGCCTGCCATAGTTGATCTGCGATAGCTTGGGGCTTCAGCGATAGACCTTGCTGCTGGAAATACTCGCAGACGCGGGTCACATCCCGGCGTAAGATCATCTGCGCGTTATCGTTGCTCTGAATATCCACCACCTGCGGGAAATCAATCAAGATAATCTCGCCCTGCCAGTACAGGATGTTATAGGCGGAAAGATCACCGTGAATGATGCCGTGTTGCAGCATCAGGTTGATGTTGCGCATCACTTCCGCGAAAAGTGGTTCGACTTCCTCCGGCTGCAAATTGACTTCGCTCAGGGTCGGCGCGGGAAGATTTTCATCGCCCAGGTACGTCATGAGCAGGGCATTCTCCGCGACGGCGAACGGCTGCGGTACAGCGGCTCCGGCGGCATGCAGCGTCGTCAGCGTGCGGTATTCGTACATCAGCCAGGAAGTGTGCGACAGCGCCTGCCCAAACCCTGACCCGCGATTCATCGCTTTCAGGGTACGCCAGTCTTTGGCGTTGACTTCTTTGCCGTTGGGGCCAAGGGCAGCGCGTCCCTGGCGGTACATCGCATCATTGCGCAGTTGCCGGAACTGGCGCGGACGGTAGACTTTCGCGGCGACCCACTGCTGCCCGGTGGTTCCATGTGCAGTGCAGCGGTAGACGCTGGCTTCCTTGCCGCCTTTCACCTGGGCTTCCACATCGGTGATTAAATCCTGGTAGTAGAAGGCTTGCAGCGATTGCAGCAGCCAGCCGCGCTCATGCTTACTGGGGGTGTATGTCGTCTCGAAACCGCCAGCAATCCCGGTTTCGTCAGCGAGTTCGTCTACGATTTCGCGTTCCGTCTTTTTGGGAACATGCCGCGCTCTGGCTTTGCGACGGCGGCGCTCCTGACGGTCACTTTGTATCGGGTCAAATTCTGCTGCAAATTCTTCAAACAGTTCGTCGTCATCGTAATTGATGAACTTTGGCATTGTGAGTTCGTCCTCGTTTGTTGCATCAGGCAACACAATGTGCCTGTGTACTGTGCATCGATTCAAGTTCTGTGGGGCTGAATCAAAAACAGCCGCGACGATTGTGTATCAGGCATGATACACCCATAGAGAGTAGCTCTATGCGCCGTTGGCTGCTGTTCGCAAACGAGGGTATTCAGTCGTTGCTTCGCTCGTCACCCAGCAAGCACAAGGCGCGTGTTGAACACTTCTGCTTTCTTCACAACTTGCATCATACGCCTCCTGCATCTTTGTTTTCAGTAGATACGCCAAAACTCTATCACGGGTCATAGGGGTTCGTCAAGTGTCTCGCTTGCCTGCACAGCGCAATTGCATCAAAGACCTTGTTGGCGAATCGGTGTAGGGGCGCTCCCCTACACAATGATTCATGGATTCGCCAACAGCATCATCAAACGATTTGAACCACGAAGAAATATGTAGGGGTGTCGTCACGATGAACCTGGCCTACCGGGTTTGGCGTGATTCAACCCCTACGGTTCGTTAGCTTTCCTCTTGCCCGTAGACGGCTGTTTCAGGATGGAACGCTGCCCAGGCAAACCAGAAATGCGGCGCAGCGATCAACTGCTGCAATTCCGTCCCTGCCAGTTCGCCTTCAACCGCTTCGCCGAAGAGATTCCAGGAACTGCCTGTTTCTTCATCCAGCAGCAATCCAGCGGATTCATCATAGCGGAACGTCAGAACGGTTCCATCTTCCAACGTGCGATCAAACAATGCCGCCGTGCCAATATCGCGGGAGCCATCAATCACGCTGGCATCCATGGAGCTAGCGACACCCGGCTGCCAGAAAGCCACCACCGGAACTTCACCCAATGTATCGTTGATGACCACTTCGGCAGACAGCGACTCGAAGGAGTATGCCATCGCTTCGCCATCAACCACCCCTGCCAGCACATGCTCGGTAGCGGGTAAGCGCGGGTCAACTTCGCCTCGGTAGAGGAAGGGGCTGTTGGCCGTGTCGTACCCGGCATATGGATTGGTTCCGTAGCGGCGCGTGAAACCCGTATCGCGGGACATCACCAGCCCATCCGGGTAGCGTTCGGCAAAGTCGCTGAAGCTGATGACCTGGGACGGGATAATATCCAGCAGGGTTTCGTTGTATTCCCCGACGATCCCTTCGCCCGTGAACTGCTGCCACCAGCTTTCCGTCTGGCGGTCATACATCACCATATCGCTGTTGCGCAGCACACCACTCACGCCAAATTCCAAGACCTCTCCATCCACGCGGCGGTCAAAGGTGATCGAACTATTGCAGAGTGGGCAGAAAGTCACAGCAACGGGTACGCCTGCAATTTCATCATTGGCGATTTCATGCCAGATCAAAATGGCGTGCGGGTAAGCGCGGGCTTCCCCGTCAATCTCTACGACGATCACAGGCGCACGTTCGCCCAACCATTCGCTGGCTTCTTCGATGGTATTCATTGCCGGGTTCGTCACCGCCGGGATGCCATCTTTCGGCGGGCCACCGGAGATAATTTCGCTCAGGTCAATGGATGAGTTACAGAAATCGGTTCGGGGCCATTGGCTGGAAAAACGGTTGGATGCGCAATCATCCTGCGCGGAAGCATGGGGAATTCCAATGAGAAGTAACAACGGAAGTGCTATCAGGAACAGTCGTAACGTCATGCGTTCACCTTTGCAAGCAATACTGAATCGATACTACAACCATAGTCAGCGAGTATTACAAAGCGATTACCAGAAACAACTACCACTGGAACGTGACAGAACAAAAGATGCTGAAACATCCGAAAAATAGTTGCCACGGAACAAGCCTGTCGTAGGGGTTCGGCATGATCGAACCCGTGGGCGCGTCATGGAAGCGCCCCTACGCAATTCTCAGATAGACACTTAGCGGCTAGCGTGTGTTTGTAACTGATGTTACGCAGTAGCCCTTGCTGTCCGCCTTTTCCGCTTCGACGA
>CAYVVZ010000091.1:0-11198 GCA_964455365.1 uncultured Anaerolineaceae bacterium | reverse complement strand
CCAGATGCTCGACGGCTTCCATGAAGTGCTGCGGATCGCGGTTGTTCCACCCGCTACCGTAATTCAGGTGATAACGTCCGACGAAGTCAAACACATCGCCGTACTCACCGCGAGAATTCCAAAAATACATGCCGCTGGCAGGCACGATCACCATGCTGTCGTGCTCCACTCCGATGAAGCGTTTCCCCGACTGCTTCAGGTTGAACATCTCACCAACAACGTCCTCGATGGGGTTGCGAGAACGGATATGTTCCAGGTCGATACTCATGATTTGTCTCCAGGCAAAGCTGAACTAAAGTCGTGTGCGAACATGACCAAAAAGCTGACAGATTCAGTTGCGGGGGGTTGGAGACTGTGATAGAGTTTGAGTGTCCAAGTCAAACAATTACCACCATCGCCCAGCCCACCCGCGCAGTTCCGAGTGGGCACTTCCCATTTATGGGGGGAGAGCGATTTCTGTAATTCATGTTGACCTCCCAAAAAGGTCTCCCCGGGGAGACCTTTTCTACATCAATCAATCTTCGAGATAGCGTTCTGCGTCTGACAAAACTTGTCTCAGTGTCTGTAAGCGTGCACGGGCAATATTTGCATTCCCTTCCTGATTAATCAGGGCACGCGCAACATCAGATGGATCAGGCATGTTGCCGTCTCGCATAAGCCGAGCTAGCTGTAACACCTGCTTCGGTGGCTTTTCTTCTCGTTCATCACCGTCATCTGGAGCCTTCTCCAAAAGATCATGCAATTGCTTTCGGGTCAGGTTGAAGGCGATGCATTGACGTAGTACTTCCACCTGATCTTCTGGTTCAAGATGGAGAATCAGTCGGAGATGCGACTCCTCAAGATTGTGCCTATCTGCCAACTCTAATGCTTCATCGCAGAGGCGGAGCAGCGACTTGTAGCGACTTAGTTGTCTTTTATGGATTCCACCAAGTGCTGAGAGAACGAGTGTTGTGTATTCTCGTTTCCCCCGCAAATCGAGATCTAGCGATTGACGATAGAAGTCATTTGTAACAGCGCCATCTGGCATTGGATAACCATGGATCTGAAGGAGGAGAAGGGCGACCTGTCGTGCCATCACAATCGCTGACAATCCGGATCGTGCTGTGTTCTCCTTCGCTTGCCGGAAAGCGGAGGCTGATTCTGCTGGAATGACAATGCAGGGAATCATGCCATCGCTTTCGTAGCCTGGAATGAAGTCTCGCAAGATCCACGTTGCCCAGTAGCGTCGCTCTCCGGTTTCGATGCAATACTGCCGCGTCACACCTTGAGTTACATCTACCACAGTCAGCGGATTCACCTGCCCATCGTCACGGATCGTGATCGCCAGGTTGGTTAGGTCACGCACGAGTTGTTCTTCTGCCGAGAGTGGCGGCAAGTCATCGCTGTTCTCGTCATCGGGATTGCCCATCAGATCGAGGACGTTGGCAAAGGGTCGCCCATGCTGACGCGCTGCCAACTGAGCTACCTGAGTCAGATCGCGAAGGGCCTGTGTGGGTGTCATCTGCCCGGCATGGAATGCCTGATAGATGCGATCCGGCAGTACGCGGCGCGGTTGCAACGGATCGGGACGCACCAGCTCCAGCAGGATGCGTTCCACTCGCAGGCTATCGTCATGAAGGAAGTCCACCTCATCACCGCCGAGCATGTCGGCAGTGACGCTATCCAGAAGCGATGTGTTGATCTCGCGTTTCTTGCGTGCCATGTGCCACACCGCCTTCCGGCGTGCCATCTGACGCACGAGCGTGCTGACGAGTTCGGCGTAGGCGGTGCTGGCGGCTGCTTTTGGATCGTAGTTGAAGATGCTCAGGTGATTGTGATGCGAGTAGGACACCGCTTCATTCTGCGGGATCACACCACACAGCAGTTGACCCAAGACGCTATGCCCCTTGAGTTCATCCAGCAGTTGATTGTGCCCCTTGATGCGGCTGTCCATTTTGGTGACGAGGATACCACTCACGCGCAGGTTGGGATGCCGCCAGCCTTCGCGGATGTCGTTGATTTTGTTGATGACACTCAGCAGACCGACCGTCTCCAGATAGCGAGGCTCGACGGGCACAATCGCATCGGTCGCAGCAAGTAAGCCCATCTCGGTCATCAGTGAGAAGGACGGGCGGGTGTCGATCACGATAGCGGCGTAGTGTGGTGCGATCTTCGACAGGGGATCGGCAAGTCGATAGGGTGCTCCGGCAGTGCCTGTCAGTTCACGCTCCGCACCTTCCAGCAGGGGAGAGGCAGGCAAGACGTGCAGATCGGTATCCCATTGGCTCTGCACAATACACTCCGACAGCACATTGGGTGCTTCACGGCGATCTGCCATCAGGACGGTGTAGAGGCTGTTGTCGGTGCCGAAGTCATTGCGTCCGGTGGTGACCAGTGAGGCGTGCCCCTGGCTGTCGGTGTCGATCAGCAGCACCCGAGAGTTGGTCGCTTTGAGGTGGCGCAGTACATGCACCAGCCCCAGCGCGATGTTCGTCGCGGACGTGGATTTGCCCACGCCGCCCTTGTGGTTCGTCAGTACGATTGAACGAGTCATGCTAGATATTTCCTCCGCTTTCGCGTCTGTTTGAACAAAACCGCCTGCGAAACCAACGAACTTCCAACCCGTGATATGCTGTTGGGCGGGAGTACCGTTAGCCTCCGCGACGGTGCTTCAAGGTGGGCTGGGAGGGTGCATGTCCCTCCTCGGCTCACCGCAAAAGCCAAATCGATTGTTAAGCGGTCACCAGAGAGGCGAATTCCGCGCTCTGGGGGAACGCGATACGTTGGAGGAATTCGATTATGCGGGGATTTTGTGGAGGAAAATGTTCGAGTTCTTTCTCATTAGGGCAGCCTGAAGGATATGACGCAGTGCGGTGCGGCACTACGTGATCTTGGCGTTGATGCCAGTAGTATGGAGGAAACCGCCAATCGTATCATGCGCTATCTTTTCGACTCGTTGACGGACGAAAATGGTGAAAGAGTCTGCGTGCTGTCACGCTTTTTTATCACAATGCCCTACAGCGAACTCGACAACGATAATCAACGCCATGCTGAGAAGCTGTTAGGTGATGTGCCAGATGATGAGCAATTGCGTTGTCAAACATTACTGGCGACGGTTGGCGCGGAACCAGCATGGAATGATCGGCGCAAATCAAACTACTACAAGAATCTGCCGATGACACCGGAAATCTTTGATGCCAACCCGATGTATGTCCAGTTTGCCGAGACATTCGGCGTGGTGATAGAGCGGTCTATCACGCCTAACCCGGCATTGATCGCTGAGTTAGAGCAAAGCAGCTACAACGTCTTTCATGTACCAGTATATCCGCCATCTTTTCCAGGATATGTTCTGTTTGTCCTGCCGCAGTCGGGGCAGTCGCTTTGCCATTGTCATCACTGGCTGTCGTCCCTCAAGCGCTCTTGGTGTTTAATCGCCGACGGTCAGCACAATTTTTCCAATATGTCGTTTTTCCTGGAACGCGGCTTGTGCCTGATGAATCTGATCTAGGGAATAGGTCGCTGACACGAGAGGTTCAATGCGACGGTGCTCAATATGCTTAACCAGATTGCCGAAGACCTCCGGCTCCAGAACCGTACAGCCAAAGAAACTCAAGTCTTTCAGATACAGTATGCGGACATCCAACGTTACCATAGCACCGCCAATTGCACCGGAGACCGCATAGCGTCCACCACGCTTGAGAATGGCCAACAGATCCGACCACTGATCTCCTGCGACTATATCCAGGACGACATCTACCTGATTTTCTCCGATTTGATCGAGGTAGGGTTGTTCCCTGACGAGGATCTCATCCGCGCCAATGTCCTTGAGGGCTTGTGCCTTGGATTGGCGGGTTACGGCGATAACGTATGCGCCGCGTGCTTTCGCCAACTGGATCGCGGCGGAGCCGACACCGCCAGAGGCTCCCGTGATCATGACCTGCTCACCCTCGCGCACATGGGCACGTGTCAACATATTCTCCGCCGTCGAATACGAACATGGAAATGAAGCCAGTTCCACCGAGCTCATAGTGCTGTGGATCGTGTAGGCATGGCGGGCGGCAACGGTGACATACTCGGCAAAACCACCATCACACTCTGATCCCAGAAACCACGGCGTTTCAAGAATGCGTCCATTGGCTTCTATCAGACAGGGTTCGACCAGAACGTGGTCACCAATCCGATTAGCATCAACGTCTTGGCCTACCGCGACAATTTGTCCGTAGACATCGATCCCTTGGATACGCGGGAACTGAAGGGCTTCACCGGTCCAACTGGCATCATCCGTGTCAGCCTGTGATTTTGAATACCATCCGATCCGTGTATTGATATCGGTATTATTCACGCCTGCGGCGGTGACCCGGATCAAGACATCTGTGGGGCCATAAGCCGGGACAGGTAAATCGGTGCGAAATTCGAGTTTTTCCGGACCACCGTGACCTGTCAAGATAACGCCTTGCATTGTGTCTGTTTGTGGACGCATTGAAGCTCAATCTCTCTCCGTATGCCCTGGGTTTTGGAAGCGTGGTAATCCTACGGGAAGTCGTCGATTCTGTAAATGGATACGTAATGAGCAAAGCCGTTGAGACGCGACAAACGAATAATTGGTTATTGTCGCGATCATGTGGCTTATGGTCGAACCTGGGACCATCACCTGCTTGTTCCTCGTGGCGGCTGCGAATCTCGTCGTGTATTTGATGCAAATATGCAAATGTGTTCGCAGTTGCAGCCTCACAATTCCATCCAGAACCATCACTCCGCACCGCCCAATCCCATCGAGCCGCTGCCAGATGCCACCGACGAAGCGCCACTGTATCGGGGTTGGCACAGCTTCGGTCAGCTCTGGGATGTGCTGCGAGGCCGCAGCGCCGTGCCCAACAGCTTCGCCCTGCTGCTTGAACCGGGCAATCAACCGGGCTTAATTCCCTGAGAGGAAACCATCATGAAGAAGCCACTGGCGTGGTTTGCCTGAACCACGTCTCACGCAAAATAACCAAGCTTCAGGCCAGGATAGTTCGTAACGGGTACTTTGTTAAATAACTGACCTTACGCACAGGCTCCTGAAAACGGGAAGGAACCGCAGAGCAGTCGATGAGCGTCTCAGCATTTCAGCTTGCCAGCCATGAAGTGCGTTTTTGACTCATCTACAGAAAATGTGATTCTTGAGGTTTTCCGCAAATGGCGCAGCACGCTGCGCCCTACAAATCACACTTTTTACACATGAAGTGCGTTTTTTGAACACATCACGACTGCAAAAACGTTTTTGCTGATGGCTGATGGCTGACCGCTTACGCTCGTCGAAGCGGAAAAAGTTGTCTGCAAAGGCTGCTGCGTAACATCAGTTAAATAAGAAAAATCAGTCGCTGGAAGACGTGCAGCGCGTCATGTTCTGGCGTTCGGTGTATGTGCTGTGTATGCCGCTGTTCATGATCTTTGCTATTCTGGCCTGCACCGGAACGGCGTTAACAGGTGTGCCGCGCTATACCTGTCCCACGCCTGAACCGCTAGCGACATCCATTTTCTCCGACTTTCTCCAACAGTGTCATTTGTCACGATTGTGTCACGATGAAGTCACAGGCACAGGGTATGGTGTGTTCAGTAGCACACAAAAAAACGGACAAGGACACCCAAGGAGCCAATCATGTACCCAGATCGCCCGGAAATCGTTGAAGCGCAATATCGTACCGAAAGTAGACTGATGGAAGCTCAGAAACATCGGTTGTTGGTTGAAGCTGGAGTTTTTGAAAAGCAAAGCCGGATGCGTAAGCGACAGATGGCTATCGTGCGTGGTCATCTCGTCCAGATGCTGACGCGCTTGATCTCAGCCCGTTGAATGCCAAAGCGCTGTTCGCTGGTGGTGCTATACTACGCATATCTACTTGCACTTAATTGGGGATTGTGTGGTAATGCAGAATTTAAAGTTGCATCTATTTGGGGCACCGCACTTTGAAGTTGATGGGCAGGTTGTTGACGGGGTGAGGCGGAAGGCCGTGGCGCTTGTAGCCTATCTTGCCCTCACCAATCGTCCCCAGACGCGGGAATTATTGGCGACGTTGCTCTGGCCGGATCAGGATGCAGAACGTGGACGAACTTCTTTGCGCACTTGTCTGCATAACCTGACCAGCTTGTCGGACATAGAATGGATGACTGTTGATCGTCAAATGGTCATCCTCAATTCAGATGTTATTGACATTGATACGAAACGCTTTCTGGATGCGCTGGCTGGGGCACGAGTTCATACACATGGGGATGGTCATCTATGTGAGCAATGTGAAGCAGCGCTTCTGGAAGCCGTCGCGCTGTACGAAGATGATTTCCTGGCGGGCTTCAGCTTGTCCGACAGTGTGGAGTTTGATAATTGGCAGGTAACACAGCGGGAATGGTTGAACCGTGAATGTATCTTCGCTCTACAGCGCCTCGCTGAACACAGCGCACATGATGATCCGCAAAAAGCAATTGACTATACGCGTCGTTGGCTGGCGATCAGTCCTCTGGATGAACAAGCTCATCGTCTTTTGATGCACCTGTACGCAGCGACCGGACGACGTGCCGAAGCGTTACGGCAGTACCAAGAATGTGTTCGGTTGTTGGATGAGGAACTGGCAACACTTCCTGAGAGCGAGACAATTGAACTCTACGACTCCATTCGTTCAGGGGGCACTCCATCTTCTTTCAAACGGGAAGCCCGCACACTTGACAATTTAGGGGTCATCAATGTGCTGCCTCCACTCCCAACGCTTGTCATCGGGCGCGAAGAGGCACTTCTTGAACTAAAATCTCGCATCGGCATTCCTTCCCCCGAAACACGCAGAACATTGACTGTCATTGAGGGCTGGCCTGGTGTCGGCAAGAGTACGACAATTGGGATGCTCGCACATGATCCAGATTTGAAAACAGCTTTTCCAGATGGCATCTTGTGGACATCACTCGGCGAAAACCCAAATTTGCTGAGTAAGTTGATGGTGTGGGGAGAGGCACTACATCTCATATCGCCAGGGAAGACACCTACATTGGAAGAACTGACAGGCCAGCTTACATCGGTGCTACAAGATCGGCAGATGCTCTTGATCATTGATGATGTCTGGCAAGTTGAACATGCCTCCCCATTCCGCGTGGGTGGACAGGACTGTGTCATGTTGATGAGCAGCCGCTTGAGCAACATCGCGCGTTCTCTCGCACCGACATCAAGCGATGTGTATCGGCTTCCTGTACTCAGCGATAAGTTCGCTTTTTCCCTGCTGGAACGACTCGCACCTCAGACAGTTCAACAACACCCGGAAGAAGCAATTGAACTGATCCATGACCTCGAAGGGTTGCCGCTTGCGATCCAGGTTGCGGGGAGGCTCTTGCATGAAGAAATGACAATGGGTTGGGGAATAACGGAATTATTGGAAGACCTACGACGCGGGGCAAACTTGCTTTCTGCGCCTATTCCAAGCGACCTGGTCAACCAGCAAGGGTATACGGCTCCGACTGTGATGGCGCTGCTCAAACGCAGCACAGACTCGCTTGATGAAGATACCCTCTTCCGTTTTGCCCTGCTCAGTTTGTTCTCTGCGAAACCGGCCACTTTTGACCTCACCGCAATGGCGGTCGCCTGGGAAGTGGATGATCCCAAGCCCACTATTCGAAAACTTGTCAATCGAGGATTGCTGGAACCGATTAGCCGAGGGCGTTTTCAGATGCACGCGCTGTTGGTACTACACGCCAAGGCCTTATTGGACGGAGTGTCCTGATGAGTACCTTAGAGAAAGTGCAGAATGCACGTATGCGGCTAGCGCGGCACTATGTAACAGCGGTTTGTGAAATGGCCGCAACTTACCAGCAGGGCTTTGAAAATAGCCGACATGCCGTCAGAGGGTATGATGCAGAGCAGAAACAAATTGAGTCCTGGTTTGAATGGTTGCTACAGCAAGCAGATGCCAATGAAGAAGCACGAGAACTGATTGTCTCGTTACTACTGGATGCACAACCCATTTTCCGCGCTCGTATGTCAATGCCCCGATGTCGTGAGTGGTACGAAGATGGGTTGAGCATTGCACGACAACAGAATAACCAGGTAGGAGAATTGGCCTTTTTACGAGAAATTGGTACCGCAGCAATGGATATGGGTGAACCTGAATACGGGGAGGAATTGCTGGAAGAGTCTTGTGCAATTGCCAGGCGAATGAACGACCCACAACAATTGGCTGACAGCCTCTTATCCCTTGGGATGATTTATGAAGCAAGAGCGAAATATGATGAATCTGTAGAAGCCTTGAAGGAATCCCTGGCATTGTACCGACAGACTCGGAATCCACGCGGCATATGTACGTGTTTGCGAGAGTTGAGTTGGGGCGCAATCATGGTTGGGGATTTCGATCTGGCAGATGAATACAACGGGGAAGCCTATGCAATTGCGCTGAATGGCGGAGCCTACCAGGATATTGGCAAGGTGCGCTATCTCTTCGGACTCACAGTCTATAATCGAGTAGAGTTGGCAACAGCGCTTGAGTATTTCAACGAAGCACTTGATTTTGCATACAGCACAGACGACCAAAGACAGGCCATGGTAGTACTGCTGGCGATGGGCAACACACACAATCGTCTAAAGAATCATTCAAAAGCAGAGGCAGCCCATTTGAAGTCCCTGCACATTGCCAGAAAACTGGGAGCAAATCGAGTCGTTGCAGGTATCATTGGCAATCTAGGTGTTGCGAAGTATGAGCAAGGTCTGTTCGAGGAAGCGCTTGATTATGTCGAGCGTGCCCTTAGCCATGCACGAACGTGGCAAATGGACTCGCACATCGCAAATAATCTTGCAGTTACCGCAGATATATATACAAGTATGAAACAATACGATAAGTCACTCCATGCATTACGCGAAGCCCTACAAATGGTATCCCAACTTGCCAATGACCACCTGAAAGAAGTTGTACTTTATGCCTCCATTCATCTATGGATGCAGCAAGGGCTTGATCGCCAGGATGCGCCGCAGATGGAAACCAGCCTCAAATGGCTCGGAGCGTACACGGCTTCAGCGGGTGATGTCGAAACTACGGCCCAGGAGATTCCAAATTTATTACCGCAGCTAGGGAGCGTGCTGGGTACAGAACAGCTTGAGGCATGTCGGGCAGAAGGCGCTGAACTAGGATTAACATTCGATGAACTTATTGCAGAGATTCGGGCAAGCTTCCAATAACTTTCGTTTTCGCCAGCCTGGATGCCGGGGCAGTCTTCCATCTGACCATGAACACCGGGGCGATTTTGCGCTTTGAATTTGCCGACACAGCCGGGGCAGCTCACACCTTCATTGTGTTTCAGGTAACGATAGACACATTCAACTTTGTCATGCTTATCTTGATTGTTTTGCGTGAGATGTGGTTCAGGCAAACCGCGCCAGTGGCTTCATCAAGTTGCGCCAGCACCCGCTCATACGTGGTCTGGTGCGGCATTCTGACTTTCAAGCAGCGGCTATTCGACAAAGCGGCGGATTCTGGGGGAGCATCACCTGGTTTCTCTATTCTTCGCTGCCTGACTTTGCAAAAGCCCTGGTCAGCGATGCCTGACTGGTTGATTTGTTGAACGACTTTGATGTATTATCCGAAAACGCATTCAAGACCCGTAGATCAACCTATGGAGATGGGGGATGCAGAGGGCATGGTGCAGGGGGTATATCTTTCATCCCTATCACCAGAAAAAGCCCCTACCTTAGCCATGGCGAATATATTTCTTCTGCTGCTCGGGAGTCTATTATAATGACGAACCAACCTCGTACCCAGGAACAAACTGATGCCCTCCATTCGCTTGGGCGCTGGCTGCGCTATCTGGGGATTGGCCTGTTTTTGTTCGGCGTATATATATCGGCGTTTCTGATACCGGACGTGATTCGGACAATGGATGGCCCCCAGGTGATGTCGCTAACGGAGGCCGCAAGGGTCGCCAACAGCGAGCAGACCTATGCACGCATTGAGGGTGGCGCGTGGGACTGCGAAACACTGACTTATGTTGAGGGGCTGTCAGCATCGCAATTGAACTACGGGCGCATCCGCGAGGAAACGAAATACACCGAGATTTTCTACACGGATGACGCACGGGACGTGGTGGTATTCGTCACCCTGTCCGGTGAGGTGGATTGTGATGACATCGCCGGGGATGATCCTGCCGGGTATCTCTACAGCATGAGCAATGACATGCAGCAGGAACTCACGAACGAGGCGCGGCTGGCGCGATACTTCGACACGAAGATGTTTCTGGAGTTCTGCGGCTATTGCGGGCGCGATAACTCAATGATCGGAGCAGGCTTCGGGCTGGTTGCTCTGCTCGGTGGCGGGGCATTGTTCTTCTGGGGTCGCCGGATGGGCAAGGAAGCGTAAAGGTATAGCGGTTTCGTGTCCTTCGTGCCTGCGTGGTGGGAAACGTTTTGATGCAAATGGCCTGACCTTCCAGTACCCTTTTTATGCTGAAACCTGGCGCGTCTGGTATACTGTCGCCAATCATCCAGCAGAGGAGGGACGAAGATGGCAGCCGTAATTGTGGCAACATTCCCAACACAAACAGCCCTGAGACGGGCATTGGATCACCTGGTGGAAAACAGCACTGTGACGATCAAACGCGCTGCTGTGGTGGCAAAAGCTGCCAGCGGAGAAACCATCGTCCTTGATGATGACCTGAGCAGTGCCGAAGGGGGTACAGCCGGGGGAACACTCGGCGCAGCAATGGCGGCACTGGGCATGGTGCAATTGGGGGCATTGGCGCTCCCCGGCATTGGTACGGTGATTGCCCTGGGTGCGGGTGTACTGGTGGGTGGATTGCTCGGCAACGTCACAGGGCGATTTGCAGCAAACCTGCTGGACTTTGGTTTCCGCAATGAGCAAATCGAAGCGCTCTCTGCACAACTGCGCGAAGGCCATCCTGCCCTCGTCATTGAAACTGAAGCCGCGATGCACGATACGTTGGAACGCTTGCGCATAGAACTGAAGCCATACCAGGCGGAATTAATCGAGCCACTCCACAGTGCCAGCCAGAAACAGCCTCCTGCCGCAACCACGTAAGCAGCACAACACAAAAGGACAAGTCTCATGGCAGACCCAATTCGCTGGGGTATCCTCAGCACCGCCAACATGCGTGTGATCGACATGCTGCTGCAATCCGCCAGAGAACATGCACAAAATTGATGGTTCTCTTAGGGTGCATTTCAATATTTTGGCAACTTCATTTTGGCAACTTCGGATTTGGCGTGC
>CAYVVZ010000090.1:0-11840 GCA_964455365.1 uncultured Anaerolineaceae bacterium | reverse complement strand
ACTATCCTGGATGCAGGTATTTTACGATTGTTTGTGCCCTTGCTCGTCTTCCGCCAGCATTCGTTCGATCTCCACCGTTTCCAGATCATCAACGTAAACATCAATCGAATCTTCGAGATACTGCGGTAAATCCGGGTGCAGTTTCTGGAAATTTTCCATGAAACGCACATCACTGTTATACAGCATCCCCAGGCCGCGCAGCAAATCCAGCGATGGTTCATAAAAATAGCGCAGGTGATTATGCCAGCGCACCAGAATTGCCTGCACCTGTGCATCGTTGGGCGAAGTCCCGGCTTGCAGCGCATCCGCAAGCTGTTGATAAATCTGGTTGCCTTCTTGCATGATGGTTTCTTGTTGAGCTTTGCTGTAGCTGTTCCAGCGTTGGATCGACTCATTCACCTGATCCGGGCCATAAGTCAAGCGGGCTTCGCGCTCGTATTCTTTCTGCTGTTCTTCATCGAACCCCTGGAAAATTTCTTCATCACTCATGTGGTCTTCCCCCGATAGATGGGCGATTGTGCGGTCAACCGTTTGGATTAGCTCCCGATTACGCTGCATTTTTTGCCGCAAGGTGGCGCGGTGGTTGCGCAGTGCGGCGACAATATCAAAGTCCGGCTGGTCGAGGATCTCGCGGATTTCCGCCAGCGCCATCCCAATTTCCCGGTACAGCAAAATCTGTTGCAGCCGTAACAGCGCTGCTTCGTCATAATAACGATAGCCATTCTCTTCGACGTGGGTTGGCTTCAACAGGTCAATTTCATCATAGTAGTGCAGCGTTCGCACACTGACGGACGCTAGATTTGCCAATTGTCTTACGGTGTACATCGGACTTGCCTCTCACTCATAGGCGTATCCTAAAGTATCACGGTACGTGAGAGTCAAGGGATTGTGTTGGTCGTAGGTGGGGGATGTATGGAAATTGGCAAAAACGGACGCATCATCGTGCGCCCGTACAAAAATCGCTTATCACCAATCGGTGAAATCATACAGCGCCTGGATCACGTCTTGCTGCTCGGCCTCGCTCAAGTCGTAGTAGAACGGCAGCCGCAGCAAGCGATCACTGACATCTTCCGTGACCGGGCAATCCCCTTCTTCTCCACCGAACTGCTTGCCCATGTCGGATAAGTGCAGCGGCAAATAATGGAACACGCTGAGGATGCTGCGAGCCTTCAGAAAGTCAATCAGGCGGGTGCGAACTTCCAGCGAGGGCAGCAGCATGAAGAACAGGTGGTAGGCTTGGTCGGCTTCTTCCGGCACTGTAGGTAACTGAACGCGATGTTCTTCCGCCCAATCTTCCAGGCCGTCATAATAGCGATTCCAGATTTGCGCACGCTTGGCCTGGATTTCGTCGCGCTTCTCGAACTGCGCGTGGAGATACCCCGCCAGCATATCGGAGGGCAAATAACTTGACCCCACATCAACCCAGGTATATTTATCTACCTGCCCCCGGAAGAAGCGGCTGCGGTTGGTGCCTTTTTCGCGGATGATCTCCGCCCGTTCCACCAGCGAGGGGTCATTGATGAGCAGCGCACCGCCTTCGCCGCACTGGAAATTCTTGGTTTCGTGGAAGCTCTGCGTTGCTAATGCACCAAAGGTTCCCAGGTAGCGGCCTTTATACTTGCCGAACAATCCGTGCGCGTTATCTTCCACCACGGCGACATTGTGGCGATCCGCAATCTCCATGATCGGTTCCATCTCGCAGGCAACCCCGGCGTAATGCACGATCACAATCGCCTTTGTCTTCTCCGTGATGAGCGCTTCTAGCTTTGCTTCATCAATGTTCAGTGTGTCCGGGCGAACGTCTGCGAAGACGGGTTTTGCGCCGCGCAGCACAAACGCATTGATGCTGCTGACAAAGGTGAATGACGGCACAATGACTTCATCTCCCACCTGAAAATCCAGCAGAATCGCTGCCATTTCCAGAGCATGGGTGCAGGATGTAGTCAGCAGTGCTTTGCGCACACCGAGCGATTCTTCCAGAAAGGCGTGGGCTTGCTTCGTGTAGTAGCCATCGCCGGATGTATGACCGCGTGCCAGGGCATCTTGCATATAGTGCATTTCGTCGCCCGCAGCAAACGGCTTATTAAATGGAATGCGATAGGGGTTGCTCATTCAGCGTACCTTTTATTGTTCAGGCTCGAACCATTTGTGAAATGTGTAGTAGGCTTGGTCAAACTCGAAGCCGACTCGCGCCCACACTTTTTGTACGGCGACGTTGGTCAACTGCGTCGAAACCACCATACGGGTTGCCCCATGTTCCAGACACCACTGCATGCCGTAGATCATCATGGATTTATAGATGCCGCGTCCCTGGGCTTCGGGTGCGACCCCAAACAGCACCCCTTCGCCTTCTTCGGCGCTGTTCCGGCGCAGTGTGGCAAATCCCAGTAGGGCAGCGCCATCTTCCACCAGCAGTACGGCATCCGCCATTGTCGGATCCGTCACCGAACGGACAGCCCAATCCTGGTAAGTTGCATCGCAGGCTTCCTGATCCAGGCGTGAGTCTGCATGGTAGTGTCCGTAATATCCCTGGAAACTATGAGCTGCGACGGCGGCAACCCGTTCCACATCTCCTGAACGCGCCAGCCGCAGCGTATACGGGCTGTCGTTTGGTGGGATGGGCTTGCGTGCGTACTTGAAAGCATAATACACGAGTGTATCCATCAGCCGGAAACCATCTGATTCCATTTGCTGCACAGCATCCAGATTTGCAGCATGAACTCGTGCGATCAACAGGGATACGTCATTGGCGCGGCAGAAGCTTTCCACTTCTGGCAACTTTTCCAGCGTAACCCCGTAGGCTTTGGCTGTCGTGATACCAAAGCGCATCTGATCCAATTCAGATAGTGTGATTTTGTAGTCTTTCATCCTCGCCTGCAATTCTGTTGTGGGACGCTATGCATGGCTCCTGCCGCACATCTTAGCATGTACCACCTACTTCGTCAGTGGGTGTTCGTGGCTTCGGGTGGATTGCTCCGGGTCAGTACGGCGTATGCTGGTTTATCCATCAACCGGAAATGGATTCGTGCCAGGTATTCGCCGATGATGCCAATGGTGAACATCTGCGCCCCGGAAAAAATCGAGATCATTGATGCAAGAAAGGTGAACCCCGGCACATCATAGCCGAAGATCCACAAGCGCACCGGGATGATGTAAAGCAGCAGCACCACGCCGAACAACGTTAAGAAAAATCCCAGGTAACTCGCCAACCGCAGGGGCAGGGCGCTGAAACCAGTGAGCATGGTCATGGCGAGTTGTGCCAATTTGCGGAAGTTATAGCCGGATGTACCCACCTTGCGCGAGTGATGTTCCACTTCTACTGCGCCGAAACGCACTGTCCCCCAGGAGAGCAACACATCAATTGCAACGTAGGGGCTGTGATACTCCGCAAAGGCACGGCGTAAATGCGTGCGAAAAGCCCGGAAAGCGCTGGCGTTGTGGGCAGCTTCCACGCCCATCGCACGGGAGAGCGCAAAGCGCACCAATTCTGAACCGAGGTTGCGCCCGCTGCTGTGCTGGCGATTTTGCGGCACACCATAAACGACATCGTATCCGCTATCCAGTTCAGCCAATAGCTTCTGAATTTCGCTCGGTGGATGCTGTAAGTCGTCATCCATTGTGACAACAATGTCATACTGTGCGGCACGAATTCCGCAGAGTAGGGCGTTGTGCTGCCCGTAGTTGCGCATCATCTTGATTCCACGCAGCCATGGATACTGCTCACTCAACTGCTGGATCACTTGCCAGCTATCATCGCCGCCGTCATCTTCGACCATGATGACTTCGTAAGAATCCGCCAGGGATGGCAGTACCTGCGCCAATTGTTGCGCCAACGCGGGAATGGTTTGTGCCCCGCGATATACGGGGATGATGATCGAAAGCGATGTCATGCCGTGCCTTCTGAACCGTGTGTGAAAACTGGCTCATTATGAGCATGAGGACTTTTTTGGGCAAGGGGATGTCTGGCAGCAGAAAGCATAGTGCGTCGAGGTTCGCTCAGGACGAACCTCGACAAATCATCACAGTTGGGTGGTCACGAATAACGTTTTACCAGGGCTTCATGCACGCGGTTGGTAACGCGCAGTACCGCTTCGGGATTATGTTCGCCCGGTGTGCCGCCTTCTTCGATGAAGGCATCGCGCAAGATTTTACCCCAATTCCCGGTGCTGCGGCGAGTTGGGTCTTCCACGTATTCTTCAGGCGTTTGTGCCACACGTCCACTGGGCGGAGCCAACATACGGTTCATGCTCATGTAGACTTCATCAATATCACGCGGCGCAACGCCGGGAATATCAATCAGGTGCTTGTGCATGTAGAGGCGCTTCATCTCGTAGAATTCCGGCAGTGTCATGGTTTTTCCGGCAGCAGTCTCGATGCTGACTTCACTTCCATGACGATCTGACAAGTCCTGTAGTTCTTTGTACTTCGCTGTACCCAGCGGCCCCACAATCGACCAGAGAACTTCGTCATCCTGCATCGGGCGCAGATCTGTACCGTTCTTGCGATAATAATTCTCGATTAGAATCTGCGTAAATTCAAAATCGGAGAGGGCAGCCGCCTGCCGCGATGCGCTGATGTTCACGGGCATCCCGGTGCTTTCTACGGTGCAGATGCGCTTGGTGGAACTGAGATCAGGCCGCACACGCCCAATGGGGTTGTGCATAACAGAAATATCTTCACCCAGGCCGCCTTCACACAGCAGCGCTCGTGCCGGAGCGTTGGCGCGTTCGGTGCGCAACAGCCCGGTATAGCGTGCCAATCCATCGTCGCTGAGGTGCGGGGCTAGCGGTAAATCCAGGTAACGCCCGGTGACGGTTGTACTGCGTAAATATTCGCGTGTACAGAGTAGTTCCGCATCGCACGTCCCATTGACGAAAGGCCCTCCCTTGAGGATGGCGGCATTGGCAATTGCTGTGGCGCTGCGCAGCAAGGTATAGAAAGTGAAGAGGCCAAGCGCTTCACTGCGTCCTGCCACATCCAGGTGAATATGACACCCTTGCAAGCGGAAAATCTGCACGACGTTGGCATCTGGTTCCATGTGGTAGCGCTGGCGTGCGGCTTCCATTCGCTCTTCGTATTCCGGGAAGCGGCTGTTGATGTCGCGCATCAAATCGACTGCGGTATCCACCTTATAATGCTTCGTCAGCTTGAAGCGGCTCAACAGCGGGAACGCCGAATAAATCGCTGTGTACAGCCCCGTCTGCTGGCTGGCATGAACGAGCGACTTCATGATGGCTTCAACCGAAAGGCGGGTGCGGTTGTAGCCGATTCCCGGTGCAATGTGGACTTCGACCTGGTACGCGCAGGCTTCTCGGTCTACCTGGGGCGTAATGCCCATCATGCTCGCGGAGTTACGGTAAATTTCCGCGTATCGTTCCATCTCCTCTTCGGTGGGTTCGCTGCCATCTGGATGATAGACACCCAGTTCTAGCTCTGCACCCAGCGCACGCATCTCTGCTCGTGGATTTTGCGTTTCATGCAGATTGGTGTGGTTCACGCTAGGGTTGAAGTTGTAGGGAACGACACTTTTGATGAAGGTTTGTCCGTAGCGGTAGCGCTTGCTAACACAGCTTCCCAGGATATAGCTTTTGTCGCCAACATGCCCCATCAGCACATTACCGCCGCTGCTATCATCATAGATCACTGTAACCGGAATCCCTGCCGCTTTGCTCAGTTCTTCCAGTGGGATTTCATCATCTGTCATGACTTTCGATAGCTGCTTCAAACGGTCATTGAAACGGCGTTTTTGCTGTTCGATGTCCTGCCAGGGGATTGTCTCCCCGTAGTCAATAATGTCTGCGTTGGCAGGTAAGGGACTCTCCATGCCACTGATCCTTCTGTGTACTTCCTGGAATCCGTGCGTATTGTGACGAATCCCGAAAAGCATCGCAAGTGGTAATAGTATACAGAGATCGTTTGGGGAAAAACAACGAAAGGACACGATCTTCTTTGTGCGATGCATTGCGTAGCATCTGGGCAATCTTCGCTACGGATTGATGCTATACTCCTCATCTACGATCAATCTGCTTGCGATATGCTCCTGCGTAACTGGCACATCATAGAAACAGGGCATTCATGGCAACAGAATACGATGCAGTGATTATTGGCTCTGGCCCCAATGGACTCGCCGCAGCCATCACGCTGGCGCAGGCTGGTTGGAAGGTTTGCGTGCTGGAAGCAAAGGACACCATCGGCGGCGGGATGCGTACCGCAGAATTGACGCTCCCCGGCTTCCAGCACGATATTTGCTCCGCCATTCATCCAACTGCGATGGCTTCTCCTTTCTTCCGGGCGCTGCCATTGGAAGAACATGGCCTGCGCTGGATTCAACCGACTTACGCGCTGGCACATCCTTTTGATGACGGCACGGCTGCGGTACTGCATCGTTCGGTAGAAGAAACTGCTGCCACCCTGGGCAGGGATGCAGGGCAGTATCAAAGACTGTTTGCACCGCTGGTGGATCGCTGGGAAAAGATTGTCGATACTATTTTGCGTCCCCTCACCATCCCGCCGCGCAATCCCATTTCGCTCACGATGTTCGGGATTGGGGCAGGGTTGCCTGCGACGTGGCTCAGTAATGTCTGGTTCCGGGATGAAAAAGCACGCGGATTCTTTGCGGGGCTGGCGGCGCATTCTCTGCTGCGCATGGAAGATTTATTGTCCTCGTCCTTCGGGCTGGTACTCGGATTATTAGGGCATGCGGTTGGCTGGCCTATTCCCGCCGGTGGATCACAGAGTATTGCCAATGCACTGGTGCGCTACCTGGAATCGCTTGGTGGAGTAGTGCAGACGAATCGGCTGGTGCAGTCGATGGAGGATCTGCCGAGCGCCCGTGTTTATCTCTTCAACACCAATCCGCGCAACCTCGCCCGAATCGCTGGAGATCGCTTGCCCGCTGGCTATCGCCAACGTCTGGAGAAGTTTCGCTACGGCATGGGGGTCTTCAAAGTGGATTATGCCATTGATGGCGAGATTCCCTGGACAGCGGAAGAATGCAAAGGCGCGGGAACGCTGCATCTGGGTGGGACGCTGGCGGAAATCGCGGCATCGGAGCAACTCGCCGCCAGCGGAAGCCATGCAAAAAAGCCTTATGTGCTGGTTGCGCAGCAAAGTGTGTTTGATACATCCCGCGCACCGAATGGAAAAAACACAGTTTGGGCATATTGCCATGTGCCGAACGGCTCTACGGTGGATATGCGCGAAGCCATCGACAATCAGATCGAACGATTCGCCCCTGGCTTCAAAGAGCGCATCCTCGCCGTGACAACAACCAACGCCATGCAGTATCAAGCCTACAACCCGAATTACAGCGGTGGGGACATCAACGGCGGTGTGCAAGATATTTTTCAGCTATTCACCCGCCCGCTGCTGACTCTCGCACCATATGCCACGCCCGCAAAGGATATTTATCTTTGCTCATCTTCCACACCTCCTGGCGGCGGCGTGCATGGCATGGCGGGGTATTTGGCAGCGCAGCGCGTTTTGCGCGAATTTTCGTGATTTTTCGCCAGTTACCCTTGCTTGTGCTGTGCTATAATCGCTCCGGCTTTTTGCAATTACTGAATCCAAAGGAGTGTGGAACCTTATGGCTTACGACAAGATTGTTGTGCCAGAAACTGGTGAAAAAATTACATTTGAAGACGGCAAGATGATTGTGCCGGATGACCCGATTTTGTTATTCATCGAAGGCGATGGCATCGGCTATGACATCATGACCGCCAGCAAGCGCATCTGGGATGCAGCCGTAGAAAAAGCTTATGGCGGCAAGCGCGAAATTTCCTGGATGGAAGTCTACTCCGGCGAAAAAGCAGCCAGCGTCTACGATGGTGACTACATGCCAGAAGAAACCTTTGAAGCGCTGCGCGAATACAAAGTCGGCATCAAAGGCCCCCTGACCACTCCGGTTGGTGGTGGTTTCCGCAGCTTGAATGTGACGCTGCGCCAGGTGCTTGACCTGTATAGCTGTGTGCGTCCGGTGCGCTGGTTCAATGGTGTACCTTCCCCACTGAAGAAGCCGGAAGAAGTCGATGTGGTGATCTTCCGTGAAAACACAGAGGACATCTATGCAGGCATCGAATTTGAAGCAGGCACGCCAGAACGCGACAAGCTGGAAAAATTCCTGCGCGAAGAGATGGGCGCGGAAGGCTTCTTCGAGGGCGCTGGTCTGGGCATCAAACCCATCAGCGAATTTGGCAGCAAGCGCCTGATCCGTGCTGCGATCAAGTATGCCATCGAACGCGGACGTGAGAGTGTGACCTTCGTCCACAAAGGAAACATCCAGAAGTTCACCGAAGGCGCGTTCCAGAAGTGGGGCTACGAACTGGCGAAAGAAGAGTTCCCGGAAGAAACCATCTCCTGGGAAGAAGTCGCAGCCAATCACGGTGGCAAAGTGCCGGAAGGCAAAATTCTGGTGCAGGATACCATTGCAGACATCATGTTCCAGAAGATGCTGCTGCGCCCGGCAGAACACGATGTAATTGCTACCACCAACCTGAATGGCGACTACCTCAGCGATGCGCTGGCGGCGGAAGTCGGCGGCGTGGGGATTGCCCCCGGTGCGAACATCGGCGACGAAATCGCGCTCTTTGAAGCCACGCACGGCACGGCTCCCAAGTACACCAATCTGGACAAAGTGAACCCCGGCTCACTGCTCTTCAGCGGCGTGATGATGCTGGAACACCTGGGCTGGTTCGAAGCCGCTGACCTGATTACCAAAGCCTATGAAGCCACCATCGCGGATAAGATCGTAACCTACGACTTCGCCCGCCAGATGGAAGACGCGAAGGAAGTGAAGACCAGCGAATTCGCTACGGCGATCATCGAACGCATGGATCAATTCCTGAGCTAAAAACGCAACAACACAATACGCAAACGGGTATGGGAAATCTCATGCCCGTTTTTTGTTTTCTATGCAAGCCCAACTGTAGAGGTTCAACATTGGTCATTGGAGAAATAATGTCCCAACGAGTTTAGCCTCGGCTGGTTGTGGACACCCAACGTGTTACCCGTTGTCAATCAAACGACGCAAAAATGCAGGCCGGATCAATCGGGGGAGACTGGTTGCAACAGCTTCGGCTGCAACCAGTTCGTGTGACTATTCGTCCAGATAAGCAAAAGGATCGGGTTCTGGCGCGGGTTTGAAGAGCATCGTCGTCAGGAACACAATCCCAAAGCCGAATGCAAATCCGATGATATGCGCCCAGTGCGCCACTGCATCTGCATCACCGCCTGCCCAGCCGATGCCGTTCAGTAAGTCGCTGGCGAACCAGAAGACCAGGAAGAACAGCGCCGGAACTTTGAAGTTCATCATCGGCAATACAGCGATGTTGATAGTCTGCATGGGGTACAGGAACAAGAACGCACCCATCACGCCAGCAACAGCGCCGCTAGCACCCACCAGCAACCCATCGGTTACGGTGTTGCAGGCCACGCCACCGAACAAAATATGCCCGACAATCGCCATATATCCGGCTGCGACATAGAAGACCAGGAACCAGACGCGCCCGAAGTACTGCTCCACCTTGCGCCCGAAAATCCACAAGAACCACATATTGCCCAGGATATGGGCGATACCCGCGTGCAGGAACATGCTCGCCAGCCCGGTCAGCGCCAGATGCGGCAGCGGATCAGTCCCTACTTTGCAGACGTTGAACGTCACCTGGGACAGAATCTGCAAGAAGCCTTCCTGCCCCTGCGCCCGCAACACGAGTTCTTCCAGCATGTAAATAGCAACATTGAGGACAATCACGAAGATCGTCAGATATGCCGGGTATCGTTCCCGGCCTGTTGTACCCATTGGTAAAATCATGTGACTTAATCCGTGAAACTAATCGTCCAGGTGTTCAAAAGGATCTGCTTCCGGCGCAGGTTTGAAGAAGGCCGTCCACAGGAAAATGATAATGAAGCCCAGCAAGAAGCCGCCAATCTCATCCCAGACCGGAGCAAAATTGCCGCTGAGAGGGCCTTCACCTTGTTCCAGGAATTGAATTGCCAGGTAGGCAATGGCGAAGAAAAATGCCGGAAAATCGAAACGGCGGAAGAACAACGGCTGAATCAGCGTCTCGATCTTGCGCGTGGGATACAGGAAGACAAAGGCCGCGATCACACCAGCAATCGCGCTGTTGGGTCCCACCAGCGGATCACAACTACCGCCGCCAAGCAGGGAACTGAAGAGATAGCCACCCACGCCAACGGTCACATAATAGCTCAGGAATCGTCTGCTACCCATGAACTTCTCAACAGAGGGCGCAAAAATCCACAGGAACATGAAGTTCACCAACATCGTCAGGAAATTGGTGGTCATGAACAGCGCCCGCACACCATCGACTGCAATCTCCCCAATGGGCTGCTGCCCAATTTCGCAGGGGACGAAGGCGTAATCACTCAGGTATGCATCAATCGGTTGACCGCCATTGAGTGTGAGCGCCACTTCCCAGAAGAACACGAGCAAAATTGCAATCGTCAGGAAGAAGGTCACATAGGGGCGGAAATCATCTTTACCCACAACGCGAAACGGAATCATCTGATACCAACACTTTCCACTTGGCCTACAATAACACTAGCACAATTTGCGTTTTTTCCGCAATAGATGCTAAAGCTGCGCTAGTATTTGCTGTTCTCACTATGCCTCTGTAACCGCCCGCAACAATTCTTCCGGTGATGGGGTGTAATTGCCCAGGTGCTGCACAACAATCCCGCTGGCATAATTCGCCAGCCGCACAGCATCCCGGAAATCCGCCCCGGCGATTCGTGCCAGAGTCGCAACGGCAATCCAGGTATCCCCCGCGCCAACTGTATCGTACACATCACTGACTCGCGGTGCAGGAATATGTGCTACATCGCCAGCAGCGGTTGCAAGAGTCGCTCCATCTCCGCCGCGTGTGATGACCATCGCCCCCCGCAGTTCGTGTGCCTTGCAGAGTTCGGTTGCTGCGTCTGCAAAATCCGTGTCGCTAACAAGATCACGGCGCAACATTTCTGCTGCATCATCTGCGTTGCACTTCACGAGATCAAAACCCTGGTATTTTTCCAGCGCTCCCTGTGCATCGGCAAACAGGGGCACGTTGGCGGATTGCGCCCGTTCGCGCACAGCATCCACCAGCGATTTTGTCAGCAAGCCGTTGCGATAATCGGATACCAGCAGGGCATCCGCTTTCGCCAGATGCTGCCCCACCATCGACAGCACCGTTGCTTCGGTGGCAGCATCAATCTCTGTGCGCGAGAGCGTATCCACCCGCGCAACCTGCTGTGGAAAGCGCAGTCCCATCTGTGCCAGTATACGAGTCTTGAGCGTAGTTGGTTTTTCCGCACAGGTAATGAGGCCGCTGGTATCAATGCCGCGTTCTTGCAGCGCATCGCGTAAATGCTGCGCGGTATCATCTGCGCCGACGATGCCAATTTGCAGCGCTGAACTACCGAGCGCCACAATATTACTCGCCGGGTTAGATGCGCCGCCGGGGATATGCTGGCGTGATTGAAATTCCAGCACGGGAATCGGCGCTTCCCGGCTCATGCGCTGCGCCTTGCCTGTGATGTATTCATCCAGGATTACATCCCCCAGGACGAGTAGGTGGTGGCTGGCAAGTTTGGGGATGAGGGCAGAGAGATTTTCGGTCATTGGTTTTTGGTTCTGAGTTTTAAGTTGTCAGGTGTCAGATTCTCGTCTCTAGTTGTGAAGCTGCATCACCGCGCTCGTAGGGGCATGATGATGCAATTTCACAAGGAAACATGGAGAATGTAGGGGCGACCCGCTGGGTCGCCAGCGGACACAGCAATGTGTCGCACGACTGTCCCCACCCCCAACCCCCTCCCCAACGCATTAGGGAGGGGGCTTTCTGGCT
>CAYVVZ010000089.1:0-12422 GCA_964455365.1 uncultured Anaerolineaceae bacterium | reverse complement strand
GTCGCGTTAGCGACGGAGGGGGACACAATCCCTACAACCCTACGGCGGGTAACACCTGCGTTGTCCGCCTATTGTACGTTTTAGTGACATCGACCGTGAAAAGTGTCGTAGACATCGTGCCGTTGCAATGTTGTTTCTCGTAGGGGTTCGATCACGTCGAACCCGCTGACACCACACCGGGCGCGTCGTGGACACGCCCCTACACCCGCCATGCATTTGCGAGAAGAACGCTTCATTTGACAGCTATTGACAGCTATGGGGCGATTCATTGGTCATAGAAGAAATAGGCTCATCTGTTAACAGTGTGAAAACGGTCAAGTTACACGGAATGATGGGCATGGCAGGCCATGCCCCTACGAGAGCCTATTGTAGGGGCACGATAGATCGTGCCCGCTAACAATACCAGAACCCTGCCATCAACTCACTCTTTCTATACATGAGCCAAGAAATAATGTCCCAACGGGTGTGGCCTCGGCTGGTTGTGGACACCTACGCAGCGAAATGTCCCATGTGATAGTGGGTTATCCCCCAACGCTGGGATCTGTGGTCTGCGCCAGTTCCAGGTAATCTTCCATCTCATCATAGGTCATGGTACCAATTTTGGTGAAGCGCACCTGACCATCTACATCAATCACAAACGTCACGGGATACCCCATCACGCCATAGCTGCGGCGTACAGACGAGTCTTCATCCAGCACAACCGGGATGCCGACGATGTTATTTTCTGTGAAGAAATCTACGATTGTCTGCCGGGTTTCATCCACATTCACCGCAAGCAGCGCGACTTCCGCCGGGTCTTGATCCGCAAAAAACTCGCGGAATTCTGGCAGCTCCTCGATGCAGGGCGGGCAAGTCGTCTGCCAGAAGTTGACGAAGACCACGCGCCCCCGGTAATCCGATAGGGTTACATCAGGGCCTTCTAAGCTCGGCAAGGTGAAATCGGGCGCGGGTTGGTTCACCAGCGAAGCCGCGTCGCCAGCCAGTTCAGGCGGCAGTTCTTGCGGAAGCCCCGTTTGACGTGTACGCATATCAGCCGCAACCATCAGCAGCGCAACCAGAATCCCCAGCAGGGGAATCAATAGGAAGATAATAAGCACCGGGGAGGGTTTGCCGTCATCCAGTGGGGGACGTTCTGCAACGGGTTCAGCCTGCTCCGTGTGCGGATCATGTGCGTTCATGGAAACCTCAGTTGGCATACCTTTTACCAAATCATTGTTTAGTTTATCACAGCGCTATGAGGAACTGAACGGGTATATACGAAGGTTGCGTGCAGAGTGCTGAGTACAGAGTGCTGGGTGCTGAGTACAGAGTGCTGGGTGCTGAGAGCATTTGCGCTGCTAGCTTTCCGGCTTCAGCCCACTCTTGCCCCTGTGCGTTTGGGATGCGCATCGTTATACTTTCGCGCATGGATGCGACATTACAGTACATACCCATTATGATCTTCGGTTTTGCGGCCTCCCTGGGACTCACCCCTTTGTCCCGGCAGATTGCGATGCGCCTGGGGGTGGTGGATAAACCCAATGCCCCGCGCAAGACTCACAAAGACCACAAACCCATGATGGGCGGTTTGGCGATTTACCTGGGGCTGACGCTCTCAGTGCTGCTCTTCAGTCCGCCGCAGCATATCCGCGAATTGATGGCGATTGTGGCGGGTGCGGGCTTACTCACCGTCATTGGCGCAATTGATGATCGCTATAACTTAAGCTGGCGATTGCGTTTCCTGGTGCAATTTGTCGCGGCTGTGGTGCTGATTCTCTCTGGCATTCACTTCGACATTACCGGGACGCTGCTGCTTGATGTGCCGATTACGCTGGTGTGGGTGGTGGCGCTGACCAATGCGACGAATTTCCTGGATAATATGGATGGCCTCACGGCTGGCCTATCCGCGATTGCAGCGGGTTTCTTCTTGTTGATTGCGATCACGCAGGGGCAGATACTGGTTTCGCTGCTGGCGGCTGCCATCTTCGGCAGCGCATTGGGATTCCTGACCTATAATTTTGCGCCGAGCAGTACCTTCATGGGCGATATGGGGGCGCTGCCGCTGGGCTACTTGCTGGCGACTCTTGCCATCAAGCTTGATCTGACCAATATTCCGCAGGTTGCCGCCTGGATTGTCCCGGTGCTGGTGCTGGCGCTGCCAATCTTCGATATAAATCTGGTTGTCTGGACGCGAATCGCGGAAGGGCGTTCCCCTGCCGAAGCCGGACGCGATCACACGTCACATCGCTTGCTGACACTGGGGTTTGATTCGCGCCAGACATTGATGATCCTCTACACGATTTGCCTGGCTTTCGGCGCGTTGGGGCTGTACATCAGCCAATCCGAACCTGACCGAGCATTGCTCGTTGGCGTGGGTGGGTTTGCGGTGTTCTTGCTCTGCTATGTTCCGATGGTCTATATCCGCGAGCGCTTCCAGAAAGCTCCCAAACCGTAGAGAACTGCCTCATGGAATCCTTCACCTACATCATGGCCATTATCAGCGCATCGTCCGCAGAAGAAGCTGAACGCATCTCGCGCAAGCTGGTTGAAGAGCGCATTGCCGCTTGCGTGCATCAACTGCCGATGAACTCAGCATTCATCTGGCAAGGGAGCTTCAGCCAGGATGCTGAGATTCTGCTGCTGGCAAAGACCAAACGCAGCATCTTTGAAACGCGGTTGGTTCCTGCTGTGAAAGAAGTTCACAGCTACGATGTGCCGGAAATCACCGCCGTTCCCATCATCGCCGGATCAGCAGAGTATCTGGCCTGGATTGACGAAAGCGTGGATGAGCATTCGTAGCAACTGCGCGGCACACATTGGTTTTTGACACAACTCCCCCGGCGCGGCATGATTAACGCCTGTTTGTCGATTCAGCAAGAGGGGCGAAGTTCCCGTGTATCTTCCACGTAAACGCAGTTTCTGGTCAGTGGGGATTGGTCACCTCACCAATGACATCTTCATGAGCAGCGGGATTGTGCTGCTGACCTTTTTGAGCAGTACCCTGCTACCGATGAGCAACACGCAAATCGGCTTTGCCGTCAGCATGACGCAGCTTACAGGAGCATTCAGCCAGCCCTTCTTCGGCATCCGGGCAGATCGCACCGGGGGGCGCTGGATTGGTGCAGGTGGGTTGGCCTGGGTAGTAGCCTGTTTTATGCTGGCGCTGGTGCTGGCAATCACCACGCGCAATTATTTCATCATGCTCATTCCCTACGTCCTGATGGGATTAGGCAGCGGTGCGGTGCATCCAGTAGGGTCATTGCATGCCGCCGAAGCAGATGAACGCCGCGTGGCAACCAACATGTCATACTTCTTCCTGTTGGGTCAGGCGGGGTTGGCACTGGGTCCCACGCTGGTTGGGCTGCTGCTTGATCTGGCGAATCGGGGTTCGCTGCTCGCTTTCGTGGATGTCATCGGCTTTCCCAGCACAGGCAGCTTCCCGGCGAATGTATCTCCGATTTTCTTCATGGCGCTGGCAGCGGTGCCGAGTATCGCCTTCTTAGCCTACGGAATTCCTGCCGCCAAACGGCACGACCCTGAACCAGAATCCGCCACAAAAAATGCCCCTATCCAGAAACAGCCCATCGTCTTGCTGCCTTTCCTTGTCCTGGGTGGGATGATTCTGCTGCGCAGCCTTGCCAATCCTGGCTCGGTGAACTTCATCCCGGTGTTGTTCGAGCAAAAAGGCTGGTCACCCGCTGAGTATGGCTTGATTACCAGCTTCTTCTGGCTGGCTTCCGGGATTTCTGGTGTGGTCATGGGCAATCTGGCAGATCGCTTTGATCGGCGCTATGTGGTGATGGGCAGCATGGTGCTGTCGGCTCCGGCGTTTTTCTTCCTGCCCCACCTGGATGGCATGGCAGCGTTCGCGCTGGCGGTTCTCGCCGGGGGATTCAGTGGCGGCGCACACAGCATCATCGTTGTGCTGGCACAGGATATGATTCCGCGCAGCAAGGGCTTCGCGTCTGGTTCGATTTTGGGCTTCATCTTCGGGGCTGGTGCGCTCGGCAGTTTGCTGATTGGCATCGTTTCTGATCAGATTGGCCTGGGCTTGACGTTCCAATTCGTGGCGCTGGCGGTGGCGCTGGCGGGATTGGTGGCCTTGCTGCTGCCCAAACGCAGCCACGAATAATCAGAGCGTGTTTGTAAATAAAAGTGTTACGATCAGAACCAGGCATTTTTAGCCACTCCCCAACCCCCTCGCCGATTCTCAAGGAGGAGGCTAGCAAGGCTTGTCCGGGAATATTATCAGGGTCATTGTAAGTCTTTTCGTGTCTTGACAGAGCCTGTTGTAGGGACGAGGCCTGCCTCGTCCGAAATAACCATAGGCGGGTAACACAGGTGTTGTCCCTACTGTACATTTTAGTGACATCGACCGTGAAATGTGTCGTAGACATCGAGCCGTTGAGTCTGTGGTTTTTTGGCGGCACGATGTCCGTAAACCGTTTCCGTCCCAAAGATAGTATACCGTACAAGTTCCCCAAATAGGCATCAGGGCTGTGGGATGGCATCGGCGGGCAGGGCATCCATGCGCGGATTATTCGCGTCACGTCCTGAAATCAGCGGAGCTTCCGCGCCCCAATCCAACCCCAGTGCCGGATCATCCCAGGCGACTCCGTATTCGTCGGTGCTGTCGTAGTAATTGTTGACGAAGTAAATCAATGTGCAGTCGGTCAGTGCGTAAAAGCCATGCGCGACCCCAATCGGGATGAACAAACCCATAGGGGATTCGTCGCTGAGTTCCACCACTTGCGAAGCGCGATATGTGGGCGAATGCGGGCGTAAATCCACCAACCCGGCACGAATGTGACCATGCGGCACGTACCAGTAATCCACTTGATGAAAATGGTAATGCAGGCCGCGCAGGACATTGGCTCGGCTCTTGGAATGATTGCTCTGGGTGCGTTCCCAACTCACTTGCGGGAACCACTCCCGGCGGAAGATTTCCATGAATTGTCCGCGTTCGTCGCCAAAAGCCTTCAAGTTGACAAGCTGCACGCCGTCAATGTGTTCGGAGGGTGTGATGAAATCCATAGGATGCCCGATTGTTTGTTTCAGTAGTCACAACGGGTGCGGAGTATAGCAGAGCGCGCGCCCTGCGACTACGGCAACCTAGGACAGCAATCGCTCAACAAGATGATCGTAGAACCCTTCCAGATCATGCCAGGAAAGTGCAACTTGAATCGGTTTTGCGGAGTCATCGCGCACGGTCAGACCTTCTTCTGTGACCCGCAAGCCCACTTCCTCGACATTCAGCAGATCCTGGCTATATCCGAGATATACGGCGACAGTATCGAACAGAATTGAAGATTGCTGTGTGTAGTCTTCGATTTCTACCCACGGAACCAACCCCGCCCAGATGCGATAATTCTCAATCACGGCTTGCAATACAGGATCATCTGCCTCAGTGATCTTGCCATACCATTCACCCTGAAGAATCACCTTGCCGCAGGTATCCAGGGGTGTGATGATGATCTCTCGCCAGGGAGCCGCGAAGATTGCCTGTGCCGCCGAAACAGCCTCGCGCACATTAGTTTCTGCGATGGGTTCGCTATCCTCCTCATAGCCGCGTTCCACACTCCCGAACATACCCACAAAGCGGCACCTGGGTGCGATGTCTGGCGCGAGCTTCAGGGCGCGTTCCAGGTTGGGCGCAGGTGCGATGCCAATAATCGTGATCGGATCAGGCGAGGTACGGATCATATCAATCATCGCCTGCACGCCATCTTCATGAATCGCGCCGGGGTAATCGTGCAAATCATAGGAACCAACCCAGTCCTGTTGATACTCATGTTTGGCTTCACCCCGAATGCCAATGCCAATCGGTATCTCACTTCGTCCGGCAAGTTCGAGCAGCTTCGCGGTTAGTTTCGCACGGTAGACCGTATCAGCCGTGTCGGTCAGCACCAACTTCAGGTCAAGTTCAGGGCAGCGCAGCAGCATCACCAACGCCCAGGTATCATCAATATCCGAACCAATATCCGTATCCAATATGACGGGAATGCTCATGGTTTCACCTCTGGATTTTGTGCCACTCTCTAAACAGACATCATTAGGAATCACTGCACTGTACCACAGAACACAGCAACTCAGAGGCCAGGTCATCTGGTTTCTTGGGGAAGTGAACCAGGTGTGCGGGGCAGGTACAATCCGATGCACCGAAACGCGGGGCGGGAATGCTTGCCCCCGGCTGCGACAGGAGCAGTGCTGCCCATTCATGCTCCTGTCGGATGTCGCTAGCGCTGTACCAGACTTCGCGCACCGTTGCGGCCTGTCGGATGTAGTCGATATGCCAGTGGGGTGTCTTCACCTGGGAACAGTGATGCTTGAGCCTGCCGCGCAATCCGCCGCTGCCGAAGGCGCTCCCCACGTAGGCATACCACCCTGCCGGGAAATCGAACCCGCCCAGTTTGCCAATCTGCAACGGAGTCGCAGTATCCAGCGCAAGCAGCAGGACATAGGTTCCTTTTTCTGCGGGGAATGTCATCGCGTTACCCGTCATGGTGTAAGTACAAAAAGAGCATGTGAATGAATTGCAACAACATTGTACAACTTGCACGAAGACTTCCGATTTCGTGCCGATTCTCTTAACAGGTTGTTGACATATACCTAATGGCCTGTTATTCTAATGTCAACTTAATCTTCTTTTGACACATTTTTTTCCTGGCGCTCGCACCTGCGGGCGCTTTTGATTCCATAGGATGAGGCATGTTTCTGTTTGTATTTCCCCTTCCATCCTCCCACTGCATAACGGGAAATCCGGTCGTCCCTTGTGCAGTGGGGAAGATTTAGGGGAGAAATGAAACGCGCTGGGGCAGCTATTGATCCAATGACCAACCCAGCTGCTCATGGGGTGAAACCTAGCTGGCAATTGGCGGGAAAAAATCCGCAACCAGTTGTAGCAAGTCATGCTGTGCCAAAGGATACGGCAGCACCCCATCCGCAGCGGAAGCCTGTAAGAAGGCTTCGTTATGCACGCTCCAATCATCGGCATGCAGCAGCAAAGGAATATCACGCGTTGCGGGATTTTGTTTCAGGTTCTGCGTGCTGCGCAACAATCCCCCGAACACATCCCCCACAATGATCAATGTAAATGGAATCTGGCTTGCCATCAGTGCTGCTTCTTCGCAGGTTGTTGCCGTGAGAGTATCGTACCCTGCGTGATTCAGTACTGTTTGCAGTGCATGGGCAAAACCATCCCGTCGGTCAACCAGAAGAATAGGTTTCATTGCGTTCAATCCAGTCAGTAACGTTGCGTTATATTCTGAGTATACAACAAAATTTACCGCAATGGTTGCAGCACTCTTAATTCTTTGTTACGTTTTTGTTTTTGCACGTGCCACACCTGGCGAATTGTGGTGCAGGTCGCCGCAGTCTGGTTCGCTCTGCGTGCCACACAAAAGCGTGTGAATAGTACGACAATATTCAAACAAACCTCTGTGATTCTCGGCACAGTTCACCTCTATAATGAGGAAGTCTGCCACCTGCCCAATGGTGCCAGCAATAACTTGCTACAGATCATAGGATCGAGTCACCTCAGTACTCACTGCATATGCCCGGATGAAACACTTTCTGGAAAACTCATGTCCAAAACTATCACATTAGAATGTACCAATTGCGCTGCAATCACGAACTTGCGTGATTTCACAGGAGCCTGCCCCAACTGTGGCGAGTCGATTGTGGAGGCTCGTTACGAGAATGAAGATTTTGACCTGACGAATTGGCTTGCAGAGATCAAGGATCGTCGTGCGTCGTTATGGCGCTACCGCGAAGTACTGCCCGTTTATGACTACAACAACCTCGTCAGTATGCAAGAAGGCGGAACGCCTCTCATCAAGTCGGAAGCACTCGCTGCCAGCCTGGGCTTGAAGCATCTGTACATCAAAGATGAGCGCCAGGGGCCGACGGGCAGCTTCAAAGATCGGCAGGCAGCCGTCGCCATTACCGCATTGAAAGAGATGGGTATCAAAGATGTGGTGATCGCCAGTACAGGCAACGTGGCGATTGCCTACGCAGCCTATGCAGCCCGCGCCGGAATCCATGTGTGGGCGTTTTTCCCGCAGTTAACCCCGGTGGAGAAGATGCGCGAGGCGGCACTTTACGGCGCAGAGATCATCATGACCACCGGAACCTATGACCAGACGAAGCAGCTTGCCGCCAATTTCGCCCGCAGCAAGGGAATCTTCCTGGATAAAGGGATCAAGAGCGTTGCGGCTATCGAAGCCATGAAGACGATGGCCTATGAAATCGCGGAACAGCTCGGCTCCGAATTGGAACGTGGTGAACGCTGGCGTTCCCCGGATTGGTTCTTGCAGGGGGTTAGCGGTGGCCTGGGGCCGTTAGGTGTATCCAAAGGATTCCGTGAACTGCGCGACTTCGGCCTGGTGAAGAAACTCCCCGCATTCGGCATGATCCAATCAGAAGGCTGTGCGCCGATGGTACGCGCCTTCGAGCGAGGGCAGCGCGTGGCAACGCCCATCGAAAATTCGGAGACGATCATTGTCACGCTGGCAACGGGCAACCCCGGACGCGCTTACGAAATCCTCTTCGATTACGTCCAGGAGAACGGCGGGCATTTCCTCAGCGCCACCGACGAAGAAGCCTTCAACGCCATTCGCGTGCTGGCAAAGCTGGATGGAATCTCCGTGGAACCCGCAACAGGCGTGACCTTCGCTGGCCTCATCAAGATGGTGCGGCAGGGCATCATCAAGCCGGATGATGTGGTGGTAGTCAATGGTTCCGGGCATACGCTCCCGGTTGAGAAAACGATCCTGGGTGACCAATGGCAGAAGCAAATCGACCTGTCGGAAGCGCCGACGGCTGCGCCAATCCCGGAAGCTGACCTCACAGAAGCCGTTGCAAAGATGGATGGCGAACTGCGCCGCGTCATCATCATTGAGGATAACCGTGCTGCTGCCCGCTTGATGAGCCGCATTGTGGAATCGCGCAAGAACAGCGAAGTTTACCTGGCGCACAACGGCGCAATTGGCCTGGAGATGGTGCGCACGGTGAAGCCCGATCTGGTTATCACAGATTTGATGATGCCGGAATTGGATGGCTTTGGTGTGGTCGAAGCCATTCGCGGGGATGATGACCTCAAGGACATCATGATTGTAGTGGTTACGGCAAAAGACCTGACGGCAAAAGAGCGGAACTTCCTGGAGAACCGTGCCGATATGGTGCTGCAAAAAGGCTCCTTCATCACGGATGACTTCATGGAGCAGTTACTGAACCGGCTGAATTAGGTAGCGGAAACGAAAAACGGGCAGGTGATTCCTCACACACTGCCCGTGTTCGCATTACCTGATGCATCGAAATCGACTGTACATCTCGTTTTTCAGCTTCAATACATGTATATCGCTCTCAGCAGCACACACCAGGCGACATAAATACTGTCCGCTTAGATCAAGATGGGCGCTTTCTTCGCAGATACCTTCGAAGGGTAAGTCTTTATGATCTGTTAGAGGATTGCTACTATAATGATAGTGTAAACTTGCCAGAGAGGTTTTTGTTGTGGGAGCACAAACTCAACATGCGTTTTCTGCAAATTTGCCGAATGAAGCTCTAATCATATTGTTGTGAAGCCGCTGGCCTGGTTTCATCCGACCACGACGCACGGAAAATAGCAAATCTTAGTCCAGGAAGTTCTATCATGGTCGCTCTATTGAACAAGAATACGCTCTTACATAGTACGCTGCTCATCGTTCTTTGTTTTGCAATTGGCAATGTGACGTTCTCTCAGGAAGATGATACATCGTTCCTGAATGAAGATCTGGCACCTGATAGTCTGGGAAGTACCCATGAGTACAGTCCGCAGCACGATGCTTATGTACGAGACGAGAAGGGTGGGACTCTTGCTTATCGACGGTTGGTGGATACTCCGGGTGAGCCTGGGACAGAAGATGGGGAAGCGTTAATACAAGACGAAATTATAACCCAGCAACTCGGCACGATCACCATTGAACAGGTTTTGCAAGCGAGAGGCGTTCCGATCTATGCTCGTCCCCAGCCACGCTTCAGTGAAGTCGGAGAGCGCATGGTTGTAGAAGGGCTGCGCACTTATTTCTTGCTGTCATACCAGAAAGTCTATGGTATCTCTGCCGAAGAAGCCGAGCAGTACCTCGCCGACAATATCGAACTTCCGATTACGTGGCAGCACACCTTTCTCAATGTTGCCCGGTCAGATATTCAATTGATACCCGCAGTGGTGCGTTCTATCCGTCCGCAGTCGGGTGTCTCTTTCGTCCTCCTAGAACAACCCTACCGACTGGCATTCGCGGGTACACAGCCATATCCATCCCTCTATAGCTCCTTCGCTTACTCAGATCGCAGCCCGGGACACACTTTTGGTTTGGATGCTGAACCAGGAGGCCGTCTCGTTGTGTATTTCCATCAGAGCCTGTCCAACTATTCATACGCGCTGGAACAACCCGAGCCGACTCTGTTCTACGGCGCGTTCCTGACCAGCCATATCGTGACCCGGACGATGGATGCCTACCGATTCACGGAAGATTTTCTCTCGGGTGGGGAAGCGCCACGGATGACCGCACCTTACCATATGGGCTGGCTGGATCAGTTGGAAGCCGGTAGTGATCTGGAACAGATTTACATGGCGTTCGGTATGTGGTCATTCGCGGAGATGGATAACTTCTACGAACTGCCAATGGAGGTGAAGTTACAATTCTTTGAGGAGAAGAATCTGATTGACGTTGAATTTCCCTGACCAATAATTAATATAAGGAAAACGGGCAGGTGATTCCTCACATACTGCCCGTTTCGGCATTTTGAATTGGATCGGTCAGCGTCATTATTCTAAGGTCGGCTGGCGGACTGGCTCAACCATACCTTCTAGCATGCGTTCCAGCGCCATGGTGAATTTACCGATGCCGTGTGCGCGGAAGTAGCTGGAGGTGCTGTCCCACTTGCCATTATCGTAACGGACGATGTGATCTTTGTTATCGCCACGGAAGCTGGCTTCAAAAGACAGAATGCGAATGCGGTGCGGTTCTTCGCTGTAGCGCTTGGCCTTCTTCACATCGCTGACGATGTTCTGACCAGGAGCGTAGGGCAGCGGATCACGCTTGAGCATGGGCTTGAAGATTTTTTCTAGCGACATGATGTGCGGGCAGATGGCATATTTCTCGAAGCCGTGGCAACTGCAAGACCAACCATCCGCGCCCAGGGAGACCGTGTAGCTGTCGTTATCCCCGGTGAATTCCAGCACGAGAGTATGGAACGTCACGCGCTCTGGCTCTTCTGCGTATTCTTTCGCCTTCTGAATTTTGCCGATCATGCTGTTATCCATTACTCAGAACCCCTTTCATAAAATCCGATCAAAATAAAAACACGCGGCGTGGTAGGCGCTCGCGTGCTTAGGACTTTCGTTCAAGATATGGGATTGATGAAACTATTTTGCGCTGATCCATTGGATCATAATCCCTTCGCTTCTGGATACTACTCAGTTTAAGCAGTTGTTAACTTAATGTCAATTACAGTTCGTGTACGTTAAGCCATATTTAACGCTACTGCCATGCTACCGCAAGCCCCCTCGCATCACCAGTGATCCATGTGTGGTTTTTTGTATGGCGAATGTCATCCTTTGCGCCACGCCGTTTCAGCAGTAGACTCCCATTTTACTCGAAATGCATGCCGTGGGAAATCAACCATATGACTGATGCATCTTCCGCAGAAGCTCTGATGCCCTTGCTTCAATTTGACGACAGCGACCTGCAAGCCAACCGCAATGGCAGCCTGGGAGCCAACCAGCGCCAGCGCCTGCAACGCCTGCAATCTCGTGCGCTGCTGGTTGGTACGGGGGGCTTTTTCGCCTTCGCGCTGGTCTCTACTGCCATGCTGTTCTTCGGGCAGGGAATCTGGATTTTTCTGGGGATTTTCTCCACCATGCTGAATGCGTTGTTCGTCGGCATGGTTGCGCGGCAGTGGCTGCGGCTGGGTACGGATTTGCGACATGGCGAAGTCGAGGCCATCAGCGGGGAATTGGAGCGCGTGGTGAAGATGAACCAGCGCATGAACAACTTCCTGATTCGTGTGAATGGCGAAGAGTTCACCATCACCAAAGACCTGTTCCTGCAATTCCGGCACGAGAAAACCTACACCCTCTACCGGGCTGTGCATTCCCGCGTGCTGCTGGCTGCGGAGCGTCGTTAAATCCTGCGCCAGTTCTACCAATCCCTGCCCCTACAACACGTATTTAACAAAGTGCCCGTTACGAACTATCCTGGCCTGAAGCTTGGTTGTTTTGCGTGAGACGTGCTTCATGCAAACCACGCCAGTGGCTTCATGCAAAGAACCGTTTTTCGGATAGGTTCAAGTGGAAACTGGATTTTTTGGAATCGGTTCTTAATAGGGTTTCGCATTTCAGATTGTGGGCAGGTGGCAACCCTTCGGCCTACATTGCCACACGCTGATGCGATAAGAGCAGC
>CAYVVZ010000088.1:0-12471 GCA_964455365.1 uncultured Anaerolineaceae bacterium | reverse complement strand
TACACGATTTGGAGACAACAATGAATTCACAAAGCACAAACCGTAACATCCCCTGTTTGGCAATCTTGTTAAAGTTGATTGTCTTATTTACTTAGCATCAATCATTATAGCTTATTCAGCCCGAATAGACCTGCAAGATAGCGGTCGTTTCCATCACAAAAAAGCCGGTACAATAGAGGTAAGCGATCAATCGAGGAATAAAGCATATGAATACCCTTGAACGTGAAGTCATCGAGAAGTTCAGGCAGTTAGATGAAGATGCCAGAAAGCGCGTGCGTGCGCTTATCGAGCGCGAAGCTGATGCTCAAACCACTAGGTTCGATTTTGATGCGTGGTGGGCCCGGGTCGAAGCTGCTCGCATCACCTTGCGTCCCGATGCCAGCGGACGAACACCCACAGCCAGCGATCTCGTGAATGAAGTCAGAGAGGAACGCGATGCCGACATCCTACGCGGTCTTGGATTCCGGGATTCTGCTGGCGACAGTACAGACTGAAGCCTATACCCAACACGCCAAAACGTTACTCAAACACCTCAGTGAGCAGGATATACAGTTCGCTGCACCCACCCTGCTGCGCTATGAACTCGTTGCGGTCACGCGCAAGTGGGTTTATCGGGAGCTTGCGACTCCAGAGGAAGCCCAGACTGCGCTGGATACGCTGCTGAGTTATCCGGTCGAACTGTACTTCGATGAAGCCTTGCTCAAGCGAGGCTATGAGTTAGCAACAGAACACAACCGTCCCACTGCCTACGATGCTCAATATCCGGCGGTCGCTGAGCGTCTATCCTGCGAGTTCTGGTCAGCGGATGAGCGATTATTCAATGCGGTCAAAGACCGTTTCACCAGTATACGCTGGCTTGGAAACGTCGAATTAGACACCGAATAGTGCATTTCTGAAAAACTGCTTTGCAATCACGTAAAACTGCTGGCGCGAAACTGAAGGATTTCACGGGTCGTACCTACCCCCTCTAATATGCTGGCTTTGTCGGTGTGACATCAAGTTTCACCAATGAAATAGCCAGCATTTTTGCATTTTCACCCTCAAATCGAGCTTCGCGTAAATTTGCAGCCGGTTTCCGTAATTTTACAGCGGGCGGGGTGTGGCAGTTTGCTATGCTGGCATTGTGAACACGTAGCACGAGGAGACGCACATATGAACCAGCACAGCAGTACGCTCCCGCCGGAGCCACAGCCCAAACGCGAGCGCATCTTTTCCATGCGACTGACGGATGCCGAACGCGAGGCGATTGAAACTCTGGCGCGGCGCTTGAATTTGCCCGACTCAACACTGGCACGCCATTTTGTCCTGGAAGCAGTCGCCTTCCACAGCCAGCAGTCATCAGCGGAGAGTGAGATTGACGCCTGAAGCAGCACCGAAAGACAAACAACTGAATAACGGTATCAACACCCTGGCATTGTGCCGATCTATGCTGCAGATTGTTGCGTACCTCGATGAAACACAGTACACTGAGTCTGATTCGACCCAAAATGGACGACAGGCCGACGAGGTGGCACTCGACGACCTGCCTAACCCGGCGAGTGATAGTGACACTACGCAGGGCTGAGACGTATTGTAAACCATACGCCCTGCTTCTGTGCAACCACTCGCCAGAACGCAGGGCGTTTTTCATGAACAGGAGAATCCGGTGAAAGTAACCTACCGCCGACCTGAACAACCTGAAAGCGATCCCTACCGCGCCGATCCTTTACCCGTTGATCGGCCAGCGGCGATTTACTATCGCCAATCAACAGATGCCCAGATTGGCAACATCAACACCACCCTGCAAACGGTCGATATGTTCGAGCATCTGGTGCGTCAGGGCTGGTCACGTGACAGCATCTTCATGATCGACATGGATGCGGGCGTGAGCGGCTCGACCAAACTGAAAGACCGCCCCGGCATGTCACATCTGCTGGAGCTGATCGAAACCGGGCAGATCGGGCTGGTCGCCTCACAGGACGTAGACCGTTTCTTCCGTGACGTGACGCAGATCCAGACCAACATTTTCATCGACATCTGCAAGCGGCATCAGGTGCGGATCATGACACCGCGCATGATCTACGACTTCAATCACCCGACGATGGGTGCGTATCATATGAAGATGTTCCGCGACGAAGCGCAGCACGCCGCCGACTTCCTTGAATACCATATCAAGGGACGCTTGCACCGGAGCAAAGCGCACATCAGCCAGCAGGGATTGTGGGACGGACGCGGCGTGATGGTCGGCTACATGGCTGATCTGCGTGAGAAGCTGCCCGACGGCAGCCGAAACCCGAACTATCGCAAATATGTCGAGTTCACGCCCTGTGCCGATGTTATCCGCGCCTACTTCAAGCTGTTCAAGGACTACAATCGCAACCTGCGGCAGACCTACCTGCACATCGAGGAGAACGGCCCCTTCTACCCTGAGCCAGAAGCGATGGCGGAGATGACACCGGGCGGTTTTCGCACCGATATGCGAGCCATCACTCGCTCACCGCACACAGGTAGACTGATGCCATCGGAGAGTGCGCTGAAAAACGTCTTCACCAATGTGGTCTACATCGGTCACTGGGTGCATCGTGGCGCAATCGTGCAGTTCCATAACCACGAGCCGATTGTCGATGAGGGGGCGTTTATGTTCGCCTTCAACGCTGTCTCCAACACAGACTTCTTTGGCGATCCCAATCCCAACTACCAGCCTTACCGGGCGTATACCCGCCATGATAAAGAAAATCGGGAGGAACCACCGCCCATCTACACCGGGTTGATCTTCACCGACGATCATGGCGGCGAACGTTACGACAGGATGCACACGCACTGGAACAGCTACAACCAGATTTACCACTACTCGTGCCGCCAACGCCGCCGGACACGCAAGAGCATGGTGTTCAGCGTGAAGGCAACGCGCATGGATCAGGTCATCAACGATCTGCTGCTGGAACGGTTGAAGGCAACGACCATTGATGATGCGTCGTGGCAGAAGGCACTGGATGCCACGCAGCAAAGCGGGCACCATGAACTGCAACGTATCCGCAACGAGATTCGCGCCGCTGAACGGGCGAAAGCTGCCATTCTGGAAAACCTGAAGATGCTGCAACATGCCGATATGGTGCGGAATCTGGAAACCAGCTATGCAGCAAAGGAAGGCGAGATCGCCCGACTGCAATCCGAACTGGCTGAACTGGAATCAGGTAAGCGTGAAACGCACACACTTCTCGAATCGCGTCCGGTGCTGGATATGATTATTGCTCGTTGGGAGGATGTACCCCGCGACAAGCAGCGCGAGTTGTTCGAGGCACTGGCGACGCACATTACCTGCAATCCGGTTAATGAGGTGCAGCGCGAAGTCATCGTCCACTGGCGCGACGGCGCAACCTCATCCTATGTGTTCCGCTGGGGCGATGGCACGCGCTTCCACTGGTCGCAGGCTGAGCTTGAGAAGCTGCGCGAGATGGTCGATAGTGCCCGTCCGCAGTGGGAGATTCTGCGTGCGTTCCCGCATTGGAAGTGGAGCGGCATCACCAATCGCTATGCACAGCACTTCACCGAAGATCGCCGCTTCGTCCCTCACTACAAAGGCGAGAAGAAGTATCCCTATCGCGCCACCTGGTACGATACCGAGGAGTATCAGCAGGAGCAGGCAGCACTTGTCGGTTTAGCGGCGAGTAGCATGTCTTCTCTGCCGGATCAAGTGAATGCGGAAGACATTACTCGTCTTGGGTCGCTGATTCTGGAAGATATGGCGGATCATTGGGCGTGTGGTACGCCGACAGGTGTTGAGACACCGGGACTCATGATGGGCTTAGCGGGCATTGGATACCAATTGTTGCGTCTCGCTAACCCGCAAAGCGTGCCCTCAATTCTCACACTTGAGGGACCAACGTGTTGATGTTCACCCGATATGCACCATTTTTTGTACTTGTTAGTGCTGTGCTCATCGTTTGGATGGGATTTGGCAGCGATTGGGGAGAAGCACTCTCGACAGAACCAGAGCGTGTACAGAACATTGCCTACGCCCTCTTGGGCGTGCTAAGCATCAGCGGCACATTGGCATACGCTCAATGGAGACGCGTCGTTGCGCCGTTCTCAAAACCCTTGTTGTGGCGAATGCACTGGGAACAATTGAACAAATCAATTCCAATCGCGATTATGACTATCATGTGGTTGATTCTCGCAGGGGGCATCGTCGAAATTGATTGGGAATTCGTGGCGAACCTGCCCCCTGAATGGGTATTAACAGGGGCAATCAGCATTGGCGCGGGGTTTCATTCGGCAATTTTGTTCTCGCCTGATGATGACCCGGCGATGGAATTATTGTTGACTATGCCCTACGCGCTTAGTACGCTCATTTTTGTGCGTTTTGTGTTGCTGGTATCTTTATATGTACTCTTAGGTGTCATCTCGCATAGTGTGCTTGCCCTCATCAGCGATACCGAGATCGATTTGGTATCCGGCGTGCTGATGTGGTTGCCGGGAATGTTGCTGCTAGCGAGTCTGGGGTTGTTCGTGACTCTGGTCACGCGCCAGATTGTCTTTGGCGTTGGGCTGGTCATTTTGATCTGGGGCGCGTTCTGGCAGTATGGCACGCTGATTTTAGGCTTTGCACCCTATCTCTACAGTATGCATCTGTTTTTGCCGGAGTTGGGTACATCCGGTCAAGCCTTGATGATAGTCAATCGATTGACGGTGTTGGCGCTGGCATTCTTCCTGCTAATGTGGTCTGCTACGCTGCTAACGCAAGAAGAGTATATCATAACCGAACGCGGCTAGCAGCACGCCAACTTGATTTACCTCCTCAATAAAGGGGTTTTATGATTACGAGTATTCGCACCTTCACACAATTTGATTTGATCTTGAATTGGCGACAGCGCAGTGTGTTGATTGCGACGATTGTGATGAGCGTGGTCCTGATCGGCTACATGAGCCTGACATCGACTCCAATCAATGCCGATTTGATCACAGCGGAGTTGCGCCAAGCTTCGACGCTCACACTATTCACGATTTTCCCGATTGTGCACATTTTCGTCAGCTTCATTTTGCCGCTCGTGCTGGCGGATAGCTTCGCCCGCGATCATCAGCATGAAGTGCAAGAATTGTTGCGTGCGTTGCCTGTCAGTAATGTGGCGTATCTAGCGGGAAAAAGTATGGCACTATTGCTGACCGCTCTGCTAGCGAGTCTGGTTCTGTTAGTCATAGCTGGCGTCGCATGGTGGGTAATTATCAGTCCATTCAACATCCAACCGATTCTTTCAGCGTGGTTGGTGAACGTCAGCGCTGTGGCTTGTATCAATACAGTTTTCGTCGCGCTATTCACGGTCAATCTCAAATCGCGACGCAGCGCGTTTTACCTTAGTCTGGCAGTTGTAATCAGCATGGTGATTTTGCTGGTTGCGTTCTCGAACCTTGATAATGCGTTGCTCTATCATCTTAATCCGGCGCGCCCGGTGATGATCGATTTTGCGCTGCAAACCATCATACAGGTTAGCGATAGTGCCGACACTAGCCTGCTGGCTCGTCTGTTGACCTTGTTCGCGGGCGTGGGCGAAATCGCGCTCCTGTTCGCACTGCAAGTCGTTCGACTTAATCGCACGCAGTAATGGATGGCTTCATTAAGGAAACAATATGATCGACATTCAGGATTTGCATAAATATTATGGCAAGGAGCAGCACGCTCTCAAAGGCATCAGCTTACAATTCGATAAGGGATTGATTGGGCTTTTGGGACCGAATGGCGCGGGAAAAACGACGCTGATACGCATTCTAGCAGGGATTCTGCAAGCAAGTAGCGGAAGCGTGCGTATTCTAGGGCAGGATATGAGTACTATCACGGGACGGCAGGCGGTTAAGGCGCAGTTGGGGTATTTGCCACAACATATCGGGATGTATCCTAAATTATCAGCGCACGAATTCCTGCGTTTCATTGCCGGCCTCAAACATCTCGATGCAGTTGACGCAGAAGTGGATCGCGTGTTGGAGATTGTGCGCCTTACGGATGATCAAAATCGTCCGGTCGGTACTTTTTCTGGCGGGATGAAACGTCGCGTCGGTATCGCACAAGCTTTGCTAGGACAACCCGCATTCATCATTGTCGATGAGCCGACTACCGGTCTTGATCCTGAAGAGCGTCTGAGAATTCGCAACACGCTGGCGCAAATTGCAACCGAATGCATCGTCCTGCTCTCGACACATATCATTGAAGACGTCAGCCAGAGCTGCCGTACTGTCGCAATCCTCAATCAAGGGCAAATTTTGTTTTATGACGAACCACGCACATTAGCACAGATCGCAACGGGTAAAGTCGGGGAAATAGTATTGCAGGATGGCACGCCGCCGCAGAATCTCAAGGTTGTCTCCTCGCGTCAACTGGCCGAGGGCATGGCATATCGTGTACTGGGAGAGGCATTGCCCACGAACGTGCAAGCGGTGCAACCGACATTAGAGGATGGCTATTTATGGACGATGCAACACAACACAACGTAAACGAAACAAGAGAGAATAATGCACACTCGCAACTTTTCAGGAGTCGCCTCTTCCGGCAAGAGTCTTTGCAAGCACATTGGGAACAACGCCAAGATCAGGTGTTTCCGCCGCATCTCAACCCGCGCTGGACTGTAGGATTGTGGATACTGTGTGGGCTGGTATTTAGCGTGAGTGCGTTGTTGCTGTCGATCGAAATCCCGTTGTATACGCCTGTGCGGGTGCTAGAAACCGAGAATATCCAGACTATGGAAAGCAATGAAGCAGTGACACAATCAGTTTTGTCGGTCGGTCTGCCAGCAACTGCGCTGACGGTAGGGCAAGCTCTGTTCCAGAATGGAGAAGATGTCGCACAGATCATAGAGATCACAGTGGAGGATAGCGTTCGAACGCGCTTGGTTTTAGATCAAAGGATCATCTTGGATACACCGCTCTTTTTTATTCAAGATCAACGGGCGCTTGGCGCGTATTTGCCCTTGCTCGGCACACTCTACGAATGAACACCCAAGCTGAGGAATGAAGATGCTGTCTTTTTTGCGACGACGGGTTCCTGTCATCTTACAAATGAACGCGACCGAATGCGGCGCAGTGACTCTGACGATGATAGCGCGTTATCACGGATATGATGTTGGTGTCAGAGATGTGCGCGAGATGTGCAACATCGGGCGTGATGGTGTCACAGCGCGAACCATCACCCAAGCAGCGCGTCAGCTCGGGATGCGCGTCAGAAGTTATCGCGCGGAGTTGCATCATGTGGTTCAGTTGCCTTTGCCTGCTATCATTCACTGGAATTTCAATCATTTCGTAGTGCTGGAAAAAATACATGCGAACGGCGCTGACATCATCGATCCGGCGCAGGGACGGCGGCGCGTGTCGATCCAAGCGTTTCGCGAGGCGTTCACAGGCATCGTCATCACACTTGAACGCGGCAACACCTTACACAAGATCAGTGCCAAGCCACAACCATTTTGGTGGCGCTATTTGCGCTATTTGTTCACTGTGCCCCAAGCGCGCTCTATCTTGTTACAGATCGTGATCGCTCTGCTAGGGTTGCAAGTAGTTGGCCTGAGCATCCCTGCGCTGACGCAAGTTCTCGTAGATGAAACGTTGCCTGTTGGTGCATTCAATCTCATGATGATCCTAGGACTTGGCTTATTTTTGGCATTGTTAATGCAAGGCATCATCACTGCGGTGCGTTTACTGTTGCTGATGCGCTTGCAAATCGTCTTGGATACCCAAGTGATGCTCGGTTTCTTCGAGCATTTGTTGAGTCTCCCATATTACTTTTTCCAACAGCACGCTTCTGGAGACTTGTTGATGCGCGTGAGCAGCAATGTTTTAATTCGAGAGATGCTCTCGAACCGCGTGTTAAACGTGCTTTTCGATGCGCTCTTCGCCCTTTCTTACTTACTCATCTTGATGACCTTATCAATCCCGTTTGCGCTGGCGACGCTGAGTCTCGGAGTATTACAAGCTGTCATTCTCTTGAGTACCATGCGCCGTGTTGGCCACCTCAATCAACAGCACGTCAACGCACAAGCGCAGGCGCAGAGTTACATGGTCGAAGTTTTGAATGGGATAGCGACCATTAAGGCGTCTGGCGGCTTGACGATGGCTTACAATCAATGGACTGATTTGTTCTTTAAGGAGTTGCACCTAGGCATCCAACGCAATACCTTGACCGGTGCAGTCGAGTTGTTGATGAGCGCGTTGCGGTTGTTCTCGCCATTAATCTTGTTGTGGTTTGGCGCGTGGTTTGTCCTCAACCAGCAGATTAGTCTGGGACAATTGCTGGCATGGAATGCGCTGGCAAGTGGTTTTCTATTGCCAATCAGTGCCTTTATCAATGCAGGACAACAGATGCAACTGATTGGCACGTATTTGAGTCGTATTGCGGATGTTGTGGACACCGAAGCCGACTATATGCCTGACAATCCGGTATCATTGACATCGTTTGCAGGCAATATTCGTCTCGAAGATGTCAGTTTCCGCTATACAGCATCGGGTCCAGATACGTTGCAGAATATCTCCTTGATTATTGGCGCGGGCGAAAAAATTGCACTTGTAGGTGCAACTGGATCGGGAAAATCTACCCTGGCAGCCCTACTTGTCGGACTCCATCGTCCGACATCTGGCGAGATTTACTATGATGACCATCCCGCAAGCTGCCTCAATCCTGAAGTTGTTCGTGAACATTTCGGTGTTGTGCTGCAAGATAACTTTTTATTTAACAGCTCGTTGCGCGCCAACATCAGTTTTTATAAACCGCAAACATCGCTCGAAAAAATCATGGAAGCCGCACAACACGCCGCCATTCACGAAGATATTATGCAGATGCCAATGGGTTATGAAACCATTGTCGGTGAAAGCGGAACGAAGCTCTCCGGCGGGCAACGTCAACGGGTTGCTATTGCGCGCGCCATTCTACATAAACCGACAGTTTTGCTGTTGGATGAAGCTACCAGTCATCTGGATACTGCTACAGAATCGCGGGTCGATACCCACCTCAGTCAATTGGATTGTACGCGAATTGTCATTGCGCATCGGCTATCGACCATCATCAATGCGGATCAGATTATCTGCTTGAAAGATGGACAAATTGTTGAACAAGGCACACATGATGAGTTGATGGCAAGTCGAGGACACTATTATCAGCTTCATCATAATAACGTTATTGCTAATATTTGATATGGTTACACTTCTGCGTTAAATGGCGGAAGTAAGGGAAATGACATTAGTTTCAATCACAAATTACCACTGTGGTGCGCAAGGTGGTCCTTCAACAGCGTATCACCCATGAGCAGTGACGCGGGATGCTTGCTCGATTGCTTGTGTATCCAGTAGAGTTCCATGAAGACCATGCTCTCTTGCAGTCGGCGTATGAACTGGCCGAGCAATACAACCGTCCACGCGCCTATGACGCGCAATATCTGGCACTGGCGAAGCGCTCACCTGTGAGTTCTGGACGGCTGACGAGCTTCTCTTCAACGCTGTGAAGGATCGGTTTCCCGGCATCCGATGTTTGGGAAATGTAGCGCCGTAGCCCAACCCTCGACATTTCCCCCAAATATCCACTTTTCCCGCGCTTTCTGTAATTTTGACTCGGCATTTGCCAGTTTTGGCGGGCTGAAACTGTAAAATTCGTCAGGTGGCGGCAAGTGACTTTGCTATGCTGGTTTCATCGGTGAGACGCGACGCCCCACCTGATGAAGGACCAGCATTTTTGGTTCCAGCACCCGGCTGAAATATTGCTTCGGCAAACCGCTGGATTACCAACTCAGAACTGGAATATTGCAGAGGTCCGGTGGCGGCGCTGTGCTACGCTGGCTGTAGATGTGTGAGACGCAGGAGGAGACGCAATGCACAATCAGAAGGATCTGAGGTCAAAAACAGAGGCATCTGATACGGCTCAACCGACCATGTGTGCTAATCTGAACGAAAACCTGTGAGACGAGGAGTATCACCTGATGCAAGCGACCCTGCCCATTACTCTGCCAACCCTTCATCCCAGGCGGACGTATACCCTGTCCATCCGGCTGACGGAGGCGGAACGCACTGTGGTCGAAGACCTCGCTGGACGGCTGAATCTGCCCAGCTCGTTCATGGCGCGGCACTTCATCCTGCAAGCCATCGCTCAGTACCCGCAAAGCGAGGAGGCCGCCGTTGAAAGCTGATCCCAAAGCCAGGAGCCAACCTGATGATGGCATCAATAAAGAAGCCCTGTATCGCTCGCTGCTGGAGATTGTTGCGTACCTGGATGAAACACAGTACACTGAAAGCAGTTCGTTCATTGATCGCCGAGCCGAAGTGTCTCACCACTCCGACCCGGCTAACCCCGCGAGTGAGGAAAGCACGTCGCAGGGCTGAGTGCATTGTACACCATGACGCTCTGCTCTTGCCGTATTCAATCGCGGGAGCAGGGCGTTTTTTTGATGACAGGAGAACCCGGTGAAAATCACCTACCGCCGACCGGCCCAACCTGAAAACGACCCGTACCGCTCCGATCCCCTGCCGGTGGATCGGCCAGCGGCGATCTACTATCGCCAATCGACCGATGCCCAGATCGGTAACATTAACACTACCCTGCAAACGGTCGATATGTTCGAACACCTCGTGCGGCAGGGCTGGTCACGCGACAGCATCTTCATGATCGACATGGATGCCGGTGTGAGCGGCTCGACCAAACTGAAAGACCGTCCCGGCATGTCGCACCTGCTTGAGCTGATCGAAACCGGGCAGATCGGACTGGTCGCTTCACAGGATGTAGACCGCTTCTTCCGAGATGTGACGCAAATCCAGACCAACATCTTCATCGACATCTGCAAGCGGCATCAGGTACGGATCATGACCCCGCGCATGATCTACGACTTCAACCACCCGACGATGGGCGCGTATCACATGAAGATCTTCCGCGACGAAGCGCAGCACGCCGCCGACTTCCTCGAATATCACGTCAAAGGTCGCCTGCACAAGAGCAAGGCGCACATCAGCGAGCAGGGCTTGTGGGCGGGACGCACAGTGGTCGTCGGTTACATGTGCGATATGCGCGAGAAGCTGCCCGATGGCAGCCGCAACCCCAACCGCCGCAAATACGTCGAGTTCACGCCCTGCGCTGATATCATCCGGGCGTACTTCCGGCTGTTTCGCGATCACAAGCGCAACCTGCGCCAGACGTACCTGCATATCGAGGAGCACGGCCCGTTCTATCCTGAACCGGATGCGCTGGCGGCGATGACGCCGGACGGTTTCCGCACCGACATGCGCGTCGAATATCGCTCAGCCCATACCGGCAGGCTGATGCCCTCCGAAAGTGCGCTGAAGAACATCTTCACCAATGTAGTTTACATCGGGCACTGGGTGCATCAGGGCGCGATTGCCCAGTTCCACAATCACGAAGCCATTGTCGATGAGCGCGACTTTATGTACGCCTTCAACGCGGTCTCATCCACTGATTTCTACGGCGACCCCAACCCCAACTACCAGCCCTACCGGGCCTTCACCCGCCATGACAAGGAAGATCGCTCCGAGCCGCCGCCGATCTACACCGGGTTGATCTTCACGGACGACCACGACGGTGAGCGCTATGAGCGCATGAACACGCACTGGAACAGCTACCATCACATCTACCACTATTCCTGCCGCAAGCGCCGCCGCGCCCGCAAAAGCATGGTCTTCAGCGTCAAAGCGACCCGCATGGACAAGGTGATCAATGACCTGCTGCTGGAACGACTGAAGGCGACCACCATCGACGAGGAGTCGTGGCAGAAGGCGCTGGCGGCGACCCAGCAAAACGGTCATCATGATCTGCAGCGCATCCGGGGTGACATCCGTGCCGCTGAGCGTGCCCAGGCTGCCATTCTCGAAAACCTGAAGATGCTGCAACATCCCGACATGGTGCGCAACCTCGAAGCCAGCTACTCAGCGAAGGCACGCGAGATCGAGCGTCTGCGCTCCGAACTAGCGGAACTGGAATCCGGCAGGCGCGAAACGCATACGCTGCTCGAATCGCGCCCGGTACTGGACATGATCATCGCCCGCTGGGCGGATGTGCCCCGCGACAAGCAGCGCGAACTCTTCGAGGCGCTGGCCACCCAGATCACCTGCAACCAGGTCGATGAGGTGCAGCGTAAAGTCACCGTGCACTGGCGCGACGGCACAAGCACCTCTCACATCTTCCGCTGGGGCGATGGCACCCGCTTCCATTGGTCGAAAGCCGAACTGGAGCGAATGCGCGAGATGGTGGAGGCGGGTCGTCCGCAATGGGAGATCCTCAAAGCATTTCCGCACTGGCGCTGGGAAGGCATTGCCAGTCGCTATGCCCAGCACTTCGCGCCGGGACGCAAGTTCGTGCCATGCTACAAGGGTGAGAAGAAGTATCCTTACTCCGCAACTTGGTACGATACTGAGGAATATCAGCAGGAGCAGGCGGCGCTGAATTTTGCGACGAGTAGCACCTCTCCTCAGTAATGTGCTGGCTGTAGACCACCCAGAAGCATAGCCCGCCGTCCTGTA
>CAYVVZ010000087.1:0-12823 GCA_964455365.1 uncultured Anaerolineaceae bacterium | reverse complement strand
GTCAGGCGCAGGGCAGCAAGCCATGCATTTGCGAGAAGAACGCTTAACCTGGAAGCGATGGGGAACACCTGTGTACGCTCCCAATCGTTTCGTTGCGATCACCCTGACTCTAGGGCAATCGCATCAAAATTTATGATCGATTTCGAAGAGATTTTAGCGTGTTTCTATCATGTAGGGGCGCAGCGCGCTGCGCCCCTACTATTAAGAGCGTTTTTGACCTCGATTGTGAATTTGGTGCGATCACCCTGACTCTACCGACCATTGCTATTCATAACGGTTCCTTTATAATAGAGAGGAAAGCAATCAAGAATGGCAACAGACATCCCACCCCACCCATTCGATTCAGCGGTGGGGTTTTTGCTGTATGCAACTAGGAGAACGAATGAATTTTGATGATCTGGGGTTAGCCCCAGAACTGCTGGAAACCCTTGCTGAGATCGGCTATGCCGAACCGACCCCGATTCAAGAACAGGCCATTCCCCCGCTGCTGGCGGGCAACGACATTATGGGGCGCTCGCAAACGGGGACTGGCAAAACCGCGGCCTTTACGCTGCCGCTGGTGCAACAACTGGACGCTGAGGGCGGCCTTCAACTGCTGATACTAACCCCTACCCGTGAGCTTGCGATACAGGTGGCGGAATCGGTGTATCGCTATGGCAATAAAATGGGTGTGCGCGTGCTGCCGATTTACGGGCAACAAGACTATTCCCGTCAGATTCGCCGCCTGAAAAAAGGCGTGAATGTCGTCGTCGGTACACCGGGACGCACGCTGGATCTGATGAAGCGGCGTGCCATGAAGACGGATGAGATTCGCTTTGTGGTGCTGGATGAAGCCGACGAAATGCTGAAAATGGGCTTCGTTGAGGATATTGAGGCGATTTTAGGGGCAGCCCAACCGGATACCCGCCAGACGGTGCTGTTTTCGGCGACGTTATCAACGAAGGTGCAAAAACTCGCACAACAATACATGCGTGACCCGCTGTTGATCGAGATTGAAACACAGGAAATGACGGTCGAGAATGTCACGCAGCGTTTTTATATGGTGAATCACCAGGATAAGGTGCCTGCGCTGTGCCGTATCCTGGAAGTCGAAGACATGCAGAACGTGCTGGTGTTCTCGCGCACCCGTGCCGGTGCCGCAGAACTCGCCGAGACGCTGATTGCACGCGGTTACCCGGCAATGGCGATTCACGGTGACCTTGCACAGAACGAACGCGAACGGATTTTGCGCCGCTTCCGTGATGGACAGGTGCAAATTCTGGTGGCGACGGATGTGGTTGCACGCGGCGTAGACATCGCCGACGTTTCGCATGTGATCAACTACGACATCCCGCAGCTACCGATTGAATACGTCCACCGCATCGGTCGGACGGGGCGAGCCGGGCGTGCTGGCGACGCGATTACGCTGATTACATCGAAGGAACGCGGGCGTTTGCGCCGCATAGAAGACTTCACCAATAAGTCCATGGAAAAAGCCAAGCTCCCTACCAAAGCTGAAGTCCTGGAAAAGCGCGAAGATCTGTTCAAAGCGCAGTTGATGGATCATCTGAATGGCTTCCATCCTGAAGTTGAAGACGCGATGCTTGACGAGCTGATCGAACAGGGTTACACCATGAACCAGGTAGCGGTGGCGCTGTTGCAGGTGATTCGCAGCAATGAAACCGAGCGTCCGTTAGAGCATATCAGTAGTGTGAAGGACGCATTAGACCGTGAACGCAAGCGCAGCAATGGTGGGAATGGCAGTGATCGCAGTAATGGGAACAACAAGCCGCGCCGCCGCAAGCGCAATCAATCCAGCCACGAAGAAGGCATGATTCGCCTGCGTATGGACATCGGGCGTTCAAGTGGCATCAAACCCGGTGATATTGTTTCCGGCGTAGCAAGTGCCGCCAAGATTCCGGGCAAGGTCATCGGTGCGATTGACATCTTTCAGGATGAAACCTTCGTTGATGTGCCAGAAGATCACGTCAATGATGTGCTGCGAGCGATGAAAAAAGGTCGCATTCGCGGTAAGTCCGCATCCATGCAGCGGGCAAACGGGTAGTCAAGAAAAAAAAGTCCCTTCAATTCCCTCCCCGAAAATTCTCGTAGGGGCGTGTCCATGACGCGCCCGCTGGCCTGAAAGCGGGTTCGACGTGATCGAACCCCTACGAGAAACAACATTTCAACGGCACGATGTCTACGACACTTTTCACGGTCGATGTCACTAAAACGTACATATGGTTGTTTCGGACGAGGCAGGCCTCCAGGCTCAGTCAAGATACGAAAAGACCTACAATGACCCTGATAATATTCCCGGACAAGCCTTTTACTCCTCGGCGACCCATTTCTATTCCCATCTCCTCCTCACTATTCGCCTATTTTCGTGGGGTCGCGTACAATTTGTCCATATTGGCGTGCAACAACAGGGGGCAAGCGAGAATCGATGGCAGTGCTACGCAAATTATTCGATATTCGTCCAGATGAATGGCCTCGCTTCACGATTCTTTTCGCAGCATTTTTTATCTTCAATGTGGGTATGGCCTGGGCATCATCCAGCACCCGCGCTGTGATCATCACGCTGGAGAACGGTTCGGCGCTTCTCTCGTCCGCCTTCGTCTACTACGGCATTGCGACCATCCTTGTCTCGGTCATCTACACCGCTGTTGTAGATCGCATGCCCAAGCATTTCTTGCTGATTATCATGACATTGATTTCGGCGCTGGCAGTACTGCTGAACATCATAGTGGTATCCATGCCGCAGTATCAGCAAGTGGGGGCGGTAGCGCTTTTCGTGCTGTACAAAGTGATCTTGCTGGTGTGGGTACTGCAATGGAAAACCAGCCTGCTCGACTTCTACGACACGCGCACCTCTAAACGAATCCTGCCACTGTTAGGGACATCGCGCCTGCTCGGGTTTGCGGTGGGTAGTTTTGCTATCAGCCTGGCGGTGGATACTTTTGGCATTGCTCGCTCAGAAGACTTCTTCAATTATTGGGCGCTGACGCTTTTCGTTGTGTTGGGGATGATGTGGGTACTGCCGCGCTTGATGGGTGACCCGAAACCCCAATGGCCTGAAGCAAGTGGTGGTTATCTGGATAGCATCGGCGAAGGTTTCGCCTATATTGGTCGCTCGCGCTATTTGCTGTGGATGACGATTAGCGCCGTGTTGATGAACGCGCAGATTGCGCTGTTCGAAATTTTCGCCACGCAGCTTGCCGAAACTGCCCTCAACAGCACTGAAGAAGTAACTTCGTTCTTCGCTATTCTGGATGGTTTCTTCAGCGTAATCTTGCTGCTGGTGCAGTTGTTCATCTTCCCGCGCTTGCTCAAGCGCATTGGCCTGGGCAACATGAACCTGGTCTATCCGCTGACCTCCTTCGGTGTGGGTGGCGCGATTGTCCTGGGTTTGACGACAACTCTGCCGCGTGCGCTGACGCTGATAACGGCTGCTGCTGCCTACATTGATATTGAAACCTTCCGGCGAGTCTTCCGCACGCCGATCAATGGGTTGCTGGTGAATGCGGTTCCTTCTTATATGAAGGGGCGGGCGCGTTCGGTGATCAACGGGATCATATCGCCCTTCGCCAATATCTTCATCGGAGCCGCGACATTGCTGGATACCATCCCTGGCACGGAAATCACCAGCACGCAAATCTTCCTCGTGTTGGTTCCGTTGATTTCAGCGCTGTATGCCTATTCTGCGTTTGTGCTGCGGCGGGAATATGGGCGTGAGATGCTCAATTTGCTGAAGGATGAAGATTATGCCGCGCTGCTCAACCGCGATTATGAATTGGATGCTGCGCCGGAAATGCTCTCCGAATTGCAGCAGCGCCTCAACGATAGCGATGATCCTGAGTTCAAACAGTTTGTGGCGACGGTGCTGCTGGAAGTTGGCGGTGATGATGCGGTACCGTATGTGGTGGAAGCCGCGCAGCAATCCACGCCAGAAGCCCAGCGCCTGCTGCTGCAAACGCTCTACGAAAGTGAAGCCACTGCACCAGAACTGCGCCAGTTCTACAGTGAACATATCAGCAGCGAAGACCCGGAAATGCGGCGTATCGCACTCATGGGCTTGATGACGCAGACGCAGCCGGGGCAGGAAATCCGCTACGTCATCGCCAATGACCACATACACGACCCAGACCCGAAAGTACGGGCGCAGATGATTGTCGCCTTGTTGGAGTCGGAGAAGCCAGCACATCGGGATAAAGCACAGCGGGTGCTGCGTGCCATGCAGCAAGATGGTCATGCGGAAGTTCGAGAAGCGGCGGTGCATGCGCTGGCCTCGCTGAACGACGTAGGCCAGATTGAACAGCTTGTCTGGTTCCTGGATGACGAAAGCGACGATGTGCGCGAGGCAGCAACCATCGCCATTGCAAATCTCTGGCAGGATCAAATGCCAGCGAAGATCACGCAGCTCATTCTCAACCGAGAGAAAATGCTGCTGGATGATGCGGTGGAGCGCGTGCGACGGGCAGAACTGGCTATCCTGGGGCGAATCGGCAATGAGGTCGCCATCCGTTCGCTGACGCGGGCGCTGGTGGATCGTAGCCCGGAGATTCAGAAGGCGGCGCGGGATGCCTTGCTAGAGATGGGCAAAGCGGCTGTGCCGAGCCTGCTGGCTGCAAGCAGTGCAGAAGACCGAAGCCTCCGCGCACAAGCCCTGATTGTGCTGCATGGCATTGAAGGCAAGCGCTACAATGATGATCTGCTGCATATGGTGCTGGAAACGCTGGATGAAGTCTATCTCAATTACGGCAATATCGCCGCGCTGGATCACTGCCTGGAATATCCGAGTTTTGGTGTGCTGCGGGCGCATTACACAGACGAAAATCAAGCGCTCCTGGAAGAAGTGTTCCAGCTACTCGGCGCTCGTCATGGCACGGAGAAAATCCACACAATTGTAGAAACGCTGCACAGTGACAACAGCCGCACGCGCATCAATGCCGTAGAAGCGCTCGAATCCCTGACCACACCAGAACTCGCGCAGTTAGTCGGCAGCGTATATGACCCCACCAGCACGCCGCAGTCCCTGGCAGAAGCCTGGGAAGAACGCAGCGGAAAAAGGCTTCCGTCCCTGGAAACCTTGCTGAAAACCCTGGCAACGGGTGCTGACCCCTGGCTGCGGGCAGTTTCGGTGATGGCGCTGGGCGAACTGGGTGCGGATTACAAGGCTGTGCGTGGGCTATTTACCATGACCGAAGAGACCATTCCCACCACTTCGCCCAATTTAGATGATTGTCAGGAGCAAATTACGGCGCAGTTCATCGCGGTCACGGTGCGCAGCGCTCTCGCCAGCAGCAATGCGGATATGCAGCGCACAGCACGCGCCGCCGTCCGCATGATCCTGGGGCAATCTATTTTCGATGCCGCAACGGAGGAGGACAGTACCATGTTATCAATCATTGAACGGATGATTTTCTTGAAGCGCGTTCGGTTTTTCCAGAGCCTACCCATAGAGCAACTGAAGGCCGTGGCAACCATCTGCGAAGAAAAGACCTTCAAAGCCGGGGAAACTATCTTCCGTGAAGGGGATGAAGGCGGCATGTTGTTCGTCGTGGTCAGTGGTCAGGTGGATGTGGGCTTGATGAATGAAGAGAGCGAAAATTTCACCATGCTGGCGACCTATGGTGCAAGCACTGCCTTTGGGGAGATGTCCCTGTTTGATGGCAGCCCACGCTCTGCTGATGCGATTGCCACACAAGAGACTCTAGTCGTCACGCTCAAACGCGCCGCCTTCCTCTCGCTGACACGGCAATATCCTGATCTATCTGTCCATGTAATCACCGCGCTGAGTGATCGTCTGCGGCACGCCAACGCCCAGATTGCGCGGCTGAACGACACCATGTCCGAGACGATGGATGTGTAGATTTCATCGAAACCTCCGTGCTGGATGATTGCCATCAGGTCAGGTCTTAATTGTTGCGGGCGGATCATGATCCGCCCCTACAAAAACCAGGTTCCTACCGTAGAGGCACGACATGGCCTGCCCGAAAGTTGGCTGTGATAAAGGCTGACAGCGAACAGCGAATCAACCCGTACCTATGGTTCGTCAACTGGCGGCAATTCTGGCACAATCTGCGCGGCCTGCTGCTGCGTTCTTTCTCCTCAAAGATTTACCGCCTCTAAACGTGTTCTTCATATGTTACAGGTATCCTTGCGAAGTTTTGTGAAATTTCGCTCGTTCTAACGTTTTTGGTGGAATTAACCTCACCCCTACTCGCTTTGCTCGTTTTCCCCTCTCCAAATTGGAGAGGGGAGGGAAGACCGGAGGTCTGGAAGGGGTGAGGTAAGGTCATAAAAGATAACTCAGTAAACTTCCACCAATTCCGGTAGAACCAGAAATTTCGTGCGAATGTGGGGACGTGTTGCTTCTGGCAGAACGTGGAAATCTGGTTTCATCCAATTTCGCCTGCTATGACGTAGCAGTAGGTAGTGTTTGACTCATTTTGGAAAGGACATGCAAGAGGATGACCCGCACAATTATTGTTGCTTTGATCGCACTCGTTGTTGGCGCTGTCGTTGGTGTACTCGGATTCACGTATATCGTCGGTGGCAGCGGGGAAGCCAGTGGCGAAACAACCGCACCTACGCTGGATGTGAACGCTGTTGCTACACTGAACCCCACCCAGTATTATGATGCACAGACCCAGGTGGCAGAACTCAGCGAAGAAAATGAAAATCTTCAGGCGACCATCGAAGCGATGGAAGAATCCGCCGCTGCCGAACCGACTGAAGAAATGGTAGAGGAAGAAGCAACCGAGGAAGCGCCTGCACCGGAAAGCACAGAAGAATCCGCTGACGCTGCCTCTGTTGAGGAAGAAGCAACCGAGGAAGCAGCGGAAGCCGAAGCCACGGAAGAAATGGCGCAGATAGATGAAGAAGCGGAAGCCACAGATGCACCAGAAGCAGACAGCGCAGAGGCTGGCGGACGCACCCTCTACCGCATCAGCACAGAAGAATCCGAAGTTTCGTTTGTGCTTCAGGAAGATTTGCGCGGCAATCGCATTGATGTCGTCGGTACGACCAACGAAGTAGCAGGAGACATCATCATCGACACGGAAAACCCGGCTGCTTCCCAGATTGGTACGATCCGCATCAACGCACGCACATTGGCGACGGATAATCAATTCCGTAACCGCGCCCTCCGCGCAGAAATTTTGCTCTCCGCACAGGATGAATACGAGTTCATCGAATTTGTGCCGACGGCTGTTGATGGCCTGCCGGAGAGCATTGAAATGGGCGAAACCTATACCTTTGATGTGACAGGCGATCTGACCATTGCGGGTGTGACCAATGAGACCACCTTCACCGTGGAAGCGACACTGGCATCTGCCGAACAACTGCTGGGTACTGCGAGCGTGGTTGTCATGTGGGCAGATTGGAACATCACCATTCCCAGCGTGCCGGGTGTTGCCAACATCTCCGAAGAAGTTACCCTCACCATCAACTTCGTCGCGGATGTCGTCACCGAATAAGCAGCCCTACGAAGTTCCATACGAGAACGCTCACCAGTTGGTGGGCGTTTTTTTTGGCGTTGCTACCTAAAAAAGTTGCGATGAACGTCACTTGTGCGGTTATTGCAAGAATGTTACAACAAAACTGTGATTAGATTGGTAATCCTCACCAATCATCACAACGGGGAAAACATGCATTGGGGTTTGTGGGTTTGCTCACCGCAACCGACGATCATTTAAGAAGGGTACTGCTCCCACCTCCTTCACACCCTCCATTGCTTCACGAGGTTTTGCTTACCACCGATTGCTACTCAATCCAAAAAAATGTTCTTTTTGGGGGATGTTTCATGTTGAAACGGTTTGCATTACTTCTGGTACTACTCATTGTTGTGCTGCTGCTCGCAGTATCTGGCCTCAGCACTGTCGCGCAAAATGATGTGCTAGACGCGGCAGTTGCAGAGGATGGTACGGTGCGCGTCCTGGTGCAGATTTATGCACCGCTGCGTACAACGACGGATCGCATGACACCGCAGACACGCCAGGCCACAATTGATCTTGCGGAACAGCAAGTCCTGCGCCAGCTACCACTGGGGGACGGCGTTCAGGTCACGCAGACGTACCGCAATTTACCGCTGGTCGCATTGGAAGTCGATGCAGAAGGGCTGCGGGCGCTGCGTCAGGCGCGATATATAGTGAATATCATTCCCTCCATGCTGCTGCGTCCCGCACTCGCGGAGACGATTCCGCTGATTGGCGCGGATACCGTACATGCGGCTGGTTATACAGGTTTTGGACAGACGGTTGCTATCCTGGATACCGGGTTGGACTTCGGTCACCCCTGGTTCTGGGGCAATCACGGTGCAATCACCGAAGCCTGCTTCAACACATCCGTTGCGGATGGCACTACGCTGGAATGGATTTATGAGGGGCGCTGCCCCGGTTTCAGCCGTGATGAAGCCTATGGTGCAGAATCAAGTTGCGCTTACGGAGATTGCTCGCACGGTACACACGTCGCCGGGATTGCAGCGGGCGATGCTGGCACCATGCGCGGCGTTGCCCCGAACGCTGATATTGTGGCGATCAACGTCTTCACCTGGATTCACGTTGCGGCGGAATGCGACGGGGATCCTGTCCCTTGTTTGCGTGCGTTCAATGAGGACATCTTCGCAGCCCTGGATTATTTGATTGATCTGCGCAATGGTGGCATGAATATCGTCGCTGCCAATATGAGCCTGGGTGGTGGCGAGTATGAGCATCCGTGTGGCGCAGAATCTGGCCTCGCGTTGATGAATGACGTGGTGGCGGCGGGCATTGTTCCAGTAGCCGCAAGCCATAATCAAGGCTGGGTAGATGCCATGGCCTGGCCTGCTTGCTTGCCCAATGTAGTTTCCGTGGGCAACACACGAGATAACGATGTCGTTAATTCTGGCTCAAATGTCGCTTACTTCCTCGATATTTTTGCACCGGGGACGTTTGTTGTTTCTTCAGTGCAGGGTGGCGGTACAGATAGTTACACAGGCACCTCCATGGCTGCGCCGCATGTGACAGGCGCATTCGCTGTGATGCACCAGGCTGCACCAGCCGCGACCAATGAGGAGATTCTACAGGTCTTCAAAGATACGGGCGCACCCGTGACCGATACACGCCCCGGCGCAACTGTGCCGACCACCCGCCTGCAACTGGATGCTGCGGTGGAAGAAGTGCGCTTCAGCGAAACGACCTGCGCTGGTCGTCAGGCGACGATCTATGTCCGAGATGGCATTATCGTCGGTGGTCCCGATCATGGACAACCTTACACGGGAACGCTGCGTGGGACGGATCGCTTGGATGTGATGATCGGCACGGAAGGTCCTGATACGATTTACGGATATGCCACCAGTGATTATGTGTGCGGCCTGGGTGGTGACGATGTGATTTACACTCATGAAGGCCAGGATGACATCTGGGGCGGGGATGGTAACGACACAATTTACGCAGGTGTCAGCGGCGACGATGTGTGGGGCGGAGCTGGTGATGACTACATCGACCTGGGCGAAGGCACCGATACGGCTGTCGGTGGTGAGGGAAACGATACCATCATTGGCGGTACAGGGCAGGATTACATGGAGGGCAATGCGGGCAATGATCGGCTCGAAGGTGGCGATGGCGATGACCGGAGCTACGGCGGCGCGGGCGATGACCTGATCTATGGACACAATGGCAATGATCGCCTCTATGGTGAAGGTGGCAATGATACCATCTACGGCAATGATGGTGATGACCATATCTGGGGTGGTGATGGTACCGACGATCTGCATGGTCAGGAGAATAACGACTGGTTGTACGGCGAAGGTGGTGATGGTGATCAGCTTCTCGGCGGTGACGGCGATGATCGCCTGAGCGGTGGTGATGGGGTGGATGACTTCTGCAACGGCGAAGGCGGCCCCCATGACTACGGTGATCCATCCTGCGAAATCCAGAATACGGAACACTAAATCAATCCGGCAATCCTGCCAACTAGACTTTCCGAAAACGCTCACCCCTGGTGGGCGTTTTTGTTCCTCAGTGGGCAATATACGCCGCAAATTTCTGGGCTTCCATGCCAATCTCGCGCAGCATCCCGGCAGGGGAGACGTAGAATCCGCAGAAGTACAACCCCGCCAGCGCTGTTGGTGCGCCACTTTGCAGCGGAACGCCGTCACTTGTCACCCGGTCAGCAATCTTAATTGATCTCTTTCATGTGTTCTGCTGATCGTTTGACCAGTTCGCGCAGCACATCCAGATCCACATCTTCTATCTTCTTGACGTAGAGGCAGGCTTTCCCCGTTTTGAATTTGCCCAGCTTACTCATGAGATCGTCAAAGTTTTCGTAGCCATAGGAAAGATAAAGCGTGATCGCCTGTTTGCGCGGTGAGAAGCCAACCAGCATCCAATCCCCTTCACGCCCGGAAGCATACTGATAATGATAGCTTCCGAAACCGATGATGCTTGCCCCCCACATTTTCGGCGGTTCGCCCGTGGCTTCTTCCATCAGGCGCAGGATTTCCAATGAGTCTTCGCGTTTTTTCTCTGGCTCAACGGTATTGAGAAATGCCATCACATCATTATCTGTAGGTTGGGTTTTGTTCTCAGACATTGTTCGCTCCTCCGTCCGCTGTAGTGAACCTAGTCTAGCATATCTTGTATTTGATGCCGGACTCATACACTGAACGACGCATATACTGGTAGGGTACAAGCCAGGGTGATCGCTTCAAAACGATTTGAACCACAAAAGCACAAAGGACACGAAGAAACCCATAGGGGCATGACCTGTCGTGCCCCGAACCAACCGAACGCAGAAATTGTGTTTTCGCCTGGTCTGGTGCATTGCTCCCCTGTTAATTTCGTCGTTTTGATCGTCTTCTTGTGTGGCAAATTCAAAGTAAGTTTACAGCGATTGCCCTGCATCTGTAGCCAATCCGCTACAGAACAAAGGTAGCGTGTGTTACTATATGCGGATTATTGACTAGCAATCCATGAATTGCCGTCTATGTCCTTAAAAGCTCTGCCCTTTGTCACCCTGAATGCCTTTTTATTTGGATCAACGCTGGTTGCGTCGCGTTATAGCGTGGGGAATTTCCCGCCCCTGGTCTATCTCTCGTTCCGTTTGTTGATCGCCAGCGGGGCTTTCTTCCTGATCTTTCTGCTGCGCTCTGAGGCACAGTTCCCCATGGATGGCAGCCTGTGGCTGCGGGCAGGGATCTTTGGAGTTTTCGGTACTGCCTTGAACCTGACCCTGAATGTATCGGCATTGCAATATCTGTCGAGTGGAGTTGTCTCCGTCATTCTCTCGCTTTCGCCTGCGATGACCGTTTTGTGGGCGCATTTTTTGCTGCCGGAAGAACGGTTGCATGGCTGGCAGTGGCTGGGTTTGATGCTAGCCTTCAGTGGGGCGGCAGTACTGGCACTGGCAGGCGAGAGCGGCATCCCGGATATTGCCCAGGCGGATCCACGCGGGTATCTGATGGTACTGGGCGCAGTGCTTGCCAACAGCATCATGGCGATTTATGTACGCAAAATGCTAAAGAATGACAACTCGGTTCAGGTTGCCAGCATTCGTATCTTCGTCGCAGCACTGACGCTGATTCCGCTGACGGTTTTCGCCGTACCCTATGATCCCGTCCCTGTTTCGCCGCTGGCAGCCGGCGCTGTGATCTACGCCGGGCTGGTCGGAACCTTCGGCGGGTTCTTCGTACAGCTCTATAACATCCAGCACTTCGGCGCAGTTCCCGGCTCCATGGTGACGTACCTCATTCCCATTTTTGCTGGAACCGGGGGGGTGCTGCTGCTTGGGGAAGTTTTCACTGTGCGGATGCTCGTGGGAGTAGCCGTCATCATCACGGGTATCGCCCTCGTTCAACGGCGAGGATAGCAGCCAGAGCATCCGTTTTTGCGTGTCTTTCCTGGCTGCGCGGTGAAAAACTGTTTGATGCGCATGGAACGAACTTTGTTGGCGAATCGGTGTAGGGGCGATCCCCACGTGGTCGCCCTGGGAGCGCACACGGGCGCTCCCCTACAAAAACACAATGATTCATGGATTCGCCAACAGCATCTGGAACGATGTCACAAGCCATCTTCTCAGCACACCAACAATCTGCTATGATGATAAGCCGTGTACATTGTAGGAGGTTCGCATGGCGAGCAAACGCAAAATCACGCAGACGAAGCCGCTCTTCGGGCAGAGTCGCTCCAAAGCGTTCAACACCGTCAAGCGGAAATTCAAGCCGAATTTGCAGAGCAAGCGCATCTTTGTGCCAGAAATTGGCAAGCATGTGCGCGTGCGCGTGACCGCGAAGGAACTGAAGACCATCGACAAAATTGGTCTGCCAGAATTCCTCAAGCGTCAGGGCAAATCGCTTGAATGGCTTGTAAAATGATCGGCTTCGGCAGCACTTGATGTCGCCTTGTCCCTCGGTCATGACCGATTGGGCAGGGCGATTTCTTTTTCTGGCCTGCTGCAAATCCCCGTTTTCAGTATTGCAAATCCCCTCCTAATTTCACTGATAAACGACGACTGAGAGCGTATTTGTAAATAAAAGTGTTACGATCAGAATAAGGTTTTTAGCCACCCCCTCCCCGATTCTCAACTAAGGGCGCTAAAAGTCTCCCCACGCAGCAGGAGGCTAGAAGGCTTGTCCGGTATTGAAACCAACGCAAACATCGGGTTCATAGGCAAGATCGCCGCCTGTAGGGACAACGCCTGCGTTGTCCGCCTGCTTGTTTCGGACGAGGCAGGCCTCGTCCCTACAATGTGATCTGTTAAAAGCCGAGAAAAGCCTCAATGACCACGACAGTAATACCGGACAAGCCTTAAATCCCCTCTCCAAGTGGAGAGGGGACTTTCCCAGCCAGCTCTGACAAGTTTT
>CAYVVZ010000086.1:0-12911 GCA_964455365.1 uncultured Anaerolineaceae bacterium | reverse complement strand
CTAGTCGCTAATGTCTTACAGAAAGGCGGCTATCATCTGCTCCATGCACAAAATGCGCAGGTCGCGTTCCAGTATCTCACAGAAGAAATGCCGCAGCTCATCCTGCTTGATTTGCGGTTGCCCGGCCTGGATGGATGGGAATTTGCCCGGCAACTGAAAGGCCATCCCCACTATCAGCATATCCCCATCATCGCAGTGACGGTGCAAGTTGACCCGGACGATGAAGCGCGGGCATTGGCTGCGGGAGTGGATCAGTACATGCCCAAACCCTTCAACATCAAATTGTTGCGCTCTGTCGTCCAGCAATACGTTGGAAATTAACTCAGCCGGCGTTGATATGCTCCGGCTTGATCTTGAATACTGCCCGTTGTTCTTTGGCTCTGGCATCTTCGCTGGTGAAATATTCGTCACGGCCTTTGTAGCGTTTTGCCAGCTTGTTGATATGTTCTAGCCCCTCTTCTTCGTTAATCTCAATCACCGTCCCGCGAATCTCTAAATAACGGTAATCGTCATCAGGGTCGATAATCAGCAGAGTCACCTTGGGGCGGTCTGCCATATTCTCATCTTTCTGGCGACCACGAGCCGTATTCACGAGAATGAATCCATCTTCATAGCTGAACCATACGGGCGTTACCTGCGGCTGATTGTCGGGCATCAGCGTTGCCAGTGCTGCGACAACCGGACGTTCGACCAGGTCTTTATGTGTATCAGGAATGCTGACCATTTCATGCCTACCTATGAGTACTTTTCGTTTGAATGATACGTTCATTGTAGTTAGGGTAGGCGGAACGTGCCAACGAAAAGCAGGTCTGTATTGCTATTTGTAATAATACGCTGAACTTCACCGTTGAGCTGTTCATAGACCACTACGCCGACCCGGTATTCTCCGGTGGGTGGCATGGGCTGCACCAGTTTCGGATCATAGACCACGTCGCCTGTTTGCCAGGTTGAAGTGGGACGCTGCCCTAAAAAAGGCTGCGAATCCTGCTGTGCAACTACCTGCCCATCTGCATCCAGCAGCACCACCGAAGTTGTGTAATCCACCGCCAGTGGGGTATCTGTTTGCCAGAGTAATTCCACCAGGAGTGAATCATGCAGCAGGGCATCGTGCAGGATCATCCCGTTTTCGTATTGTGCCAGTGGTTCCTCCGGCAGGCGATCATACCGGAACAGATGCACATCCGGGTTAAAGGCTGCGGTGAAGGTTGCCGTGCGTTGTAAGCCGAAAGTATCCAGCCAATCCAGCGCCCCCGTATCGCTTGACCAGTAAAACAGCCAGAGTTGATCCTGCGCCTGAATAAAGGGCGGCAATCCGGCGGAATAGCCTTGCGGGTCGAGGTGTCGCCAGGTGGTCAGGCCAAGCAGTGGGACTTCATCCGGGGCGGGTTCATCTGTTTCCAGCAGTAGATCATGGCTGTGTGGCAGGGCTTCGGCATAATGGTAGCGTGGCGCGTAGTCATCTCCGCCGACTTCCAGCAGCAGCGGCGTACCCGGCGCGAGATAAGGAGCCGTCTGCGCGACGAATTCGCGCCAGGGCTGCTTGTAGCGCCAATAATCCACACTCGCAAGCCCGTACACCAGCAGCACCAGCACCAGAAACCAGCGACTGAGTTTTGGCAAATAGAACAGCCCCAACGCCGTGAGCAGGGCAATGGCTGGGACAATCTGTGAGACGCGGCGCGGCTGATACAGAGGCGCAAACTCATTGCCAAGTAGGGTCAGCAGCAGCGGAATCCCTATCCACAGAAGCAGCAAAACAGCCGCCGGATGCAGCCGCACGCTGAAGCGATCCCACACTTGCTGCACACCGAAGAAGCCCAACACACCCAGGCCAATCATCAGCGCCCATTGTCCGCTGAAATAGCGCCGCCGGAAATCATCCAGCCAGAAGGGGAAGGCATCCGGGCGAATCCATTCCGCATAGCTGATATTGCCGGATTGCTCCCCACCTGTGAGCAGCAGCCAGGGGAGCAGCGAAATCGCCGCCAGCACCAGCACCCCCACAGCCGTCACACGCTGGCGGCTGCGCAAAAACAGTAATGCATAGAGTCCCTGTGCAACACCGATGAAGGCTCCCAGGTAAAAGGTATAAATCAGCGCTACCGTACTCAGCAGCCAGATCAGCAGCGGACGGCGTTCTTCTGTGCGGCTCCAGCGTAAAAAGCCCCACATGCTGATGCTGGCAAAAAGCACCTGCCACGTATAGCTGCGGGCTTCCTGCGCCAGAAAAATCTCCGCATCGGCAATTGCCAGCAGCAGTGCCGCCAATACCGGGAACATGCTGTGCCGCATGCCCAGGTGCTGTTCGACTTCGCGGCCTAGTTGGTAGATCACCGCCGTGCTGAGTAATCCGGGCAGCACGGAGAAAAATCGCAGCGCCAGCACACTCGTCCCGGCGAAGGCTACCCAGGCATCCATCGCCAGAAAATAAAGCGGCGGATGAACATCGTTGCGCAGCACAAGAAACAGGTCTGCATATTGGGTCAGATTCCAGGTGAAGCCTTCGTCAATCCAGAGGCTTTGTAAGTTGATATGGTAGATTCGCAGGAATGCCGCCAGCAGCAGGAGTAGTGCCAGCATCCAGAAAGTTCGCATGGTGCGCATAGGCGCTTTGCCTCACCGTTGAAGCCTGAATATCGCGCAACAGCATAGCACAAATGACGGGGTATTCGTTTTCTGAGTTCTATTGCGTGCTGCGCTGGACGGCAGGCCATTCAATGGTGCAGGTTTCTTCTTCCGGGGTATTGCCCACAGCGCGACCATAGGTGTTACAGGTGGCGACAACCTGCCCGTTATAGATGACGTTGAACGTGCGATCTTCGGCAGAATCGGCACGCCAGTACAAGTCGCCGCTAACCGTCTCCCGCGAGCGTGCGCCGCAGTTCCAGCCTTCGGGTACATCCCGGTCTTGCGCGGAAGAACGCCGCACAAATTGGCACACCTGCGGTTCCAGGTGTGCGCCGAAGTTCCCACTGGCTGATTCGCCGGAAGCGCCCTGCATGGAGAAGTTATCGAAATTCGCAGCAGCGTAGGGATGTGGATTTTCGATGGAGAAGAAGTCATCGTTGTAGCGCAGCGTCAGCGTAATATGATCTGGCAGTACGCCCACTGTTGCGCCTGTTTCGGCGGATTCAGTTGGATTGACAGGTGTCGATTCGCCACTGACGGTGTTGTTGTCCGTGTTGCCATCAGCACCTTGATCCCCTTGATTGAAGACTCCCAGCGCGAACAGGACAGCAACCACAACAGCGACACCTGCGCCACCGATCAACGGCAGTCCCTTCCGTGGTGGTTTGGGGCGTTCGGGAACGCTAGGGCCTGTGATCGTTGCGCTGCTTTCATCTGCGGGAATACCATCCCAGCGGCTCAACAGCGAGTCAAAGCTATCCGGGCTGGTCTCGGCTTCATGCAGCACCGAATCTTCATCTGCTTCGTCCGCGACGAAGGGAACTGTCCCGGTGCTGGCATCAAGGTGCTTGTTCGCCGGGAAGGGGTTGGTTGCAGAGCGATCCAGCGTTTCGTATGCCTCGCGCACCGCTTGGATGAAGGCGGCAGCGGTTTGGTGGCGCTTATCCGCATCTTTGTTCAGCGCACGCATAATTTCATTTTGGGCGCGGACGGGAATATCCGGGTTGAGGGTGCGGGGCAGTCGCGGCGTTTCAGTAATGTGACTGAGCGCGATTTCCATCGGTGTGTTGCCCTCGAACATCACCTGCCCGGTGACAATTTCATAAAGGATCACTGCCAGTGAATAGATGTCGCTCTGCGGAACGGCGCTCTGTGAATCGGTGGCTTGCTCTGGCGAAATATAACGCGGTGTGCCAAAGGCCGTGCCGAGTGTTTTATCTACCGACTGCCACAGCACCAGACCAAAATCGGACAGTACCGCTTTATCATTGAAGCCAATCAACACATTGGAGGGTTTCACATCTCGGTGAACAATGCCGAACTTATGGGCATGATCCAGCGCGGAGGCTACTTGTTCGAGGATGTCCAGAGCGCGATCAATAGGCATGCGCTGCCCACGTTCGCGGTATTTGCGCAGTTCGTCAGAAAGATCGTTGCCATCAATGAAGCGCATGGCGATGAAATACAACCCGTCTTTCTCGCCAAATTGATAGATGGGGATGATGTTATCGTGTTCCAGTTGTGCAACAGCGCGGGCTTCTCGCTCGAAGCGTTCTGCCAGCAATTGATCTTCACTTGCCATATCTGGCAGTAAGACTTTGATTGCTGCCTTGCGTCCCAGCTTCACATCTTCACCAATGAAGATATGCGCCATCCCGCCGCTGGTGAGCTTGGAGAGCAGCTTATAATCGCCTAATTGCTGCCCTACCAAATTGTTTATCTGGCTCACACGCCACTCTCCCTACTATCCGCAACAAGCCTACAGCACGTTACTGGCACATTATACTCCGCAATCCGCAGTTTTAACGGTTAACAATATCCTGTCCAGCGGATTCATCATCCTGCGGTTGGCTGATGAACTCTGGCTCACGTAATCCTTGATCAATGGCTGCAAGCCCAAGCTGATACAGCAGCGCAATCGCACAACAGAACATTACCATCACCAGGGCAAGATCCACCCATTGTTCACGATTCATTCCACCAGCACCACTGTGCATCACGGGGAAGAACATCAACACTGCAAGCATCACACCGAGAATCAAGCTGCGTCGATTCTGTCGGCTGTGTCGTGCTGTGCGGACATGGTCTCGTTTGGGTTTTTGCGGGATCATGGTTTCGCAAGCCTTTTTCGCTTGTCGGTCGGATTGTCTTATTGTACCGCACAGCGGAGGATTTGCTGCTGCGGTGTTACACAATTGTAGCAAGGGGAATCTGCGAAGGGAGTGCCCACGGGGCTACATCAGGGCAATCGCCTTACATGTTCTTTGGATTGGCAGAAGCAGCAAACGAGCAAACGACGAACTCAACAAATGGCAAATACGCCTTCTGCTTTCGGTTATATCGGGTACGACATTGACGTTTAAACATTGAATTACCCAACCCACGCATTTGGGTGAGGCGGACGTGCCGTTGCACGTTCCTACAAATATCGTACCTGTGGGGACACCCAACGGGGTGTCCACAACCAGCCGAGGTCAAACCCGTTGGGACATTATTTCTTCAATGACCAACGTCGTACCGCTACGGATTTCTTCGCTTCCTTTGCGTCTTTGTGGTTCAAATCGTTTTGAAGCGATCACCCTGGGGCTGCCTTTTGTCACTTGCGCAGTTTGTCTTCTTGCATGATGAATTCTACCGGACAGTGCGCGAGATAGCCGATTTCTTCCGCGAGTTCCTGATATTGTGGCAGGGCAAAGGATGCTGTTTCGCGAAGGGAATAAAGGCGCACAATTCCTTCAGGGGGCTTGAGCAGCGAGTCGAAGGTGCCATTGATGCGTTCGACGGAGAGTACCCGCCGGATGCTGCTCATATCCAGTTTGGCCTGCACGGTATCCCCACGCAGCACCACCAGCAAATGCGGCAGCAAATACAGGCCAACTTCCGCGCCGAGGCTGGTATCGCCCTGAAGATTCTCTTCAACCACGCGGGCGGCAACGGGGCCAATCGGGATTGCATGTAGATTCCCCAGGTTCAGCCGTGCGCCGGATACCGCCTGCCGCAGCACTTTTGCGAACAAGGCCATGTGCGCTTCGACCATTTGTAGTTGTAGAATGTGCCAGCGCCCACTCTGTTCGATGTGAATGCTCACGCTGGCGATTCCTTCCGGCTGTAGATCAATGTGGCTCACCCATTGAATTTCTGCGAAGTAAACCACTTGCTGAACCAACGTGCGCGAAGAACGCAGCGCGAATCCACCGGGGATGAGATGTAAATCCTGGAAGGCTTGCAGTGCCACACGTTCGCCTGGTTTGCCCCAGCCGAAGAGTCCGCCTTCGGTGATGGTCGAAACCGGGCTGAGTGGATAGTCGGCGGATTCGTTGATTTCGTGGCGTTGGTGCTGCCAGCGTACCAGCGCCCATAAGCTGCCAGTTGCGAGTAAGATGATTAATGTGGCTTCCAACATTTGCACCGTTTCATGCTCTACGGTCTGTTCATTGCTGATGGCACGCTTCCGCCTACCATCACTTTCTCACTATAACGCAGTCACGTCGGATTTGTGTCGGAACGGCGATCAATCGCCAGCTTGCCCTTGATGCGGTTGCATTCCGCGCAAAGCAGTTGCAAGTTGCTGATTTCGGAGAGGCCACCTCTGGCAATCGGTAGAATGTGGTCAATCACGAGGCGGGTTTCCTGCGGAGTGAGGCCGCAGTTTGTGCAGGATTCGCCATATTGTTCAACCAATGCCGCATACCATACCGCATAATTCCGGCGCAGGGTGGTACGTTCCCGCCGCTTGGTCTGTGGCGGAACCCCGCGCTTGTAGGGAGTCTCACGCCATCTGGCAATATACTCCTGTGTATCCTGGCTGCGTGCGATAAATTGGCGCAGATCACTATCTTCGTCGGCACATTTACAGCGGTGCGCGACTCGTCCGCAGTAGGTGCAGTAGCGTTTTGGTTGCATCAGATGGATTGCTCAAGGGTGGGCATACGGTTTAGAACCATCCTAGCACATGGTTTTGCTGGGACGTAGCGCTTGTGCTTAAGGGAATAGAATGTTTATCCGCTTCCTTCGCGGCTGGTCGCCGAGGATTAAAAGGCTTGTCCGGTATTGAAACCAACGCAAACGCATGGTTTTTAGGTTAGGTTTACACCAGTAGGGACAACACCTGTGTTGTCCGCCTATGGTTGTTTCGGACGAGGCAGGCCTCGTCCCTACAACAGACTCTGTCAAGACACGACAAGACCTACAATGAACCTGATAATATTCCCGGACAAGCCTTTGAGCCTTCAGCGTCTCATTCCTTATGGTTCCATGAATCCCATACGGCCTGTAATTGAATCACGATTCGATTATGGTATACTGGCATTAATCGAATACAGATTCAATTAATTCAACCGTTAGTCCGATGAGGGGCAATTGCAATGGTAGTCGCAGAACAACGTGTGAATGAATTTCTTGGCTTTGATTATTACGGGTTAGACGAAAAGTTAACGGATGAGCAGCGCAGCGTGCGCGATCAGGTGCGCCATTTTGTGCAGGAAGAAGTGCTGCCGAATATCAATCCCTACTGGGAAAAAGCCGAATTCCCCTGGCCTATTGCGGAAAAAATCAAAAACCTGCCGATCATCGGTGGCCCCATTGCCACGCATGGCGCAGCAGGGTTAGATTTTGTGTCGATGGGACTGGTGGCCTATGAACTGGCAAAAGGGGACGGCAGCGTCGGGACGTTTTACGGCGTTCACAGCGGCCTCGCAATGGGTTCGATTTCGCTCCTCGGCAGCGAAGAACAGCAAGATCGCTGGCTGCCTGCGATGGCGAAGATGGAAAAAATCGGCGCATTCGGCCTGACCGAACCGAACATCGGCAGCAACGCCACCCAGGTCGAAACCACTGCCCGACGCGATGGCGATCATTATGTCCTCAATGGTGCGAAACGCTGGATCGGCAACGCCAGCATTGCCGACCTCATCATCATCTGGGGGCGCGATGAAGACGGCACCTTCGGCGGCTTCGTCATCGAGAATCCCAAAGAGGTCGAAGGGCTGGAAATCACGGACATCTGGGGCAAGGTGGGCAAGCGCGGCGTACTGAATGCCGATATTGTCATGAAGGATGTGCGCGTCCCGGCAGCGAATCGCCTCGCCAATGTGAGCAGCTTCAAGCACACGGCGCAGGTACTCGGCATGGGTCGTTACGGTGTGGCCTGGGAAGCGGCTGGCTGCGCGGCAGGAGCCTTTGAACATGCGCTGAAATATGCAATGGAGCGTGAACAGTTCGGCAAACCGATTGCGGGTTTCCAGTTGATTCAGCAGAAGTTGGTGGAGATGGCGACGGAAGTCACGCTGATGCAGCAGCTTTGCTGGCGATTGGGCGAACTCATCAGCCAGTTCAAGATGAACGAGGGCATGGTGAGCATGGCGAAGTACAACAATGCCCGCAAAGCCCGTTATGTGACTGGCCTCGCCCGCGAAATCCTGGGCGGCAACGGCATCCTGATTGATAACCACATCGCCCGCCTGTGGACAGATGCGGAAGTGATCTACACCTACGAAGGCACGAACGAAGTCAACCTGCTGCTCGTAGGCCGCGACCTCACCGGGATCAACGCGATTGTGAGCTAGGGAGCAGGTCAGCCCGTCAGCCTGTCAGAAAGGGCGTATTCATCAGAGTACCCCCTTTTTGCCCTTAGATTGCGTCGAACCAATCTTTGATGATGCCATGTGTTCTGTCGCTGACCGCCACACCCATATGCGATAGACCATCTACAATGTGAATATCGGCTTTGGTTTGCGGCGCAATCATCGGTTCATATTCTTCGGGAATGAACAATTCTTCCTCAGTGCCGACGATCAGTAGAAGCGGCTGACGGATGTTGGCGAAGGCTTGCTGCGCTGCTTTGTAATTCAGCACTGCGTAACCCGTATTGAGCCGGAAAGTATATTGGAGTGTCTCGGTTCCGTCGCGTGCTTCTCGTGGCATATTGAAATCAATTACGGGCAATCCGTTGAAAACCTTGATGCCGACGCTGTTCAGCATCGTCAGCCCAATGATGCGCCCGGTATGGACGGCTGCCCATCCAGCATTGGGGCGAACAGTTGGAGCATTATAGGCAATATAGGGCGCAAGCAGCAGATACGCTTCGGCTTGCTTCCCGTGTTGGCTGCCAGCAAACCGCAGCGCCAGTCCTCCACCAGAAGAATGCCCGCCCATGATAATGCGTGCATCCGGGGTTTGCTTGCGAATGACTTCGATCAAATCCGCGAGATCATCTTCGTATTGCCCGATGTAATCAATATCGCCGCGTTTCTGCGGATTTTCGCCATGCCCGCGTAAATCTGGCGTATAAACCTGGGCGAGTTGATGGCTGCTGAGGAATCTCGCCAGCGGTAGCAGATAGCGACTGTGCCAGCCGGAGCCATGCAGCAAAATCAGAATGTTGCTGGTCTCTGCTGGATAGTAGCGATAGGGCAGCGCTGTACCATCCCTGGCGGTGTAGGTCTGCAATTGCGGCAGGCCACTGTATTCCAGCGACAGCAAATCACCAAAGCCCAATTTGCCACCTTCGGGATGCTTCCCCTTGCCGAATGCGATGAGCGAGAGTGAAATCAGCGCAAAAATCGCCACGCCGACCCCAATAAATGTCAGGCCAGAACTCAGTACATTTTCCATTGGTATCCCCCTTAGACCGATCAACAAACCATCAGATTGTAACAGCCTGTCATTGTGTGGGTTATCAGCCTTTGCATACCTGTAGGATTAGCCAGGGGTTATCATTTTGCCCACAGCCACCAGATGATTACCAGAATGAGCAGCATCTACATCGCGGTTAGAGACAATCGCCTTCAAGAAAGCGTTCAGCAGGTCAGCCCGTCAGCTTGTCAGAAAGGGCGTACTCTGATGAATACACCCTGACTTATCTTAGCGAGAGCGCAGCCACCAGACCAGTGCCAGAAGCAGCAGTGTCACCGCAACAGTCGCCACCGCACCCAGCATGATCCACTGCTGTGACTCCTGCGAAGTGGAACGCAGGTATTCCAACACAGCATCCTGCCCCTGTTCGACCACTGAAAGCGGCGGCGATTCCAGCGGATTCCCGTCCACCTGTAGTTCGATCAAATCAAGCTGCCCAATTTCCGCTGGTAAGTTGGTCAGTTGATTGCTGTTGAGTCCCAGGCTGCGCAGCGTGCTGAGTTGGGCAATTTCCGGCGGAATTGTCGTCAATTGGTTGTAATCCAGATTCAGCCGTTGCAGATTCGGCAGCGTGAATAATTCTGGCGGCAGGCTGCTGATCTGGTTAATCGACAATACCAGGATTTCCAGGTTGCTGAGTTGGGCAATTTCCGGCGGGATGCTGCTAATCTGGTTATCCAGCAGGGACAAATCTTCTAGCTGCTGCATCTCCAATACAACGGATGGAATCTCGGTCAGCGCGTTGTCGTTAAGGATCAGCGATTTTATGGCGGTGAGTTGCGCCAATTCTGGCGGCGCATCGGTCAAATCCAGGTTGGATAAATCCAGGAAGTTCGCGCCGGATTGTGCGGCAGCCGCGATACGCTGCTGTGCTTCTTCATAGCCAGATGATCCCTCATCCTGTGCGGCAGCAGGCAGAATCAGCAGCAGGACAAGAACGAACAAGAAACCCTTCTTCATGAAACTCCCCTTTTTGAATAATAGTTACCCCTATCCATAAGCGTAATCATCCGCAAGAAAAGAGATAGCAGAAGTTTTTAGCAGAGTGTAAAAATTTTGTGTTGATACCTGCTACCGCAACCGACCACCTGTGCTACACTTGGACTATGAACGGAACCCATAGCCTACAGGATGTACCATGCCCAAGTTGCTATCCACACTGCGCGAGCAAGATGACGGTATTCTGCCGACGTTGGCGCAGTTGTGGGGCGTGAATATCACCAACCTCAACAAGAAAGATTCGACCAAAGCCCTGCAAGAAGCCATGCTCGAACCGGAACGGGCAGAAGTTGTCTGGGATATTCTGAATGACCAGCAGCGCGGCGCATTACAAATGCTGATCGCCAGCAAAAATTCCATGCCGCTGAAGATGTTCGAGCGCACCTTCGGCAGCATCCGCAAAATGGGGCGCGGACAAATCGAACGCGAGCAACCGCACAAGAACCCGGCTTCGGTGGCGGAAGGCTTGTTCTATCGCGGCTTCATCTTCGAGGGCTATGAGAAAACCGACAAAGGCACAGAGCCGATCATCTTCGTGCCGGATGATCTGGTGGCGGTGCTGCCGGTTCACAAGACGGCCTACAAAGATTTGCCCGACGACGAAGAAGAATTCATTGATGTAGACGAAGAGGACGACGAAGAAGAAGGCGAAGAAAGCGCATTCATTCCCTTTGTTCCAGAGCCGCTGGAACCTGTCGAAGAAGAATACCTGGAAAATGTGCATCAGGCAGATACCTCCATTGTAGATGATCTGGCGACCCTGCTGGCCTACCTGCGTATGCACAGCGCCGGGGTGGAAGATGACCAGTTTTTGCCAGCGGATGTAGAACGCATCGCGCCCTATATGCTGGTTCCCCATGATTTGCGGCTGGCCTTTATGCTTGGCGTGGGAGCCAGCGCCGATCTCATCACCACGCAGGAAGGCCGCGCCTATCCCAAACGGGCTGGCTTGCAGAAGTGGCTCAATCAAACGCGCTCTGCCCAGGTGAAAACCCTGGTCGATGCCTGGAAAGAGACGACACTCTTCCGCGATATGTGGCACGTCCCCGGCATCCATCCCGACCCGGATGCAGGCTTCCCCTACGATCCGCTGCTGGGGCGGCGTGCGCTGGTGCAACTGCTGCGCCAGTTCGTCCCGCCAAGTGATTGGTGGTCGATTGATGATTTCATCGAGACGGTGAAACACGCCAACCCGGATTTCCAGCGTCCCGGCGGGGATTACGATAGCTGGTACATCCAGGACGATCATGACCGATATTTGCGCGGTTTCCCCAGTTGGGATGTCGTGGAAGCTGGTTTGCTGAATTATTACATTCGGGGGCCGCTGCACTGGTTGGGGCTGGCGGATGTATCCGCAGAGGCCGCCCGCCTGACCGCTTACGGACGCGCCTTCATCGGCATGAGTGATTGGCCTATGCCACCCGATCCAGACGAGTCGGTACAGGTGCAGGATGATGGCACGCTGATCGTCTCGCGCAAGGTCTCGCGCATGGATCGCTATCAGGTGGCGCGGTTCACATCCTGGGGCGAAGCAAATAACCCCTACCATTACAAGTTAGATGCCGAGGGTGTGCAGCAAGCCGCTGCGCAGGGGATCACCACCGGGCATATTGTGACCTTCCTCAAGCGGCACTTAGGGGAAAAACCTATACCGCCAACCATTGCCCGCCTGCTGGATACCTGGCAGGGTGGCGCGACAGCCGAAGTTACATTTGAGCGTTTGCTGGTGCTGCGAACCGTTGCGCCGGAAACGCTGGATCGCATCTATAACGAACCTTCGCTGCGGCGATACCTGGGGGCAAAACTGGGGCCGATGGCCTGCGTCATCCGTGCAGGGCAGGAAGACGCGCTGAATCAGGCATTGGGTGCAGCAGGGATCAAGGTGGAGGTTATGGGGTAAAATGGTAGGAAAACAGGAGTATCACAAATTCGATGAGTATCGGTGAAGCAGTAATCACCTTTGAGGAGTACGAGGCGTTCCTGGATGAAAACCCGGATGGCCTCTACGAACTCATACGCGGAAGGATTGTTGAAAAATTGCCAACGCAGGAACACGGGCATATTGTTCTGCGGGTGGGTGGGCGGCTGCAAATGTTCGCAGAGGATCACGGGCTGGGACGTGCCTACACCGAAGCACGCTACCGCCCAGAAGATTCGACACAGAATGACCGGATGCCGGATATTTCTTATGTGGCTGATCCTAACGCCCCGGTCACTCGGCAGGGAGCTGCGCCAGGGATGCCGGATTTTGTGGTTGAGGTGCAATCTCCGCGTGATAGCATCCGAGATATGCGTGAAAAAGCCGAATATTATCTGGAACAGGGTGTGCAGTTGGTGTGGATTATCTATCCGGCGAAGAAGATGGTCGAAGTTTATGAAGTCGCGGGCAGCATCGACATCTACCAACCGGGGGATACGCTGGATGCTGGCGCAGTCGTTCCCGGATTCACGCTGGCAGTTGATGTCATTTTCGCAGGTCTATAGCAACGGAATCAGTACAGGTTCGATCACGCCGAACTTGTTGCACATCCCTACGGGATTCTTCTGTAGGGGCGCAATGATGCCTTTTAAGAAATGAATACGGAGAAAACGAACTGCATTTCCCCTCCCTAAATAGCGTTGTCCGGTATTGAAACCAACGCAAACATCGG
>CAYVVZ010000085.1:0-13017 GCA_964455365.1 uncultured Anaerolineaceae bacterium | reverse complement strand
ACGTTCGTCGAAGCGGAAAAGGCGGACAGCAAGGGCTACTGCGTAACATCAGTTAGGAATTAATCTCGAATAGAACGCATCTCATCCCGCAGCAGGGGATATAACCTGCGGAATTGGGCATAGCGCGATTCGTAGAGGCTGCTGGTTTCTGGCTGGATGATCTGCGCAGCTTCTGGCAAACGGCGCATGGCATCGGCTGCATTAGGATAAATTCCCGTTCCGATGCCAGCCAGCATTGCCGCGCCGATGCTGCCATGAGGGGCGCTGCTGGTCGCAATCCGCAGTGGACGCCGCCAGATATTCGCCAGTATCTGACCCCACACCGGGGATTCTGCTGCGCCGCCGGATAAGATGATCGTTTCGCTTTCACCAGGGACAAGCGTGAGGCAGTCTTTCAGCGCGAAGCCGACCCCTTCCATGACAGCGCGTGCCAGATGCGGCAGGCCATGATGCAGCCGTAAGCCGAAGAACAAGCCGCTGGCATCGGCATCCATGTGCGGGCTGCGTTCCCCTGCCAGATACGGCAGAAAGAGCAGCCCATCTGCACCTGCGGGGACTTCTGCTGCCAGCGCGGATAATTTTTCAAAAGCGTTGGGGACATCTCGCCACTGGATAACATCGCGCAGCCAGCGCAGCGCCAACCCACCGGACAATATCGCGGCCTGGGCGTACCAGGTTCGGGGCAGATTATGCTGAAAAACATAATACCGCCCCGCTGGGTCAACGGCAGGTGCGGGGAGTGGAGTCATGATTTGCCCACCTGTGCCGACGGTTGCCAGCGTTTGCCCCAGATTGATCCCCATGCCAAGCGCCTGCGCAGGCAAATCAGCACTGCCAGCGACCACCGGGATACGCGGCAGATTCAATTCCCTGGCGGCTTCGGCGGTGAGTTTGCCCACTACCTGCTGCGAAGGCATCAGCGGCGGAAGCTGATCCAGCGAAATGCCACAGTACCGTGCGACATCCCGCGCCCATGCGTTCTTTGCTACATCAAAAAGCCATGTCGCGGAAGCGTCCGAAAATTCGCTGCCGAGGCTTCCCGTCAGCCGCAGCCGAATATAATCCTTCGGCAGCAGAATGTGCCGCGTTTGATCCAGCAATTTGGGCTGATGCTTATGCAGCCAGCGCAGAGTCGCCGCCATGAAGCCCGCTGCGGGTACTCCTGGCATGGTGGCCTCGGTAGTGAAATCCGCCAATTCTGCGACCTCGTTTGTACTGCGTGAATCTGCCCAGATGATGGCGGGATGCAGCACTTGCTGATTCGTGCCGAGCAGCACCGTCCCGTGCATCTGCCCGGAGAGTCCAATCCCGGCAAGCTGCGCCGAATCCTGCCCATGCATCGTAGCACGCAGCGCCAGAACCAGCGCCGCCCACCAATCCGCCGGATGCTGTTGCGCGTATCCCGGCTGTGGATGCAGCACGGCGTATTCTTCGCTGGCACTGCTGCGCACCCGGAGCGTTTGCGCATCCAGCAGCGCAACCTTCACACTGGATGTTCCCAGGTCAATTCCAAGCAGAGTCGTCATGGTCACTACTCTTGTTCAACGTGAGTTTTGTATATGGTTGTATTGCGGGCGGGTTACGAACCGCGCCCCAGCGATCTCTCACAAATCCCCGGCAAACCCTTCCGGCAGAGTCACATCGCGCTGTACCTGAATTGCGGTACTTGTTGCTTCTGCTGTCACCGTCACCGGAGCCTGAATGGTCACTTCATCAATCAGGCACAAGGCTTCGTTTTCCGCTTCGCAGTAGAACAGCGTCACCTCCAACGTCAGCGTTGTGTCCCCTTCTGTGAAGGTCAGCGGAAGGGATAGGGTTTCGCTCTCAAGGATAGCGCGTTCCTCAAAGAAAGCCACGGCTTCCCCTTCGCTGCTGAGTGTCACAAACGAGTCAGTTAGCTCGTTGATTTTGTAGCCATCCGGCAGAGTTAGCGAGAGCGTGAGTTCGCCTTCGCCGGGTGCGACGCTCTGCGTTTCCAGCGTGATCTCTTCCGCGTCACCCGCGTTGCCACCCAGGATGGTGACTTCATTGCGCTCAATCACCAACTGCTGCGGATTGGGGAATTGAATCGTCTCGACGCTTTGGGCTTCCAGGTCAATTACGCGGATCACATGGTTGTTGGTATCCGCCACATACAGCCGACCATTGGAATATTCCAGGCCGCCCGGTTCATCGAAACGTGCTTCGGCAAGTGCGCCATCCTGGTAGCCACCATTGCCACCCGTTCCCGCGAGCGTCACCGTTTCCTGCGTGGTTGGATCGTACACTTTGATTTTGCTGTTATAAGTATCCGCGATGTAGATTAATCCGCTTTCAGGGTCAGACGTAACGCCGAGCGCATGTTGCAAGCGGTTTACACCCAACTCCCCATCCACATCGCCAAAATCAAAGAGGCTGTTTTGAGTGGTGCCAGAAATCACGCGCACTTCATCTTCCGCGAAATCTGCAACACGAATCGTGCTGCTCTCACTATCGGCGAAGTAGAGCAGGCCATCTACATAATGCAGGCCGCTGGGCTGTGCCAGTTCGCTGCGAGCAAGAGTCGTATTCAATTGTGCTTCACGTCCGTTGCCGACGGTTGCCTGTAGGGTATTGCTTTCCAGGTTCATCTGCCAGATTTGATGCGTGCCTGCCATCGCAATATATAGGATACGATCCTCGCCCAATTCCACATCCCAGGGGCTGCGCAGATCAAAGTTCAGCGGATCATTGATGACAGCACTGAAGTCCACAATGCCGCGCCCCATGCGTCCCGTCCCGGCAAGGGTGCTGACCTGCTGCGCTGCCAGATCAACAGCGCGGATGGCATGGTTGTTCACATCGGCAATGTAGAGCGTATTGCCTTCAATTTCCATGCCCTGCGGTTGATCGAACTGCGCCGCAGCATAATCGCCTTCCGTGTATCCGCGCTGGCCTGTGCCAATCGTCGCCAGGATTTCATAGGTTTCCAGATCAGCGACAACGATGCGGTGATGGTTGCTATCCGCAATGAAGAGCCTGCCGCCTGCTTCGTCCACCAGCACTTTACCGGGGAACAGCAGCGGCGTACCGGGATCGCCCGCACCTTCCAGCGCCAGTTCTAACGGCGTGCGATCCAGTTCGGCAATCTGCGGATTGGCATCATAGTATTCGATCATGTTGCTGAGGTAAGTATCGAACGCCTCAAACGGCACTTCTCCCGGCTGTGCCGCGACGATGTTGCCGAGGGGATCAATGATGACGAAGGTAGGCCAGGCGCTCACCCGGTACAACCGCCAGACGTTGAAATCGCTGTCGTTGATGACGGGGTGGTGTATTTCGTAGCGCTGCACAATCTGCCGGATATTATCCGTTTCGCTTTCGTTGGCGAACTTGGCAGAATGCACACCGATGACGACGAGTTCTTCGGCATACTTTTCTTCTAAGTCGCGCAGCACCGGGATCATGTGAATGCAGTTGATGCAGCCATATGTCCAGAAATCCAGCAAGATGATCTTTCCGCGCAGGCCATCCACCGTTAACGGCGCATCGACATTCAGCCAATCCAGATCATCCGGGAATTCCGGCGCGGGAACTGTCCCGACATATCGTGAATCCACATCGCCCCCCTGCGCAAAGGCCGCGCCAACACTTACCAATATCAGCAGTACAAGCATCATGCTGACTGCCATAATCTTATTTTTCATAGCGATTTTTCGCTCCGTCTGTGTGATTGATGTACGCGGAAAATCTTAACCACAAGTCATGAAGGAAGTCTTAACGCGGCATGGGGCAGGCAGAACATCTGTTAATGTCCCTCATTTGTCTTGTTTTAGGAACACTTCGCAAATCTTACGCCTTTTTGCAACACTTGCCCCATACACTGTACATCAGGAGTGCTGTGTCATTAAGGATGTAATACAAGATGAAAGATCAACCCACGCCCAGGGATGCAAACGAATTGCACCGCCATGAGATTAACAATCGTCTTGGGACATTGGCACTTGCCATCGAGATTTTGCAGCAGAATCCTGCGCCGGATGTGCGCGATCTGGCGCGAAAGATGGAATCTGAACTGGAAACGCTGCAAGCCCTGCTCCGCGACTATCATCCATCCTACTAGTTCCTGCGCGTTCGCAGGTGCTTTGTTACCGCCATCCTGCTATCTGCCTCGTATAAGATAAAGGCTCATCTACAGAAAATGTGATTCTTGCGGTTTTCCGCAAACGGCGCAGCACGCTGCGCCCCTACAAATCACACTTTTTACACATGAGCCAAGATAAAACTTCTTTCCCACCATTTTTAGATTTCAGCATGGGCTGCTTTTCTTTCGCAGCATCTGGCGCACGCTCACTTCAGCGAAGGCATCTTCACGGCAGCATTACGGCGTTCGTGCATGTTCTCTTCCATCGCCAGGGGATAGCGCGGCGGCAGATAAGATACCTCGTTCAGGCGCTGCAAGGCTTCCGCCGGGAGTCCCCAGGTGCTGGCGCGTAGATTGTCTTCTGCGTGCCTCAGTGTCCGTGCACCGACAATGGCGCTGGTGATGAAGGGCTGCTGCACGATCCAGCGCAAGGCTACCTGTGCCGGACTGCGCCCCAATTCGTCCGCCACTTCCAGCAAGACCTTCAGCGAGTCATCTGCATTCGGTGCGAAGAAGCGCGACGGGAAAACCCATCCTTCATCGGAGCGCGTGCCTTCTTTGCTGCGTTCGCCGGGTTGGTATTTCCCGGTGAGGAAGCCCCCTGCCAATGGCCCCCAGGTGACGATGCCGATTCCTTTGCGCTGGCAGATCGGGACAATCTCCTGCTCAATATCCCGCACGACGAGGTTATACAGCGGTTGATACCCCACAAAGCTCGTCCAGCCATTGCTCTCACTGATCCACATGGATTCCAGCAAGCGCCACCCTTCGTAATTGCTGGCGGCTGTGTAGCGTACTTTGCCCTGTCGCACGAGGTCATCCAGCGCCCGCAGCATTTCTTCCAGCGGTGTTTGCGTATCCACATGATGAATGTAGTACAGATCAATGTAGTCTGTTTGCAGGCGGCGTAGGCTGTCTTCGACGGCGTGCATGATGTGCATCCGGGACATGCCGGAGTCATTGGGGCCTGTTCCCATCGGATTGAAGAACTTGGTGGCGATCACGGCATCTTTGCGCCGACCCTGAAGTGCCTTCCCCAGAATCTCTTCCGCGACTCCGCCGCTGTAGGAATTGGCTGTGTCGAAGAAATTCACCCCGGCATCAAAGGCCAGTTCCACCATTTTCACTGCTTCGGCTTCGTCTGTGCCATGCCCGAAGGTCATTGTCCCCAGGCAAAGCTCGGAGACTTTCAATCCGCTGCGCCCCATACGCCGATATTCCATTGTGTTCGTCTTTCGCTGCTGTGTTCACATGATCCCTGTTATACGGGATCTGGTCGCGGGCTGCAATGAAGCCGCTGGCGTGGTTTGCCTGAACCACGTCTCACGCAAAATAACCAGGCTCCAGGCCAGGATGGTTCGTAACGGGTACTTTGTTAAATAAGAACAGCGGACTTACCACACCCGGTTTGCGGAAATTGCCATGATTGCACAGCAGAAACAACCGCTTCTGCTGGCTGTATGAACATTTCACATTATTTCAAACCTGTAACCTTGTGCTGAATTTTCAATCACAGTTTCCTGTAAAAACTCATAAAAAGGGTTTGTTTTCCGTACTAGTCCTTTCGTACGTGGTTGACATACAAACTTGAACTTTCATATACTCGCTTTGTACGTTGCAATCAAGCAATACACCTGCACACTGCGCGACAATTAGGATCACAACCTTGTGAATACATCCAATGCTAGTCCGCTCAGTAACCGCGTTTTGAAGCTGAATGTTGGATTTCTACTGTCACTTGGCTCCGGCAACATCCGGGATGTTCCATTCGAGATTGAAGACTCTGTCCAGATTGCAGACGATCTGGTTGCGAAATCAATTGAAGGCAGCCTTCGCCTGAGCCGAACCAAAGAGGGGTTGCTCGTCCAGACGCATCTGGTCGTCACCGTTGACCGGGAATGCGCACGCTGCTTAAGCATCTTCGAGCATGCCATTCCAGTTGAGGTCGAAGAACTGTATGCATACCCACACCCCTTACCGGAGACAGAGTTTTTCATCGGTCAAGATGCCAAGTTGAACCTAGCACCCTTGATGCGGGCTGAGATTCTGATCGCCCTCTCGCACCGCGAGTATTGCCGAGAGGATTGTAAAGGGTTGTGCCCGGTCTGTGGTATCAACCGTAATGAAGACAGTTGTACCTGCGAGTCTGAATTGATTGACCCGCGGATGACCGTTTTGAAACAACTGCTCGATTCGCAGGAATGACGCTGTTTCACAATGAATGCTGGGGAATAAATCGTAGGGGCGACCCGGCGTGGTCGTCCATTCGGGAGCGCACATAGGCACTCCCCTACAACAAGCTTCCCTGTGTTGATCGATAGCAATCTATTCCTGATCAGACAGCAGTGTTTCACAAGTTAAAAGATTATCCATTATTTCCAACCAATCAGGGGGCGTTTTGAAAGACTTCCAGCAGTCCTATGAGGCGGAGTACGAGTTCGCAACAGTAGAGGATGAAGACTTCGAAGAGTTGTACCTGGAGGAAGACGAGCCGGATTTTGATGCCGTCTACGATGATGAAGACTTCGATGAAGAATTCGAAGACGACGATGACGACTATGACCTCTATGATATTGCTTCCAGCGATACCGTTGGGCTGTATCTGCGCGAGATGGCGCGGGTTCCCCTGCTGAATACCGAAGAAGAAGTCAGCCTTGCGATGCGCCTCGAAGATGGGCGTGAGGCAGAGGCCAGGCTCAAAAAACATCCGAATGATCCCAACAGCGCGGAATGGAAATTTCTGGTAGAAGATGGCGAACAAGCCCGCGAACACCTGATCCGCGCCAATACCCGCCTGGTGGTTTCCATCGCCAAGAAGTATGTCTCGCGTGGTGTTCCCTTCCTTGACCTCATCCAGGAAGGCAACCTGGGGCTGATGAAAGCCGTTGAGAAATTCGATTATCGCCGGGGCTACCGCTTCAGCACCTACGCGACCTGGTGGATTCGCCAGACGATCACCCGCGCCATTGCTGACCAGGGGCGCACGATCCGCGTTCCGGTACATATGACGGATCGCATCCGCCGCCTATACCGCACCGCTCGTGAGATGGAACAAGAGCTAGGGCGCAAACCCAGCGTGGAAGAATTGTCGGAAAAGCTCGAACTTGACCCACGCAAGGTGCAGTGGATGCTGCGCGTCTCCTGGCAGCCGTTGAGCCTGGAACATCCAGTGGGCGAAGATGAGGACAGCGAATTGGGCAACTTCATCGAGAACGATCAAGAACCGACCCCCGCAGAGAGCATGCATGAGAAGCTGCTCAAGCACAAAATCGAAGAATTGCTGGCAACCCTTTCGCCGCGTGAAGCGCGTATTTTGCGCCTGCGCTTCGGCTTGCAGAATGGTCGCAGCTACACATTGGAAGAAGTGGGGCAGAAGTTCGGCCTGACCCGCGAACGCATCCGCCAGATTGAAGGTCGCGCACTGCGCCGCCTGCGTCATCCACGTCGCAGCCGCCACTTGAAAGGCTACCTGGAAGAATAATCCAGTGTCCAGTCCATAAAGTAGACGTTCGCTGTGTAGGAGCGACTCCACCTGGTCACCTGCCGGGAGCGCACACAGGCGCTCCCTAACACCGGATTTTTCTCCGTACTCATTTCTTAAAAGGCATGAACATCAGGCGTATAGGGCGGCATTGAATTGCCGTCCTACTGCTGCACTTCGTATACCCGCGCACCATCATCTTCAAACACCAATGCCAAACCCGCTGGCACATCACCCAGCATGATGCCCTGTGGTACCAATACGTAATCATAGCCATCCGGCGCTTCGACGCTGCCCGATTCCCAGAATTCACTCGCAACCGCATCCTCCTGCGCTGTGGGGAACCCGCCAGGATATGGCACAAAGGCGGCAGCACGTCCTGTGCTGGCCTGTACCCACGGCTGTGACGGATGGTTGAGGATTCTACTTTCCGGCGCGGTATTTGCCGCCAGCCAATTCATCGCTGCCAGATCATTCCAGGTTGTATTTTGTTCCGCCGGGACGAGCAGCAGCGGCACAATCACCGCCAGCGCAGCAGCACCAGCCAGTGGAACCAGGGCATATTGCAGCAGGGTTTCATCTTTGCCCTGCGGAAGCCGATCCCACAACCAGAGCAGCCCATAACCAAACAGCATCGGAGCCACCAATGCATACAGCGCAGCCAGCGTCAGATTGCTGAGGGGGGATACAATCAATTGCAGGACATCAGCAGGGTGCTGTACTGTCCAGGGAGCTGTACCCAATGCTGCAACCAGCAAAACCCCCACAGCGCGTAAGATGACTGCGCCCCATGAAGGCCGTTCTTTGCCGCGATTCCTCCCGACCCGCATCACAAGCGCCAGCACAAACCCGATCAATGCGGCATACCCGAACAGCGCCGCATCAACATACAAGACCGCGCCGAGCATCAACCCCCCGGCGACAATATCCAATGGCTTCCCATGACGCAGCGCCCGCAAGCCATAGACCAGATACGCCAGCGCGAAGGCCACGCCCATCAACTGCAGGTAGTAACCGCCGAATTGCAGGTAAAGTACGCCACCGGAAACAATTAAGCCGACAGACATCGCTCGCCCCAGGCGTTTGTCGCGGATTTCGCCGCCCAGGTCATAGGCCAGCCACACCGCCAGGAATCCCAGCACGGCTCCCAACGCCAGGTAAATCTGTGGAATGGGTTGGCCTAGCTGCTGGCTCAGATAGGCGGAAATGCCATGAAAACCGGGCGAGACGAACCCGGTGATCTGCGGCGTAATCGGGGCAAGGCTGGTGAAGCTGCCACCTTCCTGCGCTGCCAGCGTGACGAGAGCTTGTGCGGCTGCGGTTTCCCCCGGTGGCACAGCATACAGGAACAGCGGCATGCTGAAGAGCAAACCCGCCACCGTGAAGAAGATCAGATCCATCGGGCCAGGCCAGCCCTGCTCCGCGTCGGATAGTTCAATGCCCTGGGCTTCGGCACGCATCTGTGCCTGGGAAAGCGTGCCACCCAATACAACTACCGACACCAGGGCAAACAGCAAGTAATCAATGACCAGGGTTCCCCAACCGAATAACTCCGCCCAGAAGATTGCACCGCCAACCACCAGCGCCAGCGAAAAAGTAGCCGCTAACCCAATGCGCGGTTCGCGGGTAGGCCACGCCGGGGAGAGCATCGCCCCTGCGCCGACCATTACCGCCCAGATGATGAAGAAGATGAAGAACTGCATGGAATTTTCCCCCATGTGCAGATTCGAGAATGCCGTCTAGGTATAGCACAGCAGGCAGCGCAGGAGAATAGAAATCCATATGAAGCCGAGACGATCCTGCACATCATGAGTCTGTGTGCGAAATGGCAACCATCATTCAGCAGGTGGGTTCTGGGTGAAGCGCAGCGTCACTGCCTCATTGACCTGGGCATAATGCAGGCCCCACCTCAGCAGGGCTTCCAGCACGGGTTCCAGGCTGCGACCAAGCTGCGTCAGGGAATACTCCACTTTTGGTGGCACTTCTGCATAGACTTCGCGGTGAACGACCCCGGCGGATTCCAATTCGCGCAGGTGCTTGGTGAGCATCCGCTGAGTCACGCTTCCCGGCATTGCCCGCCGCAGTTCATTGAAGCGCATGGTTTTCTGCATCAGGTAATACAGAATCAACGGTTTCCACTTGCCGCCAATCACATCCATCGTGGCCTCGACCGGGCTGTCATATTCGATTGCTTCCACAGCAGCGCTCCCAGAGGTTAGTATCATTTTTGGTACTATAGCACAAATTAGTGCGTACTTGTTTCAAGAATCAGTACCGCATAGGCTGAAAGGTGACTGTATGGGTACAATGTGTTGTAGAGGAAGAAATACATGGCAGCAGAAACCAAACCCGCCAATAATCCGCCACGTCCCCCGGATTGGCTTTTCAAGAATGTCATCAACCCGACCATGCGCCTGATCCTGCGTTCTCCGCTGCATGGTATTCTCAGCAATGGGCTGGCATTGATTGGATTCACAGGGCGCAAAAGTGGCAAGAAATATACAACACCTGTCGCCTATCATGTGGTGGATGACAACACCATCATGATTTTCACGCGCTCCAAATGGTGGCGAAATTTCGACCAGGGCGAGACGATCACGCTGCGAATCAAAGGGCAGGTTCGCCAGGGAACAGCAGAAATCATCCAGGATAATGCCGTTGTCTGGGATACCATTTCGCAGTACCTGGAACGTTACGAGGGCGATACGCGGCGCGTCGGCATCATGCTGGGTGACGATGCCACACCTGAAGAAATCCGCGCAGCCGCATCGGATATGCTGGCGATTGTCATCTCCCTGAAAGGCACAAGCCAATGATCCTTGTCACAGGGGCGACAGGCAATGTAGGGGCAGAAGTTGTCCGCGCTCTGCCGGAACCATCTCAGGTGATTGCCGCAGCACGCAACCCGGAAAAAGCACGGCGGGAACTGGGGCAGCCGGTGCGCTATGCTGCTTTCGATTTCAACGATCCGGCGACCTTTACCCCGGTGCTGGAAGGCGTGACGAAGCTGTTCCTCGTGCGTCCGCCTGCGATCTCTGATGCAGCCGTATTCGAGCCGCTGCTTGCCGCCGCGAAAGAAGCCGACGTGCAGCAGATTGTGTTCCTGTCGCTGCAAGGGATTGAGAAAGTATCCTTCGTGCCGCATGCAAAAATCGAAGCCATGATTGAAGCATCGGGGATTCCCTACACATTTTTGCGTGCGGGGTTCTTCATGCAGAATCTGAACACCACCCACCGCGAAGACATCGCTGAACGCGATGAAGTGTTCATCCCTGCCGGGAGCAGCGTCACAGCCTTCATTGATGTGCGCGATATTGGGGAAGTAGCGGCGCGGGTACTCAGCGAACCGGGTCATACGAACTGCGCCTACGTCCTCACAGGCAGCGAAGCCTTAGATTACGAACAGGTTGCGCAGATTTTCAGCGAAGAATTGGGGCGACCCATCCGCTACAGCAATCCATCACTGCTGGCTTTTGTGCGGCAGATGTGGGGCAGAGGGCATGGATTGCCGCAATCGCTGGTGATGGCCTTTTTGTATACGATGACTCGTAGAGGGCAAGCCCAGGAAGTCAGCGACATGACCGCGCAAATCCTGGGGCATCCACCGCGCACCTTTGCGGAATACGTCCGCGATTACCGCGATTGCTGGCAGTGACCGTTAGAAGTACAGCAGTTGCACCGTGATGATCAAAAAGGAAATCGAGAATCCAGCGGAGACAATGCCCGCTGCCAGCCAGCCCAACCCCGCCAGGAAGAAGCGCGTCCCCTGGTTGAGTTGGCGCTGGCGTTCGATGTTCTGCGGCGTATCAGGATTTTTGGCCTGCACGCGCATCGCCTGCCATCCGGTGCGGGTGAAGAGTAACCCACGCGGAATGCTGCGCCATGCGATACCGCCGAAAATCAGCGCAAATACGCCGTTTACTGTAGCAATGAGCATTGAAATTCCTTTATTACTGATGTTACGCGCACGCTCCCGAAACTGGGTATAGTGTTCAGAGCAATTCGTTAGCCTCTCAGCATTTCAGCTTGTCAGCCTCAAAGTCAGTATTTTGAGTACATCACACCCGCAAAAATGGTTTTGCTGACGACTGATTACTGACCGCTTACGCTTATCGAAGCTAAGACGGACGACTGCAAAGGCTAGCGCGTAACGTACCATCGGTTAATTACTTCCCGACAAACTTCTGAATTGCATCCACAACATAGGGGGCATGATCCCCGAAGACCATTGTAATATGATGCCCCGGCACGCGGATATACTGGCAGTCCGGGATCAAGCGCACGGTTTCCTGCGCCCCTTCATCGCTGAGGATAGGGGCTGCACCCGCTGACCCGAATGGAGCCGGAGCATGGACTAGAATCGCGGGGCGCTGCACGGCTTGCAAATGTACTTTCCAGTCATCTGCAACGATGTGTTCCACTGCTTCTTTGATGCCCCCGGCATATACCCGCGAACGTACCGCGCCGTCTTCGAGGGTTTCCACATCGGCACGGTAATAGGCTTCCAGGTCTTCATCCCAGAAACCATCCGCATAATATGGAGATTGCCTGATAGCGTTGATGAAGATGTCCCAGGATGGAACGGTATTCCCCAGGCGATCTAACGAGGGCTGAATTTTGGGCAGCACTTCCGGGTAGGTGGCTTCCAGGCCGACATCCATCAGGACGACTTTTTCCATTGCTTCAGGGTGATACGCCGCCATGTAGATCGAGAGCAGGCCGCCGAAGCTGTGCCCCACGAAGTAGACATTCTCCAGCGAGAGCGCATCAATCAAGCCCAGAATATCCGCCGCGTGGTCGCGCATGTGGTAGCCGCTGGCGGGTTTATCCGTCTCGCCACGTCCGCGCAAATCTACCCGGATCACGCGGTACTCTTCTGCCAGCCCATGCCGAATCAAACCATCGAAGCTGTGCCGATTTGCTGTGAGGCCATGTAATAAAATCAGGGTCTTTGCGCCGCTGCCCTGGTCATCATAGGCCAGCCTAATCCCATTGGTTTGGATCGTTTTTGTCATCATGAAATCCTTTTTTGTAAGATCATTTTTGGTTGTGGATTGCATCATCCAGATTGTACACGCTGGTGCGGGGGTTGGGGTAGAAAAATAATCCCCCCTTCCGTCCCCCCACGTTGTGGAGGGAAACTGTCCTCCCTTGCGCAGCGGGGGAGCTAGAGGGGGGAAAATCCTTACGCCCTGGGAGGGATTTCGGGAGGGGAGTTGCATCAAAACGATTCTCACCACGAAGAAACCCGTAGGGGCACGACCTGTCGTGCCCGAAATAACCGAAAAGAGAAACCATGTTTTTGCTTGTGGGGAGCTAGAGGGGGGAAACCAATCCCCCCTTCCGTCCCCCCACGTTGTGGAGGGAAACCAAGTCCCGCCTTACGCCCTGGGAGGGATTTCGGGAGGGGAGTTGCATCAAAACGATTCTCACC
>CAYVVZ010000084.1:0-13911 GCA_964455365.1 uncultured Anaerolineaceae bacterium | reverse complement strand
TCTTTGTGTCCTTCGTGTCTTTGTGGTTCAAATCGTTTTGAAGCAATTGGGAGCGTACACGGGCGCTCCCCTACTTCCTGGAAAATTTGCATGCATCTTTATGAGCGAATTGTGAAAAAGACAACAGACTCTTAACACGAATTTTGTGTCGGAAGTCTTACTTTTTGTGTTATGATTTCGTGGCTCTACCCACGGATGCATACCACGCACCATGTAAGGTCGCTGTTTTCCCGTGCATGTGAGTCATCAAGTTAGCGCATTACCTAAAGAGGTTTTTCGATGTATTCTCCCGCAAGCAGCCGCGAGGCGCTTATTCAGCGCGTCCGCGCCATTTTGTTAACACCGGATCAGAAGGTGTTGTTCATCAAGCGCGTCAAACCCCATAAGCCGACTCCGTATTGGGTCGCGCCCGGTGGCGGCGTGGAAGATCATGACTCTTCCCTGTACGCGGCACTGCATCGAGAACTTCATGAAGAACTGGGAGCGCGTGCCGATATACTGCGCCCCGGCTTTATCCTGCACCATAACAAAGCAGAGAAAAACCTGGAAGAACACTTCTTCATCTGCCGTTTGCTTCACCTGGATTTGAGCCAGCGCAGCGGCCCCGAATTCGATGACCCAACACGCGGGGAATATATCCCCGATGCTGTGCCACTGCTGCCCGGTGCTATTCGCCAGCTCAATATCCGCACGGTGGAATTACAGCGTTACCTGCTCAACAACCTGGCAACTCTGCGCCACATTTAATGTCTAGCCGAGCGTTCTCGTAGGGGCATATCCATGACGCGCCCGATGTCCTGAGGACGGGTTCGACATAATCAAACCTCTACGACACATTTTCCCTGTAGGATCCATTTTTCGGATCCGTTCCTAAACCTGGTCTGCGGGGTATTTCAGGTTCCACTCTGCGCGGATCGAATCCATAAGCTGCATCACAGCCAATGTATGATCCAGCGGCATGATGTCACTTTCGAGCTTGTTATTCTGAATGCAGTGCTGTACTTCGACAGCCTCATAATTCAGACCATTGCTCTCATAGGGCAGCGTGACGGTTTCCGGTTCGCTGCCATCGAGATAGAGCGTCACTTTCGTGGGGTGATGAAATGGTGGATGTACACGGATGCTGCCCTTCGTCCCCTGCACCAGCGCTTCGTTGGGGGTGTTGTGGCGATTCCCCGCAGAGAGCAGCGCAGAAACACCATTTGCATAGCGGAAAAGCAGAGCGGCTCGTTCATCAACCCCCGTTTCACCCAGGTGGTAATGACTGCTAAATGACTCCGGTATTCCCAACAGCATCGTCGCAAATGAGATTGGGTACAGACCTACATCCAACAATGCACCGCCACCCAGTTCCAGGGCGAAGGTACGTTTCTTCGCGTCATAGGGCAGGGATACATTGAAATCCGCCTGCACCATCAGAAGTTCCCCGATGAGTCCTTCCCGAATCCATTCGCGCAATTGCACAATTGCCGGGATATAGCGCATCCAGACAGCTTCCATCAGGAACAGCCTTTTTTCCCGTGCCAGCGCAATGCATTGTTCCGCTTCCCGTGCATTGATGGTGAAGGGTTTCTCGCAGAGGACATGCTTCCCGGCATTCAGGCACATGAGCATATTCTCCGCATGGAAGACATGGGGCGTACCGATATAGACGACATCCACATCAGGGTCATTGGCGACACCCTCATACGAATCGTAGCGTCGGGGAATATCATATTGGTTGCCAAAATAATCCGCGCTGTCCTGGCTGCGCGACCCAACAGCGACTAGTTCTGCCCCTGGTACTGATTGCAATGCCTGCGCGAAGGCATTGGCGATTCCACCCGTGCTGATGATGCCCCAGCGTATCGTATCCATAGGTCTTGCTCCCCTTAGATGATTTTCTGAAGAGTATAACGGATCACGCTTGGATTGTCGTGCTGCCGCGTTGTTTCAGGATGACGGCTTCGGTAAATGGTGCAGGCCAGAATTGCAGGAGGTATTCGTCCTTACCATCGAGGCCGTCTTCGCTGATGTCAGCTAGATTGGCGTAATGAATGCGAACGCGATACGTATCCGGTGACATTGAGAGGCGCGGCGCATCAGGGCGATAATCCGACCCTCCTGTGACCACCAGCACACCAGCGGGTAACTCAATGCTGCATTCATTGACCTGATCCCAGGCTGTGAAGTCAGTATTTGTGGGGGCGGAGTCTCGTATTTCGATGTGAACAGGAACAGTCATATTGCGTGCAGTGGCAATCCCAAACCCATGCCGGGAAGCTGGATCAAATGCCAGCATGTTCTCAAGCGCGGCTTGTGTCCATGCGTCAGATAAGTCGATGCTGGCTGTTTCATCTTCAAACAAGACCTGAAAATAATCTGCGAAAATGTGAAGGATATGCTTAGGATCGTTCATCAGAAACCCCTGCGATGACGGTAACGACTTTGTTGAAGTATAGCGCAGGGGATAGGAGAATTGGTAGAAGCTATGTGTGAAGGTTGGTGTGTTCTTTCATCACATCAACGTGTCGTAGCATTACCTGGTCACCGCTGTGATGACGAATAACATAGGTAGGGGAATTGCCACTCACTTCAACGGCACATTCTTCGCCGTTCACCAGAACCATGCCGGGTTGATGAAAGACCTGTTCAATCACCCCGGTTGTCAGCGTGTTCTCTTCGTTCCACTTCACATCTGTACCGACTGCATATCCTTGAATCATAATTCTGTTTCGTCCTCTGAAATTTCGCTTGTGTTGGGTTCGCGCAGTGCGCGGTAAATTTCGTCGTTTACAGGGATCCAGCCATCGAGATTTGGCTCATCCATGAAGCCGGAAAGCTGTGCTTGTGCAACGTAATGGCGCTGTGGATACACATAGGTCACCCGCAGCGGCAGCGCATAGTCCGCCTGATGCCCATCCTGGACGAATAGTGAACTGCGGTTTTCTTCCGGTAGGTCGGCGAGTGCGACAAAGGCATTATCTTGCACTACGGCTTCCGCAACGATTGCGTTTACCGGATCATCTTTGTAAACCAATACCCGTGTGCCTGGTTCAATTTTGTCATGCCAATGTTCATAACTACTGCTGGAAAATCCCAGAGAAAACTCCGGCTCCCAGGTGGGCGGTACAACTGCAACTGCGTAATGCATAATGCTCCTTTCAGTTTGGTGGGATAGATAACTAAAATCAGGCGTGGGATTGAAGATGCGCAGGTATGATGATGGTGTCATCAAGGTAAGCGCTTTGCAGCCGCGAATAGGGCAAAACCTCAAGTCGTTCCTGGCGAATGATGTACAGCACATATGGATTGCTGAGGATGGGCATTGTGAGAGTGGCATAGCCTCTGCGCAAGCGAAAATAGTAAACGGTGCGGAAGCGACTTCCGCGTAGCAAAATATCTTCCCGGTACACCAGGCGACCAACCATTTTCCATCCTCGGCGCTGTGCAGTCAGCAAACTATCCGCACCTGTATAGGCTTCGGACTTTGGGCAAAAGTGGCGATCTGTTGTCGTATATTGCTCATGGGTTCCTTCACGGTTGCTCTTATTTAACGAAGTATCCATTATGAACCTTCCTGAATAAAAGTCTGGTTCTTTTGCGTGAGACGTGGTTCAGGCAAACCACGTCAGTGGCTTCATGTGGTTCCCTCTGCATGATTTATGCAACGCAACGCTGCATAATTTGACTGCATGCACTACGACTGGTGAACGTGTGCCAGACCTGCGATATTCTATTAAGACGGCACATCGTTATCTACAGTGTAATAGAACCTGTATAGGGAGGGATGAGGCAGATGTCCCATTTTTATAGGTAAGCTTAAAACTGGGATGAGAACCAAAATGTGGCACGGGGATTGGTATGTTCGTCTGTGCTGAGACTAGGGTTCACGAAGTAGGGATAGTGTATAGCTGCCCGTCGTATTTGCTGAACTAGCGCTGCCCTCGTAGCGAGAGGCGCGGATATAGTATACGCCGGTGTAGGGTAGGGTGAAGTCGGTAATCTGGGCGTTCTGGCTGGCTCCGCTGTCATCATCGAAAACGATCCGTAGTCGATCCGCGTCCAGTAATTCCAGGAAGGGATTCAAATCGCCGCCGCTGCGATCCATCGTAATCCGCACTTCGTCGCCTTCTGTCCCCCAGAAAACGTACTCGGTACTGATGGAAGTTTGCGTGATTTCCGCCAGAATTTGCTGCCCATATTCCAGGCGCGAGATCGTACTCGGTACATCCTGGAAGGCAAATCCCTGGCTGCGCAGCGTCAGCCGATATTCGCCCGTCGTCGTGCCTGCGTCACGTTCAAAGCGGGTCGCAATGACATAATAGATTCCATCGGCAGGCAGGCGATACTGCGCAATGCGGGCATTTTGCCCACCGCCGCCATCATCATTTTCGATTAACGGCTGGAAACCTGCATTCGCCAGGATCAAGTAGGCATCCAACTGACCCGGCTGGCTGGCACGTTCCATGGTGATCGTGATGATCTGGTTGCGCGTGCCGCTGAATTGATAATAGCGCTGCGGGAGTGTATTGGTAATCTCGCCCTGTATGGTCTGATTCAGCAGAATGGTTGCCGGAGCCTGGGCGCTGTTGCCCAACCCGCTGTTGCGAGTCTCCTCTACCACCAGCACAAAATTGCCGACGGTGGTACCACTTTCCCCGCCGTAGCGTGTGGCAACAACGATATAGGTACCGCTCTGCTCAATCAGCAAATTCTCAAGGCGAGCGTTGCGTGTGCTGTCGCTGAAGTCATCATTTTCCGCTACCAGGAAACGCTCTGCATCTACCACTTGCAGCACCGGGTCAAGGTTGCCGGAACTGCGGCTCATCTCAACGTTGAGGATGTCGCCCTCAGTGGCCTGAAATGTGTAGAAAATCTGCGATTGCGAATTGGTGATGCTGTTCGTCACCGGAATGCCGTACTGTAGGTTGCTGCCTTCGCTGGATTGGATGCCAACTCGTTCCAGCGAAAATTCATAGTTTCCGCTGGTTGTCCCCAGTGTGTAGCCAAAACGCCCGACCACCAGCGTATGCACACCGTTTTCCTGAATGGTCAGTGTGGCTTCGATGTTCTGGCTTCCGGCGCTGTCATCCCGCTGGAAAACAACTTCCCCCTCCTCGTTAAACATCACCAGCACCGGGTCAAGATTACCGTTGGTAGCACTCAGCCGGATGCGCACCACTTCCCCGCGTGAACCGGGCAGGGTGTAGACTGCTCGCGGTTGCGCATCGTTGATCGTTCCAGTGATGAGTGTTCCCGGTGTGATGGGGGTTGAATCCGGTTCCTGCGCATGACCGGGAAAAAGACAGAGAAATAGGGTAATCAGAAGTGCCGGGACGATTCGCCGGATAATACGGATAAGGATTAATGTTTCTCTTCTTGGGCAATTTTGGGCACGACATGTCGTGCCTCTACGGTAGAAACCTGGTTTTTTGTAGGGGCTGAACATGTTCAGCCCGTGCCAATCCCTATGCAGTGGTAAGAGAGAAGGGGGAACATTGACTGTTTTCTTAATCACCCAATTCCCCCTGAATATCCCGCAGGGCAGTCTCCCAATCCAGGTATTCCTGGATGGACGATGAGAAATTCAGCGGCGCTTCCGGGCTTTCCGAACGGCAGCGCGTGTAGATGATCTCTGCCGCTGTGATAGTTTCCGCTGCCAATCGGCGTACCTGTGCGCTGCGGCTGCTTTCATGCCGTTCCAGCGTTTCATAGGTGGCAATGTAGGCCGGGCAGTTGATCTCACTGTTCAGGACATCATTGGTTGCCAACAAATCTGCCACATCTGCCCGCAAGAAACGACGTGGATCCGCAATCCCTGGTGCAGGGGTCGGTGGGTTGGCGGCGGCAGATTCGGCTTCTGCACCGATCAGCGCGATTTGCAGCGAGGCCAGTTCAAGCGTGCCGCTTTCGATATACAGAGCGAGGCTTCCGTTTTCATACAGCGACGATGTGAAGGTCAGCGCTTCATCTCCTGCCTGTACCTGGAAATAGTTATTCAGCCCTGCCAGCGTGAAATTGGCTGGTTCACCTGCCCATTCGCCATTTTGTACCACGTTCACAGTACCATTGACGACTTCCGCAAATCGCCAGCGATTTTCGGCTGGTTCGATGCGGAAGAGCAGATAATTCGCTGCATCCTGTACCCGGAACGCCAGCCCATACGCAGAAACTCCTTCGGCGCTGGTGACGGCTACATCCACCTGAAAGCCATTGACCATGCCGATTCGCAGGTAGCGTAGGGCTTCATCATTCACTGGTGCGATAGTCAACGTTTCTTCACCATAGTTCTCTGCCAATGCATCCATACCAGCAATCAATGCATAGACCTGCTGGCCTTCCATGGGATTTGGCAATGTGGTAGCTGTCGGGGCTTGTGTGGTATCGGTTTCCGTATTTGGCTCCAATTCTTCACTGCTGGCGATTTCCACCGCTTCGGTATTTTCCGACGCGGGAGCATCTTCCACGGATTGCAATAAGAAGAAGACCAGCACCAGCATCAACAGACCCATCAGCGCACCAATCATCAGCGGAATGAAACGCATCAGCGGCTGCTCTTTGTTCTCCTGCATGATGGCTTCTGCATCCGGTTCGGCAATTTGCCGATAGGTGATGCTGGTGAAATCCTGCAACTCTGGCGAAAGTTGGGGGGCAAGGGCTGCGTGAATATCTCTCGCCAATTCCAGAATATTCTGGTAACGATCCGCCGGAGCCTTTGCCAGCGCACGCGCCAGAATGTCGTTCAGGGCTTCCGGTAAATCTGGCCGGAATTCCGTAATGTGCGGCACAGCTTCGTTTTTGTGCTTGTTCAGCAGATTGACTTCGGCATCTTCACCCGTTAGACCATGATCCACATGGAAGGGGCGGCGCATTGCCAGCAGTTCAAAGTAGAGTACGCCGAAGGAATAAATATCCGCCCGATGATCCGCCATCCAGGTATCGGCTTGCTCTGGGGACATATAAGCCACCGTGCCAGCGCCTTCGATGCGGGTGTTTTGCGTGCTGGTAATACCCAGGTCGGTCAGGAATGCCTGCCCACTCTGGCGCTTGATGAGGACATTACTGGGTTTTACGTCCCGGTGAACGTAGCCTTCGCGGTGAATGGCATCCAGGGCGCGGGCGGTTTGCGTCATGATGCGCACGACTTCATCCAGTGGGATGTATTGATTTTCCTCGTACATTCGCCGCATGACCTGCGCCAGCGAAAACCCTTCGACATAATCCATGAGGATGTAGCTGTAGCTTTCATGGCTGACGAAGCGATAGAAGCGCACAATATTCGGATGCGCCAGGTCACGCATACTGCTGGCTTCGTCACGGAAATAATCAATCAGATAGGGCTGCTCGTGGTATTCTGCTTTGAGGAACTTAATGGCGTACTGGTGTGGGGAGCCATCTTCCTGCGCCCGATACACGCAAGCCATCCCACCAATCCCAATGAATTCCAGTAAATGGTAGCGTTCATCAATCAGCGCACCAACGTAATAAATCTCATTCATGCAGGGTTCATGGCTGCTCATTGGTTGTCTGGCCTTTGGTATTGCCGAATACGCACAATCTCTTGATTCCTTTGCCAGATGTATCATGAACGGAAACGAACCTCAAGTTAGGACTTGTTGCATTTCTGTGCTGTTCGGTTATTCGTTCGTAACAGTGGTGCAGTGTACAGGATATTTCTATTCATAGGACACGAACCGTCAACCTACGCTTTGTCTCATGGCCTACCCATTGCTTGCAAGTACCGTTACAATGCCTGCCGATATTGTATATGAATACCAGCAGGGGTTGGCACATGACCGAATTCAACTGGTCAGAACAAAAGATCATTGTTACAGGAGGCTCCGGCTTTGTAGGGCGGCACCTCGTTGCGCATTTAGAGACACTGGGTACAGGTGAGATCATTGTACCCCGCAGCAAAGAATATGACCTGCGCGAAAAAGACGCAGTGATCCGCCTCTTTGCAGATCATCCAGGTACAACCGTTGTCATTCATCTTGCCGCAACCGTGGGCGGCATCGGGGCAAATCGCATGCACCCCGGCTCATTCTTCTACGATAATATCATGATGGGATCCCTGCTGCTGGAACAGGCGCGGCTTGCCGGGGTACAGAAGTTCGTGGGGATCGGCACAATTTGCGAATATCCCAAGTTCACGCCTGTGCCATTCAAGGAAGAAGATTTGTGGACGGGCTACCCGGAAGAAACCAACGCTCCCTACGGTATCGCCAAAAAAGCGATGCTCGTGCAGGGAATGGCCTACCACCAGGAATACGGCATGAATGTGCTGCACCTGCTGCCGACCAATTTATATGGCCCCGGCGATAACTTCGATCTAAAAACATCCCATGTGATTCCGGCGATCATCCGTAAAGTGCAGGAAGCGCAGGACAAGGGCGAAACGCAAATCACGCTCTTTGGCGATGGCTCTCCCACACGCGAATTTTTGTATGTGAAGGATGCAGCACGCGGTATCGCGCTGGCGACAGCACACTATAATTCACCTGACCCAGTGAACCTGGGCAGTGGTGTTGAAATCAGCATTCGGGATCTGGCGGAACTCATCACCGGGTTGATGAATTTCGAGGGTGAGATCGTCTGGGATACGAGCAAGCCCAATGGACAACCGCGCCGCAATGTAGATGTGACCAAGGCCAAAAATGATTTCGGCTTCGAGGCGCAAACCAGCTTTGAAGATGGTATCCGTGAACTGATCGCCTGGTATAAAGAGAACCGGGAATTGGCAGAGTCGGCTGTCGTATAACTTGCCGTAGGGGTACACGATATCATGCCCCATAGCTGTTAAGTTAAGCGTTTTTCTCGCAAATGGATAGTTTGCTGCCCTGTGCCTGACGGCCTGACGTTCAAAACGTCAGGCTACACCAGGGGTGTGTCCACTAAAGGGACGCTTGGCAACTATGGTGATCTATAGATTAGAACCCCTTCAGTGGGTTTGGGTCTTTTGTAGCCGGGGATTTTAATCCGCGGCGACCAGCTTAATAGAAGCGGTTGCCGTTGCCATTTTCACTGCCACCGGGCAGATTGTTCAGGAATTCTTCATTTGTCTGGAACATACGGAATGAGTTGAGAAGCTGTTCCGTCGCACCGACTTCACCCATATCCGACTGCTCTGCAAGGTGATTCCACATCCGGCGCATGGTAAATACACGCTGCAAAATATCCGGCCCCAGCAGCAGTTCTTCGCGGCGGGTGGAGGATTGTCCTACGTCGAATGCCGGGAAGATACGGCGTTCTTGCAGGCGGCGGCTCAGGTGCAGTTCCATGTTGCCTGTACCCTTGAACTCCTCGTAAATCACATCGTCCATTTTGCTACCCGTATTCACCAGGCAAGTTGCGACGATGGTCAGGCTGCCGCCATATTCCACATTGCGAGCTGCACCAAAGATGCGCTTGGGAGGATGCACGGCTGACGGATCAAGACCGCCGGAGAGCGTGCGTCCGCTGGTGGGGACGACGTTGTTATAGGCACGGGCGAGGCGTGTGATACTATCCAGCATGATGACGACATCACGGCCTAATTCTACGAGGCGTTTGGCACGTTCCAGCGCCATTTCTGCCACGCGCACATGCATGTGCTGCGGGTCATCAAATGTGGAGGAGATCACTTCCGCATCCACACTGCGATCCATATCCGTCACTTCTTCCGGGCGCTCCCCAATCAGCACAATCATCAGATGTACTTCCGGGTAATTCTGGCTGATGGCATTGGCGATGTCTTTGAGGACGGTGGTTTTACCTGCTTTCGGCGGCGAGACGATCAAACCACGCTGGCCTTTACCCACTGGCGCAATCAGGTTCAGCATCCGGGTGCTGAGGATGTGCGGGCGGGTTTCGAGGTTAAACCGTTCTTCCGGGAAGATGGGGGTGAGCGTCTCGAAATAGGGGCGGCGCTTGACTTCTTCCGGGTTCAAACCGTTGATGGCCTGGACGCGCAGCAACCCGTAATATTTTTCGTTGTCTTTGGGCGGGCGCACCATGCCAATGACCATATCACCCGTGCGCATGTTGAAGCGCTTAATCTGTGATTGGCTTACGTAAATATCTTCCGAACCGGGCAGGAAGTTCTCTGCCCGCAGAAAACCAATGCCGTCATCGACAATATCCAGCACGCCACCGCGCAGTTCATGCCCCTGGCGTTCGGCTTCTTTGCGCATGATGCCGATGATAAGGTCTTGCTTTTTCATCCGGCTGAAGCGCGGGACTTCGTTATCACGCGCAATTGCACGTAATTCTGATAATGTCTTACCTTCAAGTTCTGCGATTTCCATAGACACTGTGGTAGCTCCTGCAATTGTGGGGATTACTCATGAAACGCAGAATCATCGAAGCGAGGAAGTTCGTTTTCTGCGTAGGGTATTCGGTAAATTAGGATCATGGATTTCAGTACCATATCTTGGCTCATACTGCATCACGACAGCGTTCAATGTGCCAGCGAGGTATGGCAGCATATAAGAATTACAACGTGAGCAGTGATGATTCAATTCGTTCTGGGATTTCAACAACGAAGTGTTGCTGTCGTGCTGCACAATGCCTGCACCATGTAGGGTTCTATTCTCCTACGGTGAGTGTCGTTTTGATGTGGTGGAGACAGGGCGGCTAATCCAGTTGGTTGTGGGGGAGAAGTGAAATAAATGAATTTCCCACACACGAACAGACTATAGCATACTTCCCTAAGGCGGTCAATGCAGGTCAGGGCTTTTGCAAAGTTCGAGATAGCGTGAGGGAGACAAACAGAGTAGGTTTGAATTGGCAAGCACAAACCGAGTTCTGGAGTCTCCCTCATGACCGATACTACACCAAGCGCCAGCGACTTCTAGCAAGCCTCAACAACCTGGTGATTGGATTAGTCCGGCAGACGAATTTCCGTTATCTACCCGAAGCGCGACGTTATTTCTCGGTGAATTATCCTGAAGCACTTCAACTCTTGCTTTAGCGACTTTGCAAAAGCCCTGGTTTGCTGGATTCTCCACTTGTCCGGCAAAGCGAATTTGGTATAATGAACGAGCACAATTTCACAATGGGAAGTAGCTTAATTGGCAGAGCAGGGGCCTTTGGAGCCCAAGGTTACAGGTTCGAGTCCTGTCTTCCCAGCCTAACGAGATGAAACTCGAACATTGACCAGCCTTAGTGCTGGTCTTTGTTTTTCTTCCAGTATTCCCGCTGCTCTGCCGCACGCGATCCGTCACTTCTTTCAGATAGGCGAACGGTGGGAGCAATTCCATCCGTAGTAAAGTTCCCTCCGGGTTAACAACAACCCGGTTGACCATTTCGCGCAACAGCTTCTTCTGACTGTCACGATCTAGATTTGCATACAGTATACCCACTTTTTCAATTATGGTGAGTGCAGCATCCAAGTTCGACACATGCACATCGTTGCGGGCCTGCATCGATTCCAGCGCATGGCGCAAGGAACGCCTACGATCCTGCCATTCTCTCCAGAGATTATCCCATACGCTTTCCGTGATTTTGCCCATTGTGTACAACCGCAAAGCACGGGTTTCCTCATCATCGACTTCCTTTAAATTCTCTTCGAGCTTGGCGCGTTGATTGGGGTGCATTTGTCCCAATTTATCAGCAATTTCATCGGTGTAGCTTTCACGAATAAGGGGTATCAATTCCGGTTTAACTTGTATCTTCATCATCTCCGCGGGAATTTGCTCATCCACCGTTCGGCATAGGATGTTCACACCACTACTTTCGATACAGTAGTAGGATGTGCCACCACCGGAACGTGAAGCATTTGGTGTCGAACCAGTGAGACGGATTAGTTTCCCATTCTCCAGTTCTATATAGACCAAACCCCGAAGTAAATAATCGTGAACTCTCCCACCACTAGCGCGATGCTGCTGGCGACTTGCAAGAATTTCCAGCCCTCGCTCAAATTCCTCAGTTGAAACCACAGGTTTCCATCGTCCGCGTATTGTCTTCGGGGGAATATTGGCTTTCTCGCTGACCACCCAGCCCGCATAGAACCAGTTCTTGAAGACACGCGACAGACCGTTGGCTGCGGCTTTTCGCTTTCCATCTAAACGGATTGTCACAAAAGCCCGTCCGCTGCGGAAGCGATACCCCCGTTCATGTAGTTCTTCACAGATTTCTGCAAGTGTGTATTGGTTGGTGAGTAGCAATTCCCAAGCCGTTCGCCAGACCATGAACTGCTTGGGATCAGGTTCGATCCACCGCAAATAGCGTCCCGCCTTCGACTTGTCGAGCTGCTCAGATTTTTCTTCACAGTTGATATAGCCATCTGGTGCTTTGCCCACAAATCCACCACTGCGGAGCTTGGCATGCAGACCACCACGCACTCGTTGTCCCAATTTCATTGACTCTCTGCGTGCAAGCGTAAAGGAGAGACTAACGAGAATCCGATCATCGGGATCAATGGGATCGAGGTCGGGATAGTCAGCGAAGCGCACTGCTACTCCCAATTCATCCAGCGCATCAATGGCGACCAGCGCCTCGGTATCATTGCGTCCGAAGCGCTCAGCATTCTCCACCGCGACATGCGAGAAATTTCCTGCCCGCGCATCTTCCAGCATCTGCTGGTAGCCGGGGCGATTATCTGCATAGCGTCCGCTGAGATTATCGATGTACTCGTTATAGACAGGCAAGTCAGTGCGAGAAAAGAGCGCCTGTTGGATGGTGTGACGTTGCCGTTTCTGCGAATTCTCCGGGTTCTGCGCCTCTTCGCTGCTGGTGCGCAAGTAAATTGCCCAGGCGGCCTTCGGTGGAAGATGCGTTTTCTTTCTACGACCCATAACAATCTCATTTCCGTGTGGATTTGTCTCAACATACCCTAATTCTTGTTCTTTGTGTTTTTGCTGGCCTGTGGCTGCGGTTCGGATTCAGCGCCTTTCGCCAGAATCTCGGCGACCCGGATGACACGCAGCAGCATGTCTTCCGACGAATGCTGCTTACCTTTCTTCGCCATGCGAATCTCCTGACAGTGCCTCGTGAACCCATGCATACAAATCGCCGCCAGCCCGGAGGAAATCCGAAATATCCTTGCCAGATGGGACGGGTAGTTCTCGGAAGCGGGGCGAGATCGAGAGCAAACGCTGTGCGCCGCGTTCTCCGGCCTCATCCCGGTCATAGCTAACGAAGATGGTTCGCTGACTGGCTAGTTCCGCGTGCCAGCGAGCCGTGAGACGGTTGGTCGCACTGCCGAGTGTGACAGCAGAAACCAGCGATCCCGCTTCCTGCTGCACCAGCAAGGCATCAAATTCGCCTTCACAGAAGACGCTTGTTCCTCCCGGCTTGAGGGCATCAACGTGATACAGTCCGTGGCTGCTGCCGCCCGCAATCTGCGCGTACTTGGGTTCACCATAGGCACGACGCACCTTGACTGCCCAGAGGGCATCCGCCGCAAACCAGGGTATGGAGATACCGCAGGGGACACTCAGTCCCGCAACCTCACGCCACTGCTGGTAGCCACCGGGAATGTAACCCAATCTGGCCTTGTGGATCGTCTCAGCGGACAAGCCACGTCGGAGCAGATAGGTCAGGGCGCGTTCACCCTGAGATGACCAGAGCCAATCTTCGGCGATTTCCACCACTTCACGCGCAGATGTCTGCCATGCTTGCGGCGGCGGTTCGGTTGAGCAGGCACGGATCACGGGCTTCAGTTCCAGCGAAGCCTGGAACGCACCGCTATTGAGCGCCTCCAGTGCTTCGGCAAAAGACAAACCGCGATAAGTCATCAGCCAATCGAAGTGATCGCCAGCGGTATCACACTTGCCAAAGCAGCGATAACCATCTGCCCAGACTGCGAGACTGTAGCCTTTCTGCTCTCCGTGAAAAGGGCATTTGTAGAGGGCGGCACGTCCGCTGTGGATCGGTGGCTGTCCTAAATCCTGTTCGACAAGGCTGCGCAGATCGTACTGCGCCTTGATTTCTGTTGTATCAATCATG
>CAYVVZ010000083.1:0-14011 GCA_964455365.1 uncultured Anaerolineaceae bacterium | reverse complement strand
GCCTCGTCCGAAACAAGCAGGCGGACAACACAGGTGTTGTCCCTACTGGTGGAAACCTAACCTAAAAACCATGCGTTTGCGTTGGTTTCAATACCGGACAAGCCTTAGAAGTCTCCCCTCACACAGTGGGGGGAGATTGAGAGGGGGGATACAATGAGCAAACCGGACAAGCCTTATAGCCCCGGTATCCATGACGCGAATAAGCCGCCGCCTGATGTGATCTGCTGCACGCTGCCACCATCTGCGGTCATCAAGTAGAGTTGGTCTTCGCCGGATAGATTGCTGGTGAAGACAATGTAGGCTCCATCCGGGCTGTAAGCAGCCGACCAATCGCTGGCGCTGGTATCATAGAGGATGCGGGGATTACTGCCGTCGGCATTCATCTGCGCAATCGCATTGCTGCCGCTGTCGTAGGTGATGTACAGGATGGATTGTCCATCCGGGCTGAAGACGGGCGACGCATCCCGCACGCCGTTATTCGTCAGGGTGATGACTTCGTTAGTTTCCAGATCAAGCCGCGCAATTTCCCAAGTTCGCGCATCGCGGGGTTCTGCCCCCATCGTGAAGACCAGATAGCGACCATCCGGGCTGTACCGGGGATGGCTCATGCGCTGCCCGTTGTTGAGGATTTCCTGGTCTTCGCTGCCATCAACGCGCACCCGGCGCAGGCTGTAGAGTTCGTCCCCGGTTGGATCAGCCGAATAAACGATCCATTCTCCATCTGGTGACCATCCCGCGAGGCGATCTGTATAGGTGTTACTGGTCAGGCGGCGCTGCTGCCCCCCAAGCCGATTCATGATGAAGATGTCAAAATCACCATCTCGGTCAGACTGGTAGGCAATCCAGCGACCATCGGGCGAAGCGACAGGGTAGCTGTTATTCGCCGTAGGTTCCTGTGTGATCTGCGTTTCCGTCCAGGTATCCAGGTTCAGCGACACAATTTCCAGGCTGCGAAATTCCTCCCCGTTCACACTCGCCGGGCGAATATCCGCGAAGACTATCGTCCCACTGACCGGACGCAGCACCGGGAGCAGTTCGGGTGTGCCGCGTATCCCCACAGGGTCAATACCCGGTGTGCGCGTCGCCGCGCTATCTGTCTCGGCTGCCGATGGGGTGAAAGTTGCTTCATTGTCTTCATTGCGTGCAACCAACGTCTGGCGGGCGGTTTCGCTGGTCGCATCCAGATCAAGCGTATGGGTTGCGCCAATCTCAGCAGCGGGTGCATCCGTGGGATTTTCTGTGACGAAGGCGCTGGCCTGCGTGGAGTCGGGTATGCTGCCCCCGCTGAATAAATCCGGCGCTAGAAAACTCACCGCCAGCACACCGATCATGATCAAAATTGCCAGCAAGCCACAACCGAGACCACCTCCCAATAATGCACTCAACAAAGGACTCTGCTTGCGCCGGCGATTCAAGCGCGAGCGAAAGCTGCGTGGCGGCTGCACCACCGGACGGCTGGCGGCGCTGGTCGGTGTGCGATACGGCGCTGCGGGTGCGCTGCGCGGCTGTGGTTGGGGCATTGGCTGCGGAGCCGGAGCCTGCTCCAGTATCGGCGGCTTCTTCAGGTTGGGTTCGGTGTCATGTGTCGCGGTGGGATTTTCAATCGCCAGCTTCAGAGATGCTGCCAGTTCGCTGGCGGTCGGGTGGCGTTTGTCTCGGTCTTTGTGCAGCGCTTTCAGAATCACGCGCTCAACGGCGCTGGAAATTGCCGGGTTAATCGAGCGCGGCATGGGTGGCTGCGTCGTCACCTGCATCACCGCGACGCTGTAAGGTGTCTCGCTTTCAAACGGGCGCTTGCCCGTCGTCATCTCGAAGAGCATCACACCCAGCGAATAGACATCACTGCGACCATCCAGCAGCTTCCCCTGTGCCTGCTCCGGCGACATATACGACGGTGTACCCACAACGCCCTGTGTGGTGATCGCGGAGCCTTGTTCGCCCAACACCCGCGCAATGCCAAAATCCGTGAGGAATGCGCCGCCGCTGTCATCCATCAGCACATTGCTGGGCTTTAGATCGCGGTGCAGCACATCTTTGCTATGCGCGTAATCCAGCGCCGGGGCAATCTGTTCCATAATGCTCAGAATGCGATCCATCCCCATTGGCCCCCCACGCAGCAGATCATCCACTGATCCGGCGGGCATGTAGCGCATGACGATATAGGGCTGTCCCTCAAATTCGCCATAATCGTACACAGGCACAATATTGCGATGATCCAGTTGAGCGACGATGGTCACTTCCCGCTCGAATCGGTGCAGGTAGGTATCATCATTGAGGAACTGCTTCGGCAGCATCTTGATGGCAACCTGACGGTTCATGGATTGCTGACGTGCCAGGTAAACGGCTGCCATCCCGCCTTCGCCGATATGCGTGAGGATTTCGTACTTGCCACCGATGCTCTTGCCGATCAGTTCATCTGCCATACCAACAGCCTATTCCTGCATAAGTCTCCGGGAGCGATTATAGGGGACGTTCTCAGGGGCGGCAACGGGGGAGGGCAAATGCTGGAACATTCGCTACAAATCCAAACTGGCCTTAATGGTCTACAATGGACATACTAAGCTGCACAGCCCCTCGGTAGGATGACAGCAATTCAACCAATGGCGTAACCAACAAACAGAGGTAGGAAAATCTGATGACTGAGAACGGAACGAACGGACAAAAAGGAACAGAAACCGTCAAGCGCGGTCTGGCGCAGATGCTCAAAGGCGGCGTGATTATGGATGTGGTCACGCCGGAACAAGCCAAAATTGCAGAAGATGCAGGCGCAGTAGCGGTGATGGCGCTGGAACGTGTTCCGGCGGATATTCGCGTGCAGGGTGGTGTCGCCCGCATGAGCGACCCGGATATGATCGAAGGCATCATCAACGCGGTGAGCATCCCTGTAATGGCGAAAGTTCGCATTGGTCACTTCGTGGAAGCGCAAATCCTGGAAGCGCTCGGCGTGGATTACATCGACGAAAGCGAAGTGCTGACCCCGGCAGATGAAGAACATCACATCGACAAAACCAAGTTCACCATCCCCTTCGTCTGTGGCTGCCGCAACCTGGGTGAAGCCCTGCGCCGCGTCAACGAAGGTGCTGCCATGATCCGCACCAAGGGCGAAGCGGGTACGGGCGATGTCGTCGAAGCGGTGCGCCATGCCCGCCAGGTCATGGGCGAAATCCGCAAGATTCAGAACATGGCGGAAGAAGAACTCTTCACCTTCGCCAAAGAAATCCAGGCTCCCTATCACCTGGTGAAAGAAACAGCGGAATTGGGTCGCCTGCCTGTGGTCAACTTCGCAGCGGGTGGTGTGGCAACCCCGGCAGATGCCGCCCTCATGATGCAACTTGGTGTCGATGGAGTCTTCGTCGGCAGCGGAATCTTCAAGAGTGGTGATCCTGCCAAACGTGCCAACGCCATCGTCAAGGCCGTCACCCATTACAACGATCCCGCCATCCTCGCCGATGTCAGCCGCAACCTGGGCGAAGCCATGGTCGGCATCAACGTCGGAAGCATGACTGATACCGAAAAAATCGCCGGACGGGGTTGGTAATCCGTTCGTAGCGTGAAGCAGCCAGGGAGATGGCTCATGAGCAAGCCCACACTGGGCAAAGTGCCAGACAAAGGTGCAACCAAAGTCAAAGCCTCTGTGAACAGGCTGTCAATGCTCTGGCGTAGGGTCTTCCTCGCGTCAGAGCCTTTTGCCATCCCCACCTATACCCCCTACGAGGCCAGCCTGCAACGCCTGCTGCAAGCCCTTGAGGATGACGTGCGTTTCACCTACCTGGAGCGAGTCGCACCCGAAGACTATAACAGCGCTCAGTTCGAGATCCGCCTTTACGAGGAGGACGCGGGAACATGGCGCAAGGTCGCCATCGCCAGAGGGCGTATGGTCTCGCAGCCCGCCTTTGGTGATGCATTCTTGCAGGGTGAAGTCTTCAACGGTTGGTGGTCGCAGGTGCGATCCTATCTTTTGCTGCTGTTTGGCGGCGCATGGAGCGTATACGAGCTGACTGTGTTGACGCAAGGAACGGATGACATTACATCAACGGTGTGCGGGGGCTTATTGGGGCTGATGTTTTTATTTGCAGGTCTGATGTACCTGCTCGACCTGCCGCTGCGACGGCGTAAGATGCTGGATGCCCTCGCCGCCATCTTCCCTGCCCCCCAAACGCCGGACGACAATTAGCAGCCACGACACGATCCCAACAAATACCCACAGCGACCAGACCGCAGAGAACGGACGGTGTGGCTTCCCTTACTACACAAAAATCCGGGGGAATTTCGTCAGGTATTGCTGGCAGCACGATTTGGCGAATCTGCTACAATGCAAGGTGTGTTTTCACAAACCTAAGGAGAGAACCATGCTTCGGAAATCCGTATTGCTGTTGGGTGTGGTGCTGTTGGCGGTTGTGCTGGCGGCCTGTGAAACGGGGGATAGCGCAAGCGATTCGGCTTCTGCACAGAATGTACAACCGAACATCGAAGGCTACACCATCCAGACCTTCGACAACTACTCCGATGCGCTGGCGGCTGTCGCTGGCACGGGTGCGCTGGCTTCTGGCAATATTCCGCTCGCCGCAGGTATTGAACGCCTGAGTACCGCGCTGGAATGCTTGCAGGATGTTGGCGCTGTTTCTGCCAATATTTACACACGCTCCGGGGATAACATCATCCCGCAGGTAGGTGTTTCCCTGGTAGTGAACCAGACCCGCGTCGAACGCAATATTCTGGCCTGCCTCACAGAGACCCCGCTGAGTGCGCAGGGTGTGGAAATCCAGATGTGTCCGACCACAGGCAACTTCAGCTATGAGGGCGAAGAATTCTACTTCGCATACTTCGGCGTGGGGGACCAGATCTGCGAAGCCTTCAGCACCCATTACCAAACCTTTAACCCCACCATTACTGGCTCCTAATGGCTGCCACCGATAATGCAGGGATGATTGTCATCCTTGCATTATCTTGCACTCCCTCGATTAAAAATACTTACCTACACTGACAAACATCATAATCTCAGAGTGAGTAACGTCACTGAGGCATTTTCCGAGGTAATCGTTACACTTGAGATGGCATCTCACTATGCCACTTTTTTTTTAGGGAAGTAAGGAGTGCTTTGATGAAACGTCAATTTCTTATTGGTTCCTTGATTCTGGGCGTACTGCTCATCCTTACGGGTGCGCTGATTTACGCACAGGACGAGGGAGAAGAACGTGAACAAGTCGTACAGGGTGTTTTCGCAACCCTGCCCAATACCCCGCCCATCCCCGAAAACAACCCCATGACCCCGGAAAAAATCGAACTCGGTACAATGCTGTATTTTGAACCGCGTTTGTCCGCTAGTGGTGTCATCTCCTGCCACACCTGCCATAACCTGAGCCTGGGTGGTACGGATCGCCTGCCGACTTCGCTCGGTCATGAATTTTTGACGGGTGGGCGCAATGCTCCGACGGTGCTGAATGCAGCATTCTTCAACCTGCAATTCTGGGATGGTCGCGCAACGGGGCTGGAAGAACAGGCCGGTGGCCCCATTCAGGCAGGTGTGGAAATGGCAATGCCGCCTGATCTGGCAGTAGAAACCATCGCTGGAATCGAAGGATACCTGCCGTACTTTGAAGCAGCGTTCCCGGATGATGAAAACCCGATTACTTTTGAAAACATCACTCTGGCAATCGCAACCTTTGAACGCACGCTCATCACCCCCAATGATGGCCTGGATCGCTATCTGCGTGGTGAAGAAGATGCCCTCTCCGACGATGCAAAACGCGGTATGGAAATCGTCGTACAGGTCGGCTGCGTGGCTTGCCACAATGGGCCGATGCTCTCAACAGGTACGCTGATGCCCTTCAATCATGGGGAAGATCGCGGTCGCGCAACGGTGACAGGTGTTGAAACCGACGAATTCTTGTTCCGTGTTTCGACCTGGCGCAATGTTTCGCTCACGGCTCCGTACTTCCATGACGGCAGCGCAGCCACCCTGGAAGAAGCTGTGCGCATCATGGGCAGCACGCAGTTGAACCGTGACCTGACCGACGACGAAATCTTCTACATTGTGGCCTTCCTCGAAGCGCTCGAAGGCGAACTGCCGCCAGTCGCAATTCCGATTCTGCCAGCAGACTAAGTACATTCACTTTCGCAGAACTGCATACACAACGGGGGACGATCCAGGTGGTTCGTCCCTTTTTTGTTTGCCTGTGGGATTTATTGACAAGGGCAAAAGGTGTTTTGGTGGTTTGTTCGGGCACGACATGTCGTGCCCCCTACAGGTACGATATTTGTAGGGACGTGCAACAGCACGTCCACCTGTGGCAGCTCTAGTCCGTACCACGCAGGCGCGGGTCAAGCGCATCGCGCAAGCCATCCCCCAGGAAGTTGAACGCGAACATGATCAAGAACAATGCCATTGCAGGGAATAATGCCTCGTGTGGGTAATCTCGCAGCACGGCTGCACCGTCAGAGATCATATTGCCCCAACTCGGAGTCGGCGCGTTCACGCCCAGGCCGATGAAGCTGAGGAAGGCTTCATAGCGAATGTAGGTTGGGATCGTCAGCGTCTCGCTGATGACGATTGGCCCCAGGACGTTGGGCAGGATGTGCTTACGCATGATCGCTATCGTACCTGCACCCTGCGCCCGTGCCGCCACCACGTATTCTTGCTCGCGCACGGAGAGTACCTGTCCGCGTGTGAGGCGTGCCAGACCCATCCATGAGGTGAGGCCAATACCCAGGAAGATGAAGAACATCCCACCCGTATTGCGATCTATCTCACCCATTGAATACACAAAGGTTCCCGGTTGGGTTGCTGCCGCGCTGGAACGGAAGAACGCCATCAGCAAAATGATGAGCAGCAGCGTCGGGAAGGCATACATCAGATCGACAAACCGCATCATCCAGTTATCTACCCGTCCGCCGAAGTAGCCGCTGATGAGGCCGTAAGGCACACCCACCAGGAAACTCACCAGCGGGCCAATCAGCGCCACCAGCAGCGAAACCCGTGCGCCATAAACCAGGCGCGACCAAAGATCCCGTCCCAGGTAATCCGCACCCAGGGGGTATTCATTGCGCAGCGCCACATAGCCGCCTTCGTTCATCGCACGGACGTACAGCGTATCCTCGACAATGTAGACCGTCCCGCGATAGGGTGAGGTCGTATCCCCAAACAGCGGATCGCCAATCTGCACGGCCTGACCATCTTGCACGCTGAGGTCAATATCTGCCGGGATTTCGTAGCTAGCAACATCTTTAGAGGTCAATTCCACGTCTTCTTCTACGACGAAGATCGTGCCATCCATATTGGCATAGACATTGTTCACAGAATTATCGATCAGGCGTTCGCCAGCGCTGACAGACTGCCCATTTTCAACGACTACAATGCCATTCAGCAGCCAGTTATCTTCCTGCCGCACCAGCACTTCTTCGTCCGTCACTGTGACGTTTCCATTGAAGGGGCTGGTGACATCGCCCACCAGAACCGCACCCGCAGCCACATCGCGTCCATCGCGGACTTCGACTTCTGCGCCTTCTTCGATGGGTGTGCGGAAGATCTCTAGCTGCGAGATTTCAACATTGTTGCGCGTGATGAAGATCGTACCGCCGACGGCTGCCGGAATCTCCGTGCCATCTTCTGCCACCAGCAGCGTCTCACCCGCTTCCACAACCTGACCATTTTCAACCACGACTTCCCCCACGCTCCGGCGGAGGATAATCTGCGGCTGAATCACAATTTCGTCACCGACGATATGCACTGTGCCCGTATAGGGTGCGGTAGTATCCCCGAAGAGCGTCTGCCCTGCGACGACATCATCCCCTTCCGCGACTTGTAAGCCATTGTTACCGGGCGCGGGAAAGCGTGCAACATCCCCCGTGACAAATTCCAGACGGCGCGATCCCAGGAAAACAGTGCCATCAATGGGAGCCACGACATCCAGCGCAGAATAATCAATCAGTAGATCATTTTCTAACACGGCCTGCCCGGTCTCAACAACGATGTCGCCACCATCTGCCGACCAGGATTCATCGCGTACCAGGAGTGTCGGAAACGCGCCAAAAACCCATTCCGGGGCGGCGTTGGCTTCGTCGGTATCCTGGTCATCAATGCCTTCTACCGCGACAATGGGCGCTGTTATCGCCAGAGTCAGGTTGATGATAATAATCACCAGGCCGATGATTGCCAGCCGATTGCGCGTCAGGCGATACCAGGCATCAATCCAATAGCCACGGCTACCGCTGGAGCTAGGGGCTTCGAGTTGTGCGACATTCTTGCCTGGAGCTTGTTCGTTCGTTGCCATTTTGTGCATCCTCCCCTGGCTCAATTAAAGCGGATGCGCGGGTCAAGCCACGCATAGGATATATCAACGAGTACGTTGGCAATCACCAGGATGAACGCAAACATCAGCGTTGTCCCCATGATGAGCGTGTAATCGCGGTTGCCAATGCTTTGCACGAAGGCGCGACCAATGCCAGGAATGGCGAAGATCGATTCGGTGATGAAGGAACCTGTCACCAGGAAGGCCGTGATGGGACCCAGAACGGTCATCACGGGGATCATGCCATTTTTCATCACATGGAACCAGATCACACGAGGTTCTGCCAGCCCTTTTGCACGCGCCGTGCGCACGTAATCTTCATTGAGAACCTGCAACAAACTGGCGCGAGTCAGGCGGGCGATCAACGCAGCCTGGGCAAACCCCAATGCGAAGGCAGGCATGATGAGATGTTTTAATTCTCCCCAACCGGAAATCGGCAAGAGCTTGAATTGCACGCCCATAATCCATTGCAAAATGGGTCCCAGCGTAATCACCGTGATCGATACGCCGATGGTCGCAATCCCCATGCCGACATAATCCCAAACGGTATTACGGTTCAGCGCTGCCAGCACTCCGGCAGGGATGCCAATGACAATAGCTACCAGAATCGCGGATGCACCCAATTGTGCGCTGACGGGCAGCTTATCGCGCATCATGCCGGTTACGCTCTCACTACGATCCACCAATGATGGGCCAAAATTCATCCATCGGATCGTATTTGTGCCCCCCGGCAGCGGGATATTAATCAGGTAAACTTCCGATGTACTCCTCGGCGGCCCTGATTCGGTCACGCGGGGGATGAGAATATCCGAGATGTAGATGACGTACTGTATCACCAAGGGCTGATCCAGGCCAAAGCGTGCTTCTAAGTTATCAATAATGCTCTGGGGGAGTTCTCGTTCGCGGTCAAACGGCCCGCCAGGAACCGCACGCATCAAGAAGAACGTCACCAGGGATACCACGAATAATACCAGGATCATCCAGGCAATTCGGCGGATGATGAAATTTGCCATTCCTGCCTCCAAGAAATCTTTGAATGCCGCTTCCCCAAACGCCTGAACCAACCAAGAACATCGTCAACCAATGCGTGATGTCTGCGAGCGTATGGTGTGGGCAATAAACGTACCACAGAACCGTTATTTGTGGGCAAGAGTACCACAATCCCGTGATGGATCACAACAGAAGATGATGTTTCAATGATGGCGGGGTGATTGCAGTATTGATGCCGGGTTATGTTAAACGAAAAGGGAGGGAACGTTTGTCCCCTCCCCAGGATCGCATATTCGCGTTCGGCGGTTGCCTTAGCGGTTTACGCTCCATTTTTCAAAGCGCTGATCGCCACTTACGGAGTAGGTGCGTTCAACATACGGCTTGGTCAGTTCAGGATCGCTGTACCAGTAGATCGGGATCATGGCAACATCATCGAAGACCAGGATCTGTTCTGCTTCAGAGTACAGTGCCTGACGTTCTGCCGGGTCGGTCAGCAGGGCTGCTTCTTCCAGCAGTGCGTCGAATTCCGGGTTCACCCAACCAGTATCGTTGTTCTGGCTGGTGCTGTGGAACACGTCGAACAGGAAGTTGTGAGCATCCGGGTAATCCGAACCCCAGCCTGCACGCCATACCGGGAAGGTTGCGCGCTGGTCAAGGTAAACTGCGAAGTCCTGGTTGATGAGCTGAACATCAACACCGAGGGTATCTGCCCACATATCGCGGATTGCTTCTGCGATGCGGCGGTGGCCTTCGCTGGTGTTGTAGAGCAGGGTGACGGGCGGCAGTTCGCTTACGTCAGCCAGGCCCTTGTTTTCCAGGCAGATGTCGAGTTCTTCAACCGCTGCATCCGGGTCGAAGCCGATGCCATAGCCCATGTCTTCCATTGCTGCCGGATCGGGAGCAGTGATACCCAGGCTGGGCGGGCTGAAGTAAGGAGCCGGAACCTGACCACTCTGGGTCACGTCGTCAACAATTGCCTGACGATCAACAGCGAAGCTGAAGGCACGGCGGCAGTTCACATCGTCGAACGGTTCCACGCCAACGCTGAAGCCATAGTAGTAGCTGGCCTGCTGGGTTCCTTCAACGTATTCAGCGCTGAGGACTTCGTCAGCCTTGATGCGCGGAATTGCAGCGCTATCGACATCATCGATGTAATCAATATTGCCAGCTTCGTATTCAGCCAGGGCGGTGGTGCTGTCCAGGAATACGAACTGAACTTCGTCAATGCTGGCTTGCGGGGCAACTTCGTTACCAGGCCAGAAGGGGTTCTTGATGATGGTGATGAATTCATCATGCGCCCATTCTTTGACGGTGAAAGGACCGTAAGCGACGAAGTTTTCTGGTTCAATCCAGAGTTCACCGAATTCTTCGATCACCCACTGCGGCTGCGGACGAGCCATCCACATACCGTAGATTGCGATCTGGTACGGGGCAAATGCCGGAGCCGTCACGATGAAGGTTGTTTCATCGGGAGCTTCAAAACCGAGGGTGTCCGCAGCGAGCGTCAGAGCGCCATCTTCGCCGACTTCCTGGGTGTTGTAGTCACTGCCACCCGTGACCTGCGGTGCCAGCACGTAAGCGTATTCACCAGCCGTGTTCGGGTTCAGAGTACGTTCCCAACCATAAGCGAAATCGAAAGCGTTGACGTAGCGGACGTTCCCATCAGCATCCATGACTTCTTCGACGGCACCGGTTTCAGCATTGTAGTGAACCCAGGGTACGTCGGTGCGCAGGGTGAAGGTGTAGGTCACGCTGCCATCTTCGTTTTCAACCATTTCCCAGCTATCTGCCATGCCGGGCATAGCGATGTTGGTTACTTCGTCCAGGTGGGTCAAGCCGACGTAGGATTCGTTCAGGATCTGGATAGACTGGCTATCGGTTGCCAGAGCGGGGTCGAGGGTCGGAACATCGGTAGCACCGCCTTCAACACGCAGAACAACCGGTTCCTGGGCGAATGCCACACTGAGGGCACCAACCAGAACGACGAGCGCGAGCAGCACGCTCAAAATACGAGTGGTTTTACGCATAGTGGATCTCCTAGAAGCTTATCAAAAGACTTTTTACTAAGTCCTCTTCTCGCGGGTACATGAGCGTACCCTTGGAGGCACGTTGGAGATTACCATATTTGTTAAAGTGTATCAAGAATTTTGCAGCACATTGCACAAAATTTGGTTAGATCGCCTATATTCTTCGTTTTTGCAGGGAAAAAACACGTTTTTTCGGGGAAAACTGGCGTGTTCTACCAATTTTACGCGGCAGATTTTTGCGCGTCTCAAGCCTTTGTTCTGCCCATTGCCCGGCTTCTATATGAAAGCTGTAGCAATATCTCATGAGTTTGAAGTTTTGATGTGACCGTGGTGAATTAAAACGTGGTTCTCAGTGACCAGCCCAGGATGACCGCAGCACCCATTCCACGCCTTAGTGCTGCTTCCTCTCGGATCTGACACGGTTCGGCGCTTCCTGCCGTGCGGGTCCCAGACTGGCGACTGAAAACCACGCAAATTGTTCCCGTAGTATAAATGCAGCCTGTGGGAGCGTCAACGTTGGTTCAAGGATTCTGTCGGGGTTCTTATGACTACAGCCCCGACGTGGTTGAGAAATGCAGAGAAAAAAGAAAGAGGGTTGAAGAGCGCCTACTGAACCTCTGCATCTCTCGTGTGTCGGGTGATTCTCGTATTATGGGGAATGGGTGAGAATTTCACTGCGCGGAGCGTATCAGCGCGGCAATCTCTTCCCCTCTTTCTTCTTGAACATAATGGCCTGCATCTGCAAAACGGGTCACTTCCGCCGCCGGGAACAACTGCTGCCAGCGCTTCAATTCATGCTCGCGGAAGGCAATGTCTTTCATCCCCCAGGCCAGGATCACAGGCTTATCTGCAATGCGATCTCGTTGATTCCACAAGGATCTAATCCAGCCAGTAGAGCCGACAATTTCCCTGGGGAATACCCAGCTTCCTTTGCGGCTTTCCGGTGTGGAAAGCGGATCCAGGTAGTGCCGATGAACTTCCGGCGTGAGTTTGCTGTTATCGCCATACGCAGCGGAAACTACGCTGCGTGCGAAGAAGTTATAATTGCGGATCAAGAAACGTCCGACCGAGCCACCCACAATGCGGCTGAATGCCTGATAGTACCAATCATCATTCACAGGCCATAACCATGTGTTGAGGATCACCAGCCGCTTGATGCGCTCCGGGTTGGCGACGGCATAGGACAGTCCAATCGGGCCACCCCAGTCCTGTACCACCAGGGTGATGTTCTGCAAATCCAACGAGTCCAGCAGCATTGCAAGATTGGCAGCATGGGCTTCTGGCAGATATGACCAATCATACGGTTTATCCGACTGCCCAAAGCCGATATGATCTGGCGCAATGCAGCGGTAATCCGTGCGCAAATTGGCAATCAATGTCCGGTATACAAATGACCAGACCGGATTACCATGTACCATCACAATCGGATCACCTTCACCTTCATCGACATAACGCATCCTGCCCATTGGCAAGTCAAACGTGCGAGCATGGTACGGGTACATCTCCTGGTTGATCCAGGCAGCGGGAGCCGTTCGATCCTGTGAATTTTGCATATCGCCTCGCAGCTATCGTTGTTTCGTTTGTGAACACTGTTTACACAATGGCAAAAAAATACTATGCCGAAAAGCCCTGAATGACCTGCTGCAAAATCTGGCGGTTGATGGCATCCAGGTCTTGCGCTCCATCCTGCAAAATTGTGCTTTGTAACATGGCTAACCCGTGTACCGTCGCCCAACAGTGAATGGTAATCGCCTGGTGGGTATACTGCTCTGTGATGGTGAATTCTCCGCGCTCGATACCGTACTGCGTGATTTGCAGCAAGGCTTGCATGGTGCGCTCCCGGTTATCCGGGCGAGTCGTGTCCGATGGTTCCATGTGAAACATCAGGTGATAATCTGCCGGATGTTCTGCCGCATACCGGATGTAGGCCAACCCGCCTTCCAGTAGCTGCGCAGATGCTGTCTCCGCCTGTAGAATCTGGCTCAAGATATAGGCGTTCAGCTTCTCAAAGCAATATTCCCGCACGACATCAATCAACTCATCTTTGCTGCCAAAATAGCGATACAGTGCTGCCGGACTGTAATCAATCTGCTGTGCCAGTGCCCGCAGCGAAAGATTCTCCAGCCCATGCTGAACAATCATGTGGTGTGCGGTTGTGATAATTTCCTGGCGCGTCCGTGCCTGACGGCGCTCAATCGGTGATGACATGTGTCTACAACAGTAAGCTGTGAACAATACTAACTGAGTGTACACTGTTCACATTGTTGTGTCAAGTTACGAAAATGAGAGGGGTGCATTTCAGCTTGTTGGCAAGCTACATCTGACGTTCAAAACGTCAGGCTACACCAGGGTGAGCGTCCGCTAAAGGGACGCTGTGTACATTTTAGTGACATCGACCGTGAAATGTGTCGTAGACAGTTTCCGTCCCAAAGATAGAAAAATGTACAGCTGAGACAATCAGTCTGTTCTAGAGAGTGCATTGATAACCCCTTTAGTGGGTTTGGGTCTTTTGTAGCCGGGGATTTTAATCCTCGGCGACCTCCCGCCTACAGTTGGATTTAGCAGACCAAATCCGAAGTTGCCCCCAAAGTGAAATGCACCCAAATGAGAGGGGTGCATTTCAGCTTGTTGGCAGGTGGCAACCCTTCGACCGACCTTGTTGGCGAATCGGTGTAGGGGCGATCCCCACGTGGTCGCCCTGGGAGC
>CAYVVZ010000082.1:0-14064 GCA_964455365.1 uncultured Anaerolineaceae bacterium | reverse complement strand
AATGACCACGACAGTAATACCGGACAAGCCTTAAATCCCCTCTCCAAGTGGAGAGAGGACTTTCCCGGCTTGTCCTGACAGGTTTTGCTCCCCCTCGCCGGACGAGGGGGCTGGGGGGGGTGAGGTGAAAAAGGCGAGAGGCCTGCCTCACATCGGCTGACCCATTTCGCGTTTGGCTTCCTGCGTGTTGAAATTCCAGACGCGGATCAGCGGAACCAGCGAACCAATGCCAATTGCACCTGCAACCACCGCAATGAAGATGCTGAAGTCGCGCACATTCTCCACCGCTAACGCACTCACGATAGAACCAATCATAATCACCAGCGCGACAATCACGCCAATCATGGCGATCCGCTGCGCCCGCCGCATGGAACCGCGCCGCTGCCCGAAGACTTTGCCGCTGATGCCATTGATGCGCACCTGCCGCACCACGCCGCTATCATCACGGTAGTAGGTGGTCAGCATCGGCTGCAAGAGCAGTGTCCAGTTGGGATCATGCAAAGAAGCCTGCCACTTAAAATCCCGGATGTCTTCCGCCCGAGTCGCTTTCTGGCAATCTTCGGCAGCACGGCGGCGCATGGTTTCCTGCGCTTCGCGCAATGCTGCTTCGGAGGAGCGATTCGGCAGCCGGACGCTGCTATCGGTCAACAAATTGGGTTGGTAATTCTGCGCCGCTGCCATGAATGCGCCTAACTGCCGTTCCAGCGCGGCATCCTCATCCAGGGCAGGGGCAGGCGTATTGTCATATTCGCGCTGTAGCTGCCCCATGCGCGGTTCCCAATCCAGCCGTTTTTCCAGCACTTTTTGCGACTGCCACTGCCCACCGCGATACTGCTGTTTGTAGCTTTCCACCTCGTATTGAAACCCGGCTTCTGCACGCCACCTGGCCTGGATTTTCGCATCCAGCAACCAGCGGGGCAGATACACGCGCTGCGCACGCTGCGTCAAATCCCGCGCATCCAGATCATGCGGCGGAAGCGGAATCCCCTTGATGAAGGTTTCCAGGGCTTGCTGCACGCGCTCCGGGGTCACGCTGAAAGGCATCACCAATTCCGGCGGCGCAATCGAAGCCAGTTGTTCCAGGTCATCGTCAAAGGTTTCTAAGGTACCCTGGTAGCAGTTGGGGCAGCGTGTCAGCGAGGTATCCGTCAGCAGATACGTCCAATCGCAGGTTTCGCAAACAGCGGGCTGCACCACTTGCCCCCACTGCTGAATAACATCTTGCGTTGTTGTCATGGTGCGGCATCCTCCTGGAAGGTGTTGATCTCATGCTTCAAGAGTACCGGAAATCCACGAATCCTGACAATGACTGTGGATGAATTTCCCACGTTGTGACGATGATTGTGCAACAGTTTCTTCACAAAACCCCCAATCATTACGCTTTGCACAACGAGGTTGTGATACATTGAGTTTGTATAAACAGGTGCAGCAAAAAGGGTTCCTTTTTCGTGATGATGTCTACGCAAACTTCCATAGATTTCAAGGCTGAAGCCGAAGCACTGCGAGCAGAAGTGATCGCCAGACGGCGCGATTTCCACCGACATCCCGAACTCGCCTTTGAAGAAGTCCGAACTGCAAGCATCATCGCAGCAGAGTTGCAAGAACTCGGCCTGGAAGTCCAGACGGGCATCGCCAAAACAGGCGTAGTCGCCATCCTCGAAGGCGCACACCCGGGGCCTACTGTACTCTACCGTGCTGATATGGATGCGCTTCCCATCACCGAACAAAACGCGCATGATTTCGTTTCTCTCGAAGAAGGCAAGATGCACGCCTGCGGGCATGACGGGCATATGTCGATTGCGCTGGCAGTTGCCAAGCTGATGTGCAAATATCGTGAGCGCATTCACGGACGCATCAAGTTTGTCTTTCAGCCAGGGGAAGAAGGCGCAGGTGGTGCGCTGGCGATGCTCAAAGAAGGCATCTTAGAAGACCCGGAACCGGATTATGCATTTGGGATGCACCTGTGGCAGCCGCTGCCCCTGGGTAGGGTTGGCATTGCCAAAGGCCCCATCATGTCTGGCTCGTCTGTGTTTCAGATTTACGTGCGCGGCAAGGGCGGTCATGCAGCCATGCCCCATACCACGATTGACCCGGTAGCCTGTACAGGGCAGTTGGTCACCGCGCTGCATACCATCGTCGGACGGCGTATGAATGCAATGGATGGTGCTGTGGTGCTTTCGGTGACGGGTCTGCGAACCAGTTCCATGCGCCATAATATCATCCCGGAAGATGTGGAAATCATGGGAACCTTCCGCACCTTCAACGCGCTCACCTCCGAATTGCTGGAACAACACATCCGCGATGTGGCCTTCAACGTCTGCGAATCGGTGGGCTGCAAGGCCGAGGTGCAGATCAAGCACCTGACCATTCCAGTGGTGAATGATCCAGCAGTCGCCAAGCAGATGAAAACCGCCTTGCAGGATATTGTGCCACTGCGGGCGCTGGCAGATGATACGCGCACAATGGCTTCTGAAGATATGTCCTACCTGCTGGATGAAGTGCCGGGGATGTTTTTTCTGTTGGGTTCATCGAACCCCCAAAAGGGGCTGGATTACGGGCATCATCACCCAAAGTTCGACTTTGACGAAGATGCGCTGCCACTGGGTATTTCAGTGATGTCCCGCGCCATTGCGGAATACGTCATGCCAGGGGATAACCCATAAGCTCAAGCTATGGGTTCCCTAACCACTCCCTTATTTTATTCGTAAAACATGATACATGGCACGATTTATTCGTGACATCCATACACCCTGCTGTGTTACTGCATTCTCTACAATGGTCATAAGGCGAAACAGGCATCTCAACGCACCTCTCGCACCGCAAGAATCTGATTATTGTGGAGAAACCTTATGGCAAATGTTGTTATCATTGGGGCGGGCTTTGCCGGACACACGGCTGCGCTCTACCTGGGGAAGCACCTGGGACGCAAGCACAAGATTACAGTGATTAACAAGTTCGCAGAATTTTCGTATATCCCCTCATGGATCTGGGTCGGCATCGGGCGCATGAAACCGGAGAAGACACAGTTCCGCCTGTCGCCGATTTATAGCAAGATGAACGTCAACTTCATCCAGGCCGCAGCAAAGTCCATTCATGCGGACGATGAATTTGTGCGCATCGCACACCAGGACGGCAGCAGCGAAGACATCCCCTATGATTATCTGGTTGTCGCAACAGGCCCCGCGCTGAATTTCCAGGGGACACCTGGGCTTGGCCCGCACGATGGCTTCAGCTATTCCGTCTGCACGATGGATCACGCCATACAATCCCGCGATGCGTATCTGGAACAAATCGCAAAAATGGAGCGTGGCGAGCGCGTGAAGATGGTCATCGGCACAGGGCATCCCGGCGCAACCTGCCAGGGTGCTGCTTTTGAATACATCATGAATATTCATCGTGACCTGGAACGCCGCAATCTGCGCCACAAAGCTGAATTGGTCTGGCTCTCGAACGAGCGTGAGTTAGGCGATTTCGGTGTGCGTGGGCTTGAGGGCATCTTCAATGGCGAGAAGATCACCAGCGCAGATTTCATGGAAGCCGTCTTTGAAGATGCGCAAATCGAGTACGAAATTCAGAAGGGTGTAACCTGCGTCGAAGAAGGCCGCATCTTCTGGGAAGATTTTGAGGGCAACGAAGGCAGCACAACCTTTGACTTTGCGATGCTGATTCCACAATTTGTGGGTCCTAAGCTGGATTACATCGGCAGAGATGGCGAAGATATTTCTGAGAAGCTGGTCAATAAAGCAGGCTTTATCCTGGTGGATGCCATGTATGGTTTAAGCCATGACCAGCTTGCACAAACGCCGGAAGCCTGGCCCAGCACCTACCAGAATCCCAGCTACCCGAACATCTTCGCAGCCGGGATTGCCTTCGCACCTCCCGGAACCATTTCTGTCCCGCATGTGAATCCCAATGGCCTGAGCATCAGCGCCGCGCCGCCACGTACCGGGATGGTTTCCGCGATCATCGGGCGTATTGTGGCGCTGAATATTGTTGATCTGGTGAACGGGGAACCGATGAGCCACACGGAACGTATGACCGAAATGGCGGCGGCTTGCATCGCTTCCATGGGGGATTCACTCTGGGATGGATCGGCGGCAGTGATGGTCATTCATCCGGTTGTGCCGGATTTCAAACAATATCCCGAAACCGGACGCGACCAATTCGTGACCCACATGGAAATGGGGCTTTCCGGCGCATGGATGAAACGCCTGATCCACAGCACCATGATGTACAAAATGCATGGTTATCCCGGTTGGGAATTGATCCCGGAGTAACCAACTCCCCATTCCGTCCCCCCGCTGCGCAAGGGGAAGCGAACACCCTACGAAGTGGGGAGGGATTTAAGGCTTGTCCGGTATTACTGTCGTGGTCATTGAGGCTTTTCTCGGCTTTTAACAGATCACATTGTAGGGACGAGGCCTGCCTCGTCCGAAACAAGCAGGCGGACAACGCAGGCGTTGTCCCTACAGGCGGCGATCTTGCCTATGAACCCGATGTTTGCGTTGGTTTCAATACCGGACAACGCTATTTAGGGAGGGGATACCCGTCAGGCCACAACATCCTCGCGCCCTGACACGAGATCATTCGTTCACAAAAGAATCAATAGAGGGGATACCAGATGAAAATCACAGAAAAAGACAAACGCCGCATGAACAACCGCATCTATCAGTTCTGGCGCTTTATCATGCTGAACCTGCGAATTTTGAAAGCGGTTGACCAGAGCAAGCGCTCATAACAGAGCCATCGCAAAAACGAGTAGGGAGCGCCTGAGTGCGCCCCTTATTTCCGGGCGATGATGAGCGTCATGAAATTGAATGCCCAGGGTGCAACCACGCGCACCACATCCCCCGCCACTTCACCGACAGGGCTGGTGCGGTAATAGCCCTCTCCCTGGAAGATACTGCCCAATCCCCACAGCGTGAACGAATGCGATGTTGGCAGCGCTTCTACTACATCAAAGCCCACCGCTGTACATTCACCAATGAGCTGCTGGCGGGTATAGGTACTCTCGTAGAAGTCTTCGGCAATGCGCTGCTTCCCCTGCTGATTGCGCCGCCACTGCGCCAGTTTCCAGACGAGGTTGGGATACGGAATCGTGATCACCGCAACGCCGCCAGGCTTCAGAGTACGGTAGGCTTCGCGCAGTGCATCACCCATCCCATGCTCGAAATGTTCCAGCACACCAAAGGAGAGATACGCTCCCAGGGAATTTTCCGGGAAGGGCAGCGCGTGAACATCCCCCGCCAGCAAGGGCAAATCCGGCGTATGATGGCGCGAGATATGCAGGGCATTTTCGGCATAATCCAGCCCGATTACGTTATAGCCCTGTTCGCGCAGGGCAATCACTGCCGCGCTGAGTCCGCTGCCTGCTTCCAGGATGATGTCCTCTTTGGGTAGGTAGGGCAGGAAGGCGTTCATGGTGCGCCGCGCCCGCCGATACTGCATCGTCTGTAATTCCACTTCTACCGAGGCATCATCCCAGATTCGTTCCCAGGCTTGCCGTGTGCTGTCATATAGGGACATGGTTTGTTCCTTCGGAAGTTTTCAGTCAGTTTCATCAATCATTTTGGCTCATCTGTTAAAAGCGGCACGGCGGGCATGGCAGGCCATGCCCCTACTGGGCGAACCCTGCTTTCAACTCACGCTTTCTATACATGAGCCATCTTTTTTTTGCGGTTGATGGTATTCAACCACGTTTCCAGCGCATCCAGTCGCTGCTCATAGGTATGATGTTCCAGAACATGCGCCCGACCAGCGGCGGCGATTCGTTCGCGCTCCTCGTCGTGTGCCAGATAATAAGCCGCTTTCTCCCGCAGATCATCCATATCATAATACATCACCAGATGTTCCCCATCGGTGAACCACTCACGCACACCAGGGCGATCATCCACCAACTGAAATGCCTCCACAGCCGCCGCTTCAAACAGGCGCATATTGCCGCCGTAGCGCATGAAATTGCCGTGTACGTTCAGGCTGATTTTCGCCGCACTGAGGACGCGCAGCATCTCTTCGCCCAATGCGCTCCCGCGCTGGAAAGGCCGCAATGACTCCGGCAAATCATGCACGCTCCAGATTCCCAGGTCGAAATCACTCAGGGCTTCTAACGCTTGCACCCGTTCGCTGTACAGATTTGCCGGGAGCAGCGTCCCGACGAAGCCAATATCGCAGTGTTCTTCCGGCAAGGGCTGGCGCGGAACATGGAAATCAGGATCAATTGCCACAAAGGGCAGGCAGATCATTTCCTGCGCACCCAGTTCCAGCCATTGAATGCCATGATAATAATCGTTGACCAGCACCAGATCATAGAGCGCTGCCGCCTGCCGTTCAATGGGCAGCGAGAAAACAATGGGCGAGGTTCCGGTGACGTAAATGATTTTGCTGCCGTGCCGCGCCTTGATGGTCGCCAGCGTATCCGCGTGAATGATGCGATTATCCCCCACCATCCACACAATATCCGGCTGAAATTCTTCGGCCTGTTGCAGCAAGTGCTGGTTGCGCTGGCGATATTCCACGTTGAGCGCATACGGCAGCCGCGCATTCACCGCCATCCATACCCGCCCCGGCGTGATGCGCTCCGTGTATTTTTCCGCTTGCAAGTTGGCGACATCCCGCCCCCCGAATCCCGGCAGATTGCGCCAGAAAACATCGACTTCGTAGCCGCGTTTGCGCAGGGCTTTTTCCCAGAAATGCTGGCTCATGCTGGTGGGGAACAGGGGCAGCGGCGCACCACTTTCCCGTGCTGCTGCCTGGTCGCGCAATAACTGCTGCGGATGGTGCAGGCTGGCGACGAACAGCACTCGTACACTCATAGCGCCGCCCTCTCTCCGCGCAGGCGTTGGGCGAGGTTCATGCCCCAGCGCGTCGGCAGCACCAGCAAATTCAAAATGGCTGCTGGGATCGTGCCGTAATGTGCTTTGCAGAAGGTCATCAGATCATCGAAGTAAATGCTGGATGCCAGCCGCTGCACCTGCTTCACGCTGGATTGTTCATAATGCCAGAGCAAAGCATCTGCAAAGAAGTGCGTTTCATAGCCGGAAGCCTTCAGCCGCAGGGCGATGTCATCTTCCGGGAAATACAGCTTCAAATCAGGATTGAATCCGCCGAGGCTGCGAAGCACTTGCGCCGGGAACAACATGCATGATCCGGGTGCGACTTCTACCGGGCGGGTGGTATCGCGCCCCCAATCGCTGTACCACATCTCGCGCCGCCGCGCATCACGCCAGGGAGCCAGCAGCGCCCCCAGAAAAGTATAACTCAGCAGCAAATCCGTGTAGGTCGGCACACTGGAACAGGTTTGCTGCGGGCTGCCATCCGGGTAGAGCATACGGCAGGTGAGCAGGCCAACTTCTTCATGCTCGCGCAAATACGCCAGCATGGATTGAAGCATCCCCGGTTGAATCACCGTATCCGGGTTCAGCAGCAGAACCGTTTCGCCTGTTGCACGTTCGATGCCCAGGTTATTCCCGCCAACGAACCAGGTATTACGCCCCGGCTCGATCAAGGTCACATCCGGCGCAAATTCACGGATCATCGCCGCGCTGCCGTCCTTGCTGCCGTTCTCGATCACCAGCACTTCCAGTGATAAATCGCCGCGCTCGCGCAGGATGGATTCCAGGCAGGCACGCAGCAAATCGTGGGTGTTGTAGCTGACGATGATGATTGAACAATCGGGCATGGTGCGTGAATTTCTGGGTAGTGAACAGCGACGGCGCAGTATACCGTACCACCGTGCCGCTTGTCAGTGGTGAAGCAGTCCGTATGCAGGGGAATTGCTTTTAGTGGGTTTGGGTCTTTTGTAGCCGGGGATTTTAAGGCTTGTCCGGTATTGAGAACCGAGGTTGTGAGTGGAAGCGCAATGCCTTTGTTTGGGTTTGCGGCGGACACAGCGATGCTGTGTCCCTACATTTGACACCAATTTGGGTAGGGACACGGCACTGCCGTGTCCGAGAATGATCTGTATCAGTACGATTACCGCTTGGGATGATTCCCGGACAAGCCTTTTAATCCTCGGTGACCCCCGTCCTTTTGCGGCACGATGTCGGTAATGCCTATGCCTTGTGCCGCGTGCGCCGAAATTTGGTATGCTTCTCCCTAATCAAGTATGGATCAACCACAGAAAGATATGGTCTCATGGAATACACGTTATTGGGGAATACAGGCGTACAGGTATCACAATTATGCTTCGGCACAATGTCCTTCGGCGGTGATGCGGACGAGGAAACCTCAGCGGCGATGTTCAACCGCTGCCGGGAAATGGGCGTGAATTTTTTCGATACTGCCAACGCCTATTCAGGCGGACTCTCGGAAGAAATCCTGGGCAAGCTGATGGCGGACTGCCGCGACGAAGTGGTCATCACCAGTAAATTCTACTTCGCGCACAGTGATACCCGTGTGCAGCGCGGTGGCACACGCCTGCATATGATGCGTGCGGTGGAGGAGTCGCTGCGGCGTTTGCAGACTGATCGCATTGATGTCTACTTCATCCATCGCTTCGACCCCAACACCCCGCTGGAACAAACGCTCCGTGCCTTCGATGATCTGGTGACGCAGGGGAAGATTCTATATCCGGCGGTGAGCAACTTCGCTGCATGGCAGATTGCGAAAGCCCTGGGAATATCCGCAAAAGAAGGCTGGGCACGGTTTGAGGTGGTGCAGCCGATGTATAATCTGGTCAAGCGTCAGGCTGAGGTGGAGATTTTGCCATTGGCTGAGTCGGAAAATCTCGCTGTGATTCCATATAGCCCGCTGGCTGGGGGCTTACTCAGCGGGAAATACGGCAGAGATCGCCGTCCCGAAACAGGCCGCGTCGTAGAGAATAAGATGTACAGCACGCGCTACAATGATGCGTGGATGTTCGATGTTGCAGAAGATTTCACGGAGTTAGCCAACGAAATCGGCGTTTCGCCGGTGAGCCTTGCAGTGGCCTGGGCAGGGGCGCATCCCGCCGTGACCGCGCCCATCATCGGCGCACGCAATCTGGAACAGCTAGAACCTTCGCTGCAATCAGTGAATATCGACATGACCGCAGAACTGTACCAGCGTGTTGCAGAACTTTCGCCCACGCCAGCCGTCGCCACTGACCGCACCGAAGAACGCATCGGGGCGGGGTGGTAGAGGGACTATTTCTGACTCGCATAGGCAACACAGGCGAAAACATCGGCTTCGCTGATGTCGGGGTAATAGTCATCCGAGGTAATTTCTGCGATGGATTTGCCTGCTGCCAACAAATCCAACACTTGATAAACGAGGATGCGTGTTCCGGCAATACGCGGCTTGCCGTGTAATACATCCCGTGTGACAACGATTCTTGTGTCTGTCATTGGCGTTTTCGCCATCTTAGCTATACCAATAGAATTGATACCATTGTGAAGAGTATATCACGTCGGCAACTTGTACACTCGTGTCTATAAACCATCTTGGCGCTTTGCAGAAATCGCGGTATGGTTTTTCTATCCAGAGTTCAGGCCAGAGTTCACGCACCAACTACCCATCCATCTGATGAGGAGCGCCAGTCATGAGCCAATCGCAACCGCCTCGCCCACCAGAAACCGCCCCCGTGATCCAACCCGGTGCCGATGATACCAGCGCCGATTACATTGAAATTCGTGTCCCAGCCAGCGGAAGCACCAATGCACAGCCCGAACCTACCCGTGAGGGCGGTGGCTGCCTGTGGGGATTGGGCGGCGCGTTGGGTTGTACGGTGTTGATCTTCGCACTGATGGCAGGATTGCTGCTCGCAGCAGGGCAAACCGTTGGTGGATTGATCGGCAATGTGGCGGATTTCTTCAATTTGCCGGAACTGGTGGTCTTTGTAGAAGGCGCTGGGGTAGATATTCCAGAAGATGTGTACATCCCCCCGGTAGAACGTTTGCAGGCGCTCTCCCAATTGACGACAACGCGCTTCAATTATTCGCACATCGTCACCAGCGAAGTTGAAATGCCGGGGATTCTTTCGGGCTTGTACGGGCAGGGATTGGCCTATGTCGCGGTGGGGCATATCAATGCCGGGATTGATGTGAGTCAGATCAGCGCGGAAGATATTGTCTACGATGAAGAGCGCAATCTGCTGACGGTCATGCTTCCGGCTCCGACGTTGCAAGACTGTTTTTTGGATGAAGCGCAGTCTTACGTGGTGACGCGCAGCACGGGCTTATTCGCGCAGCCATCCATTGCGCTAGAAAGTTCTGCCCGCCGCTTTGCCATCCAGCAGTACCGGGATATGGCGCTGGAAGATGGCATCCTGGAAGAAGCCCGCACGCAGAGTATCCAGGTGATGGAAGAATTTTTGGCTTCTGTTGTGGGGGATGCGGTGCTGGTTGTCGAAGTAGAACCCATCGACCCGAATGCACCGCTTCCCGCCACTTGCCAGTGAGCGATCAGGCTTTGCGCACCGGTTGGCGAATGACCGTCTTCAATCTGGCAGGCTCCACGCGATCCGGGTTACTCAGGTAAATTTCGTGGTGCTTGCCAGTGAGTGAATAGCCCTGTTCCTGAAGGTGCGTATGCAGGCGCTCGATGGTGGGGCCTTCATCCGCATACGAGCCGATATGCATAATCTGCCCTGCTTCACCTTCGTGATATGTCTCAAAGCGAATGGAATCCAGGCAGGGCGGATTTTTCTTCTTGCGCACGATGTCCCGCGCTTCTTCCACCATCTCAGCGCTGATATGCTCCGGCTGTAGAATCATCATCGTCCATAGGAAATCGGCTTTGTCCCGCGCTGTCAGGGAGAATCCTTCGGCGTGAGCGTCCATATCGTCCCACCACCACAGCCCTTCCAGCGGCATCACGGTGTAAATTGTTCCGGCTGCTTTGCTGATTGCCCGGATGCCATAGGCCAGCGCATACAGGCTGCTGACAGCATCGGAATATCCCTGGCTGGTATTGGGGTCGCCCGCGCCGTCAATCATCAAGAAGGCCATTGGCGGAACGTCTACCATTTCAATTGTTTTCGCAGATGGGTTGTAGAGGTGTTTCAGGTCTTTCTTCAGATCAAGGTTTGCCATGAGAATTCCCCCCCTGTTAGCTTGCTGATACCATCATCCTACACCTTCCAGCAAGGGGAATGTCAAGCGATTTATGGGAATGCCAGGTCAATCGCCTCAAAATAATTTGAACCACAAAGACACGAAAGACACGAAGAAATTCAGCAAAATCCCATCGTTGAACTGTGTTTTTCAAATCCTCGTTGCCAGCTTGCCATCTTCATCCGTAGTGACAGAACATTGACGTTTGAAAATTTGACTGCCCAATCAGTTTTTTCTGGTGTTTCGGACGAGGCAGGCCTCGTCCCTGGACTAGAGGGGGGAATAAATGGGCGATCCGCTGGATCATTGCCACCAGGTTACGGATTCATGGTACCTGTTTCAGGTATTTTCGGGCACGATAGATCATGCCCCTACGGTAGAAACATGCCTTTTGTGGGGTATGGCCTGCCATGCCCTGGACTAGAGGGGGAATAAATGGGCGATCCGCTGGATCATTGTCACCAGGTTACAGATTGATGATACCTGTTTCAGGTATTTTCGGGCACGATAGATCATGCCCGCGGGTTCCCTTGTATCTTGGGAGTAGGTGTCATCTGGTAAGGTAGATGTCTACGACAGATGTCACTAAAATGTACAACGGACAGGGCACTGCTGTATCCGAGAATAACCTGTATCAGTACGATTCCCGCCTGGGGTAAGTACCGGACAACGCTATAATGGGGGCACTTCTACTGGAAATACTGGAACCAATTGCAAATTTAGAGGATAGCTGTATGAGTTTTCGCCTGCGCAGATGGCTGATACTGATCGTTGGGGTAGCAATTGCATTATTGATCGACCAAACGGCAAAGCATTGGGTTGTGACCAATATGCAGGATGGCGAAACCCGCCTGCTCCTGGAGTCCCTGCACCCATATCTGCAATTGACGCGCACTGCCAACACCGGGATTGCCTTCGGGCTAGGAAGCGGCAGCAGTGAGATTTTCCTGGTGATCTCTGCCATCATCATCATCGCATTGTTGATTTACTACAGCCGCGCAGAAACGCTGTATCCGCTGGAGCAAATCGGGCTGGTGTTGGTGATTGGTGGGGCAATCGGCAATGCCATTGACCGTCTACGCTTCAGCTACGTGGTGGATTTTGTGCATGTACGAATTCCGCCCCTGGGGATTTCCAATGTCTCCAACTTTGCAGATCATATGATTGTCATCGGGGTTGGGTTACTGCTGCTGGCGAGCATCCTGCAAGAACGCCGCGAAAAGCGTAACGAGCCGATTGCCCCTGCTCCCGATTTCCCATCCGAGTAGAAACTTACCGTCACCTGAGGAGCCAACGCCGCTTATGACCCGTTTTATCGCGCTACCGGATATTCACGATCATGCAACCGACCTGCGCCCGATGCGCTTTCACTTCGGCGAAGTAGATGCTGTGCTGCTGCCAGGGGATATGACCAACGGCGGCATTGCCAATTATCATTCCTTGCTCAGTATTATTGAGCCGAGCAATGAAAATATTCTGGCGGTTTGCGGCAATATGGATACGGAGCAGATCAATATGGCGCTGGCGAGCGAAGGTCTGAGCTTGCACCGTCGTCACCAGATGCTGGATGGTATCGCCATTCTGGGGTGCGGTGGTGCGCTGCCGTTTGCTGGACGTTATGTTTTCAGCGAAGAGGAGCTAGCGGGCTTTTTGCAAGATTCCTTGCAGGGGGTTCCGGCTGAAGCACCGAAGATTCTCGTGTGCCACCAACCACCGTATGGCGCGTGTGATACGGCGAAAGGGACTCGAGTCGGTAGTAAGGCCGTGCGGGAATTCATCGAACGTGTGCAGCCGTTGCTTGCCTTCACAGGACACATTCACGAAGATGTTGGCATCGAGCGCATTGGTGAAACGCAAGTAATCAATCCGGGACCATTCTGGCGCAGCGGCAAATACGCCTATGCTGAAATCGAAAATGGCGAAGTGATTACCCTGGAATTGCGTTCAGTACCATCCGGGCAATGATGTACTTTGCGCATGGGCTATTCGCGCAGTTTGTCCATCACATTTTGTAACCCCCTGGGAAGCGCCGAGGTGAAACGCAATTCTTCACCCGTCACAGGATGCTCGAAAGCGAGTTCTGCCGCGTGCAGGAAGTTGCGCTTGAGGCTGGTTCGCTGCTTGCGATAGCCATAGATCGTATCACCGACCACCGGACAGCCGATGAAAGCCAGATGCACGCGAATCTGGTGGGTGCGCCCCGTCAGAATATGGACTTTCAGCAGGGCTTGCCCGCCCCGGAAATTGGTATCAATCACCTCAAATTCAGTGGTGGCAGGCTTGCCATCATTGCGCACACCCATGCGTTTGCGCTGCTTGGGGTCACGCCCGATGGGTGCATCAATGACACCTGTCATCGTCTTTGGTGGGCGTTCTACCAGGGCAAGGTAGATTTTTTCCACCGTCCGCGCCTGAAATTGTTCCATCAAATCTTCCAGGGCGTTGATGTTGCGGGCTGTTACCAGCAGGCCACTGGTATCTTTATCCAACCGATGCACAATGCCCATGCGTCCCTGTGCGCGAGGATCATCCTGCAATTCGACCAGGTCGGGGTAGCGTGCCAGCAATGCAGCGACGAGTGTCCCGGTTTCGTTGCCAACGCCGGGATGCACTACCATGCCGGCTGGTTTATCCACGACAGCAATATCGTCATCTTCGTAAACAATATTCAGGTCGATCTCTTCCGGCTCAATCACCTGTTCCGGTTCGGGCGGGATTTCAACCACAATTCGTTCCCCACCCTTGAGTTTGTTCCCTGGTTTGGCGGATTTACCATCGACTTTCACCGCGCCGCTGCTGATGAATTCTTGAATTTGCGCACGCGAATAATCTGCCAGCCTTGCCACCAGCAGCTTATCCAGACGTTCGCCGGATTCTTCGACGGTGAATTCGATGATTTCAATGCTCATGGATTTTTGCTGATCCCTCATACAGAGTCTACTGCCCCGATGATAGCACAGCTGGGTGCATTTCAATATTTTGGCAACTTCGGATTTGGCGTGCTACATCCAACCATCCAATCAAAATTGTAGGG
>CAYVVZ010000081.1:0-14388 GCA_964455365.1 uncultured Anaerolineaceae bacterium | reverse complement strand
CGGGCGCTCCCCTACAAAAACACAATGATTCATGGATTCGCCAACAGCATCTGTGGGCGCAGCGTGCTGCGCCGTTTGCAGAAAATGTCAAGAATCACAGTTTCTGTAGATGAGCCACGATCTTATTTCTGTGCCAGGGGATTGAACCGTTCGTTCAGGTCGTTGAAGAATCCACGCGCCATCGCCCCAATCATCGTGGGCGGGGTCAACAGAGTTGCCATATCCGGCGGGATTTGCCGCGTGATGGTCTTGCCCATCAATTCGGTGAAATTGGGGTCTTGCAGCAGCCAACGTCCCATCGTCTGCATCATCCACTCCGGGATTTCAACACCCAACTCTCCAGCGTAGAAACTCATCCGCACCTGGGTTTGCAACCGCCGATACATGGCATAGGTTTTCACACGAGCGCCTTCGTCATAGGCAGCAATGGCTTCTTCCCAGGTTAATTCACCATCACGCCAGCGCCGCAGCGCCTTCGCCAGTACCTTGCCCGTTACCACCGCGTTATAAATCCCCTGCCCATCCAGCGGATCTTTCTGGTGGTAGGCATCCCCCACCAGCATCCAGCCAGCGCCACCGGCTTCGCGGTAACCATTGCTGATGTTACGCATCCCGCGCACAGTCGTCACCCGTTCGGCCTGTTCCATGCGCTGCCAGAGACGCGGATTGCTGCGCAGCATTTCCAGGTAGAAGGCTTCTGCTTGCCCCGCTTCCGGGTTCAGCGTTTCGGAACGCCCTTCCACCGCGATTACGGTTTGTTCGTCGGCGCTGTCCATCACCAGGTAGCCAAAGGTCTGCCCGTCTCCTTCGTAGGCTGCGGCAGTTTTTTCGCCATCTTCATGCAGCGGAGCCACGCCGCGCCAGTAGGCATAGTAGATCGACGTGGGGTGTTCTTCGTGGGTATCCACCGTCTTCGCGCCAACTTTGCGAGCCACCAGGCCGAAGCGTCCATCTGCACCGATGACAACCTTCGCCCGAAATTCTGCTTCTACCCCGCCATTGTGCTTGCCAACCACGCCAGCCACGCGCTCCCCATCCCACAATAAATCGGTGACGGAGAATCCCTGGCAGCCATCCACCGTCGGATAGCGCAGCGCATTCTCCCACAGGGCAGCATCAAAGCGTGCGCGGTCAATGGCATAGGCATAATCACGCCCGTTGTAATCCGGGATCGGCAGGCTGCCTTCAAAGCTGCGATTTACCGTATGCATGGCGTGCAATTTCGGGGTGTTATGCGCATAGATGGATTCATCCGCGCCGATTTCATCCAGCATTTGCATGGTGGAGGCGTAGATAATGGGCGAAGAAACCGCCGGGAGCGACGGGAACTGCGCCCTTTCCAGCATCAACACATGAAAACCATATTTCCCAAGCCGTGCCGCCAGCGCAGAACCAGCCACACGCCCCCCGACAATGACCACATCATATTCTGATTTGCTTTGCATCGTTCGCTTCCTATAAAACGCTTCACGACTTTGTACGATGTTTCACAAACATTGTGAGGGAAAGTGCGGTGTTTTGTCTAGCCATTGCTCATAGAGCGCTTAATAGGATGTGTCGGGTGCCACGCCCTTCGCAATACATTGCGGGTGCTTCTATTGCACGCACGCTCTAACGATGCACGCACACTCTAATGAGCTACGTCAGGCTCTATACCGGAAACTCAACAACTACCTTGCCGATGTTTTTCCCAGCGTACATATAGTCCAGCGCATCCAGGCCACCTTCCACACCGTGGAAACCAGTATCATCTACCGAAAGCGAAAGCTTGCCTTCGCCTACCAACCCCAGCAATTTCTGCATATGTTCGGCAGTATGGCGGAAGAAATGCATCAGCCAGAAACCACGCACCGAAGCTGACTTGTTAATGAGCCTGTACGATACCCGAATCTGATTGACCTTCTGCGGCCCCGTCTCATATTCGCTGATGGAGCCAATCACCAGCAGGCGACCACGCACCGCCAGGGCATTCACCGCCGTATCGAACATTTCACCGCCGACACCATCGAAGACAATATCCACGCCGTTCGGATATTCCGCCCGCAGCACATCGCGCAGGGTTTCTGTGCGGTAATTCACCGGGCGATCACAGCCGATGCTGCGCAAGAAGTCCGCTTTTTCATCACTGCCGCAGGTGCCAATAACGTGGTTCCCGGCGAGCTTTGCCAACTGCACCGCGATACTGCCTGTCCCCCCGGCTGCTGCCGTGACCAGCACCGTTTCGCCGCTGCTCATCTCGCCCGTGATGTCCAGCGCGATGGAAGCCGTGAGGCCGCTGATACCGAGCGTGACGGCTTCTGGCGTGGCCTGCGGCAGTGGAATAGCGCGTTTGGCGGGCATGGTGAAATATTCGCGGTAGCCCAGGCCAATCGCCAGCACCGCATCCCCGACGTTGATATGCTCTACGTTGCTGCCAACAGCGGCAACAATCCCCACCGATTCGGAACCCAGATCAAACGGCGGTTGTGTTGCTGCCAGGTAACGCCCTGCTGCCATCAAATAATCCGCAGCATTCACCCCTGTGTACCGCGCCTGCACCAGAATTTCATCCGCGCCGGGTGCTTCCAGCGGCACTTCCTGAATTTCCACCGCTTCACGCAGGGTATCGCTGGCACGCACGCCAACTAATTTTTTATAGCTAGAAGGAAGATTCATAGTTGGGTCACTTTCGTAAGAAAAGTCATTGGTTGCAAAACAGTGTACCGCAGGGATCGCAGCAGGTAAAAGCGATTTGTCGGTAAACATGAACGTATCGTTTAGAAAGACGAACTTTTCTGCTGCGTTTTCATGCTATCCTCATAAAATAAAAGGTCACTCCCTGTTCGATGATCTGAGGGGACGGATAATGTCGGATGCATTGAAACGAGCCGCAGCGCTCATCAAGCAAGGTGAAAAAGGGCAGGCTTCCCAGGTATTACGTGCTGTACTGCGAGAAAATCCGCGCAGCGTAGAAGCCTGGTGGATGCTGTCGTATACATTTGATTCGCCCGAAAAAGCTGTGCAAGCGCTGGAACGCGCCGTATCGCTTGATCCGGCACATGAGCCGAGCAACAAACGCCTCGCCAAATTAGCAGGTACAGCCAACGCTGCTGCTTCAACCCCCACACCCAGGCGCAAAGCCAAGCCAAAAACTGACGAGCAGCAAGGCGATTATTGGGATAAGCTGCACACGCACGAGAAGAAGAAATCCGGCTTCAATGTGCAGGATGTTGTCGTGCCATTGTTCAGCAATGCGCAAATGCTGCGCGTTGCTCTGGCGGTTATTTTCCTGGTTGGTGGCGGTATCTGGGCATTATTCCTCAACCTCAGCGAACGAGATGCCAGCGGACAATCCCCCGTTGATGTTGTGCGCGAATTTGAAATTGCCTACTGGGTCGAAGATCATGAAACCATGCGCGATCTCATCTGCCCCGGCTTTGAATTCTACTTCGATGAAATCTGGGTGGGGACGTATACCTATGCGCTGGGCTACAAGCCAGAGCTAAACGTGGATGTTACCGGGCTGCGGGCAAAACAGGTACGGCGCACGCCCAACGAAGCCACCGTTGAATTTCACGGAACCGTCACATGGACGATGGAAGGCCAACCCTTCAGCTATAATTACGATGAGGACATCGCAGCGCAGGGTGGGGATGTGTGGATCGGGCATCATGTACGCCTGATTGATGGCGAGTGGATGATCTGCGACGGCCCCGATACGATCTATAATTGACGCTTCCTGAGCGTAGCCCCGAATGATTTTCGTAGAGGGTGCTTCATCTCCCTCTACGGTTTCTTGCACGTTTCTCCCTGCATCCTCACAAATACCCCCACGCAATGCGCGTGAACCTGCGGTATCATACAGGCGAATTGATCTGAATCAGCGAAACATCCTCGACCATGACCGCAACCCTCGCAGTAGAAGATGTCTTGATTATTGGCGCAGGCCCCGCCGGGATTACCAGCGCATATTATCTGGCGCAAGCTGGCGTTTCCTACAAAATCGTAGACCGCGCTGAAGCCGTCGGCAGCACCTGGGCAAACCTGTATCCATCGCTGCAACTGAACACATCGCGCTATTTTTCACATCTGCCGGATACCCCCTTCCCGCGTTCGTATGGGGTGTATGCGACGGGCAAGCAGTATTACGCACATCTGGCGCAGTTCGTGAAAACAAACAACTTCAACATTGAACTTGGCGTGGAAGTGTACCGAGTCGCACCGGAGGGCAATCTGTGGCGTGTGGAGATGAGCAGTGGAACCTGCCATTATAAAGCGGTCATCACTGCGACAGGCATTTATGGCTGCCCGGTCATGCCGGATATTCCGGGCATGGAGGAATTTACGGGAGAACTGTATCACGCGCATGATTTCAAAGACCCGGCACAGGTAGCAGGGAAGCGCGTGCTGGTGGTGGGCAATGGCCCCAGCGGTGTTGATATTGCTGTCGCCAGCGGGGATGTCGCAAGAGAGACGTACATCGCTATTCGCAGCGGTGTGAAGATGAAACGCCGCTTTCCGTTGGGGATCGCGCCGCATGGCTGGCTGCTATTGGCGCAATACCTGCCTAAAGGATGGTGCCGAGCGCTGATGAAGGCTGTCGGTTCTGTTGGCTACCAGGATACCAGCCGCCTGGGATTGAAACCGCCGCCACCGGGTGAGGGTGGCATGACGGCCTACCAGGGGCCTGATTTGATTCATGCGGTGCAGGATGGCAAGGTGAAACCTGCTGTGGCTCCGGTGCGTTTTGCAGCGGATACGGTAGAATTTGCAGATGGTCAGCAGATGTCGTTTGATACCGTCATCATGGCGACAGGTTATCGCCCCGTTTTGCAGCAGTACCTGGATGTACCGTTGCAGTACAATGACGAACCCTGGAAGCCATCTTCCGCCTGTGATTGGGAGATTGGCCCCAATGGGCAGCGCGGCTGGCCTCTACGGGATACGAGCGAACATCCCAACGGGCGGCAAATTGCGGGGCATCCCGGCCTCTACCTGATCGGGACGTTTTACAAAGGCAAGGGCGCGATGTTCAATATGAAGGTCGAAGCAAAAATTGCCGCCATGCAGATCAAACAGTATCTGGCACAATGGAAAGCAGAGGCACAGGGCGTGCCGCAGGAAGCATAACATGAGTCGATTTGGGCAGGTCGGGATTGCGTTGGGTGCGCTGGGAATCATCATCGCGTTGATGGGCTTATTCCCCGGCCTGACAGGTGTGCCAGAAACGCCTGGTATCGGGGTGGTGCAGGTCCTCATGTTGTTGGTAGGGTATGGGCTGCTGGTCTTCGGCGCATTGATCTACCTACGCTTCACATTTTTCCTGCGCACACGCTCCACGCTGGCACAGCAAATCGGCATCCGCCTGACGTTGACCGGGCTGCTCTTCGCAGCACTGAGTGGGCTGGCGGATATTTTCGGCTTTGGGTCGCACCTGCGCACCGACTCAAGCGATATTTTCTTCGGCAGTTTGCAAGCCGTGGGGCTGCTGGCCTGCTTGCTGATTTCATCGGCGGGAGTGCTGCTCTATGCTGTGACGGGGAAACCCCGCCTATCCGACGAATCGCAGCGCGATGACCTTTCAACCAATGCCCCCGTGCAATCAACCAATAAACGAGCGACAAGGGAGATCCCCCGTGCGTAAATTACTGAGTTTCATCATCGGTCTGGGTGCAGGTGTCGGCAGTGGAATACTACTGGTGACGTTCTTCTCGCCTGTCAGCGGTGACGAACTGCGGCAGAACCTGCGCGATCATTATCAGAATGCGCTCAAGGCAGCGCAGGAAGCCAGCGAAGCCAAGCGCCGTGAATTGGAAGCGGATTTGGAAGCGCTGCGCGAAGGGCAAAACAGCGCTGAAGCATGAGGGATAGAATTCCTACGGCATGCCGTGTGACCCTACAAGTGTTTTTCAAAAAACGGAGGAGGGAACCCGAAGGATGGCAGCTATCAATCAACAAGCGATTGACGCAGAACGCCAGCGGCTCTATGAATCCGCCAGCCTGCGTGATGACCTGGACGACACCCATGCGACGACTCTGCTGCAATGGGGGGAACAACAGGTCGAGCGATTGGCGGCAGAATACCCGGAAGACTTCGAGCAAAAGGCGCGGTTCTTGCGCCAACTGCTGAAGAACATCAACCGCTTCGTGGGGCAGCGACAATACAACGACGAAGCAGGCCAACGCAAATACATGGAAAAGGTCAGCAAATATATGGAACCGCTGGGCTTTGGGGGCATGTCCGCAGAAGAATTGCTCGCCCAGCTTCCGGCGGAAAAAGAAGACCACGCCAGCAACTTACAGGCCATCTTCAACACACTCAATACCGAAGACACCGCCGCACAGCCCGCCCCGGATGAACCATCCATGCCCAAAAATCCACTGCAACAGGCTTTCAATCTGGGAAAACAGACGGCGCTCCCGTTGGAAAATCCAAACGAGCATAGTATAAATCAGCGTGATAACCGCGCTGAACAGGAAAGCAATCCTTATGACGAACCAGAAGAATAATAACCAGAGGTCAGCACTGGGAACCCTGCTGGCGATTGTTGTCATCATCGTTGGCGCGTTGATTTATGCTGTGACGGGTGTTGATCTATTGGGCATCGTTGCGCCAGAAACCACGCCGCAGCCCACCGCCACCATCGTCACAACAACGGTTCCCACGGGCAACTATGAGATTGTGCAAGTCGGGAATGGCTTCGGCGCAAAGCATGATTTCTGGCAGGTGTATTTTACTACTCCGCTGAACAGCACCAATCGTTCACTCTTCGTGGATGGCATTGATGTCCCGCTGGCGAATGCCATTGACGAGGTGCAGAATACGCTCGATATTGCCGCGTTTGAGTTGAACAATGAAGTCATCACCGAGGCCATTTTGCGGGCGCATGAACGCGGCGTTCAGGTACGGATTGTGACGGATGATGAACACGGCCTGGAAGATGACGACAGCAGCATCGTTGACCTGGAGTTGGAAGGCATCCCGATTGTGGATGACAGCCGCAGCGCCCTGATGCACAACAAATTCATGATTATGGATGGCATCACCGTCTGGACGGGTTCAACCAATTTCACGGCGAACGGCGTGTACCGCAACAACAACAACTTGATTGCGCTGCGTTCTCGTCGGGCAGTGATTGCGTATCAGGCGGAATTTGATGAGATGTTCTTGCGCGGTGAATTTGGTGTCACATCGTCGCAAGGCAACAGCGCCACCTTCACGCAGGATGGTGTGCCGATTGAAATTTACTTCGCTGCTGAAGATGATGTCGTCGGGCGCATCCTGGCGGAAATTAGCGGCGCAACAGAGACAATCCGCTTCATGACGTTCTCCTTCACCCGCGATGATATTGGCGAAGCGCTGCTGGCACGGGTGGAAGATGGCATCATTGTGCAGGGCGTTTTTGAGACAACAGGCAGCGAAACCCAATTCAGTGAAATGCCGCGTTTGCTCTGCGCCGGGCTGGATGTGCGCCAGGATGGGAACCGGGGTGTGCTGCATCACAAGGTCTTCATCATTGATGACCAGACAGTACTCACCGGGTCATTTAATTTCAGCAACAATGCGACGGAATCCAACGACGAAAATATGGTCATCATCCGCAATGCGGATATTGCCGGGTTGTACATCCAGGAATTTGAGCGCGTGCAGAGCATCGCCACCCGCGCTGATGACATCACCTGTGATTAGTCTCTATCCGCGACGTTTCGTGATGGCGTATCCATGACGCGCTCCTTGCCCACAAAACGGGTTCGGGCTGAAACCTATCGGGCGCGTCATGTCTGCTGCAAAGAGTCGATGAATTGCAGCGCAGCGCGTCCCAGGTCGCTCTCTGCCGGGAACTCCTGCGAGATGATTTCGACGACGACCCCTTCTTCTGCCCATTCATATAACTGCTCCGCCTGCGAATTATCCGACATCACACAACCGAAGGTGCTGCGTACTTGCTGGCTGCCACCATCCAGATAACCGCCGTTGGGCAAGCGCACCGCCCCGTGGAAGCCGTTCATCAAGCCGGGGCCTACTTCGTAGATGCTCATGAAGTAATCCATCTCCCACTGCGCACAGGCTCCACCTTCCTCACACAACGAAAAACCACTGCCATAGGCTGTGCCATCTTTGGAGAGAATCTGGTAAATGCCGGGGTATGTCGGCGCATCAGAACGCCCCGAAGAAACAGGCCAATGAAACGCCACTTCCTCATTTTCGTAGGCCACCAGATACAACCGATCCAGGTCTACGATGATGCGCTTATGCTCCACTGGTGGCAGCGGCATGACAATATCGCGGGTCGGCAAGTTGATCTCCTGCCCGATAGATAGCACATTCCAATCCACACCGGGGTTTACATTGTCAATTTGCCCAAAAGGTAACCCGGTGCGGCGGCTGATGCCAAAACCATAGACACCAGATTCGACAGAATAGGTGGTCGGCAGGTAGCGAATCCGTACAACGGCGTTGGTGTTCCCGGAGCGCAGCGCATTTTCCAGCGCAGCCAGCACTTCATCATCATCGACATAACGCGGTTGGTCGGATTGTGCCAGCAGGTTATTCACGCTCTGGGTGAACGTCGCTAATCCCTGTTCCTGGATCACCAGGCCAGTCGGGGAAGCAGATACCCATCGCGCCATTTCTTCCGGCGATGTTTGCCAATTCTGGTATTCATCCACGAAGGGATCATATCCCACCAGGGTGAAAGCGCTCTGGATGAAGGCACGGGCTGCCGAGAGGTACTCACCTGAATCGGTCATGCTCGGCGGTGCAGAAGTCGTCAGCAGGTTCAGGCGCTGTTCTTCGATGATCGTCAGCGGTGTATCCACAATCACCTGCGCAGTCAGGGCAATATCCAATTCTCTGCTGGCTTGCCCTGGAACGGTGACAACCTGCCCACCTTCGACAGCGAAACCCGCTTCATACGGCGGCATATACACATCGTCCACGATACTCAGCAGATAATCCTGTGCATCCGCATACGAGGCAGTCACCAGCGGTTCGATCTGGTAACCGAATGGGAATCCCGCAAGGCCAGCGCCCTTCGCGGCTTCGGCTGTGGCCTGCGCATCCAATTGTAAGCCCAATTCTGCCGGGGGAATTTGCGCAAATGTGCCACCATCCAGCAGCACCGAAATGCGGATTTCACTCTCCCAGGCTTCTTCCAGGCGGGCAACCGCATCATCGACGCTGAGGCCAGCGAGTGATATGCCCATTGTGCTGATGTTGGGGCCGATGTTCCCGCTGAAGAACATCCCCAAAATGAACAGCAGCACCAGACCTCCTACAACGCCAGCCGCAATTTTCAAGAATGGGGTGCGTCGCAGCAGATGCCAGAGCGCATCCTGCACAGTGGTCAGCGTCATCTGTACGGAGTTTTGTGCGCCTTCCGGCAGCCGTAGATTGATCTTACTTGGCACAACTTCGGAAATTGTCGAAAGCCCTTCTTGCTGTGCCTGGGCGAGCGCTTCGCGGCGTTGGCGACGTTTGGCGCGGCGCTCCCGTGCAGTTTCTCGTTTGCTCTCATCTCGGTTCAGATGTTGGCTCATAACCCTGCTACCTTCATTCATCTACCGATGTTTACGTGTGGACTAGTCACCTCATTATAAACCAGCCCGCTGTGATGCAGAAATCTGTTGTGAAACAATCGCTATGCAGCGCTTCATGCGAAAACCCCTTGAAGAGCTTAGAATGAAAATGCTTATGAATGAGTTTCGATTTTGTTTCGCAAATCTTGCGAATATTTCTGATTATTTCTGGTATCATGAACATATGCGATTTTGACGGTAGAACGACGCAAGGATGTCATCCATGAACGTTGCATGGCCTCGTAATCCCCGCATCTATGAAATCAATACCTGGGTCTGGCTCACCACACTCAGTCAAAAATACGATACGACGATCACACTGCACAATGTGCCGGAACAAGAACTGGACGAACTCGTCACCTATCACGTTGATGCAATCTGGCTGATGGGTGTCTGGTTTCGGGGGCCTTCCAGCCGCAGCAGCGCCCTGAATTACAAACATGAATATGCCGGAGCGCTGCCGGATATTACCGAAGAAGATGTTGTCGGCTCGGCCTATGCCATCGGCAACTATGAAGTAGAGGAAGCCCTGGGTGGGCGTGATGGGCTGGCGACCTTCCGCGAGCAACTGCGCCAGCGTGGGATGCGCCTGATCCTGGATTTTGTGCCGAACCATACCGGGCAGGATCATCCCTGGCTGCTGGAACGCCCGGATTACTATGTACAGGGCAATTGGGATTTGCTGAAAGATGCCCCCGGCGAATTCTTTACCATGAAGGCGGCTTCCGGTGAAGAGATGGTCATCGCTTATGGGCGTGATCCTTACTTCCCTGGTTGGATTGATACAGCGCAGTTGAACGCCTTCGACCAGGGCTATCGGCAGGCCGCAGTACGTACCTTGAGCGATATTGCTTCTATGGCGGATGGGGTGCGCTGTGATATGGCAATGCTGATGATGACGGAAGTCTTCATGCGTAGCTGGGGCTGGCGCGGCCTGCAACCCCCGGATACCGAGTTCTGGGAATATGTCATCCCGCGTGTGAAAGACCAGTATTCCAACTTCATCTTCATCTCGGAAGTGTACTGGAATTTGAACCATGCACTCATCACGCAGGGGTTTGATTATACCTACGACAAAACCATGTATGACCGTGTTCTCAGTGGCAGCGTGGGCGATCTCTACGCACACCTGAACGCGGATACAGAATACCTGGAACACCAGATTCGCTTCATCGAAAACCACGACGAACCGCGTGCTGCGGACAGCCTCGGCCTGGAGCGCAGTCGTCCGGCGGCTGTGTTGGTGTCTACCTTGCCCGGTGGCACCCTGCTGCACGACGGTCAATTCACTGGGCGGCTCATCAAGCTCCCTGTGCAAATCAAGCGGCAACCATATGAACGCGAGCATCCAGGGCTGAAGCGCTTCTATCTGCGTCTGCTGGAAGAAGCCGACGACGAAATTTACCGCGAAGGCGAATGGCAGCTTTTCCCGTGTCATGCAGCCTGTGATGGCTGTTATGGCTCACACAATATCATCGCTTATGGCTGGCGCATGGATGATGAAATGCGGCTGATTGTGCTGAACCTTTCCGGCGAATGGTCACAGGGATTTGTTGATCTGAGCGCCTGGGGGAATTTGCTCTCGCGCTATGAGTGGAAGCTGCTGGATGTGCTGCACCGCACATACACCGAAGAAGATGGCGATACCTTGATGCATGGGCTGCGGGTGGATTTGGAGCCGCATCAGGCGATGATTTACCAGTTTCTCTCCGTGAAGAAACGCCGACGCAAACGTTCTAAGGCCGAGTCCCGCGCATAAACTGCTGTGAATGCCGTCATGATTCCGCGACCGAGTAAGTATTTTCCCCTGCTGCTGATCGCTGGCGGGGGCGTTGTCTTGTTCTGGCTCAGTCTGGAAGATCACAGCGCAGTCGGCGCAGCACTCATCGGGACGAGCATGGCGCTGCTGCTGGGGTCGTATACATTGCTGCGGCAGTATGGCGGTCAATCAGTGGCGCGGCACTGGCTGCTGCTGGTTGGTTCTCTCGTCGGTGGCATTCTTGGCGCAGCATCAGCACTGGGTACTGCACTGCTGATGTTCTTCAAGACGGCATGGCATGCACATCCGTACCCGGATTATCCCCCGCAGATGATGCTGGATATGCTGGGACGGATGCCCGCGTGGAGCATTGCCGGCGCGTTCGCGGGTTTGGGGCTGGTGCTGGTGGGGATGACAGTGCGTTCCAGGCGTTGATTCGCCGTGGGAAAAAGTGACCAGGGCGCAGAAAATCCACGCCCACCTTTCAAACCTTACAAAACATAACAGCGAGAAGGTTAAGCCAGGGTTGCTTGCAAGGTAATTTCTGGCACGTTCAGCGCACGAGCAATGATGCAGTTATTTTTCGAGTCCAGCGCGAACTGCTGGAAGGTCGCATCATCAATGCCGGGAACATCCGCACTCACGATCAAGTCAATCTTGTTGATCGTCATGGCATCATTGACTTTGTTCAGGTGAACTTTTGCTGTGGCATGGACGAAATTGGGGATGTGTCCTGCGCGTTCCAGGGCGACATTCAAGGCCATGGCGTAGCAACCAGCATGCGCTGCGCCGAGCAATTCTTCGGGGTTAGTACCTGTGCCTTCTTCAAAGCGAGTGCTGAAGCTGTACTGACCTTCAAACGCGCCGCTGCCCAGGCTGACCTTACCCGCACCTTCTTTCAACGTGCCTTCCCATTTTGCAATTGCACTGCGAACCGCCATATTGATCCCTCCTCAATCGGATACACCGTCGGATATTCATTGCTTGACGGAGGGATCATACCGCGCTAGGCTGAACGAATAATGAGCAAAACGCACTTCGGTTAGCCGAAATATTGGTAACTGAAGGGACGTGCATCACTGGGATGATGATCGTCTAGCAGCCAGAGACGCGCTTCAGATAAATGATTTCCCGGTATGCTGGTGTTGTACCACTTGGTGCGCAGCGCATCAATGCCGAGCAAATCGCCGATTACCTGGCGCAAACGCTCGAAGGCAACTGCGGAATCTGTGAGGCAAGCCATACGGAAATCCGTGAGCCGTGCCGTGATATGTTGGAGCGAGGGTGGCAAGTGAATGGGTTGGAGTTCGTCGTAATTCCTGGCTTCCCACCGAATCAACCAGCGTTGGTGACCAGTCGCCAGGATGGAGGCCAATTCGTGCATGGTTTGGTTGTTCACTTCAAGAATAGTAATTTCAACAATCTGGTTCGCCTGATAGCTAATGAGGCAGGTTTTGCCAACTTCATTGACCATAATAGTCCTTGCTGTTCAAGAAAACGCTGACATTTTTCTGCTACATTTCATAGTATAACACGAGTCTCCTTTCAGAATTGTTAATCCTTTCAATGCGTTTTGTCATTCCCGTGCAAGTTCTTTTAGTTACAATTCGCAATGTTCTTACACGAATCGTGGGATGCCGCTTGCACGGCTTGTAGAATACCACATAGTGGCGGGCTTCCATGAGTAGTGTATCATCCAAGTAAATCAAGGAGCTACAAATCCATGAAAAACATCTGCGTGATTGGTTCTGGCTACGTCGGTCTGGTGACGGCAACCTGCTTTGCTGATCTGGGTAACAAGGTTACCACCGTTGATATTGATGAATCGAAAATTCAACGCCTGCATGATGGCATCATGCCCATCTATGAACCCGGCCTGGAAGAACTGGTTGAACGCAATGTGAAGGCTGACCGCCTTTTCTTCACCACTTCCTATGAAGAAGGCCTCGAAGATGCCGAATATGTCTTCATCTGCGTGGGTACGCCTTCCGCAGTGGATGGCGAAGCTGACCTGAAATACGTGCGTGCAGCCGCTGAAACCATCGCTACCAAGATGACTCAGCCGCTGATCATCATCAACAAATCCACCGTTCCAGTGGGTACTGGCGACTGGGTAACCGAAATTGTCACCCGCGCCCAGGACGAACCGATTGACTTCTCCGTTGTGAGCTGCCCGGAATTCTTGCGTGAAGGTTCCGCAATCGGTGACTTCATGCAGCCGGATCGCAACGTCTTCGGTTCGACCAGCCGCGAAGCTGCCCAGAAGGTTGCTGATCTCTACGCGCCGCTGAATGCTCCGGCAGTCATCACCGACCTGCGCACGGCAGAGATGATTAAGTACGCTTCCAATGCCTTCCTGGCAACCAAGATCAGCTTCATCAACGAAATCAGCATCATCTGCGAACGCCTGGGCGCAGACGTGACCGAAGTTGCTCGCGGCATGGGTTTCGACAAGCGCATCGGTGACCGCTTCTTGAGCGCTGGTGTGGGCTACGGCGGTTCTTGCTTCCCGAAAGATGTGAAGGCGCTGGCAAATATGGCGCTGACACACGGGATGCACCCGCAGCTTCTGAATGCCGTCATGGAAATTAACGACTTCCAGCGCAAGCACATCGCCATGAAAGTCCGTGAACTGCTCGGCGGTTCGCTGGAAGGCACCACAATTGGTGTTCTCGGGCTGGCGTTCAAGCCCAACACCGATGATGTCCGCGAAGCTCCGGCACTGACCATCGTGCGCACCCTCATCAACCAGGGCGCAACCGTGCGCGGCTATGATCCGGTGGCGATGGATAATATCTCCCGTGAACTCCCCGGCATTGAGCTGTGCAACGACTCCTACGAAGTTGTACAGGATGCTGATGCGCTGATCGTCCTCACGGAATGGAACGAATTCAAGCAATTGGATATGGTGCGCGTGCGCAACTCGCTGAAGCGCCCGATCCTGGTGGATGGTCGCAACGTCTACTCGCCCAGCAAGATGCAAGAACTGGGCTTCACCTATCGCGGCGTGGGTCGTGGTTACAACGGTGAAGGTGTCAAAGACGAAGGCGTAATGGTCAGCGGGGACTAGT
>CAYVVZ010000080.1:0-14483 GCA_964455365.1 uncultured Anaerolineaceae bacterium | reverse complement strand
CTAGGTAAACAGCCCTTACTAGCTGCACGGCTTTCAACCTGCGGTGAAAATGGCATGACATTTTCTGTAAACGGCGCAGCACGCTGCGCCTCTACAAATCACACTTTTTATACATGAACCAAACCATTTGATGACCTTGTTGGCGAGTCGGTGTAGGGGCGATCCCCACGTGGTCGCACACGGGCGCTCCCCTACAAAAACACAATGATTCATGGATTCGCCAACAGCATCTTTGATGCGATTGCCCCGGTGATCTCCGGTTGAAAATTGAGAACACAAAAAAACAGCCCCTGCGTAGGGGCTGGGAAAAGTCGAAAATTACATCGGCTGCGGTTCTTCGCAGTCTCCGTCTTCCGTCTCCAATGTATAGCCAAGCTGTTCGAGCGACTGCAATGCAGCAGCCTGAAGACGATCTCGGCTGTTTTTGGCGAGTTCAATGAGGGGTTCGATGGCACGCGGATCACCGAGTTGACCAAGTGACTCCGCTGCGTAAATGGGTGTTTTATGACCTGGAGCATCCAGGGCGCGGATCAATGGCGCGACAGCGCGAACGTCCCCTTTTTTGCCCAGTAAGAGCGCTGCACGCGCACGGACGATCAAATCTTCGTTCTGATTATCCAGGGCGCGGATTAGCAGGCGGGTGGCTTCTTCGCCGGTCGCCATGCCCAGTTTCATCACGGCAGTACGACGCTTATCTTTGTTCGTATCACGCAGCTCCGCGATGATGGCTTGCAAATTAGCCTCGTTGGCATCAGCCATAGGCTTTTACCTTTCACCAATCAGCGTTTCCAGTGAACGGTTTACTCTCGTTCGATGCGTTCGCGGCAATCGTTTTCCTCACCGTTGAACGCCCTATCTCGTTGGTAAGCCGCAATCCCTCCTCTTATTATCGCCCTAGATGCTGGAAAACAAAAGCGAGATTTCGCCCAAATCTTTGAAATGAATCGTTAGGCAGTTTCCACGAGTGTTTCCAGAAGCGGCGCGGCTTCTTGCGCACGGGTAATCACCAGCTTGCCTTCATGGATGCGTGCCACGCGATTTGCAAACGGTACAATCTCCGGGTTATGCGTCGCCATCACCAGCGTCTTACCCGCATTACGAGTCAGGTCAAGCAGCAGTTGCAAGACACGCTCGCCAGTATCTTCATCCAGGTTCCCCGTCGGTTCATCTGCCAGAACCAGCGTCGGTTCATGCGCCAGTGCGCGGGCAATCGCCACACGCTGCTGTTCACCACCACTGAGCTTATCCGGGTAGCTCTCTGCGCGGTTGCCCAATCCTACCTGTTCCAGCAAGTCTTGTGCTGTACGGGCAGCCTGCGCATGAGATACGCCACCGAGTTCACGCGGCAGGGTGATATTCTCAAGAACAGTTAAGGTCGGGATCAAATTAAAGAATTGGAAAACAATGCCAATCTGTTCTCGGCGGAAGAGCGTACGCTTGCGCTCACTGAGTTTCGTCACATCCGTACCAGCGATAATGATATTCCCGCTGTCGGGTGTATCAATGGTACTGATGAGGTTCAGCAGGGTACTCTTACCACTGCCACTTTTGCCCAGCAGGACGAAAAATTCGCCTTCATGAATAGAAAAATTCACGCTGTCCAGGATGGTACGGTCGCGTCCACCCAGTTGATAGTGCTTCGTCAGATTTTGAATTTCGACCAGTGTTTGCGCCATGCTCGTGCTATTCCTACCACTTCACCCGGTTGGTTCTTTTTTTCACAAACTACGATAGCACAGGCACATGAGTGCGCAATGATACCTATGTTGGATGTCAAGAAACCCTATGTACTGCCAACATCGGCGAACACATGCACTATAATGATAAGGAGTAGACCGAACAAAAGCCTAACAAAGCCATGGCAAAGACCAGAGTCAAACCCGATAACCCGGAAGCCTTTGAACGGCTAATGCGCCTGGGAACTGTTTCTAAAGCCCAGGGGGATCAACGCCTGGCGCATGAATATTGGCGCGAAGCCGCTATGCTCCAACCGGAGCGTGTGGAAGTCTGGAAATCCTTGTTGGACATTCTGGAAACGGATGAGGATCGCCGCGTGTGTTTGCAGAACATCCTGGCATTAGAGCCGGAAAATCGCCCTGCGAAACAACAGCTTGCGGCCTTGCTGCAAATCAACAACGCGGAAACTACCGAGCATCCCCGCCCCGCCAAACTACCCCTGGTGCGCCCACAATCGCGGCAGAAGGCGCAGCGCTGGTATGGCAAGTTCTTGCAATACGCGGCGGAAATCGCCCTGGTGGTGATTATCACGCTGGCGCTGCTGAACCTGGAAACTGTGATTCAGTGGGTGCAGGCCGCCTGGCAGTCGCTCACAGGGTTGCTGTGAGATTCATGGCGGATTGCAAATCTTTCGCCAACCGTCCCAGATTCTCCGACACGGATTCATTGACACGGGCATTCGCAGCAGATTGTGAGGTCAGGCGTTGGATGCGATCCATGATGATGGAAATTTCTTCCAGGTCATGGGCTTGCTGGCGGATCACTTCATAAATCTGGGTGACGGCTTGCTGTGCGTCATGCGCGTTATAAACCAACTGGCTCATGAGAGTGTTGGCTTCTTCTGTGCGGCTGACCCCCTCCTGCACATGTTCCAGGCCGCTGAGGGTTGCGCCGACGGCTTCCTTCATCGCTTGCTGGATCTCACGCAAAATCGCCCGTACTTGCGCGGAAGCCTCGCCGGATTGCTGCGCCAGCGCCCGCACTTCATCCGCCACAACCGAAAAGCCTCGCCCATAGACTCCGGCGCGGGCGGCTTCAATCGAGGCATTCAACGCCAGCAGATTCGATTGTGTGGCGATTTCGCCCACAGAGGTGATGATTTCTTCGATGCGCTCAGTCAACTTTGCCAGCCGGGTGATTGCTTCCCCAATGGCTTCTACCTGGGCGCGGATACCCTGGATGCTGTGCTGTGATTGCGCAATCACTGTGCGTCCTTGTTCGGAGATTGCCGCGGCTTCGCGGGTGGTGCGCGTCACATCGCGGGCTTGCTGCTGCACTCTATCGGAAAAAGCCAGGAATTGCTCAAGAGATTGGTTTGCTGAGGTGATGATTTGCGTTTGTTCTTCGGCGCTGTCCATCTGCTGTGTATTCACCTGCGTGATGGCATCGCTGGCGCGTACCAGCCCATCCACCGTGATTTCCATACTATTGCTGATGGCGAAGAGGCTGCGCTGTGGGATGCGCGTTTCTTCCAGGTCTTCCTCTGCTAGCACAGGTGCGGCGTAATTTCGCATGCGCCGAACCCGGCGTTGATGCCGCCACATGCCATAGACAGCGACCACCGCATAGGCCGCACTCGCTGCCAGCAGCAGGGGATGCCGCAGCACAACGGTGAAGGCTGCGAATAACAGCGACGTTACCAGCGCAAGCCAACTGGTTGAATCTGCGATGGTTCTGAAGGTCTGGCGCAGGGTTGGTAGCATAGCGTTTCCTGGTGTGCGCTATTAAGCAAGGGAAATTGCTCTTTCATCTTATGCGCAGCCGCAAACGAAAACAACACCTACACAGGCAAAATACTCCCCAGAATCGAGCGTCCCCACCAGGCACGGGGCGCGGTAGGGACGCAAGAGGAAGGGTATCAGGTTCCACAGCGAGAGGATGAGGCTCTGCTATGGGTTGGTTTCAGTTAGGCTTCTTCACCTTCGTGCTGGGCTTCATGTTCTGCAATCGCAGCTTCCACATCCAGCGCAATCAATTGATCGACCAACTGGCGGAACGCTGCTTCCGGGAATGCCCCCGGCTGGCTGAAGACCAGGTGACCATCTTTGAAGGCCATAATGGTTGGGATGCTGCGGATCTGGAATGCTTGCCCCAGGCCGGGGTTCTGATCCGTATCCACTTTTGCCACACGGATCTGACCGGCATAATCTTTTGCCAGGGTTTCCATGATGGGCGCAACCATACGGCACGGGCCACACCATTCTGCCCAGAAGTCTACCAGGACGGGCATTTCTTTCGAGTAATCAATCACTGCGTCCTGGAAATCGTTGTCGGTTACATGTACTGGTTGATCGTTGATGGGGGTCGTCATGTTACTTGGCTCCTCTGCCTTATTTTCTTGAGTTGTTTCTACAGGTGATACATTGCGTTCTTTGGCGGTCTGCTGAAGTAATTCCACGCTGAGTACGACATCACTGCCCCAGGGGCGCACACGACGCACCAGCGTTTCGCCATCATAATACCCGACAAGAACGGGTTTTTCGGATGCCTGAAACTGCTGCGCAAGCTGCGGGTTTTGTTCCGGGTTGCTCTGCCCGAAGAAGATGTCATTCACTTCCTGTGCAGACTTTTTGAACTGCGAAGTGAAATCACCGCGCAAGCCGTCGCCATTGGTTAGCAAGATCAACGCGGGTTGATCGCCAATTTCGGTTTGCCAGGTCGCATCAGTCAGGGTGCGAATCTCTGCCATTTATATCTCTCTCCGTCCATAGGCCGATTATGAACATGAACGTTCATAATGCTGCCAACGTTTGCAGAACATCTCTCACAGTTACGAAGACGCAGCCTGATGTACTGGCCTTACATCTGACTTCCGTACAGGGTTTTCTTGGGGCTGGTATAAGTGAAGCATTGCATCGAGAAAGAGCGCTAGCCGTCACCGTGCCAGTTCCGGGTCACCCAGGCGTTCCCCACTGCGCGTATCAAAGAACAATAATTGCTGCGGATCCAAGCGGCATTGCAGCGTATCCCCCACGCGATAGCTGGCATCGAAGGGAACGCGCACCCGGCTTTCCACATCCCCGATGAACCCTTCCAGCAGCGTATAGCGTTCGGCAAAGAAGGGCGTGACGGCTGTGATTCGCAGCGGAATCTCACCGCCGAGGTTGATGTACTCCGCACGGATACCCAGCGTAATCGGCGCACCATCCGAGACTTCAACCGGAATCTTGAAACCACCGAAGATCTCGTTGTACCAGTTTCCCTCCCGCGCATGACCGGGAAACAGATTGATGAGCGGCACGCCGACGAATTCCGCCACGAAGAGATTCAGCGGATGGTAATAGAGATGCTGATAGCTGCCGACCTGCTCTACATGGCCTTCCCGCATAATCATCACACGGTCAGACATCAGGGAGGCTTCTTGCTGATCGTGCGTGACGTAGAGCGTCGTCACCGGATATTCACTGAGCAGCCGCCGCGCTTCCAGGCGAGCCGTCGTGCGCAGCTTGGCATCCAGGTTGGCGAAGGGTTCATCGAAGATCAACAATTTCAGATCACGGGCGAAGGCACGGGCAATCGCCACGCGCTGTTTTTCCCCGCCGGAAAGCTGGCGCGGGAATTTTTGCATCAAATGTTCAATGCCGACTCCGGTGATGCTGGATACCTGCTGCACCCGTGCCGGAACTTCTGCTTCTCGTTTGCGCAGCCGCAGAAAAAAGCCGATGTTGTGTTCCGAATCCCAGGCCGGGATCAGCGCGTAATTCTGGAAGACCATGCCAATCCCGCGATCTTCGCGTGGAATTTCGTCCAGCGGCACACCGTCATAGAGAACCATGCCCGAGTCCGGCGCATCCAATCCTGCAATCATGCGCAGCAGCGATGTTTTACCGCTGCCGGATGGCCCAATAATTGCCAGGTTTCCACCTCTTTTGAGCTTGAAGGAGACATCATCAACGGCAGTGATCTGCTGCTTTCGCCCCAGGGTGAATTGCTTGATGAGGTGTTCAACCGTTAGTTCGGTCATGAGGGTGGCTTTCATCTACATCCAGGACATCGCGGACAGCTTGACACTTCAGAACATTTGGTCTAAATTAATTGTGGCGTTCGTATCCATCATTGTGAAGGGGCAGGCTGTGAAATTCAAGTTTTTCAGCATTTTTGTTGACGATCAAGCAAAGGCACTGACCATTGGTGATATGGTTAAATGGCAATTATTCATCTTTGCATCTCTATGCCTCTGCATTGAATTGTTTCTTCGTGTCCTTTGTGTCTTCGTGGTGAAACAAAAAAATCGGGCATGATGGATCATGCCCCTACGGCATCGTTCAGACCGATTATTTCTCCGGTGGCATGACGACATTCAGCGCTTCTGCTATGCTGCGCACCGGGATTAATTCCAGGTCTTTAGGAATATCCTCCAGCTTACGGCGAATTTTGGGGACAACCACCCGCCGGAAGCCAATCTTCGCGGCTTCGTTCAGACGCAGCGCAAGTTGATTCACCGTGCGTAATTCTCCGCTGAGGCCAATTTCCCCGATGAAGGCCATATCCGCTGGCAAGGAGCGGTCAAAGTAGCTGCTGGCGATAGCAATTGCTGCCGCAAGGTCACTGGCGGGTTCGTCAATCTTCATGCCGCCGACCACATTTACGAAAATGTCCTGCTCAAAGAGGCGCAGCCCCACACGCTTGCTGAGTACAGCAGCCGTCAGCAGCAGGCGGTTGAAATCAATCCCGTTGGTTGTTCGGCGCGGATTACCAAAAGCAGTGGGGTTGGTCAGTGCCTGTACTTCCACCAGCAGCGGACGTGTCCCTTCCATCGTGACGGCAATCGCGGAACCCGGCGCATTCACAACACGTTCCGCCAGAAATGCCTCAGACGGATTCGGCACTTCCACCATGCCGCTGCCAGCCATCTCAAAAACACCAACTTCGCTGGTTGCACCGAAGCGGTTCTTCACGCTGCGCAGCAAGCGGAAGGATTGGAAGGGATCGCCTTCCAGGTACATCACGGTATCCACGATATGTTCCAGCACGCGAGGGCCTGCGATATTCCCTTCTTTGGTCACATGCCCGATCATGAAGATGGTCACACCCTGGGATTTTGCCAGACCCTGCAAGCGGCTGGCACATTCACGCACCTGGGAAACCAAACCGGGCGAAGAATCCAATTCTTCGGTGTAGGTCGTCTGGATCGAGTCCACGATCAGCAGCACAGGATTCAATTCATAGACATGCTCAAAGATGTTGCCGAGGTTGGTTTCGGTCAGCAGATAGAGGTCTTCCGCCTGGATTCCCAGACGATCCGCACGCATTTTGATCTGGCGCGTGCTTTCTTCGCCGCTGACGTAAAGCACCGTGCCATGTGCCTGTGCGATCATCGCCGCAGTTTGCAAAATCAGGGTACTCTTGCCGATGCCGGGTTCACCACCGATCAAGGTGATGCTCCCCGGTACAAGGCCGCCACCCAATACCCGCGCAAATTCCTGCATCGGCAGGGCGAGGCGTTCTTGCTCATCCAGGTTCACCTGCGCCAGTTTTTCTGGCTGTGCGCGGACGCTCCCGGCTGGTGCGCGATTTTGTGCGGTACGTCCGCTGTTGGCGCGGACGACTTCCTGCACCACGGCTTCCACTGTGCCGAACTCTTTGCAATTGGGGCAGCGTCCCATTGGCGCTGCGCCCTGCCAGCCACAGTTGGAACATACGTATTTGGTGCGTGTTTTTGCCATGGATGTGACTTTCGTCTTCTTGTGAACGTTTGTGCTGATTATAGCGCAGCCCTTGTTCAGCGTCTACGAAAGCGTAGCAAAATCCGGGGTAATCGCATCAAAGACCTTGTTGGCGAATCGGTGTAGGGGCGATCCCCACGTGGTCGCCCTGGGAGCGCACACGGGCGCTCCCCTACAAAAAACAATGATTCATGGATTCGCCAACAGCATCATCAAACGGTTTTCACTACAGAGGGGTGTGTTCACCACGCATCGGCATCTGGCTAGATGCTTTTCCCGTTCCATACGCCGTTCGGTTCTATGATATGAACTTGAGGACAACGTTGTTGCACTTCTACGAAGTTTTCTAATTCCCATCCTCCGGCAGCAGCAAGGCCGCCGCACCCAACAGCGGTGCATCCATGCCGCGTGTACCCAGGTGCAGTGGAATACCAACCGCCTCATGCAGCGTCCCCTCGAAGTGTGGCAGCGCACCAGCAATTCCACCGAGTACAATCACGGCTTCCGCGCCGAAGTGATCCACATAGGGATGCAGAAATTTCCCTAGCTCCGTACCAAATTCCGCGAAAACAGCCTGTACAGAAGCATCCCCTGCTTCGGCTCGCTGGCTGGCATCTGCGACATTTTGCACAGAAACACGCATATCCTCAAAACGCTTGAGCAATCCCCGCGTCGAAAAGTAATCATCTGCGATACCATCCTGATACGGCACATGCCAGAGCATACCGTTGGGCGGGATGCCGTCGCCTTCGGTCACGCGCTGGCGGTTCTCCACCAGGGCAGACCCCAACCCAGTTCCCAGGGTGATGCCAATTAATTTTCGGTAGGGTTTGCCTGCCCCATATTTCGCTTCCCCGATGATGGCGGCTTCAGCATCGTTACGGAAGCGCATAGGAAAATCCAGCAGCCCCAGGCGCTGGCGTGTTTCATCACGCACATTCATCCCGTACACCTGATTGAACTTCGGTTGGTCTTTGATGAGGACAATGCCTGCTTCGTAATCGAAGGGGTCAGGGAAGGCGTATCCCGCGCCGAGGATTTCATTGGCGGGAACTTGCTGCATATGCGTGCGGATAATTTCGGCAAAGGCTCCGAAGACTTCATCGGCTGTACCCTGGCTGTTAATCAATGTCTTGGTGGGATACAGCACTTCCTGCGCGGAATCAACCAGGCCGCTTTTGACCGAGCTTCCACCAACATCCAGGGCAATGACATAGGGGGCTTGTGGCATGATGGTTCATGTTCCTGCTGTGTATGGCTCCGCGAAGATTATAGCAAAGGTTCGCCGAGCCGCCGCATCATGAACAAAATCCCGCCGCCGATGACCAGCAGCAGAACAATCCCCACACCGATGCTGATTGTGAGCAGGCTGTCATCGCGCACGGTGATCGAATCCAACAAGAAAGGCGCTTCGCCTTCCAGGATGTACAGGTGATCTTCTGATAAGAGCGAAGAATCAAGCGTGATGATCCGCCAGCCGCTGCTCGGTAAATTCGCTGGAATAGGTGTCAGATCAAACGTGCCATCCTGCACCACGCGAATGGGTGCGTCGGTCTGGATGCGTATCTGCACGGTAGTGCCTTCTGCGGAAAAATAGACCGTCTGTGCCTGCATCACATCCCCGAATTGAGCATCGGCGGCGGCAACCAATACCCCATCTTCTGCCGTGACTTCCCAACTTTCGGCTTGATGCGTGCCGCGATAGAGCGTTGGCAGATTGCTTGTTTCTGCAATATAGGCGCTCATGCTCTCGTAGATCGGCAGCGGCGTGAAGGTTCCGTGTTCCGGCGTGTAATCCGCTTCCACCATGCGGAAGTAATAGGAAGAATGATCACTGTCTTCGATGGTGGGGCGTGTGAAGAACCAGTAGTTGATTGCACCAATCCAGGGCCATTCTTCCAGCGCACGTTGATAAGCAATCGGCGTATAGCGGGCGGCCTGATCGTTGGTCACTGTGCCGTAGCGGTCATAATCTGCGATTTCTTCCGGTGGACGGAAGGCATCCAGCACCGGATTCCAGGCCACTTCACTGAGCCAGATGGCCTTATGCGAATCACCGTTCTTCACCATGATGTCCCGGTAATAGACATGCCGCGCATAATTGGTTGTCGTTGCTCGCATCCGGCGATCTGTGGGGCCGCTGAAGAGTCCGTATCCCTGCGCCGCCAGCACATCGAAACAATCGCCTGCGCCGTTGTCATACATGCTCTGCAAATAAACCAGGTCTTGATAGCCGAAGTAGCCATCTAAGGAAATCGTCGGCGCAATAGCGGCGCTGATGACCACAATCTCAGGATCAACGGCCTTGAGTGCGTCATACGTCCGGCAGAGTAAATCCGTATACTCGGCAGGATTGGCGAAGTTGTCGCCCCATTCCGGGAAAATGTTGGGTTCATTCCAGATCTGGTAATAGCGCACCCGTCCCCGGTAGCGTTCTGCCACAGCAACGGCGTAATTCACATAATCCTGGTACGCTACAGGCGGCGCAAAATCTCCGGCTTCGGCGCTGGCCTGCGCCCACGTTGGCGGGTTGCTCAGGCGGACTTGCAATTGCAGGCCGTATTCTTCGCTCAAATCCACAATGCGATCAAACTTCTCCCAGGCATCCCGCGTATCCGGTGTGCCGTCTCCGTCCATATCATTGCGTGAGTCGGTGAAAAGGCCGCGCCCATCGACTTCAATTTCTTCCCAGGGGAATTCCTGCCGCAAAAAGGTGAAACCCGCAGCGCTGATCATGCGCAGTTGTTCGCGGATTTTGGGGACTTCCGCTTCTTGTTCAAGGAAGGTATTGATGCCAAAGGGTATTACGTCTGCGTGGTCAATCGGGGCGTAGACATCCACCTGCGGCTGTACGCGGATCAGATTGCCGCCAAGTTCGACCATGCCGCGAAGCTGCCCGACGATGGATTCTTCCCCGGTCTGTGACCAGAAGAACTGCCATGCCAGCCCCCGGAAGCGTAAATCCAGCAGCAGCGCTCCCGCCAGAATCAACAGGGTCAGCAGCGCCGCCAGCCAGCGCCAGCGCCGCCGGGGTGTTGTGTGTTGTTCAGTCGTGTTTTCGGTCATGGTAGGGAGTTGATCCTTCAGCAATGGGAACGTGGTTTTTGTAGGGGCGATTCATGAATGGTACACATCAGGATAAGCATTTATGGTTCTTATTTTTGGCGTTATCGGGCACGATAGATCGTGCCCCTACACTCGATTCTCGTAGGGGCATGGCTTGCCATGCCCGCGATAATTAAGACCTAACCTGATGGCAATGATTCATGAATCGCCGCTACATGATCCCTTTTGGGATTGGACGTTTATTTTTTCAATGACCAATATCGTACCCGAAAATGTGCTATACCGGGACGAAGAATATCCCCAACGCCATTGTGAAAATGGACACCACGAATAAGGTCGCAAAAACTACGGTGAAGGCTTGCTGCCAGGGCAAATTATTGACCGCCCGCAGCGCCATCGCAGTCATAACAGCCTGCACAGCCAGCAGCACACCCTGAACCAGCAGAGAGGCTTCCGGCGCAAAGGTGATCAATCCCAGTGGGATCGTCGCAAGAGTCAGTGGAGCGCCGTAAATGGCCTGGGCATAATGGAACTTGCCGTAATTTTCTGGCGCACCAACCGCCACCGCAATGCGCTGAATGACCCAGTTGGTGGCAATGAAGCTAATTAGCCCCAACGCACCGCCGTAGAGGGGCATTAGCAAGATGGCTGTTAGCGGCGCGATTCCCAGCGTGTTGCCCGTTATCAGGGCAATGATCGTATTGCTGATCGCGGTTACGACAAACATCCACAGATAACCGCGCTGCGCCCGTGCTTGCGGATCCGCCAGCAAGCGCTGGAAAGTCTCTACACCGGGGCGTGTGATGATCTCTGCCCAGGCAAAATACCAGGGAAAATGCCGTGCCTGTGTTTGGGGTGTGTCGTCAAAGTCAAATTGATCGTGTGCCTGTGACATCAAGTGTGGCTTTCTTTGCTGATTTTGCGTCCTATTCTACGACAAAGCGCAGCACTTCATAATAGCGCGTCTCACCAGATGAGGCTTGTAACGGCAAACGCTCATTTGTCGTGGGATCATAGAGGCCAATTGCGGCGTGATATTCGCCTGCTGGTAAATCTGCCGGGATGGGCAAGGCCAGCGTTTGCACGAGTGTCACATCGCGCACAGCGATTTCGCTGCTGGCGAGGCTGCACAGCGGCGCATCCCCCGTACTCCATAATGTCCCGCCCTCGTAGGGTGTGGGATCACCCTGCAAATGCAAGAAGAATCGGTAGCCTGCTGGCAGCATCTGCGAGAAACGCATCCCCAGGTGAATGGTCAACGTTTCCCCGCGCTGTATGTCGGCGGATGTGGACGCAACCGGACGCAGGCGCAGCACATCGCCAACGGTGGCGAAGTCGTCCCACTCGTTTTGTAAATCCGCGTTGGGCTGGACGAGGTAAATATTGTGATGCCCATTCGGATGCTGCTCGATGGCTTCCAGGGTGGCATAGGGCGCAGCACGTCCGGCGAAATTGTGCAGCACTCCCGGCAAATCCAGGTAGACGGCTGGCTCTCGCGGGATCAGGAAGCACTGCTCGTCCATCCATTCGTAGAAAATCGTCTCACGTTCGGGCATCCCCGCCGCACGGAATCGCAAAACGGTATGGTCATTTGCAGCCGGAATCACCAGTGGCATTTCTGCCGGAGTCTCGGCGCGGATGGTCCCAAATGCCGCATTCAGTTCGGAATCACTGACACGATCAAAATACGTGACGAGGCCATAGTCTACGGTGTCGATCCACTGCCCGAAGGCCGTGTAGCTATTTACACCAGCCCAGGCAATCAAGGCCGCCGTGATGATCCAGCCGTAACGCCAGCGACTCAGTATTGCGCCGCCTGCTCCCAGGAGCAGCGCCGTCGGGACGATCAAGCCAGCGCCGCGCAGATAATGCGGCGCATAAATTGCCAGCACCGAGGGCGAAAGCGACACGATCAGCAGCATGAACCAGAGTCCGATCAGCCACTTTTTGCGCACGATGAACCAGCTTCCCAGGATTCCAGCCAGTGCCAGCAGCGCCAGCGGCACATCCAGAATCGGGCGGCTGGCGACATTGTGCGTATCAATCGAATCGCCTGCAACAAGCCAGGCATTCGCCCAGCTTTGCATATTCTCCCAGAAGGTTCGCATATCCGGGATCAAATTGCTGCTGAGTACCTGGGTATTTTCCGGCGCGGTCAGCAGGGCGATTCCCAACGGCAGACCAATCAACACAGCAAGGATCAGCGCCAGCAGCGCCCCACGCCGCCTGCTTCGATCCAGCAGCACCCAGGCCAGCAGCAGCAATCCCCCCAGGATGACCCAGACGCGCCCCGCTGTGTAGCTGTACGAGAGCAGCCCAAGCCAGACTCCCACCCAGAGCCAGCCGCGATTCAGCCGATGCGCCCGTAAAATCGCCGCGAAGGCCAGCGCACTCAGCAGCGGCAGCAAATTCACCCGGAAAACTAAATGACTCAGATGCACATGCCAGTACAGCCCTGCCATAGCGCCCACTGCCCAGACCGCGCCGCGCCTGCCGAAAAATTCCCGCGCCAGGGGATAGACCGCCGCCAGTGACAGCACCCCGGTGAAGATGGCGACAATCCGCAGCGCGAAAGGTTCTGCGCCGAAGATTGCCAGCGACGGCGCAAGCAAATACATCCAGAGGCTTTCGCGCCCGGTATTCGCTGGGAAATAGGGAGTCAGGCGGGGATGTTCCAGCAGGGAGAGTGCATCCAGGCCATTTGCTGCTTCATCGAAGTGCAAAAAGTCCTGCATTGCACCCAGCCCATGCAGCCGCAGCCCCGCACCCAGGAGCAAGAATAGGACGAGTAGAATGAGAAAAGAATGTTTCATACAGCAACCGACGCAAAAATCATTGGTAGGTACACAATGTATCGTGCCCTTACCGACGGCAACTGAATATGCGTACACGTAGGGGCGTAGCGCGCTACGCCCCTACCAGCTTGCACAGAAGAGAAACCCATCACAGCAAATTTCCGACCCGGCGCATCTCATCGTACAGTTCATTGCATTCGCGCAGCAGCCCGGCGAAATCTTCCGGCACAGCCTCCCCACGATCTTCATAGGACGCAAAACCTGTGGAGGCTTCCACTGAGGCGTACCAGTATTTCGCCCATACACCATCGGTTTCACGCTGTCCCGCAGGCCAAGAGAGCATGGATTCATCAAAAGGGACATCCAGCGCTGCACACAGTTTCGTCAGCGCCACACGCGGATTCAGCAACACATCCTTTGAATCCAGCACCGGGGGAATCTGCCCGGTTTCTTCGCGCAGATAGCGGAAAATCCGTATCTGTTCCGGCAGCCCGGTCTGATCAAGCTGCGGGTGGGGGAGTTTTTTCAGCAGCGAGATCAGCATCAGGCGCGGCTCACGGATCAGGAAGGCATTTGTCAGCGGCAGAATCCAGGCAAGATCAACCTGGGGCAGCATGTGGTGTGTCATGTGCTTCTGATAGTAGATGGTCTTCCCAGGTGGGGGCGGTGCTGCCACCTGCTGCACCACGTCCCGCCAATTGGTGGGATAGGCTGCAATCACTTCTTCTGCGCCGGGATGCTCGTAGTCTGTGTTCTGCAAATAGAAGGCATAGAACGGCTCGTCGTGAACGTGCGTATCCAGGCGATTTTCCCAGGAACGCATCATCGCGGTTGAGATATTGCGGGGGCCACTCCACATCAGGATATTGCGCGTTTCGGGCATAGCAGTTTCCATGTCGTCGTTCTGGTTACAGGCTGTTTCGAACGGATACAGCAATGGTCACACGAAGGACACCAAGAAAAAAATAGGAGCGATCCAGTTGACGGTTGAAAATTGAATACCCGAACCACTTGTGGACGTGCCGTTGCACGTCCCTACAAATATCGTACCTGTAGGGACACCCAACGGGGTGTCCGCAACGAGCCACACCAAGTTTCGGTTGGGGCATTCCTTATTCAATGACCAATTCAATGACCAGGCGGATCGCCCGAAATACCTTATTGACTGACCTTACGCACAGGCTCCTGAAAACGGGAAGGAACCGCAGAGCAGTCGATG
>CAYVVZ010000079.1:0-14681 GCA_964455365.1 uncultured Anaerolineaceae bacterium | reverse complement strand
GGGCGGTGCTAGATTCTACGCTGGATCGTTACGCTGACGGTTTCATTTTCATGGGTTTGAGTTATTATTTTGCGCAGCATGACCGTTTTGAAATGCTATTGTTGGTACAGGTGGCGCTGATTGGTTCCTTGCTGGTGAGTTATGTTCGTGCGCGTGGGGATGGGGTAGACTGCGCGGCGACGGTGGGCTGGTTCACCCGTGTGGAACGTTCCCTGGTGATTCTGGTTGCGCTGCTGGTTCCGCCACTGCTGGGGGTGGGGATGCTGGTACTGGCGGTGGGAACGCATATCACGGCGCTGCAACGCCTGTGGTTTATCCGCAAAGACTTACACAATCGAGGCGAATGATTATGCAATTCAACGAGGAATTTATCTTACTTTCCAATACGCCCTTCGGGGATGTCCAGATTCGTTATTATGGAATCATCATTGTTGCGGCGATGCTGGTGGCTGCAACCATTGCAGCACGGTTGGCAAAACGCACCAACCGCGATCCTGACCACATCTGGGGCGCACTGACCTGGGCAATTTTCCCCGGTATCATCTTCGCCCGTCTCTGGTTCGTCCTCTTCCCGACGGTCTCCTCCATTGAATCGGGACGGACAACGCTCTGGTATTTCCAGAACTTCTTCGATTTGCAGAACGGGGCAATCGCCATCTGGAGCGGCGGCCTGAGCATTTTCGGCGCGGTACTGGGTGGTTTCCTGGGTGCGTGGCTCTACTTCAGCCGCTACCACAATCCGATTTCGCGCTTCTTCCATGTGATCTTCTTGCCAATCTCCGCTGTGTTTGAAGCCATCGCCTGGGTGTTTGTGGCGATCTACCAGCGCGTACGAGGCAAGGAAGTGCAGCCCTACCGCCTGCCGAAATTCGAGAGTGAATTCCCCGCCGAGGGCATGGATATGGCTCCCTGGCTGGATATTGCTGGTGTGGCGCTGCCGCTGGCGCAGGCAATCGGGCGCTGGGCAAACTTCGTCAATCAGGAATTGTACGGCTTGCCGACTAACCTGCCCTGGGGTATCCCGATTGATGCTGAACACCGCGTGGGGATTTACCAGAGTACTGTTGAGTATCCGCTGGCGGGGCCAGATGCGGCACGCTTCCACCCCTTGTTCCTGTACGAATCGCTCTGGAATCTGGTGGCGTTCTTCGTGCTGCTGAACCTCTATAATCGCAATCGGGATCGTTTCATTCCGGGTGATTTCTTCCTGCTCTATCTGGCGCAGTACAGCTTCATCCGTTTCTTCCTGGAATTCCTGCGCATTGAACAGGCTCCGATTGCTGGCATCGGCGTGAACAGCTCGCAGGTGATCACAGCAGCCGTTTTCGTGATTGCGCTGGCAGTCTTCTTCGTGCGCCGTATGGGTAATGCTCGCACTCAATATGAAGAAACCGCTGCACAGGCGTAAGTTTTTTTGGCGAAAAAGAACATGCAGGGGACACAGGTTCCCGCATGTTCATGTCATTCCACTGTAGGGGCGCAATCTCGATCATTTCATTCCCCACCGAATCGTAGGGGGTCGTTCATGTCGAACCCGCTTTTAGGCCAGCGGGCGCGTCGTGGACACGCCCCTACGAAACATGCGATTAGGCGGCGATTGCTTCAATGACCAGTGACCGCCCTACTTCTCTGAATGATCAAACACCAACATCGAATCATTTTTGGGAACAAAATTCCCGCTCCAATCGTGCGGGAGATGGTATCCACGTAAGGAACCACGTACCCATGCCTTCGGGTATCTGGGGCAAAGACCATTTTTTGAGGAGTACATCTAGAATGTCCGAACGCACCTATGAAGCCGTGACACCGCTACAAGAACCCGTTCGCATTGTGGTGATCGTCGCGCACCATGATGATATTGAATTTGGTACAGCCGGGAGTATCGCCCGTTGGGTGGAAGAGGGCGCAGAAGTGACCTACGTCATCATCACCGACGGCGGTTCTGGCAGCAACGAACCCGGTATCATCCGCGAAGACCTGGCAGCCCTGCGCCGCAAAGAACAACTCGCGGCAGCGGCTGCAATCGGCGTGCAAGATGTGCGCTTCCTGGGTTACCCGGATGGCGTGCTGCAACCCACGCTGGAATTACGCCGTGAACTGACTCGCATCCTGCGTGAAGTGAAGCCTTTCCGCGTCGTCTGCCAGGATCCGACAACGGTCTTCGCAGGGGATAACTACATCAATCACCCGGATCACCGCGCTGCCGGAGAAGCTGCCATCTATGCAACTTTCCCCAGTTCGGAAACACGCCCGATTTTCCCGGAACTGTTGGCGGAGGGCTACGAACCGCACAAGGTTAGCGAATTATTCTTGACGCTGACCATGAAACCCACGCATTATATGGACATCACCAGCACCTTCGACAAGAAGATTGCTTCGCTGCGGGCGCATGTCTCGCAGATTGGCGAGGGCGAAGTTGCGGACAACGGAGCGCTGAAATTCATCCGCGAACGAAACCGGGAAAGCGGCGAAACAGTCGGTGTAGAATATGCGGAGATGTTCAAGGTGATGACGCTGCAACGCGCAAACGAAAATCACCGTAATCAAGATACAGAAGCAGAACAGGTAGAAGGCGCAAGCGTACACAAAACAGTGCGTTCGTGAGGAAATAATCAGATAATCCTCCTTGGCTCATGTGTAAAAAGTGTGATTTGTAGGGGCGCAGCGTGCTGCGCCGTTTGCGAAAAACCTCAAGAATCACATTTTCTGTAGATGAGCCATCCTCCTTACTGTTCCCTCGGCACAGTTGGCGAGGGATGCAGGAAGGATTTTTTCTGTACTCTGCTTGGCTGTTGCGCACTTAGAACCTTTGTGCTATGCTGATACGCATCCGAAATTGACGATTTGCGTTCCCTGTCCTTGCACAACCCTCGGCTTAGTGAAAAGAGAAAATTCTATGGCAAAGCGTAGTACAAAGAAACAAGAACCGCTGCCAGTTGATCCCGCAATCGAGGATAAGCTCAAAGCGCTGGATGCGGTGAAGAAGGATCTCACCAAGCGGTATGGTGATGGCACATTGCAATCCCTGGGTGAAGCGAAGAATGTCGCTGTGGACGTGATTCCCACAGGGTCACTTGGTGTTGATATTTCAGTTGGCGTGGGGGGTGTTCCGCGTGGTCGCGTGGTGGAAATTTATGGCCCGGAAAGCTCCGGCAAGACGACCCTCTGTTTGCATGTGATCGCAGAAGCACAGAAGCGTGGCGGCATCTGCGCCTTCATTGATATGGAACACGCCCTTGATCCGACGTATGCGGAGAAGATTGGCGTACAGTTGGATACGCTCTATATCTCGCAACCCGATACAGGCGAGCAAGCGCTGGAAATCACCGAGTCGCTGGTGCGTTCGGGTGCGCTGGATATGGTGGTGGTCGATAGTGTTGCGGCACTGGTTCCGCGTGCGGAGATCGAAGGCGAAATGGGTGACAGCCACGTCGGGCTGCAAGCACGTCTGATGAGCCAGGCACTGCGTAAGCTGGCAGGCGCAGTCAAGCAGACCAATACCCTGCTGATGTTCACCAACCAGCTCCGCGAAAAAGTGGGCGTAATGTTCGGAAGCCCAGAAACAACCTCCGGTGGACGTGCGCTGAAATTCTATGCCAGTGTGCGCCTGGATATTCGCCGTATTCAGTCCATCAAATCCGGCGGCGATACCGTGGGCAACCGCACCCGCGTGAAGGTCAAGAAGAACAAAGTCGCGCCACCGTTCCGCGAATGCGAATTCGACATCATGTTCAATGAAGGGATCAGCAAGACGGGCGAAATCCTGGATATTGGCGTGGAACTGAACCTCGTGGAGAAGCGCGGCGCATTCTTCCGCTATAACGATGGCCTGCTTGGGCAAGGGCGCGAGAACTCCAAAGAATTCCTGCGTGATAACCCCGCCGTTGCTGATGAGATCGAAGATGCTATTCGCCAGCATTTCGGCCTGCCCCCGGTGCCGGGTCGCCTGGATAATGCGCCAAAGCAAGAAGAAGAATAATCCATCCATGAATTTCCTGAGGGCGCGAACACAGCGTCCTTTTTGATTCCCCGTAGCCATGCACGACATTAAGGCGTATCGTTACGACGCGATACGCTGATTTGCGTATTCATGCATGAACCACAAACCAGAATGAAAAGGGGCAAGCTGTGGCAGTTCTCGTTGCAGATGGCTTGATGTACAACTATGGTAATCATCAGGTGTTGGATGGCGTTTCGCTGGCCTTAGAAGCGGGTACGGCTGTCGCGCTGATTGGGGTGAATGGGGCAGGGAAATCCACGCTGCTGCGCTGCCTCGCAGGATGGGCAATGCCCCAAAAAGGCGATGTCACCATCCACGAACTTTCGCTGCGCAAGCAGGAACAAGCCTTCCGCCGCGAAGTGATCTTCGTGCCGGATACGCCGGATTTTTACGACTCGCTCACTGCCTGGGATCATCTGCAATTTGTGGCGCAGCTACACCATGTGGAAGATTGGGAAGAGACTGCCGAAGATTTGCTGGATGATTTCCACCTGCTGAGTCAGGCAGATGCCTACCCGTTCAGTTTCTCGCGGGGGATGCGCTACAAACTGGCCTTGAGCATGGCGCTGTTAATCAAGCCGCCGCTGCTCCTGCTGGATGAACCCTTTGGCCCCCTGGATGCCGTATCCAGCGATTTGCTCTGGCAGCAGTTGCAGGCCGTCCGTGACGCGGGCAGGACGGTACTCTTCAGCACGCATGCCCTGCTGGATACCCAACTCCCTGACCAGTATTTGCTGATGCGCGACGGCAAACTGACGCAGATTGACCAGCCCGATACGACGAAAATAGGGGCGCTGCTGACTCATGTGGAATGATCTGCGGACACTGTTCTGGTTAGAGGGCAAGCGGCTGCGCCGGACGCTGGCATATTGGGGGCGTTTGCTTGGTTTTGATACAGATGCGACGGTAGGCTATCGCTTTTATGTGGCGATCTTCTGGGCATTCTGGATTTTTGCGATGTGGGCGTATGCCGTCGAGCAAACCTACCAGATCAGCCGCTTTCTGGATGACGAGACAACGGCTAGCACAACAGCCAATCTACCGATTCTTTTTGGGATCGCGCAGTTGCTCTACCTGGGAATTTTGCTGCGGGATTTTCCGCTGAAATTGCGCGGCGCGGATATTGCCTATGTTGCGACGGCTCCGGTTTCACGGGGTCTGCTGGCTTTCATGACCTTCCTGCGCTCAACGCTGCTGCCTGCGATTGTACTGGGACTGGGCAGCATCCTGCTGAGTATGGCGCTCACCTGGGACATAGGGCGTGAGCAGGCTGGCGTGGCGGGCGTGCAAGCGCTGCTTCTGACCATCCTCACAACCTATATCACTGGCGCGGCATGGTGGGTACTTTCACTGGTGCGTGCGCCGCTGCCTCGCTGGATTCAGCGGACATTCTGGTTGTTGATTCCGCTGCTGCTGGCTGGCGGCTATTTCCTGCCGGGATTGTTCACGTTTCCGGGGCAGGTGTGGGCGCTCTCCGTAGGGGCGCAGGTTCCGCCGCTGGTGTGGCTGATTCTGCTGGTGATTTTTGCCGGGTTCGCGGCGCTGATTGTGGTATTGGGTGAACGCCTGCACGCTACCATGATTATGATGCGCAGCGCGACCTTCGCCCGAATTGCCGCGCTCGGCGTGTGGGGGCGGGTCTATGCGCGGGATGTGATTCAGCGCATTGAATATCAATCACGCATGGCGGAGAAAAAAGAACCACCAAAGCTGCGACTTCCGCGCCGGTTTCAGGGGACGCAGTTGCTGTACTGGCATACCCTGCTGTTACTCTTACGCAATGGATTTTTGCCCATGCTTGGCCTTGTAGGGGAAGGGTTGCTGATGACGCTGGCACTGTCAGGGATCATTCTGGTGGCGGGTTGGCAGGCTCCGCAAACCTGGTTGATTGTGGCGCTGATCCTGCTGCAACGCCGTTCTGCTGGATTGCTGCAATATTATCGACAGACGATGAATGGTAATTTTCTGAGGCAGTTCTTCCCTGGGGATATGGCGGTTTTGTTCTTCGGCACTACCTACGCACCCATTCTGCTGATGACCTTCGGCGGTTGGATTGCGGTGCTGCTGCTGCCCATGGTTCCCATACTGGAAGGGATGCTGCTGGTGCTGCTCGCTGCGACGACTTTCGCGCTGTGCCAGGCATTGGAGACGGTGCGCAACCCGTTTCTCGGCGTGGGGCGTTTGCCCTATGAATACTCCCTGATTGCATCCGGGATTGTCATCATCGGGTCAGGTGTACTGGTAGGTTCGCTCTATGCTGCGATTACCGCCGCCCTCATGGTCGATACAGTGCTGGTTTCGATGCTGAACGGGTAACTGCTTCCTGAAGCTAGGATGCTGTGGCACTTCGCACAAAGAAAACGGCTCCCGTATCGGGCGAATATTTGTGCAAGTTGCTGCTTTCTGAGCCAAAAATGAGGGTGGCTTTGGCTGTCTTTCGCAAAAATTGAGGAGTTTCTTCAGCAAAATAGCACAACTATGATGTATAGTGAATGTACGAGGTGCGCTGGTAGACGCACTTTCAAAAATTAGTAATGCCAAAAATAATACCGAACGAACAACACAAAGTCACCCGGCACGCACAGCCTGGGTGATTTTGTTTCTAGGGGCTGCTGAGTGTGGTGAGTTGTGCCATCTGTTCTGGATTGGCTTCTGCCCAGGCCAACACGACGCGATTTTGCAGGCTGCGATCCAGTGCGGGGGGAGTCAACAGCAGCGGCGTTGGCAGCAGCGCTTCGTATTCATCCAGGTTGCCATCGCGGAAGGACGCAACACCCAATTCCTGGGAAGTGGTCAGCACCACAGGCAGGACGAGATGCTGCCCCGGCAGCGGACGTGCAAAGCCAATTTGTTCGACGTAAATACCCTGCGCAATCTGGATTGAGAAGGTCGCGGGTTGGCTCAGTTGCAGATCGCTGATAAGCCCGGTAGATGTTAATACAGTCCGCCGACCACCGGGGCTGCGCGTATTCCAGAAGAGATGCGCGTGTGTGCCATCGAATGCGGCATAGAATGAATCCAGCGACACCCCTGTACCAATCTTCGGCAATGTGGTGACGGGCTGGGGATCTTCCAGCGAGGCATAGCCATCGTTTTCCCCAAGTGGGCTGGCAAAAACCCCGCTGCTGTATTCCATCCAGAAGAGCATGGTATTCCCCAGCAGGTCACGTACCAGCGCCGGATAATCTGCATTGCTGCGAATCTGCGCCGCCGGGAAGGGTACGCCACGTTGATTCACCGATGTTGCGTGCAGGTTGGTGATCGCACCCTGGCTGCTGCTCCAGACGATTTGCACAGTATTTTGTGTCGGGTTGGCGACGGCACTATAGCGCTGCGCCCCACTAGCAGAAATGGGCAGCGGCGCGGATTGCACCCCACCAGCCGGGGAAAGTAGCACGCTGAAGACTTCGACGCGCTGATTGGTGCGATCTTCATCGAGCCACAGCATCAGCAGATTATCGCCCAATGGCAGCAATTCATGCCCATAGGGGATTCTTCCGGTGATGGGAAGCTCAATCGTCGGCTGGCCTTCTTGCTGGAAGAAATGCCGGGAGCCATTCGCCCACACAAAATAGGCTGTTTCATCCAGCAGCAGCAGCGCCGGAGCTTCCCGCCGCCAGGCTTCCCCGATGAACTGCGGCAGACCCCAGGGAGATACGACAGCCTCTGTCGGCTGCGGAGTCGGTGCAGGTTGGCAGGCCGCCAGCAGACCGAGCAGGAGCAGGATGAGTGTCCGCCGCCGTTCACTCACGCGGCACAACCTCAATATTGATGATTGCCGTATCACTTGGCGTTCCGTCTGGGCGGTAGGCAATGGCTTCGATGACATGCAAACCTATTCCGCTGGCACGCCAGGGAATCTCTGCCCGCAGCACCGGGACAAATTCATCTTCAGCGGGGGGGATTTGATCCTGAGTCACGCCATCAATGCGCAATTCAACGCTGGCGATGCCGGGGTTTTCGTCGCGTGCGACCACATCAAAAGTAAATTCCGTGCCTTCAATCACTTGCTGGTTATTGGCGGGTTGCAGGATTTGCACACGCGGTAAATCCGGCGTGGGTTCGGGCGTAATTTCTACCGGGGAATTGGTGAGATTGCAGGCGCTCAGGAAGAAGATCAGGAATAAGGCCAGAATGTGAGCAGGGACGTAACCTGTTACGCCCGATCTACCAGACTTAAGCGAATAGAACTGCTTGTCCGCTTCCTTCGCTGCTGGTCGCCGAGGATTAAAATCCCCGGCTACAAAAGACCGAAACCCACTAAAGGGGTTATCAAGACACTCCCTAGAACTGAAAGGTTGTCTAAGCGTCCCTTTAGCGGACGCATACCCCTGGGGTAGCCTGACGTTTTGAACGTCAGGCGCGGGGCAGCAAGCCATCCATTTTCGAGAAGAATACTTATGGGGCGCTCTGCTGGATCGCCCCCCAGACATGGCAGCTATGATCCTGCGTAAAGGGTGATTTTTCTCCGGTGTCATGTCCCGGCCTTTCGCTTTCATCATCTATCCCACCAGCGAACGCCACAACAAAAAGACGAGCATGCCGCCAGCGATGGTGTACAGCAGATTTTTCGTGCGCCATGCAATCAATACAGCGATGATCGCTGCATACAGATAGGCGTTGCTCAGGCGAAAATCAACGTCGCCCTGGGGCATCAACGCAGCCGGAACACTGATCGCTGTCAGCACTGCGACAGGCACATAGCGCAGCGCCCGAAATACTCGCTTCGGTAGTTCAATGCGTCCCACCAGCACCAGCGGAATATACCGAACGCTGAACGTGACCGCCAGCATACCCAGGATCAGGATGATTTCTTCTGTGGTGAGCATGACAATCTCCACAAACCAACAAGGCAGTACCTGCAAAATAATCTGAACCACGAAGACACAAAGGACACGAAGGATTCTCTAGCGGTAAGAATCCTTGTTTCTCGTTTCGGGCATGATCGATCATGGCCTACCAGAATTCACGCTAAAGCTAATTCTAAATCGCCCGACGGGTTCCCTATCGTGTCCCTGATAATTCTGCTGTGATCAGACTCAGAGGCTGTTATAAAGGAATTTCCTTGGTCATGCAATGCACGGCTCCCCCGCCATTGATCCCTTTGCTGCTATCAATGGGGATGATTTCCATTTCTGGGAGGGCTTCTTCGTAACGTCGCAGCGCAATCTCATCTGTAGGAATGGCGTAGGTCGGAACCAGAATGCGCCCATTCACTGTGAGCGCGTTGGTATAGCTGCGCCGGATGCTATAGGTAAACCAGTTCACGTAGCGTTCTGGCGTGGGTAATTCCACAATGCGATAGGACTGTCCTTGTGCGTTGGTCTCTTGTTCCAGGATGCGGCGAGTCTCGCGCAAGTCTGCGGCTGCGGTGGGTTCATCTGGCGCACTGAGGAAGACGGTATCCTCATTGCCCAATTTCACCAGCAAATCAATATGCCCGGTGGTTTCCAGGGGCAAACGCGGCGTGATGATGAGCTTCTCAAAATCGAAGACTTCATGCAGGTAACGGCGCAGGCTGGTCGGCGTATAGTGTGGATTGCGCCGGAAGATTTGCTCGGACATCAGTAATGTACCCGCACCATCTGACCATAGATTGCCGCCTTCGGTATGCAGGTTCAGTGGCAGCACTGGCAAACCCTGATGCGCCGCCCAACGCCGTGCCATCGCGTTGTCGTCCGCCTGGGGATATTCCGGGTGGTTGTCGTACTGCGCTGCGACCACCACACGCTGACCATCCGCAGTTTGTGCCACGATGGGGCCGAAATCGCGCACCCAGATGTCATCAGTTCGCAGCACGGTGAAGCAGAGATTCTCAGCGTTGGCTTTGCCCCGTTCGCGCAAATACAGCGCCACTGCCCGCGCCCATAGCTCCGTAGGAACCAGAATTTCCGCCCCTGCAACCGCGCTGATGCCTTCCACTAACTGGGCATGCATCTCCCAGACAGTCGGGTACATACGGCCCCAACTGACCAGAACTCTCTCCGTTGGTTCCCACTGGGCAGGGATGCGCAGTGGTGAGCCTTCGTAAGGCTGTGGAACAGCGCCGTTTTCGACAACTGTGCAATGGATAGGGATTGTTGTTAGCTGTGCAGCTAAGTCGTTCAGTTCTGCATCAGGGAATAAGCCCCAATCCACCAGGAAACGCGCCATCGCCGTTTCATCTGCGGGAGCCTGCCTATCCGCTTGTACAGGGTAGGCAGAGCGAAGCAGGGGATCAGCGAATTGACGCAGAAAATCCGGCATGCTGCGCCGCCAGATCGGGTAAATGATCGGTTCAAAGCGGAAAAAGTTCTCCGGCATGGGTTGCCCTCATATAATTCAACCAAAGAGAATTGGGCATAAGCTACAACTCATTCCCGGATTATCGTAGAAATCGCGGTTCTTTTCAAGCGAGCCGTGCCAGATGAATTTAATCTGCACTCATGCACGCTGTTAGAAACACTATACGTAATTTGTGTTGTAATCATTCAGCCGCAGTAGTCTATGGGTGTCGATCAGATAGACCTTTGAGGTGAAAGATGATCCATGAAGACAAGAAGTTCAACGAGATAGCCACTGGCATGGATGTTCACGATGTCAATGGAGATCGGGTCGGCACCGTGCAATCGTTTCGCTATGGTGATGCGAGTGTCGAACCAGATAAACCTGACTTGAATTTCATCCAGCAACTGCTTGAACCGTTGTTGAATGGTTCTCGTGAGTTCCCAGAAGTGATTTATGACCGGATGTACCGCGAGGGTTTCTTGCGCGTGCAGCGCGGTTTACTACGATCGGATGTCTTTGTATTTGCAAAAGAGGTAGAAAGCATCTCTGGTGAGGACATCCACCTGAACGTCGATAAAGACGAATTGCTTGAAGGTTAACGCTTTCCCCCAAAAGCGATAACTACCCCCTATCCCCACAGCAGTCAGGAGCCACGCTTGCGCGTGGTTCCTGGCGTTTCGGCAGCCCTCAACGATAGGCCACGAAAGATTTAGTCATTCCCGCGACTTTTTCTTCATACAGGTGCGCGTCTGGGAACAATGCGACAAATTCATGTTTTTTCAGCAGCCGAATATAGGAAATATTCTCTCGCGCTTTTATCAAGTTTCCAGCTTTCTTCTCCCAGCCCAGGTTGAAATGCGTGTGTAACCTCGCCCGCAACTCGGGATGCATCATATGGAAGAAGGGCACCAGAAAGTGTGGCTCCATCGGAAAATGATAATTGGGGGTTTGCACATAATAATGCACCCCCACACGCTGGACTTCCTGTGCCATCGCCTTTTGGTCTTCGTAGTTACCTACGTGCTCAATGACGGAGTTGGAGAATACGACATCAAACGAGTTGTCCGTATATTGTGGCATCCTACGCGCATCGCCATTTATGTTGCGGAAGTTTGGGTAGGCTTCGTCGTCGCTGAGGTCTTCGATATTCAATAGGGTGACATCAAGTTCATTTGCTCCCGTGAACCCGACAGTTTTCCAATATGCCAGTCGTCCGCCTACATCTAATATGCGCACCGGACGGGGCAGGTCTTCAATGAGGTTCAAAAAGAGGTCGAAGCGCTTCCGTCGGAGTTTGGATGCAACAGAAGCCTGGTCAGTGTTATCCACAATACTGCGTATCCACATGGGTGAACCCTCTTCGATCACCTAACAAAGCGGGAATACAGCATAAGGATACGGTATTCACAGGCATATTGCCCCCCCCTGTAGCTGATCCATACTACATTCCCATGATAATTATAATTCAATTTCTATTTTTGTAAACTTTTCACGTAGATATACGTGAGTTTGTAGCCATATGAAAGGATTCCTGGCGGATAAATGTCATGAATGGACTATGATAATCGTGAAGGGGAAGGTAGTATCGGTATTGCAATGATCAGTCACTTCTCATCGAAACCGCAGGGGGGAAGAGAGGAACATGCGGGAAGGGCAATGCCCTCCCGATACTCGCAGTGATGGACTGTTATAAAAGTGACCCGAAGATAAGCTATAACTCCTCACGGGTTTGCAGGAAGAAGGCTTTTCGCTCGTGCGGAAGGGTGTAGTCGAAGCCGCAAGCCTGGAAGAATTTCTCTGACGAGCTGATTGCCATAATCTCGAATATCTGGCGCTCAATGGCAAGATCAACACAAGCCTGCACCAGCATTTTCCCTACGCCTTTTCCCTGCACGGTGGAAGATACCGCGAGGCTGCGAATTTCTGCCAGCTTCTCGTTGTAAATATCCAGTGCTGCACAACCAACAAGCTGACCCTGATATTCAGCGACGAAGAAAGTATCCATCAGGTCTTCCAACTCGCGGAAGGTTCGTCGTAGTAATTTGCCATTCTGCACAAATTGCTGAATCAAATCTTCGATTGCGGTGAGGTCATCCTGCGCTGCTTTGCGGATTGTTACTTCGTCTTTCACGGGGTCGCTTGCCTGCTCCATATAATGAAATCTCCGATTTGGTCAGTACGCTGGTAATTCGCGGCGTACCAATTGTTCAAGTGCATATAGTCTTGCAAGAGGCTGTGCGAATCAGCATCGTAATCCGTCACCCAGGGCATGTAATCATCTTCCAGTATCAGCGCATAGGGCGGCATCGCTGCCCACAGAATATCGACATTTTCTTGCCGCCATTCCTGCGGATACCAGGGAGCCACCAGCGGAAAATGCGCCTGATAGCGCGTCGCAGGGCGCAAGCCCGCCATGTAGGTCACTTCCGGGCGAAAGCCCCAGATGAACAACGTATCCCCCGGAGCGACCCGTTCACGCAGGTAATTCGCCATCAAGAGCGATTCTTCCGGCTTCAGGTCATTGGCCTGGAAGCGTGAAAAATACGCCACGCGATCTTCCGCCCCGGTGAGATAATGCCAGGAACGTCCCCAGGTTGTGTTCATCACCGAAACCACCAGCGCGATGAGTACAAACCCCAATGTCACACGCACGATTTGCTTCTGCGCAAATGTGCGGGAAATTATAGCCAGCGATCCCCCTGCCAGCAATGCCAACGGTGGCAGCATCGGAATCCAGTGTGTGTCAAAGCCTTTGGCCTGGATCAATGCAAAGGTCAGCGCCGCCATCAGCCACAGCCAGACCAAGCGCATCCCCCCTTTCGTCCCCCCACTGCGTAGGACATCCTTCCCCCCTTCCGTCCCCCCACTGCGTAGGGGGAAACGATTTAGGGAGGGGATGGGGTTTGTAGGGGCAATCTCATCCCCCCTTCCGTCCCCCCATTGCATAGGGGCAAACCCGTTCTCTTCTTGCGCTGTGGGCTTTGTAGAGGAAACCTGTCCTCCCCTTGCGAAGCGGGGGGAGTTAGCGGGGGGAAGGAAAATCCACACCGGAATCCACAATCCCGCCAGCAGCAGCAGACCATGCCACGTCTGCCAACGGAATCCCCAATAATTCGCCATATTGCCGAGGAAGGCCGCGAAGTCGTAGCCCTGCGCGTTGTAGGCTGCCGTCCCCTGCGCAACAATCAGCATTTCCGCGATCATACCCTGCGCCCAAAAATAGACCAGCAGCGAATCCCCCGTGAGCAAGCCCCCGGCAGCGAAAGCCAGCGCTTCTTTCCATAATCCGCCGCGTGATTCCTTCTGCGCCAGCCGTGACCATAGTTGATTGACCACCAGCGCCAGCACAAAGAAAGCGAAATAATGCTTGAACCACAGCACCAATCCGCACCAGAACCCGGTCAGCAGGGACCAGATGACAGCCTGCCGTGTGCCGGATTCGGCGTTTGAGGCACGCAGCGCACTGTAAGCCGCCCAGATCATGGGGACGGTCACGAGCGAATCGTTCTGGGATAAACTCGGAAAATCTTCGTTGAAGTAGAACAGGCCATAAAGCAGTGCCGCCAGCAAACCCAGGCGCTTGCCCTGCATCCGCCGCCCGAACAGATAGAGTCCCAGCATCCCCAGCGGAACCAGCGCGAAATCAATGGCGCGGATCGCTTCTGTGCCGCGTCCGAAAATGGCGATTCCGGCGGCGTAGATGTAGTAAATCGGCGGCGGCTTGATGTCCCACATATCGACGAAGGGCGTGCCACCGTTGAGGATGCTCAGGCCGATATTGGCGTACATGCCCTGATCGCGTCCCATCGGGTAGGTCAGCACCGGGAAGGCCACCAGCAGCACCAGCAGCAAAACAGCCAGAAAAAGGCCATGTTCTTTGGCGAATCGTGTCATACTTTCCGTTGGGGATCAGCGCCCCGTTCGTCATCCAATCGCGCCACACAATAGCATAGGTTGCGCAAAATTGGCACGTTGGGAAGAAAAAAGCATAACATGAGGAAGTTTTTATCAGAAACCCAACCGCAACAAAATGGGCGAACACGTTTCGCCCTTGCGGATTTCTTTGTGTTCTTGGTGGCTTTGTGGTTCAAATTTTTTTGCAGGGATAAAACCTGGACTCAGCTAGCCCTGACCGTAACTGAGAGGGGAAGATTCAGACTCTCGCGATCATGCTTGCTGAAGTTCATCACCATGAACCCCACGACACGCCCGTCGGTGGTGCGGCGCTCGAAGACATCGTCGCGGATTTCTTCCATCATCGCAGGCGCATCCTCAAAAATCACTTCGAGAATATCACCTTCACGGTCATACCAAACTTTTAAGCTGTCCATATTACAGTTCCCTTCTTCTCACGCCTACTGTAAAACGCCGTCAACACGAATGCATCATCTTCCAGCATCTTCACCGAGACTAG
>CAYVVZ010000078.1:0-15038 GCA_964455365.1 uncultured Anaerolineaceae bacterium | reverse complement strand
GTGAGGGCTACCAGAAGCCACAAACGGGCTGAACGCCCGCTGTGGGTTTTGTATAGGCCCGACGGCGCTGCTTGCTCTCCGTGCGGACGGGATCGCCCTGCGCCTTCTCTATTCCTCCCGCCTCGGTGATGAAACCGTAGTCGCATCACAATGCTGGAAGCCGTTTTGCCCTGATAAAAGGGGACGGCTCGCGTTGATGCGAACACCAACGCCGTTGGAAGGGGCACAGACAAGTGGCACGCACCAACCGAAACCCGTTGTTGTTATTACGGTTGTCTGGATTGTTGTTGTTGCGGAACGCGCCGCGAGCGTTGTTATGATTGTTGTTCCACGACCCGCCGCGCAACACCCGCCGGGTGCGTTACAGGGAACCCCACAGCCCGTTGTTCACAGGCTGCTTAACCAGTATACGCCAAAAATCCACAAAATCGATTCGCCTGACGGCGAAAGAAGGGAAGGGGCTAGTGCTACGCACTTGCTGCTGCGCAGCACCGCCCCCAACAGCGAACAGCAAAACCTATAGAGAAGGGGCACGCACCAACCGAAACCCGTTGGGGCTATTACGGTAGTCCGGAGGGTTGCCGTAGCGGAACGCGCCGCGAGCGCTGTAATGAAGGCCGAGCCACGACCCGCCGCGCAACACCCGCCGGGCATCCGAGTGCCGATGCGCCTCAGACAAACCGCCATCTGGCTCGGCATACAGATTCAAACACCACTCCCAGACGTTGCCACTCAGATCATGCGCCCCGCACCAGGAAATACCATCCGGGAATATGCCGACGGCGCTCGTCTGCGAAATGCCTGTCTCGCTGGTATTCCCCTTGCCTGCGTCGAATTCATTGCCATACGGGTAGAACAAGCCTTCTTCGCCGCGTGCCGCAATTTCCCATTCTTTTTCCTGCGGTAGCCGGATGATCTCGTCTGCCTTGATTAAGTCTACTTCCTGGTAGCACTCCGTCAGCCAGGCGCAGAAGGCCATCGCTTCGTACCAGAGCACATAGATACGTGGGTGGTTCGCCAGTCGGAAATTGGGGTCGCCGTATTCATCCGGGGTGCGGCGCTCGCCTTTCCATTGCAGCCCTGCGCGTGTCCAGTAAGCTGGATGGTTGTAGCCTGCTTCGTTCGCGTCAATGAAAGCCTGGAATTGGGCATTCGTCACCAGGTATTTCGCCACGCGGTAGCTGTATGTCAGCTCATAGGTTTCGGCTTCTAGGGGGCTATATGCCTTTTCGTCCCCGCCAACGGGGTACTTGCCCGGCGGAATTGGCTCGCTCCAGGCAATGTCGGGCAATCCGTCCGGTCGCCATCCCACGCCAGGGCGGGTATCGCGGATGGGGTTGAGGACTCGTCCGGCTTCGGCACGAGCATTGGGCGGCGCGTCTCCGGTCATCGCTTTCAGCAGGGCGGCGCGCACCTTTTCTTCTGCTTCGCTGTTCGTTTGGCCTTCGGTCAGGGCGCGGCAAGCCAGCACAGGATGCGTTTCCAGCAGCCAGTCGGCTACGCCAGCGCGCATCCCGGCTACCATGACAGCAGTCTCCTCCCATCCTGTCGGCTGCCACCAGTCTCCAGGCCAATACTGGCTTGCTGAAATGCCGCGTTCCAGGTCATCTGCCATCTTGCGTGCTGCAAAATACTCTTGCAGCAGTTGATGGAAGAACTTCAATTCTCCGTTGGTTTTGTCTACTGTGATCAGTGTAGCGCTCTCCGCCAGATAGAGCAGGTTATTCGGATCCCTAACGAAGCCATCTTCTGCCAGCCTACCCCGCGCCCAGGCCAGGCTCACGCTGGTGCCCGTATTCTCTTGCTGCATCCGGTAGGCCAATGCCGCCAGCGCCAGCATCTGTGTTTCTGGCTCAATCCAGGGATGTTCGGCGGATACTGCCGGAGCGCCGCGCTGCTCAATCAGCAGATCAACGAAGGCATTGAACAACTGCCCACGATTGCGTGGTGGCTTGCCACTGTCTATGAAAACTTCCACCGTGATCTTGAGCAAGAAGGGGTTTGTCACCAGTCCAAGCAAACCGGGCAGGTCGCTCCGTTCGCGCATGGCGGCACGCATCTCGTTATAGATTGCATCTTGGTTGCCAGATGTCATATTCCATAGTGCATGTGTGTTGCTAATATCATTTCCAAGCCAGAAGTCGGCGAAGTTCTTTTCAGTCTGCTGGAAGAGCTTCCATAGCTCGCGCATGTCGTCACCCGCCAGCGCCCAGAAGAGGCGGTCACGGTCATCATCTTCCAGGTAATTCCCAATGAAGAGCCGTATCCGATCCACATCCAGCGGGTCAACATCGGCACGGCGCAGCGGCAAGGCTTTCAGCGCGGCATATTCCAGGCGGCGGCAGGTCACGGCTGCCAGCACGTTCGGGTTCTCGCGCAGCCATTGGTCAACATCGGCAACGTACTGCTGTGGCATCTCATTCAGTCCGTCCAGCAGTACCACGATGCGCTTCGGCAGATAGTCTGTCAGCGGCAACCCATCGAAGTAGTCGGCAATGTGCGCTTCTATTCCTTCTCCCTCATAGGCACCCAACGGCACGAAGATGGGTAACGGCGCGTTTTCATCTTCCAGCGCCGCTATCGCAAATTCGTAAGCCAGCCGCTGTAACGTTGTAGTCTTGCCGCTGCCGGGTTCGCCAATCAGGATCACGCCACCCTGGCGCACTACTTTGCGCAATTCGCCAACGGTATCCACTTGCCGCGCAGCGCCTTCTTCAACGTAACCCCGTTCGCGGTAGACGCTGTTGGAATTATTCACATACTTGCGTACATGCGCTTTCACTTTGACCTGCGGTTGCTCATGGGGTTTTTCTGCGCGTCCGCCCAGGTCAGTATAGAGGTAGAGCCACTGCTCATACTGCTGCCCGATGCGTTCCAGATAGTCTAGTTCGCGCTCACGCAGCGTCTTTGCTGGTACTGCAGGCACTCCTATCGTTGGCTCTGGTTCTTCCTTCAAGCGATGGAGCAATTCTTTATAACCTGTGTCCCAGTCGCTGAAGTCAATGAAAGTGTGGTTGATGATTGTAATCGGTCGATGTCCGCCGGGGAACATCAGCGGTACAATGCGCTTATTATTCACCAGCGCATAGGCGATTTCGCGCCGAACAAAGCTATTTTCGCGCTTAATGTCTTCCGTCATCAGTACCACGAGATGCGTAGCTTCTTCGATTGCTTTCTCGATTTCACGATCAAAGCCCGCCGAGGGGTCAAGGTTGCGCGTATCGCGCCAGACATCGAAGCCTTCTTTGCCAAGAGCTTTGTAGAGTCTTTCACAATACGTTGTGCCATCTGCGCGTGCATAAGATAGGAAGAGTTTCACCGTCGGTTGCGCTTTCTGTGCCAGAATCTCTGTAGAGCATCCTCTCAGTGCATTGAAGAATGCATTTAATAGTGTATCGCGTTATAGGACAATCAGCGACTCGGATTTGAGGGTAATTTATTGGTAGCGGCGGGTAAGGAAACCCGCCGACGCTGGCGCGTCGAGGAAAGAAAAATTGCCGGATAGTCCTTTTCGAGAAAAGAAGCCATCCGGCACGGTATTCATTTGTCAAGATGGCACACGCGACGTGCATAGCGCTGGCGAAGTTGTTTGCGCAAGCACTTCATCGCATACCATAAGGCACTGTCATTCACCCCTAATTCGCGAACAGCGGTCTCTCGAGCCACAGACGTGGTCAGGACATAGAGGGCAAGCAGCTGCTCAGCATCTCCTGCATATTCCCGCGCCAGCTCGATGACGGGTTCGACATCGCCATTTTGTAAACATCTGCGCCAATGATCTTTATCCGGCTCAACAGGGCGGTAACTGGCGAAGACTTCTTGCAGCTTGTTGCGGACGACGCGCGTCCAGTAGACCATCTGCCGACAGCGCGGGCCACGACCTTCTCGTTCAATCACTGGAAAACCAGCAATGCGTCCGGCATCCGTCTGCGTAACGCTGGTGGTCACGTAGTAGAGCGCCGCGAGTTTACGCAGGTCATCGCCACACCATGCAGCCATTTCGCCCATCAGCGCCTGGATGTCGATCAGTCGATCGGCTCGGTGAGTGAAAAGAGCGTGTCCGGGCTTGCCAGAAGATTTGAGGCTGGAACCAATCACGATCTCGGTAATGCTCTCCTCAAAGACATCGCCATGTGAGTCGCTCCAACTTGAGAGGGCATGGTAGCTATCCGTGTGACGCAGCTTGGCTTTGAAGGTGCTGCTGCCACAGTGGTTGACGACGTAACGGGCAGCCTGGTACAGGCTCAGGCGAGCGAGGAAAGTCGGAGTCTGGTGCAAGGTCTGCCAGAGGCGCAGCCAGCCCTGCTGTAGCAAATCGGGGAGGTGTTCGCGCCGCAACCGATGGAAGAAGAGCAGGGTATCAACGAAGGGCTTCTCGAGGGCATCCACAATCTGGGGAAAGGTCAGGGGCTGCGCTTGCCAGCCAACGGGAAAAGGTCGCTGAGCCGGAGACCAACCGCCAAAGGGTTGAATCTGCCAGCGCAACGACGACTGCTGCATAGCCAGGGTCATGAGGTTGTGTCGCTTTCGCTAGTCGGGAATCAAAAACGCCGCTGCGAAGGGCGCAGTGGCGTGCGAAACAGGGGAATATGAGGTTGTGTCAAAGAACAAGCGCATCCTAGCAAATGCACGAGTTCCGAATCAAACGCAGTTCCCGTTCAACCAGCGAAAGCAGTTTTAGCTATAGGCTTCAACACCCTGGGGCAAATGCTACGCTTGCGCGAGCGCCGATTGACCACTTCTGTCTCGACGACAATGTAACCATTGCGCAGCAGGTGCTGAATCAGCTTAGAATATTTGTTCATAAGGATATTGTACGCTGCTACAGGAGGAGAATGCAACCCAAAGCGCACCCGAAGACTCGAGACAGAAAGGCATCCTTTATCTTCGAAATAGTATCCTATAAGAGAAGCGCGTTCGTTGCAAAAATGCAGCACCAAGCACCACAATACAAATGCAATTATCAATTTTCTGACAATTCCAGGGGTGGAAACGTCCTATACTGAGAGTAATGGAGCGCAGGCACCGCGAAGAGTGACCTGGGCGTCCAGAAGCTGCGCTGGGGGGTGAGGCGATTCCCGATTGGGAATCTATACCAATTAGCGTGGAGGTTTATGGACGAACCATGCACCACCTTAATTATCAAAATCGCGACCCTCGTCGCAGAGCAGCCGGTCATCTGGCTCACTATTGGACTTGTTGCAGCAGTCGCTGTCATCCATTGGCAGAGCAGCCGCAGCAAGGAGCTGGAAAAAGAGATCGCCAAGCTCAAGGGGGAATGTGCGAGATTGAGGAAGCAGCGTCCCTTCTAGCGCGAACGGTTTCACTCCTTCGGGAGTGACCCCACCCCTCCGGTGCTGGATGTGAGTATAGCACCCAGCACAATCTCCTTCATCCAAAGAACGAATAACGCTCGGTACCAGCTGTTTTGACCCAAATTGGCTGACGTAAAACGCTGTTTACTGTCAGTTCGTCAAAGGTTGTGAACCAAAAGTTAGCTCCGCCGCCGAGGGCTGCCAGGCGCTTGCGGATGTTGTCACGCCGTTTCAGGGAGTTGGTCACCAACAGCACACGCCAGAACTTTGTCCCAAAGCTCTGCTCGTAGAGACCGCTCTGGGTGTAAGCCATATAAATGCGCAATTGCTGCAGCACTTGGGGCAATCCTTCGCTGCCACTGTCGGCTTCCACGAAGTTCAGCGTGCGGGCGTTCTCCCTACGCACAATGCAGAAACCATCTGGGTAGACGGGCACCTTCTTGTGTTCCAGATAGACGAAGTCTGGATTGGAACGGAAGCGCAGCTCATTACGCCATTCCACCAGTTCGTAGGCTGGATCCTCCCAACACGCGCGCGTGAGGGCAACCCGAATATCGTTGGTTGCTTGCAGGGGCTGTAAAGATTGCCAATTCTTGACCTGGCGACTGACGAAGTGGAAATCTTCGCGCCCATAACCGAAGTGTTCTGTCAGCACGGCTGCCCCTTGTTTCGAAATGGTGAAGACCATGGGGCTAGCTGCTGGAGCCGCGCGAATCTGCGTGATGAAATGCTTCTCCAGATACCCGGCCTGCACCAACTGGCGCAGGCGGGTATAGGCTGGATTGGGGGAATTCCAGAAGAGGGTTATCAGTTGCGAGACCGTCAACGCCTGACAATCGTTGACGGCTCGCAGGATATGAGGATCGCGTTGGCTCAAGCGAAAGCCCACCGATCAGCCTTTCTCATCTGGCTCTGTCGGCAGCGATTCAAAGATCTCGACATCCGTAGCAGCTTCCTGAGAAGGTTGGACAGCGCCATTATCCTGTGGGGCGGTCGCCTCACTCTTGTAGCGTATTCGCAGCCACTGCCTCACTTCGTGTGCTGGGAGTAAATCCAACTTTTTTACAGTCTGCTGCCAGAGGGCATCCCAGGTGGTGCGCTGCTCTTCCGGAAGGGCAGACAAGGGGGAGAATGTGGTCAGCTGGAAAGCCGAAAGATTTTTTCCCTGAAAGCGTGTTTTCACAGCTGCCTGCCCGATGTCCTGATGGATCAAGTCATCCACTGTAACTTTGGGCTGGTAAAGGCGTGCCACTGTCGGTGCTTCCTCTTCGGAAGCGGCGAAGCTGATGGTTGTACCTTTGTTGTTGACAATCGCCTTGCGGGTATCTTCGTCCAGCTGACCCAGCCACTGATCAGCCATCAACAAAGAGAGACCGTACTTGCGAGCTGTCGAGAGCATTTCATTCAGCGGCGTAGTGATAAAGCGATGCGTTTCATCAATCACGAGGTAGTGGCGTGGCGGTAGGTCATCCGGGTGCAGTCCCAGGCTGACGCTGTGCAGGAAGAGCTGCGCGAAGAGGATGGTGCCGAGATTCTCGATATCACTCATGACATCATCGCCAGAGACATTAACCAGGATGATGTAGCCTTCCTGGATGAGCTTGCGGAAGTCCAGGCCACGCGGATGACAGGTCATTAGCTCCAGGGTGCCGTCTGTGAAGACGCGCAATCTATTCAGCGTAGAACGTGCTTTCTCGCGTTTGCCATGGGCACTCTCCGCCTCAAACTGATCTTTCCACCAACCTTCTGCACTGGTGGATAGCCCTCGCCTTAGTGCCTGCTGCAGACGCATCAGGCGGTAGTTGTGGTTTGTCAGGACACGCTGCATGTCCTGAGGCGTTGCTTCTGGATCCGTCAGCACTAGCTCAAGCGTATTGCGAACCGTAGTCTCCATCTGGCTCTCACTCCAACTTCTCTTATAGACTGCTTTCATCACCCACAGGGCCATATTGAAGGCAAACTTGGAAGATACGCCCTCTGGCACGCGGAAAATGTTGAGCGGAATTGGATGATCCTCCTTATTCAAATCGAGCAACAGGATTTTGTGAGTGAAGCGACCCTGTATAGAGGCTTCAATAATGCGCTGGATCAGGGTGCCGTGCGGATCGAGAACCGTACAACCCTGTCCGTTAGCGATGAACTGATGCACGAGATGGTGCAGGAGATTGGACTTGCCTGTCCCGGTTTGTCCAGAGATGAAGGCGTGGTGGCGCAAATCTTGCGGCAGCACACTCACGACCAGATCATCGACTCGCCCAATCACCACCCGCTTAGCCGTGTTCTGAGCAGTCAAAGTCGATGGTGGTGGTGGTGCAGCCCAATGAATCTCTTCGACCTCCATGTACTGATGTGGCAGATGCCACACGGTTGCAAGTTCATCTGACGTGAAGATGAAGTGATATGGTGTTGTCGCATCCGGTTCGCCTCTGCGCTTGGGAGCGAGATCAATCAGATAGTGGAGCGCTGTCTTTTCAAAGAAGTCTTCGAAAGTCTCGATGCGCAATGTCGGACTGGTGTAGCCGCGACCGATGGTGATCTCCTCGCCAGACGAGAGACTATAGACAGAGGAGAGGATATCTTCGAGGATGCTCAGGCGCTTCTCGTTGGGCGTATCCATCTGCAAGATGATATTGGTCGGCAGCAGCGGCTGCGTGAGTTTCTGCATGTACTGCTCCGTCTCGTGCTGAGGAAAACGCCACAGCCGAGTGTTCCCCAGGTTTATGGTCTGGGTTGTCCAACTGATGGCAGCCCCGATCATGCTGCCTGCTGCATGTTCCGCGGTGCGGAAGTTGCGGCCACCGACCATAGGAGCGTATCCTGCCTCTCGGGCTGACATCGTCAGAATATCCCTGATCACTTCTTGTCCCAGGCGCATCGGTGGCAGCACCTGAATGGTGTAGCGCAAACATTCGCCCTCCCGCAGGCCACAAATCGCCTGTACGACGGAGGCCAGGGGATCTTCTCGCTTGATAGTGTGTACGGACTTCGCTTGCTGGAAATCCATCTGGTAACGCGCCTGGAAGATATGGTAGCGACGATAGGGTTGACCGACAAAATCTGCACGGGGCACAAGCTTGACCACGGCACCCGGATAGTAGCTCTGGGCAGCCGCTTCCATCCGCTGGCGCGCTGCCTCGTCGATATCCACAGAGACCGCAATTTCCCAGGTGATGGAGCCATGCCGTGCGACAATACTTAACTGCGGCACATTCCGCGAAAAGCGTTCCACGACCGCCCGGATAAAGCCCAATGCCTGCGTGCTGGACCACTTGGTATCTGCTGGCACGAGAATGCGAAAATGTTGTGCTTCGCTTACCACGTGTTCCGACTTGCCGATGAGCAGTCTGACCGAAGTGCCATCAGCGGTTGATCCGTTGGAAGTTGATCGAAGCTGCTTCTCTTCAGCTTCCGCTTTCTTTCGTTCGATGTGATCTTGCTGGCCTCGTAAGTTCTGTGCAGCGATCAGGTGTTGGATCCAGCCGCGGCGCAGGGCGAACAGCAGACTTCCAATCACAAGCCAGAATCCTGCCATCATCAGCGCGTCGTTATACCCGCGCTGACCGGGACGGCTATCTGATACGAGCAAGACGGATCCCACAACAAAGGCTAGTAGAATCCAGTCAAAACATCCCCAACGGCTGCCTCTGCCCGGTGCATTGAACATAAGCAATTTCTCCCTTATTGCCTTGTATGATTGTATGAGATGAGATGTGTTCCAGCAGACTGTACACACCGGAAATGATGTGAAGGTTTTCACATCCCGCCTTCAATTTGCCGAAATGCTCATTCAGCGGTAATCTCTCAAACAGTGGGTTAGAGATGCCTCTCTATCTATTCCCACCGTAGTCTGGAGAGCGTGGATCACCATCATCCATCGATTCTCCAGCAGTCTCTCCTTGATCTGACCTGGATCGGGTGAGCGACGGTACATCCCATAAACCACGACCGCCGTTCACTTGTTGTATACCGGATGCTCCTCCAGAGATGCTCCGGAAAAGCTCCAACACTGATCCAATTCAGGAGGTTTTTATGTCCAATCTTCAGGTCGTTCTATTTCGTGAACAGCCAACCGCAATTGTTGGCGGCAAACCACTGCAACTCCGTCCATTGGCGCGGGCGATGCTGCTACTGCTTATCACTGAACAAAAATCGGCCGTGAGTTTCAATCTTTTGCTGGATCGGCTTATGCCTTCGGCGCGCGATGTGGACACCATACGTGAGAGCCTGCACAGAGCCAAACATGAACTTAAACCGCTGCTAGAGCCAAATGCGGCTGCGATCCAGCTGCGGCACGATGTTCAGGTGGATGTCCACATCTTCCAGCGATTTTTTGCAGACATTGACTTTCTCTATCATGGCGATGAGCGCTATATTCAGAACTTGAATGCGCTTTGTGATCTCTATGGTGACGGCTTTTTACCAACCTATAATGTTCAAGATGATGTAAGATACGAACTAGCTGGCAGTCAAGCCGAACAGCTACTGGATCGAATGCGCATACAGCTGCGCAACCAGATTGATCAGGTGTTGGAATATAGGCTGATTTACTATTTGAACCGTCATCAGTATCTGCGAGCCATTGAGGCAGCGAATGATTGGTTGCGCATCGATATCACCGATGAGCGGGCATATTTGTGGTTGGTTCGCGCCCATGCGCTCAACCGTGAGCCACAAGCCGCACTGCGCTACGCACGACAACTACAAGAGCGCTTAGTCGATGATCCGTCGGATGTCTATCTCGTTGAAGTAGAAACCCTTATCAAGGCCATTGAGACCAATCAGCCATTGCAGCAGATCTACACGCGACTTCTCAATCCGCGCACCTTTGTGGGGCGGGAACTGGCACTTCGCACACTCAAAGACCGCTTGCTCGGAAGGGATCCAGTATCCAGGCAGCACAATGTCACGATTGTCAGCGGTTGGCCTGGGGTCGGTAAAACCGCAATGGTTCGTGTATTAGCCAACGATCCACAGGTGCGCGGGCATTTTCGTGACGGTGTTTTTCCCGTTTCATTTGGTGAAGGTGTTCTGTCACTGGAAGGCTTGCAACAAGTTGGACGACATCTGGGTCTCACGAGGTTGACGACGATGCAAGAGGCTGTGGTTCAACTTCAAAAGGCCTTCGCCAACACTCAGAGCCTGCTGCTCGTCGATGATGTATATGCTATTGACCAGATTGATCCGTTTCGTCAACTACTGGGACCTGACAATGCCTTGCTGGTAACGACTCGTTTCAAAGATGTGGCGAAGAGCTTCTCTGACGAGCATCACTATCGCCTGCCTGTGTTGGAGGCAGCAGCCGCACTGGAACTGCTCCTGCTGCTTTCTCCAGATATGTCTCTCCAGGGTTACGAAGAGCAGGCAGCAGGCCTGGTGGAAGCGCTGGAATATTTGCCTCTGGCGCTTCAGGTTGCTGCACGAATGCTCAATGAGCGTTTCAATTGGCTTTTCCTGGGACAGATAAAGCGAGATGATCTGATGGACTTCTTTGCCCAAATGCAGGATGTCTATGCGCTCTTGAGCGAAAGAGATCCTGAAGAGCGCCTTGATCCAGAGACTGGACTGACAGCAACTCTGATGTATCTGCTGGGACAGAGTGTGCGGCAGCTTCCTGAAGCCTACCGACCCTATTTTGCGCGTCTGGGTATCGTGCGTGCCAAACCCGCAAGGGTTGATCTGGCAGGTCTGGCAGGTCTCTGGCGAGTGGAGAACCCGGTTCCAGTCGTGACGGAGTTCTTGAACAAAGGTCTGCTCGAGGCGGTTTCTTCGCGTGAATACCAGATACACTCACTGCTGCGTGCTTATGCGCGCACGCTGTTGGAGGGAAGCGCATGAGTGAAAAATATGACTCAATATATGCTGCCTTGCTGGATTGGGGACAGTATTATCTGGAGTTGCTGGATGCGGCGGCTGACTCTTACCGGATCAATGGACAGATGCCACAAGATCTACTGAAGGCAGCGCAGCAGATCACCGGGGTTCAGGAACAGTTAACACAGGTTGTGCTAAATACAAGTCTCGGTGATGATTCGCTCCGCCAGAGAGCGGCGAAGATTGTGCTTGGATTTCCGCTGCACAGTGCGCCTTTCTTGCCGCGCTGGATGGAATTTGAAGAGCGAGATCTCTGGTTCGAACGGGCATTGGCAGTCAGTCGTGCTATTGCTACCGAGCAGTCCGGGACAGAACTACTTCTTTTCTGGGGTATCAGTCGTCATACAGCAGGGGATATTCAATCTGCCGCAGCCCTGTTCCAGGAAGCGCTTGGTGAAGTGTCTCTCCTTGTTGACCAGGATGAAGGTGTGACACTGCACCTGCGGCTCTTAAACGGGTTGGGAGTCTGTCAGTTTCATCTAGGACGCTTTCATGAGTCTTTCGCAACGTTCCAGCACTGTCTCAATGTTATCGAGGCTCATCCTGAACGTGCGGATTCTATGCGTTGGCGTTCTGTCGCTAACAATGCACTGGGAAATGCACTCTATCGTCTTGCTCGTTGGGCGGAATCGGAAGCTTGTTATCTCAGCGCTGAAACATTTCTTGACCAACATGTGCAATCTGGTGCGCAGGATCTGCTGCTCAAGGCAAAGATCAGCATCAATCGAGCCAATTGTTATTTGCCACAGGCTCGTCATCTGGAGGCACTTCCTGCCTATGAGGCAGCTATTGCGATTGCAAAGCAAATGCGGCACGGACAGGAGCATGGCGAATGGTTACGCAACCTTGGTGCGATCCAGGCTGATCTCGGTCTCCTGCAAGATGCGCATACGAGTTTTGAAAGCTGTCTGGATTTGGTTCAAGGGAAAAATCCCGTAATACAGATGATTTGTATCGGTGAACTGGGCAAGTTGGATGTTCAGGAAGGCCAGTATTTACAGGCAGTGAGGAAGTTTGGGCAGGCATTAGCTGGTGCTCGTAATGGTGAAGATCGCTTCTATACCGCCCTCTGGATCGGCTGGCTGGGGCGTGTCGCACTCGAGTGCGAATGGTGGGACGAGGCTGGAAAGTTACTGACTGCTGCGTTGGAGCGGTTCCCGGTTGACAACCACGAAGAACGTGCAGCCATCCAGATTCTGCAGGCGCTGGCAGCACGCTGTCAAGGAAATCTGGATGAAGCTGGTTTCATCCTTAGTCAGGCGCTGGAGCGTGTACGACAAGTGGATCAACGCACTCTCGTAGCCGAGTGTCTTTTCTGGCAATCTGAACAACAGGGTAGCCAATCCCGATGGAAAGATGCTTTGGCCACTTTGCAGGAAGCACAGGACATCGTTGGAAAATCTGGTCTCGTGTTGCTGGAGTGGATTCAACACTTTCTCAATCTTGCACAACCCGCTGCAACAGGAAAAGAAGATGCGGAGGCGCAACGTCAGTTTATCCATCTGGCGTTTACTCAGGGACGAAGAGCGTTAGCACTGGTCTACGCTCGGGAATGGCATATGGATACAGCAATCTGGATGCTGTCAACTGATGATCAGGCGAAAATACATCGGTTTGTTGAAGACTCGCTGGCTGAATTGGATGGTACGAAGACGTGATTCTGCTCCGCGCTGGCTGGTAAGGAGAGTGGTAAACCGATTACCAACTTCGTTACCAGCTTTCTAATTGGGCAAATCATTCTATAAAGGGTCTTTGAAGCGCTATGGCGTTCTTAAAAGGTTTTTGTGGCTCACTTTTAATTTACTGTTCGTCAGGCCAGAGGGCAGGCAATAAAGGAGAAATGGCACGCCCGCAGCGCCAACTGATCGAGGAGGCTGTTTTACGCTCGTTCCTCGCGTCGTAGATTTCATCTTTTTTGTTCTTTGGCTGGGGTTGTTTCCAAACCTGTACGGCAGTTCCAACCGCTATCTCGATGGTTTGCCCCTGGCGACGTAATCTTGCATCGGCACCAGGACGGCGATGGGAAAACCGTCCTTCTCAATGACGTAGTGGGTGCCTTGAATGGCGCAGTCTTTGAGGATCGCGCCGCGTCGCTGGTGTAATTCCGTAGCGGAAATGGCGCGCGGGGTCTGCTGCCCGTCAGACCCCGCTGCTTTGTCTGGTCTATTCATCTTTGTAGCTCTCCACAATTTCATACCAATTCACTTGGCGTAAGGCGGCATTCAGTAAATCCGCATACAGTGAGGCTTGATCTTGCAGGGGGTTGTCTTCTTCAATCCAGTCTTGTAGCGCCTCAGCCGCGTCACCGATTGACTGGACACCCTTTATTATCTCTCGCGCCATCTCATAGCTCCCCGGATCGTTATCAATCCAGAGGGAGACACACCAGGTTTCAAAATTTGTCCACCCATTATATCCCTGTTTGCCGTCTGACATATTCTCCTTTGAGCAATGCTCCATGCTTTGTAAGTATGTGTAACATTATATAACGCTACATAAAATTAGCAAGTAGTAATTTGTGCCTGGTCAGCGCAAGCGAAGCCGCTGCAACGTCTAATAAATCCCCTCGCGCGGTTACGCTCGAATCAGGGTAATGCTCTTAGAAAGGTTGACGGGATGTGCGCGTTCTGATGCCTGTATTCAAAAAGAAGGAGGAACATAAAACTAGCGCATTCCCCGACGGAACTGTGGAAAATCTGCGCCATCATTGCTGTTGCTGATGATCTTCACAGTCATCGTCTATGATATTTTGGGATTTATTGTCTGTGCGCTGTCCTGAACCATGCGATAGACCACTCTTGCGACATAGCGCTGGCGAATGAGAAAGGCCTCGCCTGGCTCTAATCGCGAGACATCATTCAGGGAAATCTGGTGCTGATGCTGCTGTCGCGAAGTCCCCACGCCTGTCACCTGACCAATATCATGCTGGTAGCTGTGCTCCAGCACTTCGCGCGTGCCTGCGATCTGACCGACTTCTTCGGGGAAGTCAGTAGCCATCAGGGTCTTGAGGCGGGTGTTGGCTAAGATGCGTCTGGCGACATCTTTGTTGGCAATGGAGGCAGTATCCTGTGTAGCCAGGACAATCGCCAGGTTGGAGGAACGACCCAGGGAGAGCGTTTCTGGCAGCCCTTCATTCTTGAATGCCTGAAACTCATCGATGATGACCAGCGTCTTGCGCTGCTGGCGCTTGCCCATGAAGTCCAGCAAATCGGCATTGAGGATATTCAATAGCTGGCGGCTGGTTTCGCCAGCGGATTGCGTGCGCACCGAGAAGATGCCTACTCGTGCGCTGTCGAAGGTGAAGCCATCTCGACGCACGGTATCCCGAAAATCGCGGATCAAGGGTTGCAGCCAGACAGCGAGATCGGGGATGTGTTTCTTGACCGCGGCGATATTCTTCTGTTCTTGCTTGTTCTCAGCATAAGCCTTGAGCAGCCAGTTGTAATTCAGACGCTGCTCGATGTCGGCGAAGTCACGCGGTGTGCCGCAGGGCGCATAGCAGATCAACTGCAGCAGGGTCTTGTTGGCATTGGCATAATACGCGGCACCGCCTGTGACATCTTTCTGATCCAGTGCGGCCACCAGACGGTTGTAGATGTCCTGGCGCTGCCCGACAAAGGCATTGTAAGTATCTCCGGTTGTTCCCTGTCCGAGAAGAAAGAGCTTAGGGCGAAAGCCGCGGGTGCTTTCTGTTGTCTGTACTAAAAATGCAGCCAATTCTTCGTCGCCCTTGCCATCAATGCAGAAGACATCCCAATCCGTCTGGGCAAGTACTTGCGTCACCAGCCACTTGAAGGTTTCAGTCTTGCCCGATCCTGGTGCACCCTGGATGAACATATGCTGGGATAGGGC
>CAYVVZ010000077.1:0-15081 GCA_964455365.1 uncultured Anaerolineaceae bacterium | reverse complement strand
TTTCAGTCTTGCCCGATCCTGGTGCACCCTGGATGAACATATGCTGGGATAGGGCTGTTTCCGAGATGAAGAGCCAACCGTCTCGCTCCAGCACGCCGCTGTGCGTGGGAAAGGGTTCTACCACCTCCACAACAGGAGCCAGTGGAATGTATCCGGAGATCGGTTTCGGAAATGGTCGCCTGCGGGCGGCATTTCGGTATCTCATCAGCCGCAGCTGCTCGTCCTGACGCTGGTAGGCTAACAGCTCATCCAGATCAGTGGCCAGCGCGCGGTTGAGGAAGGGCAGCACCACGTCCATGAATTCGGCGACGAGGGGAGCCAGTGGCGCCGCTCCCACCAACCACCACCACACCCCGATTTCACCAGGCTGCAGCAGCCAGTACAGAGCGAGCACGAGGAGCCAACTGAGAGAAACCATGCAGCCAGGCCAGCGAAACTTGCTCACACGGCGCAGGAAGGGGCGCAGCAGCAGCGCCAGCAAAAAACCAGTTCCCAGAAAAAGGATCCCACTCAGAAACAACATACTGTAGGCGAAGAAGCGCAGGGGCGATCTGCGGTAGATCAGCTTGAACTGCATATCAGTTCAGAAACGACCAGTCGTAGACCTGGAAGTGCTGCTGTTCGGGATCCACTTCGCGCGTCTTGCGACGCACCAGGCGGTAAACATGAGGGCGCGTGCAGAAATAGAGCGTCTGCTCGTAGTGCAGCATGCGATCCAGCAAGATGCTCTCCAGGCGATCTTCGCCCTTATCCGAGTGTTCGACTTCAATGGCCGTGTACTTGTTCTCCGGGAGGGCTTCGCCATCCGGGAGATAGCCGAAGGCGGTGCGCTCGGCGCGATGTGCCTGACGCAGATTGCGCTCCGACTGAAATGCAACCTGCAAGCCGTACTTGCCCTCCAGATACAATCTGGCTTTGTTGATGTAATCCGTGTGGTAGATGGTGACGCCTGTATCCAGACCATCTTCATTGGCGATGTAATCGCGGGGTTCGTAGTCCGGGTAGCTCAGGTGCAGGGTGTTCAATCCCTTGCGCGTCAGATAGAGGAAGAGCGGTCGATCCCAGACAATGCGTTTCGTCGCCAGGATGCCTTTCTGCTTCAGCCGCGTCACGCGCTTTCTGCCGCCGTCATAGCTGATCTGGTGATGTGTCTCTGGATGCGCGTTGAGCACCTGGATGAAATCGTGCAGGTTGACGGTATACTGCTCGGCCACCCACACCAGACAATCTCGATCTCGTTTCGATAGATACTCTTTCTCCATTTCTCTACTCTCAAATTTCTAAATTCCTTCCACCCTATCAAATCTCTTTTCTCTTTCCAAATCTATTTTTCTTCTTTTCTCTATTTCTCCTCTTCTCCCTTCTTTCTTTTTCCCTCACTCCTTCTATTTTCTTATCTTCACTTCTTCCCTCTCTCCATTTAAAAAGTGCTCGTGTCCTCTCCCCCCGTCCGTACCCGCGTGTCTCCGACCACAGCACCACCAGACCCCAGGCGGTGGGGGTGTGGTCGGAGACGAAAACTGCAGCGAAGCCAAGTTTTCAGCGGTGTACGGGCGAAAGCGGAAGAGCGACATCGAGCACAAATTTGTCTACTCGGACATGAATCGGCAGTGTTTCTCATTTCCTTCCTTGCAGTTGCTGCCAAAATAGATGGCTGCCAAATCGCCAGATTGTGCAATTGGCCTACTCGAATACATTGCTTGTTCAGCCTGTAATGCCCTGTAGCCCTGCTGAACAGGAAATCCACAATGAATGAAGTTTTCCACATTGATGCACACAGAAACTGCATCTTAGTTTTCTGCATTTTCTTCTCTGCTTCTTATTAGGCGGAAAAATTTTCCGGTCTGGATCGGCAAAATCTTCCGTTCTAGACCGGAAATATTTTCCGGTCTTATCTGGTAGAACGCTTCTGCTGCTTCCAGAAACTGGCTTTCATCCAGATGGTGTACAGGTTTGATTTCCCCTGTCCGCGTTGCTTTGACGTAATGAACCTGGCTTGTTCCAGTTCCCGCAGCCAGGTGCGTACGCTGCGATCTGACGCACCAATGTCCTTGGCTAATCTTTGCTGACCGGGGAAACACTCATCTTGCTCGCGGGCATACTTGAGCAGCATGGCATACGTCAGCTTGGCACCGGGCGAGAGGTGATCGTTTTCCAGGATGAAGTTGGGCACGCCCGTCCAACCGGAGCGCGTAGCGACATCTGCTCCTTTGAGGATCAGGTTGCGGTCTTGAAAGGCTTGTGTCTCGCCGATACGTTGCATAGATGTCCAAAATATTTATTGTTTGAGGCGCTGCAGCGCTGCATTTTCGGCTTTTTGCGGCGCAGTCAGACCTCAGTGCCACTTTAGGGGAGCTTGCCCAAAAAAGTGCCAATGATGTAGCGATACAATTCCAGTTTCTTCACGCCGACCTGCTGGGCGATCTGCTCCAGTTCTTCCAGCCACTGGTAGGGAACTTCCGCTTGCACCTTCGCTTTGGCTTTCAGTTCGTCGCGCAGTTGAAAGCTGAAGAGCTGGATGGCGTCACGATCCAGTGCTTCGACGGTTGCGGTAGTTTCTGATGTACGCACTTTCTCACGTGACATTTCGCGTGGTCGCGTCGCTTTTTGCGTGACATTTCGCGTGGCATCTGGCGCGGTTTCTGCTTTCTGCGTGTGTTGCTGAGATTCAGCTTCCAGTAGTTGGGTGAAGGGATTGGCCTGGGTCATATGGTTCTAGTCGATGAAACGAGTCTCCTTGGCTATTTCAATAACATGTCTGGTGATGCGACCATCTCGCGCAGCAGCCAGTTCGAGAGCGGCCTGGGCAATCCCGAGGGCAGTGCGGGGTAGGCCTCGCGTAAGATTGTAGAGCAGGGGAATGGCGGATTCGTCAAAAGGGAAGACCACGCCACCCGCCTGGGTGAAGCGCCAGCGCAGCATTTCGCTGAACTCGCTCTCGGACATGCGCGTCAATTCGCACTTGAGCAGGCGGTTCTTGAAGGACTTGGCATAGCTGAGTTTGCGCAGGATGGGTCGCTGGGCAAAGAGTACCATCTGTACGATCTTGGCCTCTGCGGTCTCGAAGTTGAGTAGACCTCGCAAGCTCTCCAGCACACGGGCAGGGAGTTTGTGTGCTTCGTCCAGCAAGATAACCGAGACGATACCCTGTTGATATTGCTCAAAGAGGAACTGCTTGAGCTGGTCGAAGCGTCCCTTGGTGTCGCTGTGGTGGCTGCGTTCCCCGAAGCTTTCCAGGACAGTTCCGGCGAGCTGGAACTCGGTAGGGCAGTGTCCCGCGTTCTCAATGATGCCGACCTTATATTCCACGTGGTCGCGCAGCTCTGCATAGATACGGCGCATGACCGTAGTCTTGCCCGTGCCGAATTCTCCAAAAACCAGCGCTGCTCCTTCTCGATCTACCAGGAGCCGTCCCACCATAGCGATGGCACCGCGATGTTGCGCGGTGAGGTACAGGTAGCGCTCGTTGGGCTTGGTGGAGTAGGGAGGTTCTTTAAGGCCGTACTGGCGCAGGTAGGGACGTTCGCTGAAAAGACTGCTTGGCAAGGTGGTAATACGCACGGGCGTATGACTAACTTCTAATACCTATAGCTAAGCAAACTTACACCTTAAATGCAATAGGTAGCAGAATAGAAATGTACTGTAGAAGCTCTTAGTAGAAGCTCTTAATGGAAACGACAGAGGTTTAACTTGTGGCGGCGTTCTTCCCAATCCGGCATGATGCGAGATAACAACGCATAAAAGCGTTTGCTGTGATTATGTTCGAGAAGATGACATAGTTCATGGACGATGACGTAATCAATGTAGTGCTTAGGAACTTGTATCAGTTTGAGGTTCAACGTCAGGATACCAGATGCTGAGCAACTTCCCCAGCGAGCTTGTAACGTCTTTATCTCTATTTCAAAATCTGGCAAGTGCAGCGATGAGAAACGTGGAAGCACCTCTCTAAGCCGTTCCTGGAATACACGCTGTGCTTGTCGCATGTACCAACGGTCAACAAGTTTCTTCACGCTATCTTTAGCCGATTTATCTGAGGTGCGTACATATAAATAGCCGCCATCTAGTTTTGCCCACTCCGCAGAAGCATCCTGGATGACCTTGAGCCGATACTGTCTGCCGAGGTAGTAATGTGTTTCCCCACTGACGTACTCGCGTGGTGCTGCCTGGGGCAGATACAATTCAAAGTCGCGCTGCTGACGGATAATCCATGCTGCTCGCTTACTGACTTTCTCTTGAACAGCCTCAAGAGAGGTATCGTGTGGCGCGATGACTGTCACTCGTAAGTCAGGATGGACATTGATGGCTAACGTTTTGCGAGCAGCGAATTGCAGTTGATACTCAATTGTTGTAGTGCCGTACTCAAGTTGATGAATGGTCATGAAGTGAGGTAATCTCGTGCCTTTGCTACTTCCAGAATCTGCTCAATCAACATATCTAATTCCGCATCTGAAAGAGACAGATTTAGCTTGCGTGTCCTATCGAAGAGCAACTCATCCAGCTTGCGCTTCATCCGCTGCTGTACATCCAGATTGATGGTCCAATCCGTCACCCTAGAATCTTGTAGTAATTCTTCGATCTGGATGGCGACTTGAGCGGCCTGCTCGTCACTACATTGTTCGATCAGATTGGCACGCAGGATACCATAATAAGAGGGCGCGTGGGCATACCGATTGAGTACATCCGGCTGACTGGCATCCCGTCCAGAACGGAGTTGATCCATCGCGTTCGTTGCCGTCTGGAGATATTCCAGTTCGTTGATGCGACCTTCTCGATAGGCTTGGATGGTTTCTTCAACCAGTTCTGCAAAGCGGCGATAGAGTGCGGGATCTTCATCCATATGCTCGATGATGGTGCGCTTCATCCGATTGAGAATGGTATCGGCCTTCGCGCGAGGCGATTCGAGTTTGGCGACTTCTTCATCAAAGCGCTCTTCATCAAAGACGTTGACCAGTTCAGTGATGGTGGTTATGCCCGTCGCCTGGACATACTCATCCAGCAATTTGCGTACCTGACCTTCATAATCCTGGAAATCGACAATTTCCGCGTAGAGTTTCTGCACAGAATGCCGCAGCCGATGAAAGAACTTGAGATCGTCCTTATACATCTGGATTTGCTTCTCAGGTGTGTCTTCGTAGAACTTCGTCGTTGAGAGGGCAATCCGCAGCGTCCGCGCATAGGCAGTGAGCTGCTCATAAAAATGCTGGCGGCGATCTTCCGGCTCCAGATGCTGCTGCATAGCCACCAGATCACTCTTATTCCGCACAGGCTGGAAAATCGACCAGAGATCCGAGTGGATTTGCGGCAGTTTGGCAACTTCCTGAGCGATGTCCGCGATGGTTCCCTGAATATCTTCTGCGTCGTATTCCGCGAGGGCATCGTAGAGATTCATCGCTTCATTGAGCTGACCCAGCACGCCGCGATAGTCGATGATATAGCCGTAATCTTTGCCCTCGAAGAGCCGATTGACGCGGGCAATGGCTTGCAGCAGTGTATGCTCTTTGAGCGGTTTATCAATGTAGAGAACGGTGTTGCGCGGTTCGTCGAAGCCTGTGAGTAGCTTATCCACTACAACCAGAATTTCGATGCCTTCAGGGTCATGGAACGAGCGCAGGATTTCGTTGTTGTAGTTGTCCTCGGTCTGATATCGATCCATCATCTGCTTCCAGAAGGCTTGCACCGCGGGAATATCTTCTTCGCCGACTTCGTTGTGGCCTTCGCGGGTATCCGGTGGCGAAATAGATAAAGCCGCATCAATGCCGTACTCCCGCAGATAACGCAGGTACTTCAAGCCAACTTCTTTGGATGCCGTAGCGAGCTGTCCCTTCAACCCCTTACCGCGCCAATTTTGTTCGTAGTGCAGGGCGATGTTGTATGCAATCTCTTTGATGCGCTGCTCGGTAGCGTTGACGACCTCACTTCGGCTCATCTTGCGTTTGAGATCGGCTTTTTCCTGCTCGTTGAGGTGGCGCGTCATGCGATCAAACCAGCGCTCAAGCTGATCTTTGGAGACATCTTGCTCCACAATGCGACCTTCATACAGCAGCGGAACCACAGCGCGATCTTTAACAGCCTGGCGCATGGGGTACTTATGAATGAAGCTGCCGAACTTCTCGGCGGTGGATTTTTCCTTCTTGGTGAGAGGCGTACCCGTGAAGCCAATGTAACAGGCGTTGGGGAAGACGCGCACCATCTTCGAATGCATGGAACCGTACTGGCTGCGGTGGCTTTCATCCACCAGCACAAAAATATCATGGCTCTCGTCTCTGGCTTTGTCGCGGGCGGCTTGCTCAAATTTGTTGATGACCGCCGTGATGACATCGCCATTTTTCTCACCTTCTTTCAGGCGACTGGTGACAAGCCGCACCAGATGCTTGCCGTCCTGCGCCTGAACAACCGATTTACCGCAGGCATGGAACGTGCCGTAAATCTGGTCATCCAGGTTGACGCGATCCGTGACCAGGATGACGCGGGGATTTTTGATATTCGGATGCAATGCCAACGCCTTTGCTAGCATGACCATCGTCAGCGATTTGCCGCTGCCTGTGGTGTGCCAGATGACCCCACCTGTGCGCTTACCCTGGGGATTGAGATGCGCGACTCGCTCGATGGTTTTCTTGATGGCGAAATATTGCTGATAGCGCGATACTTTCTTCTGTCCATTGTCGTAGACGAGGAATTGATAGGTCAGTTCCAGCAAGCGAGCTGGACGCAGCAGCGAAAAAATCAGGCGATCCTGTTCGCTGATCTGGCGCTCGCCAAATTGTGCAAAGTGGCGGTGAAAGGTGTGCGGGTAGGCACGCCAGTTGAAGAGCCGCGCTTTGTCTGCTTCGCTGGTAGGGCGGTTGATCGCCTCGTACAAATCCGCTTCGTTGCTCTCTTCTTCGCGCCAGACCGACCAGAATTTGAGCGGTGTGCGCACGGTTCCGTAGAAGGCTTCATTCATATGGATGGCGAGCAGCAGTTGCGAATAGACGAAGAGGTGCGGGATTTCGTCATCGTTCTGGTTGCGCACCATCTGGCTGATAGCTTCTGAAGCCGAATAGCCGATGTGTTCCGGTTCATCTTCACCCACCGCACGCGGATCGCGCTTGATGGCCTGCCCATCCAGATCCGAGCGCTTGCACTCGATGACCACCAGCGGAATGCCATTCACGAACAGCACAATATCCGGGCGGCGTTTGGTGTGCGTGCCGCGACGTTCCACCGAAAATTCATCCGTGACGTGATAGACGTTGTTCTCTGGATGCTGCCAGTCGATGTATTTGAGCGAAGGGCTGGTGCTATCTCCGTCGATGGTCTCGCTGAGTGACGTTCCCAGGGTGAGGCGCTCATAGAGGGCTTCATTGGTTGGGAGAAGACCCGCCAGCGGCACATTGACCAGTTGGCGCACGGCTTCTTTGATGTTCTTCGCGCTGAAGTGATGCTGCCGCCCCTTGCGCTCGAAGACATTATTTTCGTAGAGCCATGGTTCCAGGATGCCCGTGAGGACGACATTTTTCTCCTTGCCATCTCGGTAAGCCAACGCTTCCGACGGCGTGAGGTACTTCCAGCCCAGATTCATCAGCAATTGCAGCGCCGGAATCTGGGAGCTAATCAGTTCCCTAAAAATTTCACTTCGACTCATTAACAGTACTTTCTTCGCATTTTGAAACGATTCTACAAAATTGAACGTATTATATGAGTAAAGCGCCTCTATATCACAATTCTAACGTAACAGTGCATAGGGTGATAGTAGGGATAACACAGAATTCCAATGTTAATTTAACTAGACTCTAACTGTGTTTTCTCGTATGGTTAAAAAGAAGAATATGCAGAGGTAGGCGACATGAAAACATTTATTAGTTACAGAAGCCTTGATCTCCAGTTCGCCGAGCAACTCTACACCGACCTAACCGAAAGCGGCCTTTCTATATGGATGGATCAACATGACATCCCATATGGTCGCAAATGGGATAGGGTCATTGATGAAGCCCTTCAAGAATGTGATCAGATGGTTGTTCTGCTTTCACCCTCTGCAATTGAATCTGACAATGTATGGGATGAGTGGTCATTTTTCCTAGAAGAGGGAAAGCTCGTTATCCCTATTATTCTTTCGAAGTGCCGAATTCCGGTTCGCCTCAGACGTTTGCATCATATTAACTTCGCCGCACTTGGCTACGATGCTGGCCTTGCGGAACTAAAAGCCGCCCTCAATGGAGGTCAGACTCCTCCTGAGGATGACAACAAACCAGGCAATTACGACAATACCGAAGATGGTGTTGATACTTCAAAGATTGTTTATTTGCAGCAGTTTTTTGGTACGGCTGGCTCTGGTGGCACAGCTTGGTTGGAACCTGCTTACTACCCTGACATTGTAGAGAGGGTTCCACTCGTAGAAAGACTATTACAAGGAGTACTGTCGCCAAAAGCATATCAAGAAACTTATAAACCTCGTAATGATGTAAGCAGTATCTATGGAAATCTGGCTTGGTTGATAGCGTACTTTGTGCGATTGATAGCAAACTTGTTTCCAGAGAGTAAAACAGCCATTCAACATCATGACAGGTTTAATCGACCTACTGTTGATCTCATTCAATTCGCAGAGAAAGACCATCTTACACATACACTTTTAAGTGGTAATGAATTTGATGGGGGTATTCAGGAAATCAGATTAAAAGACGCATCTATACCTGCATTAATACATTACAGTAATGACAGAATATACACATTCATGTTCAATCATCCTGCTATAGATGACCTTGTACGGAGTAATTCTAGATTATACATATCGGAGTCTGATGACAGTCTATTGATATTTGATCCTATTTCAGACTATGAGTGCATAAACAAGGATACTGGGGATACATTATTTACATCGCATGAAAGTGATATAACTTTACCTGTTGATGATCTTGATAATGTTGGCACACAGCAAGCCGCATTATTAGAGGCGGAGAGAATTGTGGACAAAACTTTCAGAAAGCGGTCAGGATATGCGGATAATGCTCATTTAAATTAGTCCACTATTCTACGCATGCCGGGTATGATCAACGCGAGTCATACCCGGCAACAAGCTTATTCTTCCCCCACCTGAACCCGAACTTCACCCGTGAGCAGACCTTGCATCAAGCCTTTTTTCTGCTGGCGAAGATGGTCAATATATTCATAGAATCCAGCAACCCACAAATCGTAAAGTTGAAAAAGTGTGCTTATCTCACGTTGTTCGACCAAAGATGGAAAAGGGATTTCTACGCTCTCAATTGATTTCAACGTTAGGCCGAAACGAGTGACACCATTAGCGAACTTCTCAAAGCGATTATGAACATCGGGCGACATGATGATCTCACGTAAGAAAGGTCCAAATACTTTCTGTTCTTCAGGACGCAAAATTGCCAAGTGATAGCCACAGATTACATTCGCTAAATCTTCAATTACAACTGCTGCTTGTGCTATTTCCTCGGCAGTTTCCGAGTCTTTAGTGATAATTACGTCGTGCAGGTTCAATCTACACTTCTCAATTTCAGTATCACTTGCAGAAGCAACCATAAACGGAAGATCACTCGTGATATACGCATTGTTGAATACGTTGGTGTAGTTACATAGGTGTACAGTATCTTGATCTTCGTATGATTTTTTATCAACACCACTCAAAATAACTTCTGCAACGTCACTAAGTTTTGCAACCTCCCAACTATCGCGCACCTCACCCGTGAGCAGACCTTGCATGAGACCCTTCTTGCGTTCGGTCAGGGCGGCGATGAGTGCTTCCACCAGGGCAATCGCCTCGTCCCATGTGCTGAGGATGTCCGCGATTTTGCCCTGTTCGGGTAGGGGTGGGAGATATAAGGGCAATTCTGATAGAATCGTGGTGTTGAGATTAAGCATTGTTTGCCCAACAGCGTTAGACTGCAACCAACTGACAGCTTGAGGCAAATCAAGATATTGAATTACAAATTCAGGTATAGCCTTCTGCAAAGATAACCTGACACGTAAACAACCTGTACCACAAATCCAACCGTTTTCATTTTCAGTCACTAATGCACAGCGACCAATATCACCGCGACGACCGAAAATAATATCCCCTATTTGTAGTTTGTGTCTGCTTAACTCGCTGGCAAGTTTTACTGGAATACGAGCAATTGAAGCGGTTGAAATGCGATAACCAGTCAAATCGGATGGCATTACAACAGGAATGCCGTCTTCTGAATATTCAGATGCTTTGAGTTGACTTCCAAATGGTCCGGTTTGTATGCCACGCTCAATCGCTATATCGCTCATTACACTCAAATACCACCCATCAGGTAAATTACTCATCCAGCCCCAACTCCTTAAGATAGGCCTGCATCTGCGCTTCGACATCCGCCAGCTTGCCGCTACTCATCGCCATCATCCGCATCCATTGCTTTCAAAATTTTTGTCACTGCTGCTTGTAGGGGTTCCAGTTCTTTTTCCAGGATCGTCCAGACCAATTCCAGGTCAATGCTCAGGTAATCATGCACAACCCGGTTGCGCAATCCGCGAATTTTCTGCCACTCGATTTGTGGTTGGCTGCTACGGTTTTCTTCGGAAATATGCGTGGTCGATTCGGACATGGTTTGCAGATAATAAAGAATCGCCGCTTGCATATCTTCGTCCTGCAAAAATGCCTCTTTGCCTCTGGCAACAAGCCGCTGTAGATGTTCAATATTGTGCTGGATGTGTTGCAGGTGGGCGCGTTCTCGACTCATAAGCTCACAGCTTCTTCCAGAATTTGCGCTTTCAGGTAGGGCGATAATCCCCCCTCGGAGACAACATCCACCGGGCAGCCGAGCAACTCCTCTAAGGCCATATCCAGCCCCACACCACCCCAGGCCGATACACGCTCATAATCCCACTGCACCAGGAAATCAATATCGCTGTTAGGGGTCGCTTCGCCGCGTGCCACACTGCCAAAGACGCGAATTTTCCGCGCACCGTGTTCATTTGCCAGCGCGAGAATCGCCTCACGGTAAGGCTGTAAATCGCGCAGAGATTGAATCGCCATCTGTGTTCGCTCCTCTATTGCAAACCATCACTTACATTATAGTGCCTAGTCATCCAGCCCTAGCTCCTTCAGGTAGGCTTGCATCTGCGCTTCTACATCCGCCAGCTTGCCGCGCAGGTCACGGATTTCGGCGTTCACGGCGGGCATATCCACAGGTGGCTCCGGCTCAAACGTATCCACATAGCGCGGGATGTTCAGGTTATAGTCGTTCTCCGCAATTTCGGCGTGCGTGGCGAGGTAGGCGTATTTGTCCACAAAGTCACGGGCGCGATAGGTGGCAATGATCTTCTGGCGATCTTGCGGACGCAGCACATTCTGCGTCGTCCCCTGGGCATATTCGCGGCTGGCATCCACAAACAAAACGCGGTCATCGCTGCGGTTGCGCTTGAAGATCAGCATCGCGGCGGGGATTCCCGTCCCGAAGAAGAGATTTTCCGGCAGGCCAATCACTGCATCCAGCAAATTCTCATCAATCAATTGCTGGCGGATGCGTCCCTCTGCGCCACCCCGGAATAACACGCCATGCGGAACAATCACGCCCACGCGCCCATTCTTCGAGGAATCCAGATAGGTCGTCTCGATCATGTGGCTGATGAAGGCATAATCGCCCTTGCTCTTGGGCGGAACCCCGCGCCGATAACGCTCGTAACGGTCATTGCTGGCGTTTTCCTCGCCCCATTTATCGAGCGAGAAGGGCGGATTCGCCACCACCACATTGAAGCGCATCAGTCGGTTGTCTTCCGTCAATTGGGGTTCGCGCAGCGTGTCGCCCCATTTGATGTTGCGCCCGGAAGCGTCAATCCCGTGCAAGAACATATTCATCATGCACAGCGCCCAGGTTGCGCCGTTGGCTTCCTGCGCGTAGACGGCGTAATTGCGGCTGTCAATCCGCTGCGCACATTTAATCAGCAGCGAACCCGATCCGCAGGCCGGATCACAGATGCGATCTCCCGGCTGCGGGTCGAGCAATTCCGCCAGCAGCAGAGAGACTTCCGGCGGGGTATAGAATTCCCCGGCTTTTTTGCCTGCGCCTGCCGCGAATTTGCCAATCAGGTACTCGTAAGCGTTGCCGATCACATCCAGGTCGCCAATCCGTGAGGGGCGCATATCCAGACGCGGATCGTGGAAATCTTCCAGCAGGTTCTTCAGCCGTTGATTGCGCTGTGCGGGTCGTCCCAGAGCGCTCTCGCTGTTGAAGTCGATATTGCGGAAGACATTTTCCAGCTTCTCTCTGTTGTTGTCTTCGATGGCTTCCAGCGCCTTATTGATAATCTCGCCGAGGTTGCCTTCATTACGCTGCGCATAGAGGCTGTAGTAATCCGCGCCTTCGGGCAGGGCAAAGCGTTCGTACCGTAACGCTCGCTGCACGCGGGTCTCTTCGCCGTCGTATTCCGCCATCAGCCGGGCATTAGTATCGCGCCACACATCACTGATGTACTTCACGAAGAGCATCACCAGGATGTAATTTTTGTACTCACTGGGGTCAATCGTCCCCCGGAAAGTGTCACACGCTTTCCAGAGAATGTTGTTAATTTCGTTTTGATCAATGCGGTCAGGGACGGTCAATGGTTCACACCTTGCTTTTGCAAAGAATATTGAACCACAACTATACCGCAAAGCGATAGCATTCGCCTAGAATCGCCATCAAGAATGTTGCAAGTCTGTGACTTATATCAGTGCGCCGAAGCAAAAGGGGAGGCGAATATGCTTCTGGCTATGTGGAAAAGTGCATTGGGCCTGTTCCAGTGGTATATTTCTTCACGGACATTCCGAAAAATAACTACGAGTTCTTCATGCTGGATGATAAAACATTGGGCCTACGAATACGTGCTGCTCGAACCAAGAACGGCAAATCTCAAACTGATTTCGCCAATGAGCTTGGATTAAGCCAGCGGGCAATATCAGAGATCGAGAATGGTGATCGATCTGTTAAGGCCATCGAATTGTTACGCATTGCCCAGAAATTGAATGTTTCCATTATCTACTTTTTTGATGATGAAGACCTCCTGCATGACGTTGCAGCTTCAATGTCCACTCAACTCCTACGCTTAGAAGACCCACGCGATAAGCTCACGGCGCTTGAATTAGTTCGTACTTTCTGTGAAGCGATAGAACGAAAATCTGCTGAGTAAGCACAAAAAGGGCTTTCTCGCTCGTCACTTCTTTACATCTATCCGAAAATCGGTTAAAATCCTAATACAAATATGGATGAGTTGCGGAAGGTGTAGCAGCACCCTCGCAACCCTTGACCACACCAGCGAGACCGATGCGGCGAACCAAGTAATGATAGCGGATGCTGATTACTTCGTCGATCTCGCTCTGAGCTAAAGGAGCCATGCAACAACCAAACAACAGAAAAACCCATATTCGCTTCGTACCGCAGCTTTCAAATGAGCGATTCTTTGTTGCACCAACATTTAAGGATAACGCAGAAGATTTGAGGGCATTGCGGCATACACCACATCCGAAAAAGAAAGCGAGAAGGATGATCAAAATGGAGAGATATGTTGCATATGTGCGGATCAGTTCAGAGGAACAAGTAGGAAATTTTTCGATTGATGCTCAGAAGCGTGCTATTGAAGCCTGGGTCAGTACAAAGGGTGGAACCCTAGTCAGCTATTACGTGGATGAGGCTAAGTCAGGCAGAACCGCAGATCGGCCAGAGTTTCTTCGGATGCGCCGAGACGCGAAAAAGAAGAAATTCGATGCAATTGTCGTTCACAAATTTGATCGCTTTGCCCGAAACCGCACAGATGCGCTTGCCATCAAATCTCTTTTGCGCCACGAATACGGGATCAAAGTTTTCTCTGTCAGTGAGCCATCAGAAGATAGTGACGGTCCGTTGGGTGCACTCATCGAAGGCATCATGGAAAGTGTAGCGGACTGGTATAGCAGAAATCTTGCTGCCGAGACTGTTAAAGGAAAACGTGAGAGGGCACGACAGGGCTTTCATAACAATCGTCCGCCGTTTGGTATGGACAAGGATGACAAAGGTGTTTTGATCCCTAATGAGCGTGAATTGGTTGCTTTGATAAAGTCTTATGAGCTATACGCTGGAGGAGACTATAGCGATAACCAAATCGCCAAATATCTCAATGAAAATGGCTACAAGAGTAAGACCGGGAAACGTTTTTCAACCGATACAGTTCGAGATATGCTGCAAAATCGCACCTACCTGGGCTATGTCAAATATCAACCGTATGGACGTAACTCAGATGGAAGCAGATCCTATTCTGGTGAAGTAGAGTGGTATGAAGGGAAGCATACTGCGGTAATTGATGAAGATCTATTCGACCGCTGTCAGGAAGCAAGAGCAACTCGATATGTGTCAAAGGAGTATCGACCAAAGCACCGGGTGTTCTTGCTGAACGGCATTATCTATTGCGCGGAGTGTGTGGCAAATATGCCGGAGAACATAACAGATGAAAAATACGGCATGATGAGGCCGCAAAGCAATTCAGGATATAACTACTATCGTTGTAGAGCGCGAGACTTTAACAGGGAATGTTCCCAAGGCTCTGTCCGCTCCGATAGTATTGAAGAGCAAGTAGTTGAAATTCTCAAAACGATGAAGCCTCCGGCAGATTGGAAAGAAAAAATGATCCAATCTGTGGGGCAGCTTTTGGGCGACAAAAATCTGGACAAACGGGTTGCTGAAATACGACAGATAATTCAGCGGATGGATTTTAGATGGGATAACGGATTTATCGGCAACCAGGATGAATACCTGGAAAAACGTGTGCAGCTTCAACAGCAGCTTGAACGCCTTACACCCATTCCTGATGATGAATTGGAGCGATCCGCTGATCTCCTGGAAAACTTTTCCGAACATTGGAGGGCTACCAAGGGTAATAGGAAGAAACAGAGAGAGTTAATACACCTCATTGTTTCCCGCGTCTGGGTTCGAGGCGATAGGGTGGTTGCGATTTCTCTACGACCGAACTGCCATATTGCACTTGGTCTAGAAAGCGAAAAGTCCACCGAATTTGAGGTGGACTTCTCAGAGCGTGTTTTTGTACACAGACGGGAGCGACGGGATTCGAACCCGCGATCTCCACCTTGACAGGGTGGCATGTTAA
>CAYVVZ010000076.1:0-16299 GCA_964455365.1 uncultured Anaerolineaceae bacterium | reverse complement strand
ACGGGCGCTCCCCTACAAAAACACAATGATTCATGGATTCGCCAACAGCATCTCGGCCTACATTGCCACACGCTGATGCGATAAGAGCAGCGGGAAGCACAGGAAAAGGCGCACTGACCTGCCGCACACAGTCCCCTGTGGTGGACTTGTCGGTTTCTAGCGGGCTGGCTTCAAGGCTTGTCCGGTAGTAATTATTCAGCTATCCATGAGGTGTTGCAGCGGATGAGGTCAATCTCATCCCCACAAAGCCTTCGTGAATGGTAGGGGCGCAATGATGCGATTTCACAATGAAACACGGAGTTCATATTGTAGGAGCGACCATAGCCATCAGGTTTAGTCTTAATTGTCGTGGGTATGGGGGTACTCTCGCCTTTTTCACCTCACCCCCCAGCCCCCTCTCCGTCCGGCGAGGGGGAGCAAAACTTGTCAGAGCTGGCTGGGAAAGTCCCCTCTCCACTTGGAGAGGGGATTTAGGGGTGAGGTACATTTTTCGCAAAATCCGAAATTTCTCACGGATAGGTGAATGGATACGGGGAGGGAAGACCGGAGGTCTGGAAGGGGTGAGGTAAGGGCATAAAAGATCATCCAGTAAATTTCCACCAATTCCGGTAGAATCAGTGGTTTTTCGTAGGGCAGGTCTGTGACCTACCCCTACGGATGTCTCTGTGTCCTTTGTGTTTTTGTGGTTCAAATCGTTTTGAAGCGATCACCTGGCTCACAGATTCGGTTGGTAATTCCGCAGCACACGCATGTATTGGGTGCGTTCAAACACCGATGGGTCTGTATTGTTGATCTGGCTGGCGCTGCCCTGTAGCTGCTGAACGCTGTCATATTCAAACTGCTCTAGCAGTGCTTGCAAATCCGCCTTCACGCGGGCGAAGTGATCAATGCCGGACTCAAGGATGGCACTGGTCATCATGGTGACGTTCGCGCCAACCAGCAGCAGCTTCAGGGCATCCTCTGCGCTGTGAATACCACTGGTCGCCGCATAATCCACATTGACCCGTCCATACAGCAAGCCGATCCAGCGCAGCGGCAGACGCAAAGCGAAGGGTGTGCTGAGGATCAGGTTGGCTTCTGCTTCCAATGTTTCCAGGTCAATATCTGGCTGATAGAAACGATTGAACAGGACGAGACCCGCCGCGCCAACCTCTGCCAGCCTCTTGGCGAGATTGGCAAAATTGCTGTAATACGGGCTGAGTTTCACTGCTACCGGGATTTTCACCTGTTCGCAGACGCTGGAAACGATGGAAACCGTTTCTTGCTCAATGGTGCTTCCCTCAACATCCAGGCTGCTGGGAATGCGGTAGATATTGAGTTCAATCGCGCTCGCACCTGCGGATTCCATATCCTGCGCAAGCTCCACCCACGTCCCCGGCGTGGAACCATTGAGGCTCGCAATCACGGGAATATCCACTGCGTCCTTCGCACGTTCGATTTGCTTCAAATAATCATCGGTACGCGCATGAAATTGCTTTGGTTCCGGGAAATAATCCGCGGCTTCAGGATGGAAATGCGATGTTGATTCCAGGTAATGATCCAGCGCATACCGTTCCGCTTCGATCTGTTCCGCGTACAGGGAATACAGGACAACAGCGGCAGCACCCGCATCTTCCATCTTCTTGATATTGTCGATGTGTTCCATCAGGGGGGACGGACTCCCCACCAATGGTGAGGAGAGTTCTAACCCCAGATATTTCGTTGTTAAATCGACCATGTGCTTATGACTCCTCTTCCGGTTCCTGTTCGACCTGACCATACGGGCGATTGGCGAGATACTGGTAGTATTCCCAGCGCTCGTTGATATTCTCCTGTGCTTCTCGGAATAGTTCTCGCGCAACGTCCGGCTGGCTCATTTCCAACATACGGAAGCGGTTTTCCATCCCCATGTAGTCATGCACAGGCAGTTTGGGCGGACGACTATCCAAAATCAGCGGGTTCTTGCCCTCTTCGGCGAGGAGTGGGTTATAGCGATACAGCAACCATTGCCCACTATCGACAGCCGCTTTCTGATTCCGGTTCGCCGTAGACATATTGATGCCGTGTGCAATGCAGTGGCTGTACGCGATGATGAGCGAGGGGCCATCGTAAGCTTCGGCTTCCATGAAGGCACGCAACGTTTGTTCGTCTTTGGCACCCATCGCCACCTGCGCCACATAGACACTGCCATAGGTCATTGCCATCAGGCCGAGGTCTTTCTGACCAGCGCGTTTACCACCAGCCGCGAATTTTGCAATCGCGCCCAGCGGCGTTGCTTTGGAGGCTTGCCCACCTGTGTTGGAATACACGCCCGTATCCATCACCAGGATATTCACATTGCGCCCACTGGCGATCACATGATCCAGACCACCAAAGCCGATGTCATACGCCCAGCCATCACCGCCAACAATCCAGACATCTTTCTTGACGAGATGATCTGCCAGTGACCGGAGCTGCTTGGCCTGCGGCGTGTCGTATTCACTGATGCGCTGTTTCAGTTCTGCAACATGTTGGCGCTGCTGGTGAATATCTGCCTCGTCCTTTTGCGGATTGGTGAGCAAGTCTTGCACAAGTTGCACACCGATGTAATCCGCGCAGTGCGCCAGGAGTTCGCGGGCTTGTTCCGTTTGCTTATCAATGGCGACTCGGATACCCAGGCCAAATTCGGCATTGTCTTCAAAGAGCGAATTTGCCCAGGCGGGGCCGCGACCTTCGTCATTCTGTGACCAGGGCGTTGTGGGCAAGTTACCCCCGTAGATCGAGGAGCAGCCCGTCGCGTTGGCGACCACAGTACGATCCCCGAACAACTGGGTGATGAGCTTGAGATACGGTGTTTCACCGCAGCCAGAGCAAGCGCCAGAGAATTCAAACAGGGGTTGCATCACCTGTTGTTGACGCACACGGCTGGCATTGATGCGATCACGCGGCAGTTCTGGCAGGTTCAAGAAGAAGTCCCAGTTTTCGCGTTCTTGTTCGCGCAGCGGCGGCTGCGGAGCCATATTCAACGCTTTGCGATTGGCCTGTTTTTTGTCCTTGGCAGGGCAAACATCCACACAAAGCGCACATCCGGTGCAATCTTCCGGCGCAATCTGGATCGTATATTGCAAGTCGTTCCAATCGCGGTCACGCGCTGCGGTTGCTTTGAAGGTTTCGGGAGCCTCTGCAAGTGCCGTTTCTTCATAGGCTTTGATGCGAATGGTTGCATGCGGGCAGACCATCGCGCATTTCCCACACTGGATACAAATATCCGGTTCCCATACCGGGATTTCCGCCGCGAGGTTGCGCTTTTCGTACTGCGTCGTACCCGTCGGGAATGTGCCGTCAATGGGCATCGCACTCACCGGGAGGGTATCCCCATGGCGGGAGATGATGCGCCCAAGCACATTGGCTACGAATTCCGGCGCTTCTCCCTGGATCGGCGGCAGCAGTTGCCTTTCGCTGGTCAGTTCCTGCGGGATTTCCACCCGATGCAAGTTCGCAACGGAGTTATCCACAGCGGTCAGGTTCATTTCAACGATCTTGGGACCCTTCTTGCCGTAGGTCTTTTCGATCATGTATTTGATCTGTGCGATAGCTTCTTCCTGTGGCAGCACGCCGGAAATAGCGAAGAAGCAGGTTTGCATCACGGTGTTGATGCGGTTCTTCATGCCGCTGTCACGCGCCACTTTGTAGGCATCAATCACATAAAATTGCAGGTCTTTTTCCAGGATGCGTTCCTGGTAAATGCGCGGTAGGGTATACCAGACATCATTGGGCGCAACAGGCGTATTCAACAAGAAGACCGAACCCGGTTCGGCATCTGCCAGGATGTCGTATTTTTCCAGGAAGTTATCATTGTGTACGCCGATGAAGTTCGCACGGGTAATCAGGTACGGGCTGTGGATCGGCTCAGGGCCAAAGCGCAAATGCGACGTGGTCATGCTGCCGGATTTCTTGCTGTCATAGACGAAGTAGCCCTGGGCATAATTGGGCGTATTTTCACCGATGATCTTGATGGAGTTCTTGTTCGCGCCAACCGTACCATCCGAACCCAGGCCATAGAACAGGGCGCGGAAAACTTCCGACGATTCGATGTTGAAGTCCTCATCAAATGGCAGGCTGGTGTGGGTTACATCATCATCAATGCCAATGGTGAAGTGGTTCTTGGGCTTCGTCTCGGTCAGGTTATTGAACACTGCACGGATCATTGCCGGGGTGAATTCCTTCGAGGACAGGCCATAACGCCCGCCGACCACAACCGGCAGATGAGCATGAGGCCATGCTTCGAAGACAGCAGAAACACTGTCAGCATACAGCGGTTCGCCTACGCCACCCGGTTCTTTGGTGCGATCCAGCACCGCAATGGCTCTGGTCGTTGCCGGGAATGCCGCCGCGAAACGTTCCACATCGAAGGGGCGATACAAACGCACTTTGACAACGCCGACTTTTTCCCCATCTGCATTCAGTGCTTTGACTGTTTCTTGCACCGCTTCTGCGCCAGAACCCATCAGCACAATCACGCGCTCGGCATCTTCTGCGCCGTAGTATTCGTAAATGCTGTACTGGCGACCAGTCAATTCTGCAAACTGATCCATCGTTTCCTGCACGACGGCGGGGCAATCCATGTAGAAGGAATTGACCGTCTCGCGTGCCTGGAAGTAGACATCCGGGTTTTGTGCTGTACCACGAATGAAAGGATCATCCGGCGACAACCCGCGCTGACGATGCGCCAAGACGGCTTCGTCGTCAATCAATTCGCGGATCACATCTTCCGGGATCAATTCAATCTTGGAGACTTCATGCGAAGTGCGGAAGCCATCAAAGAAGTGCAGGAATGGCACACGGGTCTTGAGGGTCGCAGCATGGGCGATCAAGGCCATATCGTGCGCTTCTTGTACGGAATTGCTGGAAAGCATGGCGAAACCCGTCGGACGTGTTGCCATGACATCGCTGTGATCGCCAAAGATGGAAAGCCCCTGTGCTGCCAGCGAACGGGCTGCTACATGGAAGACGGTGGGCGAGAGTTCCCCCGCGATCTTGTACATATTGGGAATCATCAACAACAACCCCTGGGATGCCGTGAAGGTTGTCGTCAGTGAACCTGCTTGCAGTGCGCCGTGGATTGTCCCGGCGGCTCCTGCCTCACTTTGCATTTCAACGACTTGTGGGACGGTACCCCAGATATTGGGTTGCTCGTGCGAAGACCATTCATCCGAGAGTTCCGCCATCGAAGAAGATGGCGTGATGGGATAAATAGCAATGACTTCATTGACCTTATACGCGACCCTTGCAACGGCTTCATTGCCGTCAAGAGTCACGAATGTCGGTGCGCTCATTGGGTTAACCTTCCTAAATTGGTTCCTCATGATCTCACCCCTGATTATCGACCCCGGAGTGGATACGCCGTAGTGCAGTCTGTCACAGGCTATCCATACCAAAATGCATGAATGAACCATGCAGGCAAATGACATTCCTCCCTCGGCTTATTGTCATGGCCTTTTTGTGATCGTTCGCGTAGGTGCATGTTGCGTTGATTCAGAAGCGGAGATACCCTTGTGCCATTCTCACTTCGCCTCAAGAGGGATGGGTACATGGTTGAATTCTCCAACATCATTCACGCGCAAATGCGCCTGAAACCGTATTTGCAACCCACACCGCTGGAAGCCGCCGCCCCTGAACTGAGGGCGAATACCTGGCTGAAGCTGGAAAATGCCAACAAAACGCACTCGTTCAAGATTCGTGGGGCGCTGAATGCCGTGTTGTCGCTGGATGAGGAAGCACGCCAGCGCGGGATCATCGCAGCCTCCAGCGGCAATCATGCGCAGGGTGTGGCTTACGCTGCGCAGCTTGTCGGCGCGACAGCACAGATTTTGATGCCGCAGCATACGCCGAAGAAGAAGGTCCAAGGCGTGAAGCGCTACGGAGCCGAGGCGGTACTCTTCGGCGCGAATTATGACGAAACCGAAGCGGAAGCCCTGCGCCGTTCCCGCGAAGATGGCCTGACGTACGTCTCACCCTATAACGATGCGCGGGTGGTCGCCGGAGCCGGAACCATCGGCCTGGAAATTGTGGAAGCGCTGCCGGATGTGGAACGGGTGGTGGTTTGCGTCAGCGGCGGTGGATTAATTGCAGGGGTGGCTTTAGCCGTAAAAACCCTGCGCCCGGATTGCGAAGTCATCGGCGTAAATGCCCAATCCGCGCCCAGCATGTACAACGTCTTCTACGGCACAGAACTACCGGAAGTCTGGGAGACGCTGGCAGAAGCGCTCTCCGGGGACATCGAAGCGGGGTCAATCACCGTGCCAATTTGCCAGCAGTACGTCGATGAGATTGTGCTGGTGAGTGAGGAACAAATTGCGGCTGCCATGCGCTGGATGCTCGGTGTGCAGGGGTGGCTGGTGGAAGGTGGCGGTTCAGTAGGTGTGGCGGCGCTGCTGCATGGTGTAATCCCCGTGGATAATCGCCCGACGGCGGTTGTCGTCAGCGGCGGCAATGTTGACCTTGAGACCGTTCGCAAAATTTCGTCAATGTAGTTTCGAAGTTCAGGGGAAGGCATTTTTCACTACAAAGCCACTGGCGTGGTTTGCCTGAACCACGTCTCACGCAAAATAACCAAGCTTCAGGCCAGGATGGTTCGTAACGGGCACTTTGTTAAATAAGAGACGATGTTCGGACAATATTCTTCCTTCGTAGCCTCATGCATACTGCACTCTCATTAAAAGATAGGTTGCTTACCCTGTATCGGACTGTGTATAATCACAGCAAATGAAGCGAGCGTGTGGCAAAGTGGATGATCTATGATTGAAGTAGAAGTACACAGCATTCGCGTCAGCCTGATGAACCAGCAGCGAGTCGTTCTGTTGAAAGAACAGCACCAGCATCGTTTCCTGCCTATCTGGATCGGCCCAGCCGAGGCGGATGCGATCACAATCGAATTACAAGGCAAGAGCCATAGCCGTCCGCTGACCCATGATCTGCTGAAGAATGTCATCGAAGAATTGAATGGGCGCGTCGTCCATATCCTCGTCAGTGACATCCGCAATGATACGTATTTTGCGCGGTTGGTCATTGAAGTGGATGGCGAGAAGATCGACATGGATGCTCGTCCCAGTGATGCAATTGCGCTGGCACTGCGCACCAAATCGCCAATTTTCGTCAGCGAAGCCGTGATGGAACGCTCCGGGATTGAGCCAGAAGATGAGCTGGATCTGGACGCGGAAGAAGCGGCACACCACGATTACGACGAAGATGAGCTGGACGATGATTACATCGAAGATGATGTGCCAGATGCCGAAGAAGCCGACGATGTGAGCATTGATGAAAGCCAGTTCAGCGCCTTTGCGGATTTTGTGAACTCGCTGAACCTGGACGAACTGGACGACTCCGAAGATCAATAAGCTGCATCACAGAGAAAAAATTGCGAAGAACGGTGCATCCACATGCGCCGTTTCTTTTGTTTGTGGCAGCATTCAATTCGGATGAAAGCAAAAGGCGCAAGGTTGCGTTGTTCCCCACGCCTGAATACGCTCGTCGGTTGTGCTGAATGCTAGCGTGGCTTACTTATTGACGCGGGTGACGTAGGTACCTTCTTCGATGTTCACTTTGACGGTATCGCCAACGTTGATGAACATCGGTGCGCTGATGACCAGCCCGGTTTCCAGGGTGATGGCTTTGGTTGGGTTATTGGCGCGGTCGCCCGCAACAGCGTTCTCCGCATCCGTCACTTCGTATTCCATCGTTGTTGGGAGTTCGTAGTCGATCATCTCCCCGTTGTAGCTGTTCAGCTTGATCTGCATATTTTCCTTCAGGTAGTTGATGTCATCCCCGAAGATGTCGCGCAGGATTTGCGGCTGCTCATAGGTTTCCATATCCATGAAGGTCAGGAATTCACCATCATCGTACAGGTACTGCACCGTGCGGCCTTCCACGCGAATATCTTCGATCTTCGCACCACCGTTGTAGGTTTTCTGGGTGGTGGAGCCAGTGCGCAGGTTACGGATGGTCACACGGATGGTTGCGCCACCGCGTGCAGTTTTGTTGTGGCTGTAATCCAGCACCTTATACAGTTCGCCGCCTTCGGTATAGGTAGTGCCTTTGCGAAGCTGGTTGCTATCGATCATTGATTGTCTCCTGATTCTCTATGCGTGGCGAATAGTATAGCCGAGTTTCTGGGGATTGCGTAGGCTATGGCGCGGCGTTCCCAATAGAGAACCACATGAAAATGAAATGCACGAACGCATAACAACGCGCTATAATAGAGGCACTGTCCGACGCTTCACCCCAGAGAATGCTGTGATGATGACTCCTAAAAACCACAAAAACCCCAAACCCGATGTGATGTTGAGCAGCACATCCCGCGATTTGCCCACACACAGAGATATAGCCATCAATGCCGTGCTTCGCGCCGGGATGCACCCGATCATCATGGAAGCGCTGCCTGCCTCATTGGGCGATGCCATCCGTGATTCGCTGCAACTGGTAGACGAAGCCGAGATTTACATCGGCATTTTCGGGATGCGCTATGGTCACATCCCCGAAGACCCACGCAACCCGGAACGCCTTTCGATCACGGAGATGGAATATCGCCATGCCATGAAGCGCGGCATTCCGGTGCTGATCTTCCTCATGGATGATGAGCATCCGCTGCCATCGTCAGTCAAGGAACTTGCCGATTTTGTGGAGCAAGACGAAGAAGGCAAGAAAAAATTAGCAGCGCTCAAAGACGAATTGATGACCAAGCATGTCGTCGGATTCTTCAAATCGCCGGAAGATTTGCGCGGACATATCATTCACGCGCTGAAGCAAGATGAAGTCCGCCAGCGTGCCTATGAAATCGCCGGAATTGACCTCAAGCCGGATGACAAAAAACCCCTCCCCGCGCCGCCGGAATTTTACGCCGACCCCTGGTATACGCTGACGACGGATTTTGTGGGGCGCACAAAGGAACTCAGCGACCTGGAAGCCTGGGCGGATTCGGATGATCCCATGATGATCGTGGAAGCCATCGGCGGCATGGGCAAAAGTGCCGTGACCTGGCAGTGGGTGCGGGAATATGCCCTGAAGCAGCGCAACTACGACGGCGTGATGTGGTGGAGCTTCTACGAGAGCGGCGCGACCATGAAAGCCTTCGTGCGCCATGCCCTGGCCTACATCACGCGCCAGAATCCCGATGACCTGAAGAAGAACGACCTGCGCGAGAACTTCAAGCAATTGCAGCGCGAACTGAACACAGGCCGCTACCTGCTGGTGCTGGATGGGCTGGAGCGCGTGCTGGTGGCCTATCATCGCTGGGATGCCGCCCAGATGCGTGACGACAAAGTGGAAGATGTGGCAGAGGCGGAAAAGACCATCAAAGACCGGGACATCCGCGCCTGCACCGACCCCAAGGACGATGACATTTTGCAAGGATTGCTGGCCTGCCACAAAACCAAAGTGCTGCTCAGTTCGCGGCTGCTGCCCCTGGTGCTGGAAGACCGCATGGGCGTTGAGAAAAAAGGCGTGCAGCACATCCACCTGAACGGCCTGCACCCCGATGATGCGCTGGCGCTGGTGCAGTACGCCAAAGTGCGCGTGGATAATGTGCATCAGTTCAAAACCTTCATGAAACAGTTCGATTATCACAGCCTGCTGGTGAAATTGGTGGCGGGGCGCGTCAACAAATTCCGGCGCGGACGCGGGGACTTCGATGCCTGGTATGAATGGGAAGGGCGGCATCTGACCGTCGCGGATTTCGATGTGAAGCAGTCGCAGACCCATGTGCTGCAATATGCCCTGGATGGCCTGGACGCGGCAGAGATGCACTTCCTGAGCCAGATTGCGGCCTTTGGCGATGCCCTGCCTTACAGTACTTTGGAGATCTTCAATCCCTTTGCGCGGCCTGCGCCGGAGCCACCGCGAGAAGAAAATTTTGGATATGAATTCTTTGGTGGCGAACCCTACACAATCAAATGGGATGATGAAACCTATCTCGCTGAAAAAGCTGAATACGAGCAGTACCTCAAATCCAACGAATACCGCAAGGCGCTGAGTCAATTCGATGAACTGCTGACCGAATTGGAAGAACGCGGCCTGCTGCGTTGGGATCGGGAGAAAGATACTTACGATATGCACCCGGTGGTGCGCGGATACGCCTTCGCCCGGTTGGAAGGGGAAGCCAAAACCACGACCTTCGAGCGCATCCGAGGCCACTTTGAAGCCCAGCCGAAAGATGACGTGGAGAACGCGAAGGAAGTCTCCGACCTCGCCAACACGATTGCCATTTACCGGGCGCTGCTGGGGGCGGGCAAGCACGACGACGCAGCAGAATTTTTCGACAATCAACTTGGACGGAAGCTGCATTACAACCTCGCCGCCTATTACACCGTGATCGAACTGCTGACTCCCCTCTTCACCGAGGGCACGGATCAGCCACCGCCGCTGGAAAGTGCATATCGAAAGGGCAGCATCACGAATACGCTGGCGAACATATATCGCTACATTGGACGAAACGATGAAGCCTTGGCGCTCTTTGGTCTGAATCTCAAGCTCGACATTGACGACGACAGCCTGCCCAACCTCATGGTCGGCTTGCAGAATTACGCCATCTCCCTGAAAGGTGACAATCAACTGGCGCTGTCGCAGCGCGTCCGCGAAACCGCCCTGGCGCTGTCAGAGGCCACAGAGAATGAGAATATGGTCGCAATGTCGCGGCTCTCCCTGCTGGGACTCTACAAAGATACCGGACAATGGGAGGAGGCCGAAGCCGCCTACGCTGCCTTGCAAGCCAATCCGCCGCGTGAGGTTTTCTGGCAGGCGGATGTCGAGAAATATTATGCCGAGATGCTGGTCTATCGCGGCCTGGATGCCAGCGCCGCCCTGGATCAAGCCGAGTCGCTGGCGATCAAAGGCAACCACGCGCTAGGTTACCGCCAGATCAAGGGACTGCGCGGGGAAGTCGCGCTGCAACAGGGGGAGTATCCGGCGGCGGTGAGTTGGTTTGAGGAAGACATTGAGTTACGTCGCAAATCAGGCGATGCGTCCGTAACTGTACCATTTGGCGGCTTGGCACGAGCCTATGCCAACATGGGCGAGCAGCAGCGGGCGCGGGAGATCATTGAGAACATTGATTTCCGCGAAAAGGATGGAAACATCGTCAATGCCGCTGAGGTCTATCTCATTATTGGTGAGCAGGCAAAAGCCAGGGAAGTTGCGAAGAAAGCCTACAAATTTGCATGGTCAGATGGTGAACCTTACATCTGGTGGTGGGAGTTAGAACGCGCCAAAAAGGTGCTGGATGCCCTGGGCGAAGACTATCCCGCAACGCCGCCCTATGATCCAGAGAAGATCGGCAGGTATCCCTATCAGGATGAGGTCGAGGCTATCCTCGAACGCGAACGGAATAAAAACGCCGAGGATTAAAATCGCCGTCAAAAACGGACAGCAAGAATGCTGTCCCTACAAACCCATCTTTCGTAGGGACGTGCTTCTGCACGTCCGCCACAATTCCCGCTGCGCATGGGAACATATCCCCCCGCTAACTCCCCCCGCTTCGCATGGGGAGAACAGGTTTCCCTCCACAAAGTGGGGGGACGGAAGGGGGGAGGCTTTCTGTCCCTACAAACCCATCTTTCGTAGGGACGTACTTCTGCACGTCCGCCACAATTCCCGCTGCGCATGGGAACATGTTCCCCCCTCTAACTCCCCCCGCTTCGCATGGGGAGAACAGGTTTCCCTCCACGAAGGAACGCCGAGGATTAAAATCCCCGGCTACCAGAAGCCAAAGTCCGCTAAAGGGACTCAAGAACAAACCCTTTCAATGGGTTTCGGGATTGGCGTAGCCTGACGTTTTGAACGTCAGGCTCAGGGAAAGTTCACTCCTCCTGCGGGGCATGTTTTTTCAGGTATTTTTCCAGGGCGCGGCTTTCTTTGGGGCTGAGTACGCTTTCGTTGTGCATCAGGGCTTGCGCTGCCGCCACGCGAATCGGCACATTCTGCTTCTCCAGCCGCACCACTTCGCGCAGCATATTCAACGCATTGGGGCCGCCAATCTCGCCCAATAACCCCAGGATGGCCTCGGCCTGCGCTTGATTGACCCCCGCGTAATATTCATCAATCAACGATGGCACGGCGCGTTCTTGCATTGACGTGATGATGATGCGGGCTGCGAGTTGGTCTTCCGGTTTGTCACTGGTCAGGCGCTTGAGCAGGCGTTGAAAGATGGGTGACGAAGGCATAATCATCCGTTCCACAGGTACAAAAAAGGTGGCGTTGCTGCCGACTCCATTATACTGAGAAGTCCGTTGTCTGTGCGTGAAGTTCAGGCTTCCACCGTCTGCGGCGTGCGGCGATCCACCAGGCTGAAAATAGGATTGCTGCGGCTTTGCAGGTGGTCAATGAAGCTCACCAGCAAGAATCCCACCAGCGCCAGACCGAGCGCAATCGCAATCTGTGTGCCATCCAGAGTCAGCGAGGTCACAACTTCCGTGCCTTCTTCAACGATGTTGGTCGCACGGAACAGGATCAAGCGCATGGAACCGAGCATGAAGCCCACCAGCACAGCAATCGTTGTATTTTCATAGTGCTTCAGCAGCCAGCTCAACACGCGGCTGAACGCCAGCAACCCCACGGCTGCACCAATCGCCACAAAAATCAGGCTGACGATGTCGCGTCCACGCACCGCACCCAGGACGAATTCATATTGTCCCAGGATCAGCAAAATGAACGAGCCGCTGATCCCTGGCAGAATCATCGCGCAGATAGCAATCGCCCCGCTGATGAACAGCACCAGGTAGCCATGCCCCCAGGCATCCCCCAGGGTTCCCAGGTTCGGGTTCGTGATGAAGAAAGCCACCGCCGTACCTGCAATCAAGCCGATGACGGAAGCCACGCCCCATTTCACTTTCGCGCCGATGGCAATCACCGAGGCGATAATCAAGCCACCGAAGAAGGCGAAGATGTACGTCGGCTGCGTCTGAATCCAGCCTTCGAGCAAGGTAGAGAGGGCGAAGATCGCCGTCAGCAGCCCCAATCCCAGCGGGATCAAGAAGCGCAGGTGAACGTGGTCAATCATGTTCATGACCTTGTTCTCTTCCTGGTTGGAGCCGTTCAGCAGGCCGAGTGCTTTCTGAATGGCGGTTACATTAAAAGACTTGATCGCATTCAGCAGGGTTTCGTATATCCCCAGGATGAAGGCCATCGTACCGCCGGAAACACCCGGCACAATGTCGGACGCACCCATGGCGAAGCCGCTGAAGAACAGGCGTAAATACTGCGCGGGTGTCCGTGGTTTGGATAAATCCGGGAGGATTTCTTGTTCAAGTTGAGGGTTCACAGCCATTGGCTTTCGTTTCTCCATGACTCATGTTGAAGGTCGCAAAATCGGGCGGTATCATGCCCCACAACAGCGGGAGCGTCAATCCCGTGCCATGCTACAATCAACCAGCTTGCAGCAAAATTGCAGCGCAGAAGCTACCTTACAGAGTAAAGGAAAAATGAATGGCCACAATTAAGACCGAACGCAGCACCATTCATTACCGGGATTATCGCAAAGACTCAACGAAGCCGCCGTTGGTGTTGATACACGGTGCAGGCGGAACCTTCTTAGATTGGCCTGTGCAGATGCGGCGCGGCCTGGGGGCAGTTGCGCTGGATTTACCGGGTCACGGTGAGAGCGAACCACCGGGGCGAGAGCGTATCCCGGCGTATGCGGCAGATGTGGCGGCTTTTTTGCGTGCGCTGGAAATCGATTCGGCCTATGTTGCGGGGCATAGTATGGGTGGCGCAATCGTGCAGCAGTTGGCGTTGGATGCTCCTGAACTGGTGCGTGGCTTGATTCTGGTCGGAACCGGGGCGCGGCTCAAAGTCAGTGATCTGATCCTGAACGGCATCGTGGCGGAGAACGAAAAAACGGCGAAGCAAATCGCAACCTGGGCATGGGCGCAGCACATTGGCGACGACACCCGCGAGCAGATGGCGCAGCGCTTGATGCAGACTCCGCCGGAAGTCACCAAGGGGGATTTTGTGGCCTGCAATGAATTTGATGTGCGCGAACGCCTGGGCGAGATTGAAGTTCCGGCGCTGGTGCTGGCAGGTACGGAAGACAAAATGGTCAAGCTGCGCTACAGCGAAGAGTTGCACAATGGCCTGCCGCATTCGACGCTGGTCGTGCTGGACAATGGCGGGCATATGTTCGCCCTGGAACAACCCGAAAAGGTAACTGAGATTGTAAAAAATTGGCTGGCAGATCAGGCATGATGCCGTCAATAGAGCGCATACTGGCAAAAACTTTACATTACTGCGGCAAAGTGTGAACTCGAATTTACATTTTCTGCACCTGGCCTACACTACTCAACCGCATGATAGGAGCATCAACCGATACACGCACGATTGTGCGAAGGAGAGAAACAAATGCAGTTCAAGTGGATGTCCCCGATTATTGTGGTGCTGGCGTTTGTGCTGGCAGTGGGTATGGTGGCAGCGCAGGATGATGCAGAGGCTACCCCGGAAACACCAACCAGCGAAAGCGCACCTTTCCTGGGGATGCATCGCGGCGGTTTCGGCGGCGGCTTTGGCATGGATATTGTAACCCTCACTGATGCAACGGGTCTGACCGCTGCTGAAATCCGTAGCGCACTGGCGGATGGTTCCACCATCGCAGAATTGATCGAAGCGAACGGTGGTGATGTCGATGCGCTGATCGCAGATGCTGTGGCTGAGTACGGAGCCTACCTCGCAGTTGCAGTGGAATACGAACGCATGACGCAGGAAGAAGCCGATGCACAGCTTGCCCAGTTTGAAGAACACCTGACTGCACGGGTCAATGGTGAACTGGAAGCACCTTATATGCAGGGCTTCGGTGGACGTGGCGGTTTCGGTCAGCGTGGCGGTTTCGGCTTCGATCTCGCTACCCTCACGGACGCAACAGGGCTGAACGAGGCTGAAATCCGTAGCGCACTGGCGGATGGCTCCACCATCGCGGAGTTGGTCGAAGCCAACGGTGGTGACCTGGATGCGCTGATTGCGGAAGTGGTTTCTACCTTTGAAGAACGTCTGGCTACGGCTGTGGAAAATGGTCGCCTGACGCAAGAAGAGGCCGATGCACGTCTGGCTGAGTTTGAAACCAACGTCAGCGCATGGGCAAATGGTGAACTGGAAGCGCCTTTCATGCAGGGCTTCGGTGGACGCGGCGGACGTGGACGCTAAACCACAACTCTGATTCGCAATCCTGATACGGGCGGTTCATCCCCCTGACCGCCTGTACCCGATCTCCCCCTTGTGATGCCTCTACCGAAACGCGGTAGAGGTTTCGTTTTTCGAGTGAAGCTAACCGCTGCCCGTCAGGGTCACGGTAAAAGGGGGCTTGTTATCGTTGGCAATCCCACTGAGCAGCACCAATTTGCTGATTTTCATCTCCCAGGTGAAGTTGCGCTTCGAGAGCAAATCCACCACTTGCGGCAGTTTGCCATCCAGCATTTCTGGCAGCAGCAGCGTCACATGCGGCATCCATAGATTGATGAAGTGCAGTTCGCTCATGTCTTCCATATGGCTGGCAAAGCTGGAAATCATAGTGGTTTGTAAGGCTGTTAGGGCGGGGTTACGCACAACAGAAACGTATACCGCTGTTTGCGCCCCGGTGAAGATGCCTATGCCAGCCGTGCGCAGGATGTACGGGGCATGCTGCGCTGCGAAGCGGGTCATGGCTTCTCGCAGTTCTTCTTCGTCGATCCGTTTCGCTTGCAGGTGCGTCACATGCGGAATTGCCTGTGTGAATGTGTGCCGAATCCCCAGCGTTTCCCCCAACTCACGCCAGATTTCCAGGATTTGCTGCTCGTGTTCTTCGTCCAGGAGCGCTGCTACCGCGTAATCAGAGCGGCGTTCCGGGCTAAAAAGATGTCGCAAAAACTCCATGCGAGATTCGCTTCCCCTGTAGAATACGAATATATTCCCGCGCTGATTATAGTAGCAAGTGACGATTTGCGGTAATGTGAGGGGAGACAAAGCAGGGTGATCGCACTAAAACGATTTTGAACCACAAAGTCTTAATTGTTGCGGACGGAACATGATCCGCCCCTACAAAAATCACGTTTCTACCGTAGGGGGCATGACCTGTCGTGCCCGAAAATACTCGTTTTCTGCTGCTGCAAATCCAAAGTGATGCCCTGAGAGAAACAGTGGGTGCATTTCAGCTTGTTGGCAGGTGGCAACCCTTCGGCCTACATTGCCACACGCTGATGCGATAAGAGCAGCGGGAAGCACACGAAAAGGCGCACTGACCTGCCGCACACAGTCCCCTGTGGTGGACTTGTCGGTTTCTAGCTGGCTGGCTTCAGCCGCCAGCAGCACGAAAAACAGCGCGATACGAAT
>CAYVVZ010000075.1:0-16752 GCA_964455365.1 uncultured Anaerolineaceae bacterium | reverse complement strand
TGGCTAAATATGCCTGGTTCTGATCGTAACACTTTTATTTACAAACACGCTCTAAAAACTTATTCGTCTTCTTCGTCATCGTCGGATTTGGATTTGCGTTTGCGCTGGATGGGTTCTTCCAGTGTGCGTTTGGCGGCTTCTGCAAGATCATGCGCCCAGGCTTCGTAGGCATTGGTCGCAAAAGCATAATCCGCCTCACCTATTGCAAAGCGGATCAATCCAGCAGGTTCGCCGCCTTCCATCCGGCGCAGGGCTGCAATCTGCTGCATGTCCGCCAGCAGCAGCACCTGCTTCACCGTCTCCTCCTGCAAGATCACCAGCGCCAGCGGCATCAGATAGAGCGTCACCGGATCATACAATTCCCATTCACCCTGTAGGGTTTGTTTGGCGGGATAGGCTATTGCAGGCTCACGGTGGATATAGGGGCGGCGGCGGCGATACGCCTTGATCTGTTCTTCGGTGGTGATAGCTTTCATCGCTCGGATTAGCTTCTGCATTTCGGTTTTTTGCAAGCTGAGTTTCAGAATCGCCCAGGTCACCCCAATCTGCGTGTGAATCCAGATTTCGTTGAGGCCATCCTGGTATTTCACAGGCCGCCAGAAGCCCTGGATTTCGTCGGGTTGCGCGTGGAACAGGGGCGAGTCCCCGGCTTCCGCAGAGGCATCATACAGCGCCAGACGTTTATGCGTGATGACCAACACACCTCTGCGCCAGCGTTCCCGCTGCCCCGGTTGCACCACCTTGTAACGAGCAAGCCCCAGCGCATGGCTCAGGTAGATGGGATCAGCGGCGGCAAAACTGTTGAGGAAGGCCTGCAATCGCGCCCCCCGACGGATTCCCAGATAGCCAATTGCCCCAATCACAACAATGAAAATGCCAAATTCAATCACCAGCTTTACACCCAATGCATACACCGTATTCTCTTGCAGAGCGTAGCACATATCTCGCAATTCTGCCGCTGATGCATTTCCCAGGTCATAGCGCCACCGCTTGACTTTTTGACCCCTTATGATACATTGTAAACCGTAATAGCTAATAAAGAGGAAAAACCTGGTGGGTAAGAAGAAGAGAAAAGAAGAAACACCCAAGGGCGAGTTTCAGCCGCTGAGAGAAACACCCCTTCCGTATAAAACCTGGGGCGCTGATTTCATCGACGAAGGTTCCAGAACACAGATGGACAACGCCATGCGCTTACCCATTACCGTCGCCGGGGCATTGATGCCGGATGCCCATGTGGGTTACGGTTTGCCGATTGGCGGCGTGCTGGCAACAGAAGGCGCGGTGATCCCCTACGCGGTCGGGGTTGATATTGCCTGCCGTATGCGCCTGTCGATCTTCCCGGAATCTTCGATCTTGCTGGGTCAGCAGCCGGGGCGTTTTGAGAAAGCCCTCACCGAGCAAACGCGCTTCGGAGCCGGAAGCAACTTCGATACGTACAACCGTTCTGAGCATGAAGTCATGGATGATCCGGCCTGGGACGAAACCCCGCAGCTTCGATCCTTGAAAGATAAGGGCTATGCCCAATTGGGCACCAGCGGCTCTGGCAATCACTTCGTGGAATGGGGTGAATTTAATCTGGCGCAGGATGATGATGCGCTGGGCTTGAAAAAAGGCAAATATCTGGCGCTGCTCTCGCACAGCGGCTCGCGGGGCGTGGGCTATTCAATTGCCAATTATTACTCCGATATTGCGAAGCATATGCACTTCCTGGAAAAAGATGTGCAGCACCTGGGCTGGCTTCCGCTGAACAGCGAGATCGGGCAGGAATACTGGCTCTCGATGGAACTGGCAGGGCGTTATGCCGCAGCAAACCATGCGGTGATTCACCAGCGAGTCGCCAGATCTGCCGGATTGAAACCTGCTGCTACGGTAGAAAATCATCACAACTTCGCCTGGAAAGAGAAGTATGTCGATGAAGACGGATTGGAATACGATGTCGTGGTGCATCGCAAGGGTGCAACACCCGCTGGCGCTGGCGTGATGGGAATCATTCCCGGTTCGATGGGAGATGCAGGCTATGTGGTACGTGGTCGCGGGGTGATGTCTGCGATCAACTCCGCCTCGCATGGCGCAGGCCGTACCATGAGCCGCAGTCAGGCACGCAAGAGCATCACCGCATCGCAGCAGAAAACCTACTTGCAGGAACGCGGCATCAAGCTCATTGGTGGTGATCTGGATGAAGCCCCACAAGCCTACAAGAACATTGAGGAAGTCATCGCGGCGCAAAGCGATCTGGTGGACATCGTCGGTAAATTCACGCCGCGTATCGTGCGCATGGATGGCAAGATCAGGAAATAGCGCTATTCACGAGGGATGGTAGGGATGAATTTCACCCCTACCCACACAGCATCAATCCATTCGATTTGCAAATCATCGAAGCCAGCCGCACGCCCACATTCGCGCACAAGGGCTTCGGTGAGGTCGCACGGCACATTGATCTTCTGATGAGGCCAGCAAATCCACAGCGTCCCATACAGTTGTAGCGCTGCCTTCAGCGAAGGCAATTCCTCCACCAACCGGGAGCGCTGTGCATAGAATGCCTGCACAAAATCCAGGCTCGCGTCGGTGAGTTCTGCTGGCGTACGCACGCGCTCCGTCAGCGAACCCAGCCGCTTCAGGTAATATTCCGGCGCGTGTAAGAAAATCGCCCGCAGCCCTGCGCGAATCCCTAGCTTCTGCATCAGGCTGATGCTGGCCTCATCTGGTGGCAAATTTACGATTCCTCAGTTACGAAAGCCGCTGTGCGAAATTCAACAATATCTTTCTTGAGTTGTTCCAGCGAAGGCTCGTGCAGATATACCATATGCCCCGCCTCGTAGTATTTCTTGTGAATGCGATCCGGGGACGCATCAGCGCTTTCGCCTGTCTTCTTGTGCCGATCAATGGTGGATTGCAGCCCGGAGTGTTCCAGCGTGTATTCAATGGCATAGAACGGAGTCGCCAGATCATAATAGCCCATCGCCACGAAGAGATGCATATAGGGATTTTGCTTCATGGCATCATGCAGCGCCTTGCTGGTATCCGGGAAAACACCTTCATCAAATGTCCAATTGCGGTTCACATCAAAGCTGAGGATCTGGTATTCCTCGTCATCGGGTTCTTCATAGCCCAGTTCCACGCGCACAAATTGATTGAACATCGCAGTGAAAGGCGGCACAATCGCGCTGTACGATGGATCAAACTCCGGGAACTCCGCCACAACGACATCATCTACCCCCTTGAAGCGGCTGTCCAGGCGACCTACAGTTAGCCCTTCGTGGCGTAGTAGTTCTTTGCAGAAACGCTGAATGTTGATGCGCCAGTTGCTTTGCTGGAGGTAGTCTTCATTTAGCCCTGTATAGTCTTTGAGTTTATCTTTGATCGGTGTGGGATCGACTTTTTCGCCCTGCATCAGCGCCTGAGTGTAGTCTTCCGCTACGAAACTGCGCAATTCTTCGACGAAACTCCTGAGCTTTTCTGTGTTATTCTGAATGATAAGCTCTCGTTCTTCCGAATCTTCGTCAGGGACTCTCACACGCTTCACTGAGTCATCTGCATCCGAAACATCGTGATACCAGTTCGTCGCAGCAAAGCTCGGCAGGTAGAGCGCATACGGCAAGTCATTGCCCTGGGTGAAGCGCAGCGTCTGGAAATTCAACACGGGCGAGATCAACACCAGCCCGTTGAGTGCAACCCCCATATTGAAGAGATGCCCCGCTAATCCGGCGGCGCGGGTTGTACCATAGCTTTCCCCGCACAGAAACAGCGGCGATTCCCATCGTTCGTATTTGTTCAGGAAGCGTCGGATAAAATCGCCCAACGAGTCAATATCAGCGTGGATATTCCAGAATTTCGCATTGTCTTCTGGTTTCTCAGCGCGGCTGTACCCTGTCCCCACCGGATCAATGAAGACCAGATCAAAATCGTGCAACCAGGTTGCCTCATTCTCTTCCAGCGTATACGGCGGATTGGGCATCCAGCCTTCCTGCTGCATTTTGACGCGCCTGGGGCCTAATGCTCCCAGGTGCAGCCAGACCGAAGATGAACCCGGCCCCCCGTTGAAGACGAACATCAGCGGACGTTCTTTTGCTTCCTTACCATCCATCAAGTAGGCAACGAAAAAAATATTCGCCTTGATGTCTTCGCCCTTAATTTTGGCCTTGATGGGCAGCTTTCCTGTACAGGTGGTGTACGATTCACTTCCTAGCCTACCGTGTTCTTCAACGATGCGATTCGCTGTCTGGGGGTTGTCATTCTCAAATTTGAAATTCGTAGTCAGGCTCCCCATACCGGAAATATTGACCCGAATTTCGTGTTCATCTTCGCGCTGTGGCTTGTCTGCTGGCATTATTGTCTACCGATCTTCCGCTTCTTGATGATAATTTCCTGGACTATAACGACGAGCAGACGAAACCGCAACCAGAAACTCACCCGTGCTGCAAACTTTTTCATGTTGATTGTGTTCCGTGCAAGCAGTAGAGTTGTTCTTTCTGGAATGAGTTCACACAAGGCAGGCGCTTCGGCATGGATACACGCTTTCGGTTCTTTCTCATTGGAGTCATGACGATCTTCGTCTTGATCGTCTGGACAGTGCCGGAATGGTGGACGATTGTGAATCCTGATTCGGTGACGGGGCAGGTTTTCCCCGGCTTACCGCTGGAAGCGCAAGAAGCTTTCTTGTCTCTCCCTGCCGAAGAACGTGAAGCCTATTTCGCCATCCTGGAAGGGGACGAGGAAGAAGAGATTGATGGCAAGCCGGAATGGGCGCTGGCACTGGTAGAGGCACGGCTTCTCAGCGAAGATCAACTCGCGCCGGAGAGTGACCAGCCTTTTGAACCCCCCGCCGGAGCGCAAGAAATCGCCACAGGGACATTCGCGGCGGTGGATGTAGTGCGCTCGGCAGAGGGGACTCTGACGATTTACCAGCTTCCCACCCAGGAACGCTTGTTACATATCGAGGCGGAGTTCAGGAGTTCTCGTGCGCCGGGTATCCATCTTATTCTCACGCGCAATCCTGACCCAATGGACGAACGCGGCGTAGGCTTTGATTATATTGAAATTGGCGAACTACATGGGAACGTCGGCCCACAAACCTATACGCTTCCGCCAACGGTAGATTTCAGCCGCTATCCCATTCTTGCGCTGTATTCCCCGGAATACGATGCGGTACTGGCGACGGCAACCATTGCATTGAATTAAGGGACGAGAGACAAAATGCCTGATGTCATCATCATTGGGGCTGGCCTGACCGGATTGGCAGCCGCTGCTGAACTGGAAGGCTCCGGCCTGGAAACTACCCTCATTGAAGTGCAGCGCCGCGTTGGTGGCACGATTCACACTGTGGAGAAAGATGGCTTCGTGGTGGATGCCGGAGCATTCCTGCTGGCAGATACATTCGACCCTGCATATCTGGAAACCCTGGAACTGGCTGGCGCGTTGCTGCCAAATGGTGACGGAAGCGTGCTGTTCCGTGAGGGGACGCAAATGCTGGTGGATGCCCTGGCGAAACGTATCACCGCCCCACGTTTGATGCGAATGGCAGTCAGCAGCATTGGAGAACTGGAAGGCGAGCGCTACGGCGTTTGCCTGGAAAATGGGCTGCTGCTGCATGCAAAAGCCATCCTCATTGCGATCCCGCTGCGCTATGCTGAACGCCTCTTTTATGGGTACATCACGGAAATTACGGAGCGAATCCTGGCGCTGAAGACGCAGTCCGTGCAGCGTATTGCATTGGGCTTTCGTCAGGCGCTGCCGCAGCTACAACCAGATGAGCGTATCCCCTTCATCCTGCAAACAACGCATCCAGCACGAGTCCCGGTGGGGCATACGCTGCTGCAATTTGGCATTCAGGCGGAGGCTCCCACGCCGGATATGATCGAGCAAATTCGTCAGCACTATTCCTTACCCGAACCCACGGTGCAAAGCGTCAGCCATGCCTCAGAAGCGCTCAACCTCCCGGCTGACCCCGTACCGTACCAGCGAGAAATTGAAGCAATACAAGAGAAACTTCCAGCTCGGATCGCCCTGATTGGCAGTGACTATCATTTCCCACAGCCACAAAACGGCATCGTTGATCTAAGCGCACAGTTGCGGCAAGCACAGTTGGCAGCGCAGCGAATCCGTCAGGAAATCGTGGGGTAATTTGCCAAGATTTAACACTTTTGCCACACGGTTTATATAGGACTTTTGTTGCTACATTTCCTCGTAACACGTATAGTTACAGTGTCCGGGTTGGATATTTCGTCGGTGTGATGGTTTGCAGCATTCCGCCAGAACGCGTTCGATTAGCCTCCCGCATAATCTGCTCACCTCAAAATTATCGGTTTTCTCTGGAGGTCACCTCATGAAGTTGTTCCTGGGTTCACCCCGCGTTGGGCGTGTGGCTGCGCTAGCTGCACTCGTTATCATGCTGCTTTCTGTTTTCCAGTTGACTGCGCTGGCACAGGAAGACCTGGACGAAACCTACGTGTCTGGAAGCGAGTCATTTCAGATCAGCTTCCCATCCGACTGGACAGTGGTAGAAGATGAAAATGGAAATTTCATCACCATCGAAGGTTCGCTGAGTAATCGGGAAATTGCACTGCTGGTCTTTGACCCGAACCTGTTCACAGACCTGCTCGATGGCATTGATGATTTGTTGGATGCTGGCGAAACGATTACCGGCAGCTACGAAACTTTCTCCTCCGATGTCGAACTGATTAGCACAGGCAATCGGGATACTGTTATTGGTTTGTTGAATGATGAAAGCGAAGAATTCACTGGCATTAGCTTCACCGTTCCCTTAGACAGCGGCGCGTTCGGCTTCATGGCGATCATCGTAGAAATTGATGATTTCAATGTCATTGAAGAAAATGTGGAAACCGTCTTTGCCATTGTGGAAAGCTACAATTCTGCGGGTGGCAGCGAGGATGATACCAGCGGTTCCGGCTCTGGCCTGGGTGGTCTGCTCGGTGGCGGTAGTGGTGGCGACGAAGATGATGACTCGAACTCTGGTGGCCTGGGTGGTGTGCTGGGTGGCAGCAGCGGCGGCGATGCGGAAATAGGCGACACCTGTGCTGAATTCCCGCTGAACGTGCTGAACGCTTATCAGTACGGCATTGTTGATCCGGAATCCGGCGATCCGCTGCTGGTGTACAACATTGGCTGCGACGGCTTCATGACCTTCACCTTCAATAACTCCACCACAGTGATTGAATACGACATCAGCAGCGACGGAGAATTCAGCTTCCAGCCTGCCGAGGCAATCTACACCTCCGTTTCTGCGGATGAGAATGAATGGGTTGTGGAAAGCAGCGAAGGCGGCACAATCCCGCTGCAACGCATTGATGATGATGGCACATGCGAAGATGAACTCGCAGACCTGATTCGCGGCACCTGGGTGATCGGCAGCGGTGCAGAAGCGATCATCTTCGACTTCACCTGCAATGGCATCATGCTGCTGACTTCCGAAGGCGAAACCCAGGCGCTCTTCTACACTGTCAGCGGTGATACCCTGGTTCTCGAATTTGATGACGGCAGCGAACTAGAGTTGACCGGCCTGACGATTGATGGTGACACGATGGAAGTCATCAACAGCAGCAACAATCGTCTGAGTTTCACCAACAGCGTTGAATCTGAATAGACACCTGATGAACCTCACCAAAAAGGTGCGCTCCGGCGTGCCTTTTTTTTTATGACCTTACACAGTTGTCAGTTTTAGGATTATCTTGATGCGAAATCTGCGATAGGCACAGATTTTCGCTGAAAACTGATAACTGATAACTGATAACCCCAATTATTTTCTATGCAGCACATACCAGCAGCGCCCCTCTCGCCGTACAAAATCGACTGCGCTATAGCCCGCTGCAAATGCTTGTTGCAGCCGATCTCGCACAGCCAGCCGCCATGCCAGCGCCAGGGCTGGATCGAAGTTCTTGAGGGTGGCAAAGTCGTAGGGAATTTCCAGCGCGTGCCAATCCGCCGAGAACTCCAGCGGTGCATCTACCTGGGGATCAGTGGCGGTTCCCGGCAAAAAGTCGATAGCTTGCGGCGGTGTTGGCGCAGCGGAATCATCCAATAACCAGGATGCCTCCATGCGATCTGTGGGCAATCCGGCATTGATCCCGCTCATTTCACCATAAAAATTCACATGATAGTCACGCACTTGTACCCGCAGCAGTCGCAAGTTGAAGTTGGCATTTTGTGATAGCAGCGGATCAAACGTCCAGTGGATGCGGCGGTAGCCTTCTTTTTGCGCCCATTCTCGCTGGCGCAGCTTGAGTTGGTAGCCGATCCCCTGCCGTTGATAGCGCGGATGCACCCCTGCCATATGTGACCAGAGTTTTTCCGGGTCGCGGGTTGCCAGCCCCACCGTGAAGCCGATGAGTTCTTCGCCATCGTATGCGCCGATGATGCCGCCGCCTGTATGGGTGAGGATGCGCTGTACGTGTACGGTAATCGCATCGCGTTCGTTCACCCCCCAGATGAACATTTCCAGCGCAGCGACCCGCGCAAATCCTTCGTTATCGGTAATCGGGCGATAGGTCATAACCTGGGGCATTGTACTTCCTACGGTGTGGTGTGTTTTCTCTGTATTTCTATCCCTGCAACATATACGGCGTGGACATCGCAATCGTTTGAAAACCCAGCTTGTGCAAAATGGGCATGCTGGTAGTGGGATCAGCGTCTACTGTGAGATAGTCGCAGCCGCGCTGTTTGGCTTCCTGCAAGCGAGAGGCCACCAATGCTGTATATGCGCCGCGTCCGCGTGCCGCCTCCAGGGTTGCGCCACCCCACAGGCTGGCAAAGGGACTGCCCGGCTGGAATTCAACGCGCCCATAACTCACGGGCTTGCCGTCCATATAGGCCACATGCAAGCTCACGCTCTGCGGATCACGCGAGAGCATACCGCGCACGCGCTGCGAGGGTGGCGGCAGCCCAGGCCACACTTCTGCATGTACGGAATCTGCATCCGCAAACCCCGCTTCATCGGTCACAATGCGCACTTCATGCCCAGGCGGGGCAAGTAATTTCTCCGGCGCATCTGCAATCGGCAGCACGAGAATCGCTTCGGGATCATCTGCCGAAAAGCCATGCTTCAGCAAGCGCTGCGGTAGATCAGCAGGCATGTCGTAGTCGAAATATTTCCACTCGAAGGACAGCCCTTTTTCCCGAAAGTGCGCGACCTGCGCTGCAATCACCTGATCCGCGTTCACTTCCGTCAGGCGGCTGTAGAGGATGAAACCAATCTGCTCATCCGGTAACACAAAGCGCAGGACGTACGGTGTCGCCTCGCGTTCGGTGCGTGGGTCACTATCTTGTTGGCGCATGTGCTGGTCATACAAAGTGCGGATTGCATGTAAATCCATGAGTGACGCTCCCGCTGCTGGTCGCCGAGGATTAAAAGGTTTGTCCGGTATTGAAACCAACGCAAACGCATGGCTTTTAGGTTAGGTTTCCACCAGTAGTGTACATTTTAGTGACATCGACCGTGAAATGTGTCGTAGACATCGTGCCGCCAAAAAAACAGGTGTAGGAACCCGCGGGCGCGTCATGGACGCGCCCCTACTTCCCCGTGTTTCATTGAGAAACCGCCTGATCTTGTGCCTGCGCCAGAAACCTGTTTATGTGTAACTACCCGGATTACCCTGGCTGCCCACTTTGCCATCAGGCCAGACGGTCTGCTCATCGAACTTCACACCGTTGACCGTCGCGCCGCGCATATTCGCGCCAGAGAGGTTCGCACCATTCAAAATGGCATTGGTCAGGTTGGCATTGGTCAGCCGAGCGCCCTGCATATTCGCGCCAGTGGCGTTGGCCTGGGTCAGATTGGCGTTGTTCAAATCTGCGAAGGGAAGCTGCGTCACCTGAAGGTTGACCCCGGTCATATTGGTATTGCGCAGGATGGCTTCCTGTAAATTGCTGGCGGTCAGGTCAGCCCCGCGCATGTTCGCCCCTTCAAGATCAAAGCGATGCAGATCGGTTGAGGACAGGTTGACACCAGCGAGACGCGGTTTTGCAGAGGCTCCCACCAGCGCCAGAATCAACTCTTTGCGTGTGATTTCACCCATGAGCATTTTTCTCCCGGTAATATGCAATGATCTGGTCAATGGTTTCTGGGAGCGAAATTGCTGGTTCCCAGCCCACCATATTCCCTATTTTAGCAACACTTGGGACGCGGCGCATGAAATCTTCATAACCCGGTTCGGTATAGGCTTCTTCATACGGTACAATTTGCACCGAAGAAGCGCTCTCGGTGCGCTGGATGACCATCTCCGCCAGCCCTTGAATGCTGATCTCTTCGTTGCTGCCTACGTTGAAGACCTGCCCCACAGCCGCTTCTTCCAATGAGAGTTTATGCAGCGCCTGCACGACATCGCTCACGTTGCAGAAGCAGCGCGTTTGGTCGCCAGAGCCGTAGACTTGCAGCGGTTCGCCCGCCAGCGCCCATTGAACAAAGCGCGGTAAGACCATGCCATACTGCCCACTCTGGCGCGGCCCCACTGTATTGAACAGACGAAAGACGACCACAGGCAGCCCCGTTTCCTGGTAATATGCCAGCCCCAGAAATTCATCAATCGCCTTGCTGAAGGCATAGCTCCAGCGCATTTTTGCCGTTGCACCCAGGCGCGTATCATCTTCTTCAGAAAAAGGAATGCGCGTGCCTTTGCCGTAAACCTCTGAAGTGGAGGCAATCAGGATTTTTTTGCGGTAGCGCCGCGCTGCTTGCAGCATCACTTCCGTGCCGCCAATGTTGTTCTCGATGCTGGCAATGGGTTCTTGCAGAATTTTCTGCACGCCTACTGCCGCTGCCAGGTGAAAAATCACATCGCATTCACTCACGAGGCGGTCTGTCACCAGTGTGTTGCGCAGGTCTTCCTGCACGAAGCGAAAACGAGAGTCCCCCTGCAAGGGGAGAACATTCTCATAATCCCCCGTGCTGAGGTTATCAATCACGGTGACAGTATAGTCTTGCGCCAGCAAATATTCCGCTAAGTGGCTGCCGATGAAACCAGCACCACCTGTAATCAAGGCATGGGTCATGGTTGTTCCCAGGGTTTGCAGATCAGTACCGCAGGGATAGTACGCGCACTAGGGGGTGAAATCAACGGTGTGCAGGGCAATCGCACCAAAACGATTTTTCGCCACGAAGTTATGCAGAACACCCAGAAGCCGTTTTGTGGTACAGTTCACCAGAATGGATCGTGAACCAATACGCCCTGGTGCAAAACATTATGAACTTGTTTCGCATGTGGAAGTCATTGTGGATACTGGTCATGCTGCTGGTGGGATGCACAGGTACAGCGCCCAACGGGACACCGACAGCGCAAGCGGTGGTGAAGGTGCTGGCGACGGTGGAAATTTCTGCCACACCCAACGTCGAAGAACAGGCTGCCACCCGTGCCGCCAGTTCCCCGACTCCGCTGCCACCCACGGCAACCATTATTCCCAGCGAAACACCATACATTGGAGTCTTCATCGGGGAAGCCGAGCCGCCGGAAGGCTTTGCCGTAATTGATGCGCCGTTCTTCGGGGATAGCAACATCGCAGCCGAACCCACCGCCGATGCTGGCATCTGCAATATTCCTATTGATGCAGCCTTCGTGGAAATCTGGGAGGAAACCCCCATTGTGCGCCGCCGTATGGGATGCCCCATTCAAGGAGGCTTCGGTTTCTTCGGATCGTTGCAAGTGTTTGAGTCCGGCGTGATGTATTTTTATCCTGAAATCAATGCCGTCTGGGCGATTTTGCGCAGCACCCAGGCACAGCGTCCGGCAGAAGGACGTTTTGAATACCTGGAGAATCCACCCCAAGGTTCGCTCACCGGCGTGCCGACCAATCCACCGCTGCTGCTGCCAGATGATATTTTTGCGGATATGTGGTTGGCAGTACCCGATTTGCGCGGGGATATTGGTTATGCACTCAGTGAGATTGAAGAGGCATCAATGGGCTTGCAGCGCTTCGATAATGGCACATTCCTCTATGATGCGACTTCGGAACAAGTGTATGCATTAGTGATTGATGGCACCGTACTGGGGCCATATCTGCCACCGCAAAACGTAGAACCTGGCACAGCAGCCGAAGTGACTCAGGAGCCTTTCAGCACAGCAACAACCGAAGCAACCGAAGAAGCTGATGGGGAGTCGTGATGCCACAACTCACAACAAGTAATACATCTTGGCTCATGTGTGAAAGACCTTGTTGGCGAATCGGTGTAGGGGCGATCCCCACGTGGTCGCCCTGGGAGCGCACACGGGCGCTCCCCTACAAAAACACAATGATTCATGGATTCGCCAACAGCATCTGTGAAAAGGGTGATTCGTAGGGGCGCAGCGTGCTGTGCCGTTTGCAGAGAACCTCAAGAATTACATTTTCTGTAGATGAACCTACATCTTAGCCCTGATGCTGGTAGTCTCGGAATTGATTTTCCTGCGCCGCCAGAACAACCGCCGGGATCGATTCCGCCTCGCCAGCTTCGGGGCGTTGCAAGCGTGCCAGCCGCTGGGAGTACGGCTTTAGACTTTGAAAGCGCGGCTCATCCTCGAATGGCTGCCAGCGATCCAGGAACCTTCCCATGAACGCCGCCGCTGCAACCAACATCAGGATCGGAAGCAGCAACGCCCCCTGTGCCGCAGAGATTCCCAGCAGTACCATCAGAACAGGCCACTGCCAGGATGAACGCCGCGTTTCATCCTGCAAAATGACCCATTGCAGCAAGCCGATGAAGGCGAAGATGATCGCAAACGGGATGGGTTGCGGCATCGGGTAAGCCGAAAGCTGCTGCAAAAAAACATGGCCTGCACCTGCCAACAATCCGCCGAGCATGCCGCCAAACGCGCTGGATGAAATCCAGAACGCCAGTAGTCGCCGCCGGAAAACCTGACCCAGACGCTGCTGCACAAAGCCAAGTACCAGCCCTGCCAGCAAGCCTGTGACCATACTCGCCAGCACACGCGGCAAGAGCAAGGTGTCAATCGCAAAAACCCATATCGAAGGCAGGAACAAGACGCTGCTAACAATAGCAAAAGCACTGAGCAGCGCGAACAACGGTTGTTGAGATTTTTTGTTGCGGGGCATGGTTCTCTCTCCCGTCCAACGATCTATATACAACCAGTGTAGCACGCGGGTATAACAAGCGGATTACATCCAGGTAAGAGGGATGATCGAACGTCCTGCTGTGTTGTCTCGCCCGATATTGGGTCGAGCGAGTCGGCTTCGTCGCTAGCGCATTCACGGAAGCGATGCGAAGAGGTCAACCACGTTACCATCCGGGTCTTTAACCTGGGCGTAACGCTGCCCCCAGAAAGCATCGAAGGGTTCTTTGTGGGAGGTATATCCCATGCTGACGATACGCTGATGGCTGGCATCGACATCTGCGGGGCTATCACACAGGAAGGCCATGCCCATCTGATGATGCCCGCTCCCTGGCTGCCAGCTTTCGTCAAAACTGCGGATGATCTCCTGTGTATCCCAGGCGAGGCGCAGACCATTTTCAAGCGTGATTTCGACATGGCCTTCGCTGTCCATCTCCGGCGGAATATCCAGCCCCAATGCCCGGTAAAATGCCAGCGACTTCGCCATATCTGCAACGATGATCCCAATCAAATCTAGTTTCAATGCCATGATATTTTCCTCCTTTTTGGTCTGAATGCTATCGGGCAATCCAGCGAATGATAGCCATCAGGTTAGGTCTTAATTATTTCGGGCGGATCATGATCCACCCCTACAAAAAGGCATTTTTATGTGTAGGCGAGGGTCTGAAACCCTCCATTCGCTGCCCAAACACCCTCTAGATGCTGTCAAATGCTTATCCAAAACTGACGGTAAATCTGCGTAAAGGCGCTCACATCAGCGGCGGATTCTCAAATTCATCGTAATCCGCTGCGAGATTCTCCCAGGCTTGCCCCAATCTGCGGAAGCCTTCCGTGATGCGCTCTGGCGTTTGTAAGCCGTAATTCAAACGCATGTTGAAACTTCCTCCATGATCCAGGTGGAAAATGTTGCCAATCGCAAAAGCGACACCGTTTTGTACCGCAGCAATGTACAACTCGGCAGCGGTGGGGCCAGTGTTCGGCAGCGTCACCCACAGATACAAGCCTCCCTGTGGAACAGCCCACTGCGTCCCCGGCGGGAAGTAGCGATCCGCAGCCGCGAGAGCAGCATCCCGGCGGCGGCGCAGTTCGCGGTTATTGCGACTGAGCTGCTGCGCCAGGATTCCGCGCTGCAACATCAGGTGAATCGTGCGTTGGTTCAGGCCGCTGGTGCTGATGTCCGCCGCTTGCTTGACCCGCACCAGCCGTTCATGCGTTTTGCCAGATGCAATTAAGTAGCCGATGCGCATCCCTGGCAGCAGCATCTTGGTGAAGGCGCTGATATGAATTACGGTGTTGGCTTCATCCAGTGCTTTCAACGGCGGCAGCGGTTCTCCTTCAAAGCGGAATTCGTGATACACCGAATCTTCCAGGATTTGCACGCCATATTCCCGTGCCAGATTCAGCAGTTGGCGGCGGCGATGAATCGGCATCACCTGCCCGGTGGGATTCTGGAAACTCGGCACGACGTAGATCAGGCGCGGGGTGTTCTCCATCAGGTAACTTTCCAGGTAATCCAGCCGGATTCCGTATTCATCCACCGGAATCCCATGCACATGCACGCGCCGTGTCCGCGCTGTATCCAGCACACCCACATAGGTCGGGTTCGATGTGACGATGGTATCCCCTTCTGCTACCAACGCCTGCACCACCAGATCAATCGCCTGCTGCGCACCACCTGTAATCAGCACATTTTCTACTCGCGTCTGGATGCCATGAGCGCTGACATAATCTCGCACCGCAGCCCGCAGTGGCTCATAACCTTCCGCCACTTCGTAGGTCAGGGCATAGGGGCCATCTCGTTCCAGCACGGCGTTGATGGCATCTTTTAGCGCAGAAACCGGGAAGAATTCCGGGGGCGGCGCACCATGCGAGAAATTGATGATGCCGGGGCGCTGCGACATCCGCATCAAATCCCGCAGCGAATGATCCGGCAAACTGCGGCTGCCCGTATCGGAATCACCTGTTACCCCATTGCCGCCGGGGTTGAAATCCCGCGAGACGAAGGTTCCGCGTCCCGCATGAGCGCTGAGATAGCCCTGTGTACGCAGTTCAGAATAGGCATTCACCACACTGATTCGGCTGACATCCATATGATTGGCAAGGCTGCGGCTGGCGGGTAGACGTGTGCCGGGGGGCAATTCGCCACTTTCAATCTGCAACTGAAGCTGACGGATCAACTGGCGGTAGATGGGTTCTTCGCTCTCGCGGTCAATATGCACAGAAATCTTGTTGGACATAGCACAACACTCGCACTTCATGACGGATGGATATACGACCATTCGCCTGTACTCCCCCCTCCCGTCCTCCCAACTACATAAGGAGAAACCGAGTCCCTCCCTGCACACCGGGGAGGGATTTAGGAAGGGGAACAACACGAATGGGTGTAGTGTCTATCCGAGAATTCCGTAGGGGCGTGTTCACGACGCGCCCGCTGGCCTGAAGACGGGTTTGACAGGATCGAACCCCGACGACAGGTTGCATCCGTAGGAACCATTTTCGGATAGGTTCTTATTCACCTTCGATTGTGATCCAGTCTAATACCATTATAAGTCCATTACCAGACCATCCAAGTCCATTCAAGGCCAGGATGAACTGGGCGATACCTGTTGCGCCCTACCAATTGAATTTGCGAGATTGACAGAAGGTTGCAGGTGCTACTTCAAGATGTGAATTTTTGTTGGTGTCTTCGTGTACTTTGTGGCTTCGTGGTTCAATTGGTTTTTTGAGCAATGCCGACCACAATGCCCCTATGCCCTCTCGCGGGATGCCCTGCTACAATGTGCAGCGGTACTCAAATGATGCATCCGGGAAGCATATGTTCATCACGTTTGAAGGCACAGAAGGCAGCGGGAAAACCACGCAAATCAAGCAGGTATATGCAAAACTTCAGGAGATAGGCTATAAAGTGCGGCTGACCCGCGAACCGGGTGGCACATCCATCGGTGACCAGATTCGCACGATTCTGCTGGACAATCTGAATAATACGGATATGCAACCGCGTGCGGAATTATTGCTCTTCTGTGCATCACGGGCGCAGCTTGTGGGGGAAGTGATCCGTCCCTGGTTGGAAGAAGGCTGCATTGTGCTGTGTGATCGTTATTCGGATTCGACACTGGCCTATCAAGGATATGGACACGGTCTCCCGGTGGATGATCTCAAGCAGATTCTGCGGTTTGCGACGGATGGCTTATCCCCGGATTTGACAGTGTACCTGGATTTGCAGCCAGTGCGCGGGCTGGATCGTCGGCGCAGGGGGCAGTTTTTAGGGGAAGACTGGAATCGGCTGGATGCCCTGGAATTGGCTTTTCATCAGCGCGTGTATGATGGCTACCAGACCATCATCGCAGAACAGCCAGAACGCTTCCTGCGCATCAATGCGGATCAGCAGCCAGAAGCGGTCACGGAAGAGTTGTTGGAAGCCCTGCTGGAGCGCCTGCCGGAGCCAGTGAAAAACATGGATTCATAGAGGTTCGCTCATGTCGAACCTCTACATTTTAGTGACATCGACCGTGAAAAGTCGCCGAGGATTAAAGTCCCCGTTCGGGAATATTATCAGGGTCATTGTAGGTCTTCTCGTATCTTGACTGAGCCTGTTGTAGGGACGAGGCCTGTGTCGTCCGAAACAATTATAGGCGGACAACACCTGTGTTACCCGCCGTAGGGTTGTAGGGATTGTGTCCCCCTCCGTCGCTAACGCGAC
>CAYVVZ010000074.1:0-17558 GCA_964455365.1 uncultured Anaerolineaceae bacterium | reverse complement strand
CGTGTGGCAATGTAGGCCGAAGGGTTGCCACCTGCCAACAATCTGAAATGCACCCGCCTGAATGCGGGGTATTGTCAGTCCCAGATTCCATGCTGTCAAAATACACTGTGCGGGGCTATCATGGCGGCTGTTCATCCGCACAACCTTTGTGAGAGGTCGCACTCATGGCGAAGCGTAGACGCAGCAGCAAAAAACCGAACTTGCCAAAATCCACCCTGGAACGCGCACGCCGTCAGGCAGAAGGCGAAGAGGTTCCGGCAGAGGAAGCGAAGCAAGCCGAAGACCCCGTGCCGGAAAAACCGAAAGCCGCCACACCGAATGGCGAAGGCTCTCGCCGCCGTAAGGTCAGCCCGGTACAGCTTGAGCGCAGCCGCCAACGTGGGGAACTCACACATGAGATGATCGAAGAGATTCTGCATAATCCCACCGTCACCGTGACTCAAGAAGATCTGCGCCAGGATTACCAGCATGTGCTGTTTGATCTGCGCAATATGGGGATCCTGGCAGCGGTGCTGTTCGTGGCGCTGGTCGCTATGGCGCAGTTCATCTAAAGCGATCAATTTCTGGCAGCTATGATGACCGAAGCCGCTTCGCTCCCGCGTATCACCATCGTCACCCCTTCTTACAACCAGGGTGATTACATCGAAGCCACCATTCAATCGGTGCTGAACCAGGGCTATCCCAACCTGGAATACATCGTCATGGATGGTGGCAGCAACGATCAATCGGTGGAGATCATCCAGCGCTATGCCGACAAACTGGCGTACTGGGTCAGCGAACCCGACCGAGGCCAGACGCACGCCATCAACAAGGGTTTCGAGCGCAGCACCGGGGACATCCTGGGCTGGTTGAACTCCGATGATGTGCTGCTGCCGGGGGCGCTGCACCAGGTAGCGAACGTGTTCCAGCGCAATCCACAGGTGAACATCGTCACCGGGATGCGCAAGATCATCAACCCACGCGGTAAATTCGTCGCCAACCTCTTTCGCGGCATCCCCACCAATGACATCCTGCGCTATTACTGCCCCATCATGCAGGAAACTACCTTCTGGCGGCGGAAGGTCTGGGAAGATGTGGGGGCGCTGAACGAAGAGCGTTACTACATCATGGATTATGACTACTGGCAGCGCATGATCCAGGCTGGCTATGAATTCACCTTTTTGCCGCAGTACCTCGGCGGATTTCGCCATCAGCCAGAGAGCAAAGGCACAAAGGCCGAGGCCGTTCGGCAGGCAGAAATCGCGCAGATGTACCAGGCTTATGGCATTGCAACCGATGAAGCCGATGCCCTGCGCAAATTAAACGCCCAAGTCCCCGGCGATTGGCAAACAAAAATCGACCTGCTGAAAGCCCTGGGGCATTTTTCCATCTCCGAAAATCCACGGGTGATGGTTGCGGTCTATCGCCTATTGATGCAACCGGGCATCGGTCAGGTGCTGGATCACTTCTACCGCTTCTATCGCTCTCGCAGAGATTCGTAGACGCTCATCGACTGCTCTGCCTAACCTACCCGTTTTCAGGAGCCTGTGTGTCAGGTCAGTTATTCATTCAATGACCAACGTTTTCTCCGTTATTCTGGTCGATACAAACTCAAATAGCACCGGGTACGATCCCCTTGAGGATGGATACATCTGTCTACTAATGTACATACCGAATAAATTCATGAAACTTCCATGTCAAAGATCACGTATTCGGCAGTAGAATGTAGATAGGTTGTCCGTTTCTAGACACAGAGGTTAGTTATGATGCAATCACCCGCCCTATCGCACGTACCACCCAGTCCCCCCAGAGGCATCATCGGCGGTCATCTGCTGAAGTTCACCGACCCGCTGCCATTCTACATGCAGAACTTTCAGCAGTACGGCGACATCGTGAAGCTCGATGCCAATGGCATGACGCTCTTTCAGATCAACAACCCGGATATGATCCAGCAAGTGCTGGTACACAAAGCCAGTTCGTTCCATAAATCGCCAATCTATAAACGGCTGTTGAGCCTTTACCTGGGAAATGGCCTGCTCATCAGCGATGGCGAATTCTGGAAACGTCAGCGTAAACTGGCACAGCCTGCCTTCCATGTGAAGCGCATCAATGCCTATGCAGAGACCATGACGAATTATTCCCGGCAAATGCTGGATGAGTGGCAGGATGGAGAGGAGCGCAACATCAGCGAAGAGATGATGCGCCTGACGTTGTGGATTGTGGGCAAAACGCTCTTCGATGCAGACCTTTCAACGTCTTCCGGGCAAGTTTCGGAAGCGCTGGAATTCCTTCTGGCAGATATTCCCAACACCGCCAAGCAGATTATCCGGCTGCCACACTGGGTTCCCACTCCCACGCGCAACCGTCGCAGGCAGGTGATTGAAACGCTGGAAAGCGTGATGAACCCCATCATTGAGGAGCGCCGCCACACCGGAGAAGACCACGGTGACTTGCTCTCGATGCTGCTGCTGGCGCGTGATGAGGAGGGGAATGGCATGACGGACCAGCAGTTGCGCGATGAAGCCCTCACATTGGTGCTTGCGGGGCATGAGACAACCGCCAACGCCCTGACCTGGACGTTCTACCTGCTGGCACAAAATCCCCAAGCAGAGGACAAACTTCTCGATGAAGTGGATACTGTGCTGAACGGTAACCCTCCCACGCTGGAAGACCTGGGCAAGCTGGAATATACCGAGATGGTGCTGAAGGAAGCCATGCGCCTCTATCCTCCGGCCTGGAACTTCGGACGGCAGGCACAGGAAGATGTGGAAATTGGGGATTACATCTTGCCCAAATACGCCGGGGTGCTGATCTCTAGCTATGTGGTGCATCGTCACCCGGATTATTGGGATGAGCCAGAGCGTTTCATCCCGGAACGTTTCACACCAGAAGCAGAACATGCCCGCCACAAATATGCCTACTTCCCCTTCGGCGGGGGGCCGCGCATCTGCATCGGTAATTCGTTCGCCATGATGGAGGCGAAGATCATCCTGGCGAGTATCGCACAGCGCTACCGTCTGCATCTCGTACCAGGGCATCGCGTTGTGCCAGAACCCTTGATTACGCTGCGTCCCAAGTATGGTATGCAAATGACGCTGGACAAGCGCTAGAGAACACGGCAGGTTTGCGGGCGACTCACGCACACTGGGTACTGGGTCGCCCGTACACCTCGTGCCATCACAAGACGGTATACAACAGCACCGGATTATCGTCGTGTTCAAACTCTGCAAGGTTGGCGATGCCGAGGTAGCCACGATCATAGAGATATTCGACGAACGCCCCGGCTTCCAGCAAGGCCAGCAGCACATCGAAGCCGTGCTTATCCGGGAATCGGCGCTTGCTGATCTCCACAATCGACAGCGGTTCACCTGCTTCTGCAATCATCTTCAGCATCCAGCGCAGCTTTTCATCAATGCGATCTTGCAGCGCATCAATGCGCCCATGTAAATCGTACATGGGGTCTTCATGCCCACCCAGAACCAGATTGATTCCCTCTAATGTGCGGATTTTGCGCAGTGAATCGCGGTAGTGTGCCAGCCCCGTCCAGTGCGTGATATTCTCCGCCGCCAGATGCGGAGACGTGCGCGAGAGAATATGATCTGCACTGAGCAGCACATCACCAATGCGGATGGCGACTTGCCCGGAGCAATGCCCCGGCACATGGAAAAATTCCATCCCATCGAAGGTTGCCCCATCATCAAACATGAAGTCCACATTCACAGAGCGGGTATGCTGCTTGCTGAAGCCATACATATTCAGTAGTTCGCCCCGGCGTTCTTCCTTCACCCCCGCACGTTCCAGGAAGATGCGCAGGTCTTTGGTGGCGACCACCACCCGTTCCTCGTAATTGGTCAAAATACGCCGATCCAGCGGATGCACCCCAATTTGTGCGCCGCCTGTCGCTTCCTGCATATGGGGCAAGCCGCCGAAGTGGTCGATATGTCCATGTGTGACGATGATGCGCTCAATATCTGTCACCGAAAAATCTTCGCCAAATTCAGCATTCACCGCCGCTAAACCTGCCATCAAATCATTGTTACTGCGCTCGAATCCGCTGCCTGTATCCACCAAGGTTGGCACGCCAGCACCCAGCAGCAGATAGGCATAGCCCACAAAGCCAGGGAATACGAACATCGGCAGGCGATAGATGTGTACGCCCGTGCTGCTCTCGAAGCGCTGCACGGCAGGCAATGTTTCTTTACTCATGGGGTTTTGCTCTTTTCGCGGAATTTGAATCTCGATTCAATTCGCAGTGTAGCGCGAAAAACCCGCACGGGGCAATACAGGATCACACGGCTTCCAGGGCGATTGCTTCAAAACGATTTGAACCACAAAGACGCAAAGGACACGAAGAAAACCGTAGGGTCACGACATGTCGTGACCGAAATAACTGAAAGCAGAAATTGTGTTTTCGCTTGGCTTGGCGTATTTGCCATTTGTTGAGTTCGTCGTTTTGATCGGTTTCTTGTCCTGCAAATCCAAGCTACATTTGAAGCGATTGCCCTGACACGGCTTCATCCATCATCAGGACAGGCAGCGCAGATGCAGGAAACGGCTCGCCAGCGAAGCCGCCGTGAGCAGCAGCGCCCATCCCTGCGCGAATTGATCGAGCGCTGCCCACAAAAACGGAGCGAGAATCAGCCGAATGCCTGTGATGCTCACCGGAATCCACTTCCTGTACTCGTTCACGAGATGGCTCCCAACAATCCGTCTTTGCGCGGCTTTAATCCACCGCGAACGATGACCAGCACCGCAATTCCCATCAGCAAGAACAATTCCACCATGAAGACATCCGGCGGAGCCACGAGCAGATTGGTGGAAAGATTCACCGAAAAATGCATCAGGATCGCTGCCAGCACACTGCGTTGATTGTGGTTGTATACCCAGGTGAAGAGGATCGAATACAGGATGGTTGTTCCCAGGAAGCCGAAAACGAAGGTGGCATCAATGGCGGAACCGTACATATCTGAGCCAACCACCAGCACCAGCGGCACATGCCACAGCCACCAGGCGAAGCCCATCCATAAGCTGGCAACCAGTGGCGAAAAGCGCTTTTGCAGCCAATCCTGCAAGTAACCGCGCCAGCCCAATTCTTCGGACACGGGGCCAATGAGCAGCACCGAGAGGGCGATAATCACCAGCAGCGCTGGATCACGCAGGAGTTCACCCAGGTAGTCGAACTGCGGCGGATTTCCACCGATCATGGCGACAATTGCAAACGAGAGCAGCAGCGTTGTGGGATACAACCCCAGGATGACCAGCAGCCAGCGCGGTTGGATGCGCCGGGGTTGCAGCACGCGCTGCCAGAAGTTGCGCATTTCGAGCAAGTTTTGCGTGGTGTGGACGGTAATAATGCCCGCGATGGTGGGGCCAAATCCACCCAGGACATAGATCAGCCCCACGCGCAAATTGGTTGTGATGTCAATCTGTGTTGCTGCCAGCAGCGCCCACAGAATCCAGGAGATGCCATAGGTCAGCAGCAGGAAACGCCAGGGCAAAAGTGATTGGAAACGTTTCATGATACGACCTCCTGGTTTGCTGCGAACTGCGTGGCTTCCTGAAGTTGCAGCGTGATAGCTACTTTGCCGGGAACAAAATCGGTGCGGGCTGCTTCCGAGAGTGAGGGATAAATCTTCTCGATCACAGCAGCAATGGTTGCAGGATCAGAAGAAGTTTCTGACCATGCGGAGACATCCTTGCCGCGCAGTCGCAGCTTCACTTCCACGCCGCCGCGCAGATTCTTCCACCAGGTATAGTCCGCGCTGGTGATGACATAGAGCGTATTGTCCTCCTGCCTGTACTGCACCGGGGTCATATACGTTTTGCCGGATTTGCGCCCGGTGAAGGTGATGAGCATGAACATGCCACTGGTGAAGAAATGCAGCGGTGAACCGAGCAACCATTTCATCATGGGATTTTGCAGGCGAATGAAGGCTTTCCAGAACGGATTCATGAGGTTCCTCCTCTTGTCTAGCGGATGACTTTCCGGCTAGGATATGCATATATGACTTGTCTTATATGATACTCCGCTTCTATGTTGGGGGATGCTGATTTTCTTCCCATCTGATTCGGGAAGAATGTCATCTGCACGGGCATTGTTGGTTGTCAATTGATGTCTCAATGTCGTTTTTTCACGACGTGCAACGGCACGTCCGCAGAGACAATCGGTTGAATAATTCATATGTTTAGATGGGAAAACCCCATCCAGAAAGGAAAGACCCATGTCCCTGAGCCATGCAATTCTGGGATTGTTGAGCATTCAGCCCATGAGTGGCTATGACCTGAAACATCTGGCGTTTGACCAGACCGTCGCGCATTTCTGGCGGGCAGATCAGGCGCAGATTTACCGCACGCTGGATAAGATGGCGGGAGAAGGTTGGGTGATAAGTGAGCTGGAAATCCAGGAAGATCGCCCCAACCGCAAAGTGTATCAGATCACACCAGGAGGAAAGGCCGAGTTAGAGCGCTGGCTGGGCGAGGAGCAAGCCCTTTATACGCACCGCGAAGCCTTCCTGGTGCAGTTGTTCTTCGCCAGCAGCCTGCCGGATGAGGTGATTTTGCAGCACATTGAGGCGCAGATTGCAGGGCATCAAGCGCGGCTGGCAGCCTATCACGAGATTGATATGCCAGTGAGTCCTGATGCGGTCATGCGGCGGCAGCAGCAGTTCTGGCAGATGACGCTGGATTTTGGCATCGCCCTGGAAGAAACCTATCTTCGCTGGCTGGAGCAGTGTAAGCAGAAAATCTTATCCAGCAAAATAGATGAATAAGAGATGTTACGCAGCAGCCTTTGCAGGCAACTTTTTCAGCTTCTGATGAGCGTTAGCTGGTAGCAGTTGGCGGTTAGGACGTGTTTGTAAATAAAAGTCACCGAGGATTAAAAGGCTTGTCCGGTAGTATCTATTCACCTATCCGTGATTTCTAGCGGGCGAGGCAGTCCATTACCCCAACAACGCCCTCTGTGAACCGTAGGGGCGCAATGCATTGCGCCCGTTTGGGCAAAACCAGAAATTTCTCATGGCAAGGTGAATAATTACGTCCGGTATTCGCATCCTGTTCATTGGCAGTTTTTTCGGTTCTTAACAGGTCACATTGTAGGGACGAGACCTGTCTCGTCCGAAACAACCATAGGCGGACAACACAGGTGTTGCACGGCATAGAGTTAGGTTGCTGGAATGCGACACAGGGTTTTGCGGATATTGGCCTGATTCCAAGAACTGTCCCCACCCCCAACCCCCTCCCCAACGCATTAGGGAGGGGGCTTTCTGGCTCACTGCCGCGCAGACAAACCTCCCCCAACGCTTTGGGGGAGGTGTCGCGTTAGCGACGGAGGGGGACACAATCCCTACAACCCTATGTCGTGTGACACAGGTGTTGTCTCTGCTTGTACGTTTTAGTGACATCGTGCCGTTGAAATGTTGTTTCTCGTAGGGGCGTGTCCACGACGCGCCCGCTGGCCTGAAAGCGGGTTCGATCATGTCGAACCCCTACACCCGATCTTTGCGGCACGATGTCCGTAAACAGTTTCTGTCCCAAAGATAGTACACCGTACAATGTATCCACGACGCACCCAATGGCTCGAAAACGGGTTCGACTACATGCGCAGAACCATAGGTTCTTAGTCGATCAAATCCCCGACCGCTTCCACAACTGCTCTGGCAGTGAGGCCGAATTCTTCGTAGACTTTTTCATAGGGAGCGCTCGCGCCGAAGCGATCTACGCCAATCGTTGTACCATCATTGCCGACGTATTTGCGCCAACCGAGCGTTGTTCCGGCTTCGATGCTCACACGGGCGGTGACATCTTCCGGCAGCACGCTTTCATAGTAGCCGTCGTCCTGCTCATCGAAGAGTTCCCAGCACGGCATGCTGACCACGCGAACCTTCACGCCTTCCGCATCCAGCGCTTCAAAGGCTTCCAGGGCAATTTCCACCTCGGAACCCGTCGCCATGAGGATGACTTCCGGGCGGCCTTTCTTGATGCTGGCGCTTTCCGTCAGCACATAGGCTCCGCGTGCAACTCCTTCGTGAATGCCTTCTACGTTGTCGGAGTCCAGCACGCGCAAATTCTGGCGGGAACCGATCAGCACGGCGGGGCCATCCAGTTCCATGATTGCCTTCCATGCGCCTGCCATCTCATTGGCATCTGCCGGACGGAAGACCGCCAGGTTCGGAATAGCACGCAGGCTCATCACATGTTCAACCGGTTGATGGGTGGGGCCATCTTCACCCAGGCCGATGCTGTCATGGGTGAAGATGTAGGTGGCGGGTACTTCCATCAGCGAACCCAGGCGGATCGCGCCGCGCATGTAATCGCTGAAGGTGAGGAAGGTGGCGCTGTAGGGGCGGATGATGCCACCATGCAGGGCGAGGCCGTTCACAATCGCACCCATACCGTGTTCGCGCACCCCAAAGCGGATATTGCGTGCAGCGGCTTTGCCATGCCCGGTATTCTCCGCGCCTTTGACGAGCGTCTTGGTGCTGCCTGCCAGATCAGCATCTCCGCCGATCATAGTCGGGACATGTTTTGCAATGGCATTCAGCACTTCACCCAGGGCGTTACGGGTGGCGATGCTGCCTTCGCTGTATGCCGGGATGTCTGCGTCCCATCCTTCTGGCAGTTCACCCGCGAAGGCTCGCTCATAGTCCGCTGCCAATTCCGGGTAGGCTTCTTTGTAGGCAGCATACTTTTCATTCCACAGGTACTCAGATGTTTCACCCCTGGTCAGTGCTTCGCGGAAATGTTCCAGCGCTTCGCCGGGAATGTAGAATGATTCCTGGCTGGGCCAGCCGAGGTTCTCTTTGGTGAGCTTGATCTCTTCTGCACCCAGGGCTTTCCCGTGTGCTTCGCTGGTTCCGGCGTAGTTCGGGCTGCCATACCCGATGATGGTGTGAATCAGCAGAATGCTCGGCTTATCGGTCACGCCCTGGGCTTCGCGGATGGCGGCATCAATCGCGGCAACGTCATTACCATCTTCAACGTGCAGCGTATGCCAGCCCTGCGCCTGGAAGCGAGCAGCGATGTCTTCTGTGAAGGTCATATCGGCATCGCCATCCAGCGTGATTTTGTTGTCGTCATAGAGGAAGATCAGTTTGCCCAGCCCCCAATGGCCTGCCAGCGCGGTTGCTTCAACGCTGATTCCTTCCATCAGGTCGCCATCACTGACCAGGGCATAGGTGTAATGATCGACAATTTCGTGTCCATCGCGGTTGAAATGCTGCGCGAGGAAGGCTTCTGCCAGGGCAAAACCCACTGCGGTTGCAGCACCCTGCCCCAGGGGGCCAGTGGTGGTTTCAACACCGGGGGTTTCATGCACTTCAGGATGTCCCGGTGTTTTGCTGCCCCACTGCCGGAAGTTCTTGATTTCATCCAGCGGGAGGTCATATCCGGTCAGGTGCAGCAGGGAATAGATCAACATGCTGCCATGCCCCGCGCTGAGGATAAAACGATCACGGTTGTGCCAGTGTGGGTTGGCGGGATTGTGACGCAGATGATTCTGCCAGAGGGTATAGGCCATTGGAGCAGCGCCCATCGGCAAGCCGGGATGCCCGCTGTTGGCTTTCTGGATTGCATCTATTGAAAGAGTACGAATGGTGTTAATTGCCAGTTGTTGCAGGTCGGTGCTGACAGATGTAGTCAAAATCAATTCTCCCTTGTCTCGAACAGTTGACCATCACGAGGAGTAGTATACCGTCAGTTTTGGATAAATATGAATGGCTGTTGGCTGGTGGCAGGGCGAACGCACCAAAACGATTTGAACCACGAAATCACGAAGGACACGAAGAAAAACGTAGGGGCGATCCGGCGCATCGCCCAAAATACCTGCACGATTTGCAGATCAGATAACAATTTGGTTCGTTAAGGCTCCCAGAGCCGCAACTTGCAGTATGCTGATAGTGTAACACATCGTAATGATGGGATTGCGATCTATGGGCGAGCATTTTTCGTATCATCCACGCATAGATGGAATTCACGAGTTTCATCTCAAGACGGCTACCACACAGGCTGTAGAAAGTTGGCTCTCTTGCATGAGCCAGCTTATTGACCAGGGACAACCGTTGCAGCGAGTCCTCATTGTGCTGCCGGATGATTTTCTGCCTCCGGTGCGCTACAGCTTGCGCGAAATTCGGCTGTGGATGCAGCAGTATTTCCACGCGATTCAGCACATCCAGACAGCCGTATTACTTCCATATGGCAAGGGACTGCGCTCCATCGTACAAACCTTCAACCATACCCTGAGCAGAGGGCGAGCCACGCACGCCGAATTTTTCTTTCATGGCGAATATGAGCGGGCGGTAGCATGGCTGCTCGCAGAAACATGAGCTTGCATTCACGAGGCATCGCCGGATAGCACTCGTTGCACAGTTTCGACGAGTGTTGCGTTGGCGAATGGTTTGGGCAGGAAATGCACCAGGCCGACAGCCCGGCACAGGCTTTCGTAGCGCTCCATATGCGCGGAGATAACCAGGATTTCGCAGCTTGTCGGCTCGTATATTGTGCCCAGACGAGCAATCAGTGTCTCCCCATCAAATTGCCCAATGCGTATATCAGAGATAAACAGATCGTAGGATTGCTGCGCCAGGAGTTCAAACGCTGATTCTACGTTCATGGCTGTATCGACGGCATGCCCGGCTGCGGTGAGCGCCTTTGCATAAAGCCGCAGTAAAAAGTATTCATCTTCCAATAGCAAGATCCGCGCCACCCAACTATCCCTCAATGTTTTTCCAACTGATAGAACTCTAGAATTATGAATTGATGTGCGTTTGTCAAGTTTTGTTGCGTTAGACGAACCGAAAGATTTACACTGGGACGTAATTGGTAGAAAACTGCAAGCCCTAAAAATTGGGGGGAATTCCCCATGAGTTTTGGGATATGCTAGAATAGATTCAGTCTATCGTAAGTGTGATACGCAAAACGGAGTGTTGTTTATGGGCAATATGAACTGGAATAACAACAATTCAGGTGGATTCACCTTCCTGCAAGATCGTGCGCTGCCGCAGGTCGATGTGCGCCCGCTGATGCGCCTGGTCTACCTGTGGATGGCAATCGGCCTGCTGGTCACAGCCGGGGTATCCTTCGCGGTTGCGAACTCGCAGCAGTTGGTTCAGATGGCTGCTTCTTTGTGGCTGCCGCTGATTATCGTGCAATTTGTCGTCATTTTCGCCATGATGTGGGCGATGCGTCGTGTCTCCCCGACTGTCGTCACGGGGTTGTTCCTGTTCTATGCCGCGCTGGAAGGGTTGATCTTCGGCGTGATCTTCTTCGCCCTGGTGGAAACCGGGCAAGGGACGGCAATTACCAAAGCCTTCCTCAGCACGGCGGGACTGTTCGGCACGATGACCGTCATCGGCTATACAACCAAGATTGACCTGTCCAAGTTCGGCACCTTCTTGTTCATGGCGCTGATTGGCCTGATCATCGCAATGGTTGTGAATATCTTCCTCGCCAGCACCATGCTTGATTTCATCATCAGCGTGGCAGGTGTGCTGCTCTTCACGGCACTGACGGCCTATGATACCCAGAAGATCAAGAACCTGGCAGCAGAAGAAGCCTACCAGCAGTACAGCAACGAAACTGCAAAATTGGCGATCATGGGTGCATTCACCCTGTACCTGGATTTCATCAACCTGTTCATCTTCCTGCTGCGCTTGTTCGCAGGCGGACGCGACTAACCTCCAGCAGAAATTCCGCAGTCAACAGGGGACGGTTCAGCAATCGTCCCTTTTTTGTTCATCATTCCCGGATAAATCCTGAAGTTCCCGCGCCGCTACATTCATCTGTATGAAACTTTTCGGCAAACGTATGTCTGCCATGCCAGCGTATGCCTACCATTGAGGAAACGCGCAGAAGCTCAATGTGCAACTACGTGCTAAATCGTGTACAATTTCCTGTAGCGACACAAGCAAGCTGTGACGAATATATTTTCGTCTTTCCGCCACAGGCGGGTTGTTGACCGGATATTTTAGCAAAACCTATTTGGAGGAGTGTGCGCTGTGGCCTCTCGTACAGAAATGCTGATGGAAAAGCTGCGGGAACTACAAGCCAGTTCTGGCGATGTGGAAGCAGCCGCCATTGTGAGTGTAGATGGTTTGAGCATGGCTTCGGCTCTGCCAGCCGGGATTGAAGAAGACCGCGTGAGCGCGATGAGTGCTGCGATGCTCTCCCTGGGTGAACGAATCGCCACCGAACTCACACGCGGTGAACTGGAACAGGTGAACGTCAAAGGGGAAAATGGCTACGTCATCCTCACATCGATTGGGGAAGAAGCCGTGTTGACGGTGTTGGCACGCAAAGATGCCAAGCTCGGCCTCATCCTGCTGGATGTGACTCGCGCCGTTTCCGCCCTGGAAGAAATTGTATAAATTGATTAATTGTGGGCGCTGCGCGTAACCGCGCCACGCAGAAGAGCCAGACCATGTTGCACAATCCCAGTGGATTGTATTACCCCAACCGAATCGCGCATGCATTGTTCAGCGCGATGGATGATGTTATGGGGCAGCATGGCCTGGGTACGCTGCTGGAAATCGCCCGCCTGGAGCAGTACGCCAAGAATCCGCCACCGGATAACCTGGAACGGGAATTTGATTTCGCGGCGGTTGCTGCTATGAATGTTGCCCTGGAAGAGATGTACGGGGTTCGCGGTGGGCGCGGGATTGCCCTGCGAATCGGGCAGGCAACATTTGCGCGAGGCTTGAAAGATTTTGGCGTAATGCGTGCCGCCAGTGACCCGGCATACCGGGCGCTCCCGGTGGAACGGCGGGCGCAGTATGGGTTACAGGGGCTTGCGGCGCTCTTCGAGAACTTCAGCGATCAGCGCAACCGCCTGGAAGAAGACACACGCGCATTCCACTTCATCGTTGAGAATAGTCCCTATGCCTGGGAACGGCAGGCCGAAAAGCCCGTTTGCCACATGATGGCAGGCATGCTGATTGAAAGCCTGCGCTGGTCTTCCAATGGCTATGAATTTTTCGTGCGCGAGGTCGCCTGCCGCGCAGCGGGCAACCCGGAGTGTGTCTTCCACATTCATCGTGCGCCCCTGAGCAGCAGTGCAGCCTATTGAGGTTGCGCGAGTAGCGTCAGCAAAGAAGCGGGGACACAGCAGAATTATATTCGTAGGTTGCAGCCTTCGTGGTGAACGATTCACCGACAACGTACAGGACGTAGCAGGGAATAGGCCACATGAACAAACCAAAATTGCTGATTGTGGAAGATGATCTTGACCTGTCGGAAATGGTCAGCTCATACTTCCGGGTACAGAATTACGATGTACTCACAGCAGCCTGGGGTGAAGAAGCCTTGCAGGTCGCCAATGCCAACCCCCTCGACCTGATTATGCTGGATATTCGCCTGCCTGATATTGACGGTTTTGAATTGTGCCGCTTGCTGCGCACCAACCGCAAAACGCAGGATATTCCCATCATCTTCCTGACGGAAAAACGGGATCGTGTGGACAAGCTGCAAGGGCTGGAACTGGGCGTTGTGGATTACATCACCAAACCGTTTGATATTCAGGAGCTACGGCTGCGGGTGCGCAATGCCATCAACCGGGCGCAGATGCCCGCCCCCGCCAACCCCGTAACCGATTTGCCGGAAGGCGAATTGGTGGATGAGAAATTAGCCGCCCTACTCAATAGAAGTGGCTGGACAATCCTGCAACTCAGCATAGAGAGCCTCAGCACCTTCCGCGAACGCTATGGCTTCGTCGCAGCCGATGATGTGCTGCGTGCGGTGACGCTGATGGTGCGCAATGCGGTGCGCGAATTTGGCGACGCGGATCATTTCGTGGGGCATCTCAGTACAGAAACCTACCTGATTATTACCAACCCGGATTCGCTGGATGACATCAAAGATCGCATCGAGCGGCGCATTGCGCAGTCCCGCGAATATTTCTACCCGCTGCGAGATCGTGACCGCGCCAAGCAAGCCATGCAGGAGAATCATCTGCGCGTGGTGAGCGCCGTCGTCACGCATGATGATGGCCCCTTTGCAGATGTCGAAGCGCTCAAGAGCAAATTGCACAGCGCCCGCGAAGCCAGCAGTGCCTGAGTAGCAGGTTGTCCGTGTCTGGCTCGTTGCGGGTAACACGTTGGGTGTCCCTACAGGTACAATATTTGTAGGGACGTGCAACGGCACGTTCACATGCGGGAAGGCGATTTCGCTTTCAAACGGCTGCGTCATGCTCTCACACAATGCGGCACGATCCTGTGATTTCACAATCCCTCATTCCTCCGGCACATAGAAAAACGGCTCCGTGCGTGTGGCGAAATCCTGGATGATGCTGTGGTAGCGCTCCGGCAAATTCTGCGGCAGGGCATCCGGCGCGAAGTACTGCAACTCCAATGTCTCGTCGTCATCCGTTTGCAGGAACCCACCCACCACCCGGCAGGCGAAGATCAGCGCAATCATGGCTACCTGGTCGCCATTCGGGTATTGGGCAATATGCGCTCCCCCACCATACACCCCCACCAGCCGTTCCGGGATCACATCCAGCCCGGTTTCTTCTCGCACTTCACGGATGATGGCCTCGCCCGGTTCTTCGCCCGGTTCAATTGCGCCGCCGGGGATCGTCCATTGACCGTTGTCACTGCGTTTTTGCAGCAAGATTTCACCCGCATCGTTGGTCATCAAGGCTCCGGCAACAGGCATCATGATGAGGTCGTGTCCGATTTTCTGGCGCAGGCGTAAGATATAGGCAGGTGTGGGCATGGGGCATACCTCCGCAACAGGCTCTACAATGGCAGTGGGTCAAGCCCTTCGATGACGCGGTGATACGCCTGGGCATAACGGGCGATGGTCTTATGCGCCTGATACTTGAACATCGTATCGCGCCCGGCTTCGCCCATGTTCTCGCGCAGGGTCGTACCATCCAGCAAGAAGCCGATCTTCTCCGCCATATCGTCCGCATCCCAATCCACCAGGAAACCATTTTTCCCGGTTTCGATGATCTCTTGCATCAGCCCGACTCGGGTCGAAATCACTGGAATACCGCAGGCCATCGCTTCCGCCGTCACACGGGGATTGCCTTCGACGGTTGAGGTGCAGACGATGACCTTCGCCCGGTTGTAGAGCGTCATCATCGCCTCTGCATCCGGCACAGGCGGAACCCAGCGCACATGATCCTGCAATTTCAACGCGGCAATTTTGCGCTCCACCTGGCGGCGCTGCGATCCTTCGCCACGAATACCCAGCACAATCTCTGGATGAGTGGTGCGCTGCAATTGTGCGATGGCTTCCAGCAGAGTCATGATGCCTTTGTTCCGCGCCAAGCGCCCCACATACAGCACATCATAGGGTTGATCCATGGCTAGGGGGCGAAACAAAGATAATTCCATGTAAAGCGAAGACAGGCGCAGTACCTTGTGCGGGGGGACATTGCGCCGTACCAGGTAATCGGAAACTTCCCAATTCACTGTGCGATAGGCGCTGACTCGATCCCGCGACCAGCGCAGGTAGGCATCGGCTGCCTGCCGCCAGAGGCGTTCGCGCAGGGTCACAGCACGCGGGAAGCCTTCGATGTGGTGAATCTCGCTGATGAAGGGAATATCCACTTCCCAATCTCGCAGCAGCATCCAGGCACCAATGCCATTATAGAAGAAGCCATAATCGTGGCTCACGACCAGATGATAGGGGCGCTCGTCAAAGAGTTCGCGGCCTTTACGGGCAATGAACCAGGGCTGGAAGAGGCGGTGGCGCGGCGCGGGGTGAACGTGGACATTGCCATGAATCACCTTATCTTCCGCATTGTGAGCGATGGGGGTGAGGATGTCGATCCGATTCCAGTAGGCTGAGAACCGTTCAAGCATCATATAAAACGCACCCTTCGACCCGCGTGCAATCGAAGAGTCTCCACTGAGCATCAGAAGGTTGTACCGTGATGGATTTTCAGTCGTCATGCGCAAAAGTGTACGCAAACTTCAGCCACTTCGCCACAGGCAAAATGGCAGGTTTGCTACCATTTACCCTGGCGGTGGCGAAACTCGCACGGCACATTCCTGGCGACCCCCATCGCTGACGCTGCATTGCGCGATTTCCCGGTTTTGCCAGTAGACGACAAATGCCACTGCGCCGCGTCCTTCCGTCCAGAAGATCACGTCGCTGTTCTCCATGGGGAAGTCATAGGCGTTGTAGCTGCCGCTTGCGTCGGTTTCACAGTCTCCTGGTTCCAGATGGACAACACCAGCGCCCTGCATTTCTATCGCCGCACAATGATCGTTGCGATCCACATAGGCATAACTCGTCGCCAACCGCACCCCCTGGTAGCGGGTTGATACCTGTTCTCCGTTGGCATTCAGCGCCACAAAGGAAAAATCCGCGAGGCGCACGCGGCTGCTGCTAGCGTTCAAAATATAGAAACTCGCGTCGTTGTAGATGAAGCGAATTTGCCGTCCATCCGGGAATGCAACTGCGGTGTGTGTAGCTGTTGGGGTGCGCGATGGCGTGAGCGTATGGGTTGCCGTGGGCGTGTTGGTGGATGTCGGCGTGGGGGTTGCCGTCGGTGTGCTGGTCGCGCTGGGTGTATTCGACGGCGTGACGGTATCCGTTGGGATCTCTGTCCGCGTGACGGTACTCGTGATAGTCGCACTTTGCGTATCCGTCATGGTGGCTGTAGGCGTATGGGTCGCCGTTGGCGTATTCGTTGCCGTTGGTGTCGCACTTGGACGCGGCGTATGGGTCGCCGTTGGCGTATCGGTTGGTGTGTTGGTTGCGGTCTGTGTGGCAGTGGATGTGCTGGTTTCTGTTGGTTCGGCTGTACTTTCCGCGAAGGCTTCTTCTGTTGGCTCACTGCTCGGTAGGGCGGCGATCCGCCGTTGTGTCGGGGTCATGGTGGGGTCACCAGCAGGCGCGACAACCTGGCTCACGATGAAGAACCCGCCCACCAGCAACAGCAGCACAAAGGCCACCAACAAGCCGCTGCGCCCCGGGTTCTGGCGGAACGGTTCCGTCAGGCCGCTGATGGTATCGCGGGTTTCCGCACGAATAATCTGGATCAGCGAATCAATATGCCCGCGCAGTTCGTTTCCACTGCCGATGCGGTGAGCTTGCTGGTAGGCCAGCGGGCGAATGGACTCCGGTAAATCCTGGGCTGAGGGCATGCCCGCGCCATTGACCAGCACCGGAATGATGAGCGTATCCGCTTCGTCAATGGCGGTTTCAATTTCAAATAGCACATAATCAATGGGGTCAGCGGAGCGTTCTTTGAGGATTTCCAGCCAGCGCTCGCCAATCACCACCAGCAGCACATCGGCATCCCGCACCTGTTGTTCCAGCACTTCGCGGAAGTCATGCCCGCTGGGAATATCAAAATCCCAGAAGACTTTATTTGCGCCGAACTGCGCTGAAAGATGGGAGTAGATATGCTCTGTTTTGTCTTTGGTATCATCCCGTCGGTACGAGATAAATATACGCGGCATGTGTGATAGCTTCCCGTTCAAAATCCCCTGGTTCGATCATCGCACAAATAACAAAGAATCGCAACTAACCCGCAGGGTCAGGGTGCATTTCAGATTGTTGGCAGGTGGCAACACTTCGGCCTACAATGCCACACACTGATGCGATAAGAGCAGCGGGGATCACAGTGA
>CAYVVZ010000073.1:0-18093 GCA_964455365.1 uncultured Anaerolineaceae bacterium | reverse complement strand
TCGTGCTGCTGGCGGCTGAAGTGTTGCCACTTGCCACCAAAGTGAAATGCACCCCCCCGCAGGTTGTCGGTTGTCAGTTATCAGTTGTCAGTTATCAGTTGTCAGTTATCAGTTATCAGTTGTCGGTTGTCAGGTTGCCTAAAGACTCAGCACCCTGTCCCCAGCACGCAGCACTCTCCCTTACGGACTGTACCAGAAGGGGTGGTGATTCCCTTGTACCGGGAACTGAGTCTATGCCGTGTGCTATTGGCTGTTGTACACTGTGCGATAGTCGCTGGACGGTTGAGGAACACCAACCTATTCTTTCTGTTAAACCTACTCTGGCGTGATTACAGTTGAAATCACGGTAGACTTTTTATTGCTACCCTGCTATACTGTTCTGCCCGTCAGAGGCACACGTCCGAACTGAGGAAAACAACATGAAGGTATCTGCATCCATTAAGAAGCGCTGCTCTGCGTGTCGCGTTATCAAGCGCAAGGGGCGTGTCATGATTATTTGTTCGAAAAACCCCAAGCACAAGCAGAAGCAGGGGTAACCTGTCGCTGCGGTTTGGGCGTTTGTGGTTGATGAGGAGTTGAGCATCTTATGGCTCGTATCGAAGGTGTCGATCTGCCACGCGATAAGCAGGTAGAAGTCGCCCTGACCTACATTTATGGAATCGGGTTGACCACCAGCCAGCAGCTTCTGGCGCAGGCTGGCGTTGAACCAACAACCCGTGTTCGTGATTTGACGGAAGATGATCTTTCCAAGTTGCGTGCGTTGATTAGCGAAATCCCCACAGAAGGGGATTTGCGCCGTCAGGTGAATATGAACATCAAGCGCCTGATCGAAATCAACAGCTATCGTGGGCTGCGGCATCGCCGTAATTTGCCTGCGCATGGGCAGCGCACACGCACCAACGCACGCACTCGTCGTGGGCCGCGTAAGACGGTTCCGGGGCGCGGTCGCCGTCGTGGTGCCGGTAAGAAATAATCCTTGCTCGTCAGACGGTTTCAGCCGCACGGGTTTTGCCCTTCGTAGCAACCTGTGCCAACAACTGAAAACCATTCACCTACGCCCTGTCGAGCGCATTCACAGGGCGCTGCTACCCGGAATAGTGTACTGAAACGTGGAGAGGTTCTATGGCAAAAGCAAGACGCACGAACCGCCGCCAGGCCAAAAAGGTCTTTAAGAATATTCCCTATGGACAGGCGCATATCTATGCGACGTTCAACAATTCCATCATCTCGATGACGGATCAAAGTGGGAATGTTGTGACCTGGGCAAGCGCGGGGACTTCTGGCTTCAAAGGAAGCCGTAAGAGTACCCCCTATGCTGCACGTATGGCTGCAACGACGGCTGCCGAAGTTGCCCAGCAGCATGGGATGAAAGAAGTTGATGTATTCGTGAAGGGGCCTGGTCCTGGTCGTGAAGCTGCGATCCGTGCGATCCAAGCCAGCGGCCTGAAGGTTCGCTCGATCACCGATGTGACCCCCGTCCCTCATAATGGTGTTCGCCCGCCCAAGAAGCGCCGTGTGTAAGGCTTGAATTAGGAGGCCTCAACCGGAATGGTGTACCCAAGCACACCCCAACCCAGCGTACCATCCAGCTTTTCTACCGCCAGCAACCATGATGTGAACAACATCACGCAGAATATGGTGCTGCCGCACAAAGTAGAGAGCGAACACGTCACCCGTAATTACGGGCGTTTTGTGGTTAGCCCGCTCGAAAGCGGCTACGGCCTGACCCTCGGCAATGCGTTGCGCCGCGTTTTGCTGTCTTCGCTGCCGGGTTCGGCAATTACCAGCATCCGTGTCAGTGACGTGCATCACGAATTCTCCGCCATCCCTGGTGTGCGCGAGGATATGACTCAGTTGATCTTACAGGTGAAGCAGATGCGCCTCGTGCTGCATAATGTCGAGAGCGCACGCTTGCGCCTGGAACATCGCGGCGAAGGCATCGTCACCGCTGCCGACATCATGGTTCCGCCTGAAGTCACCATCGAAAACCCGGAACTGTATCTATTCACCGTTGATTCGCCCGATACGCACATCGAGATGGAATTTGAAGTGCGCCAGGGACGCGGCTACAGCCCCGCAGAAGAACGCGGACGTTTGCCCATTGGCGAGCTTCCCGTCGATGCGATCTTCAGCCCGATTCGCCGTGTGAATTATGATGTGCTGCGTGCCCGCGTGGGGCAGCGTACCAACTACGATAAGCTCATCATGGAAATCTGGACAGATGGCACCGTGCGCCCGGAAGAGGCACTCGGTCAGGCTGCGCAGATCATGGTGCGCCACCTGCTGCCGATTAGCGGCGCGTCCTGGGATGACTTCGAAGTTCCGCAGCCTGTGGAACCGGAGCCGACCGACCGCAAAGCCAATCAGCTTTATGATAAGCCCATCGAAGAATTGGATCTGAGCGTGCGTGTATTCAACTCGCTCAAGCGTACTGGCATCACCAGCGTTGGCGATGTGATTGATATGCTTCAGCGTGGGCAAGATGCCATGCTGGCGATCCGTAACTTCGGTGAAAAATCGTTGGATGAACTCGTCGAGAAACTGCAAGAAAAGGGCTACTGGCCTCTCGATGAGGAAGAAGAAAGCTAGTTCAGGTACTTAACGGAGAACGCGACCAATGCGTCATCGCATCAAAGGGAAGAAACTCAACCGCGACAGCGCCCATCGTAAATCGCTGCGCCGCAATCTGGCGATGCAGCTTTTTGAAAATGGGCGCATCCGTACCACTCGCGCCAAGGCAGATTATGTGCGCGGCTACGCGGAACGGATCATCACCATTGCCAAGCGTGGCCTGGCACGGGCAGAAGAAGCCGGGGATGAAGCCCCTGCAATTCATGCTCGCCGCCTGGTTGCCAGCCGCTTGTACAATGACCGGGTGCTGGTGCAGAAAATCTTCGATGATATTGCACCACTCTACGCCGAACGCCAGGGTGGCTATACCCGCATTTATAAGCTGGGGCCGCGCAAAGGCGACAATGCAGATATGGCACTGCTGGAACTGGTGGATTACCAGTCCATCGGTGAAGAATAAGCTGGGACACACCCAGCCGCAAGCAGGATGAAACGCTACCGCGCAACACTGGCCTATGATGGCAGCGCCTACTACGGCTATCAGCGACAACCCCAACACCCGACGGTGCAAGCAGCGGTGGAAGGGGCGCTGGCAAAAGTATTCGGCATAGAAACGATTGTGCGAGCAGCGGGACGTACCGACACCGGGGTACACGCCACCGGGCAAGTGATCGCATTCGATGCGGTGTGGCGGCATGATGAAGCAACGCTGCTAAAAGCAGTGAATACTTACCTGCCGCAAGACATCGCCCTGCAAGAGGTTGTGCAGCAAGACGATTTTCATCCGCGCTATGATGCGTTGTCGCGGACGTACCGCTATACTGTGGCGGTTGTCAACGTCCGTCAGCCCTTGCTGGCGAAGCGGGCATGGCAGTTGCATCAAGAGTTGGATGAACAGAAACTGCACGAGGCGGCGGCGCTGCTGATGGGTGAACATGATTTCGCCGCATTCGGTACGCCGCCCCGGGGCAAGAACACCGTTCGCATCGTCTATCGGTCGCAGTGGCAGCCCGTGATGCTGGAAGGCTATGCAGGCTATCGCTACGAGGTAGAAGCAACCGCCTTTCTGTACCACATGGTGCGGCGCATGGTCGGGAGTATGGTCGCCGTCGGGCGTGGGCAACGCAGCCTACAGGCATTTGAAGAAATGTTCCGCAGCGCTGACCTTTCTCGCAATAAGTGGATGGCACCGCCGCAAGGTCTGGTACTGACGAGTGTGAAATATCCTGCTCCGGGGGAAGCATCCCCCAGGGAAAACCGTGTGAGCCAAGAGCCACGCACAACGTAGCAGATGACGGCAGTCCGATACTGCCAAGAAGAGAGGAACCATGAAGGTACAAATTCAAAAGACGCACTTCACGACCCCCGATCAAATCGAGCGGAAGTGGTACGTCGTGGATGCAAAAGATCAAACGCTGGGGCGTTTGGCGACCCGCATTGCCGCCATCTTGCGTGGTAAGCACAAGCCGGAATTCGTCCCCAATCTCGATGTTGGCGATTATGTGATCGTCCTCAACTCCGACAAAATTCATGTCACAGGCCGCCGCCTGGATCAGAAGCGCTATTGGCGGCACACGGGCTTCCCCGGTGGCATCCGCAGCCTTACACTGCGCGAATTGCTACAGCGCCACCCGGAACGCGCAATCGAATATGCCGTGAAGGGTATGCTGCCCAAGGGCGTACTGGGGCGGCAGATGCTCGGTAAGCTGCGCGTTTATACGGGGGATACTCACCCGCATGAAGCCCAGCAGCCTGAAGTTCTGGAAATCTAAGGGAGCGAATCGATGTCTGCACAATACTACGAAGGAATTGGTCGTCGCAAGCGGGCGACTGCACGGGTGCGGCTCTTCCCCGGCGGAACCGGGCGCATCCTGGTGAATGAGCGTGAACTGGAACAATACCTGCCGCGCCCCAACGATGTCACCATCCTGATGCAGCCGCTGGAAGCAGTAGGCCAGGAACGCAACTACGACATCAGCGTGCATGTTAACGGTGGTGGCTTGTCTGGTCAGCGCGATGCCATCCAGCTTGGTATTGCTCGTGCATTGCTGAAGATTGACCCGGATATGCGCAGCGCTCTGAAATCTCGCGGATTGCTCACACGCGATGCCCGCGTGAAAGAACGCAAGAAGCCCGGTCTCAAGCGTGCGCGTAAGGCTCCGACCTTCACCAAACGCTAAACCGAACCATTTTTTCAGCGACACACCGCAGGGTATGGAAACCATCCACACCCTGTTTTTTGATGGTTCGTGTCTAAAAAGTGTGTTCTACACCGTTCCTCGCTTTTCCGGTGGCAATAGGGCTTCTGCGACCACTCCGGCGATGATCCCTGCCAGTGCAGCGACCATCAACCCGGCTTTGTTGGGCATATCGTTTGCCAGCACCGCGACCACCCCGGCGACAATCGCACTCAGCAGCATGGGGCGGGTGCGTACCAGCGGAACCACAATGCCGATGAAGGTCACGACCATTGCAAAATCCAGCCCTAAATCCGCCAGCCCTTCTAGCTGCGTCCCCGCCACCAGCCCGATCACCGTGCAAAGCTGCCAGTTGAGATACATAGAAACAGCCGATCCCAGGTGATACCAGCGCCGATGAGTTGCATTCTCATCTGACCAGTTGCGGATCACAACGGCGTAAGTTTCATCCGTCAGCCAGAAGGCCAGCGGAAGCAGCCAGCGCTGTGAAAGGTTGCTCATGTAGGTTCCTAGCGATGCCGCGTAGAGCGCATGACGCAGATTGACAATGAAGGTCGTCAGGATAATGAAGGCGATCCCCACACCCTGCCCGACCAGCCCCGCCGCGATGAACTGCGCCGAACCCGCGAAGACCAACAGCGACATCCCCATCACCGCAGCCGGGGATAAACCCGCGCTGACTCCTACCGCGCCGAAGATGATGCCAAACGGAATCGCACCGATAATCATGGGAATGGTATCTTTTGCACCATTGAGGAACGCATTCAGGCGCGTTGTGCCAGGGGGATGTAATGCCGCTTCGCTCATGTGTTTCTCGCTCTGTCCAGGGTAAGCCCCCATTATTCCACAAACTACGCATACGCAGCAGAGTCCAACATAGACCAACAGGACAATCGCACCAAAACGATTTTTCACCACGAAGGCTCGAAGGACACCAAGACATTCAGAAATATCCCCTCGTTGAAACGTGGTTTTCCAATCCTCGCAGCAACCCTGCAACCCGCATCATGTGACACCGTGTATATCCGAGAAATTTCATATCGACCTATTGAGATGGTTGCAAAATACATCCAGACGCACAGCAGAGAATTCTCACCGTTTCAGAACCAAACCCGCACGACACTCTATCGGCTTCTGCGGCAACTCATAAACTCCTCTTTACGTTCCTGTGCTATCGTGACATCCGAAGGCGAAGCACGAGGAGCCACACCATGTCTCAGAAACGCCCCCAACCGTCCTTCGTACCGCTGCTGCTGCGTCCTGCATCGCTCGGCGGATTGATCCTGGCAACTATATTGTTGATCCTCCTTGGGGGATTGGCGAACAATCTCGCCCTTGTTCTGGCACATCTCGTCAGCATCGTCATCACCGTATTTCTGACGGTAACCATCCTCAACACCTTGCAAGAACAACGTGAAATCCGCAGCCTGCAAAAACGTCTGCTGAACCAGGTCGCCAGCCGCGATAGCCATACGGCGATTGCTGCCCTGGATTGGTTGCAGCGCGAAGGCTGGACGAATGGCAGCACCAATTTGCTGCATGGTGCGGATTTGAGCCATGCTTCGCTGCCGAAGGTGGATTTGCAGGAATTTGATTTATCCGGCACGACGCTTGCCGGGGCGAATCTCGCGGGTACGAATTTGACCGGGGCGCGACTGGCGCAGGCAAACCTGAACGGAGCCAACCTCAGCAAAGCGAATTTGGGCAGTGTTGATTTACAGGCGGCACTGCTGAACGAGGCGGATTTAAGCGGCGCGAGCCTCAGCGAAGCCGATTTGCGCGGGGCAGAGTTGAACAAAGCCAATCTAGAAGGGGCAACCCTCAGTGTGGCGGATATGGCAGGCAGTAAGCTTTTCAATGCGCTGCTGGAAAACGCCTTCCTCACAGGTGCGAATTTGCACGAAGCCCGTTTCTTCAAAGCCAATTTACGCGGCGCAACCCTGCGTGGCGCTGTGCTGCATACCGCCTACCTCAGCAAATGTGACCTGCGCAAGGCCAACCTGCGCGAAGCCGACTTGCGTGGGGCGAACCTCATGGATGCGGATATGACGGATGCGCAGTTGGCGGATGCCGTCTTCGATGAGCGCACGATTCTGCCGGATGGCACGCGCTGGTATCCTGGCATGGATATGCGGCGCTTCACCCTCGAAGCCCATCCTGATTTCTGGCGCAGTGGTGAAGACCTCCGCAGCGCCATGTGAACCCTGCACAGGGGGATTTTCTACCAACAGCATCAGACTTCAGGGCGATGCGCCATACTACCTCTACACATTTCTTTGTGTCCTCTCCGTTTCCAGGGTTCAACGTAGTTTGATGACCTTGTTGGCGAATCGGTGTAGGGGCGATCCCCACGTGGTCGCCCTGGGAGCGCACACGGGCGATCCCCTACAAAAACACAATGATTCATGGATTCGCCAACAGCATCGTTTGATGCAATCACACTTCGTCTGGCGTGCGTTGGTTGCAGAAGCCGGGGTGAATTGTGCTATAGTAGGGCTATCCGTGTTTGAAATAGGACGTATTTTTATGAAGCCACTGGCGTGGTTTCATCAGGCCGCGTCTCACGCAAAATAAACGAGCTTCTATTCAGGAAGGTTCATAATGGATACCTTGTTCAACAAGCACTTCGTGATGACCAAACGTTTACGCATTCTACTGGGCTTCGTGGGGGTGGCAGCATTCTTGTTATGGATGGCGCAGCCGCCTGCGGAAGATGTGCCGCAAGATGACCTGTTCCCGCTGGCAGATGCCTACCCCGCAGCCGGAACCCAGATCACCGCAACCGGGACTCTTGGCGTGGTCTTCGGGGATGATGAGGGCATGCAAGGCCAGGGCGAAACGGAAGCCTTCGTCATGACCGATGATGGCCTGCTCTATGAATTGGAATCACCTGCGTTGGTGGCGGATGTGCTGCCGCTGAATGGCGATACTGTTCAGGTCAGCGGTATGCTGATGGACAGCGACCCCAGCAGCGAACTCGATGTTCCAGTTCTGACACCGACCAGCATTATTTCCCTGGAATCCAACGATGGCTTGCAGAATGCAGTCACAGGGAACGAACGTTGGGTGAATATCGCCTGCCGCTTCGGAGATATGACCGATGTCACCCCGCAGCCCATTGATTATTTCGAGAAAATTCTGGTGAACGCTGCGCCGGGGATGGATCATTACTGGCGGCAGACTTCCTCTAATCTGGTGAATATTGACGGCTCCGGCGCGTATGGCTGGTATGATCTGCCGAAAGAGAAACTCAGCTATGTGCGTGCTGCCAGCCTGAATACGGGGTTGGCGCTGCAAATGCTGCTGACTGACTGCGCCCAACTCGCAGCACAGGAAGATGGTGTAGACTTCACGCAGTACGGCGGCATCAACGTTATGCTCAATGATACCTTTGGCTGCTGCGCCTGGGGTGGACGCATGCCGCTGAATGTGGACGGTAAAAATATCACCTTCCGCACCACCTGGTTACCGCCCTGGGCTTTCAATTCCCTGCATGTAATCGCGCATGAGATGGGTCACGGTTGGGGACTGCCGCACTCCTCAGGGCCTTACGGCAAAGTCTATGATTCGGCCTGGGATGTCATGAGTGGCGGCAACAGCAATCACACCGCTGCCATCTGCCGCATTGGGAATACTGACCTCGGCTGCTATCAGGTCGGTACGATTGGCTACCACCTGGATATGCTCGGCTGGATTCCGCAGGAACGAGTGGTCACTGTACCGCCGGGAAGCTCGATGCTGGTAACATTGGATGCACTGACGACAGCAACCAGCGGGATTGATATGCTGCTGGTGAAAGTTCCGGTGGCGAACAGCAACGACTTCTACACCATCGAAGTACGCAGCTTCGTCGCCTATGATCGCAACCTGCCGGGTGAAGCCGTCGTGCTGCATCAGGTTGTGCCGGGTCGTCCTTCCCCTGCCCATGTGGTCGATGGCGATAATAACGGCAATCCCAACGATGAAGGCGCGATGTGGCTTCCGGGTGAGACCTTTGAAGACAAAGGAAATGGCATCACCGTCGAAGTTCTCAGCCGCCTGGGTACGACGTTCATCGTCCGCGTGACGAACAAATAAGTAACTGAAGTTACGCAAAAGTTTGCCATTTTGCTCATTGCATCCCCCCTCTAAATCTCCCCCCACTGTGTGAGGGGAGACTTTTAAGGCTTGTCCGGTATTGAGCACCGAGGTTGTGAGTGGAAGCGCAATGCCTTTGTTTGGGTTTGCGGCGGACACAGCGATGCTGTGTCCCTACATTTGATGGCATTTTGGGTAGGGACACGGCAGTGCCGTGTCCGAGAATGATCTATATCAGTACGATTTCCGCCCGAAAACGATACCGGACAAGCCTTTTAGCCCCCTCCTTGAGCATCGGGGAGGGGGTTGGGGGTTGGGAGTGGCTAAAAAATGCATATTCTGAACGTAACACTTTTATTGACAAACACACGCTAACAGCCAACAACTAGCGCTCATCGAAGCTGAAAAAGTTGTCTGCAATGGCTACTGCGTAACACTCACCTTGCAACAACACAATCATGTGACTCCGTTATGTTAGCGTGGCAAGTCCCTGGTTCTGTCACGATGTAACAACATTCGTATGCATTCCTAACCTGGCAAACCAAAGTACCGTTGGGATTTCCCCTCAGAGTGTGATATACGTGTAACAAAGCTGAAACGCGGGGAATGAGCATCTTATGATTCGCAAGTACGGAATTTCGTTGCGTGCCGTGGTTGGCACCCTCTGTTTATTATTCATTAGCGGCATTGCATCCGTATATGCTGCGCCGAGTCCGGGGTGTGAAACGCTTGCAAGCGGCGGCTCAACCGGGATATTTTATGCAGGAGATCGCATCCAGATGGATGTGATTGTCTATAGTGCGGGGCCTTTCATACCGCAGCTTTACTATGATGGTGTGAGCGTGGTCGTGGGCGTACAACTCAACCCAGGAGATCAGGCACGATTACAATACACCGTCCCGGCAAATGGTTTTGCAGAGGTTTTCGGTATTTTGATTGGCCCTGGTGGCGACCTGGATCATGACATTACCTTCGGTTGTGCTGTCGATAGTGCCGACTCTACGGGTAGCAGCAGTACAACGAATGTAGACCTCAGCGCACCGGATGAGCGCTTGAATTGGCGCATGGGTGACGAGTTTGCCGTGATGTATCCGGCAACCGCGTCCAATGGCGATCAGCGGCTGGATGTGTATTGCTATGTGGATGGACAGGGCGTGCTGGCCTTCACGGTTTCTGAAGCGCAAATCGCCTCAACGGACTTGAGCGCCGAGGCTGTGATGTTGGCAACTGCGCAGCGCTGCAACACGGAGTTGTATTTGCTGCCAACTGGGGAAGTGCAGCTCAACATCACGACACCAGAAGGCAAGCTCTATGAAATCATCTGCCAGAGCATCACATGCACGGATCCCATCCTGCGCTTCACCGACCCAAACCAATGATCCTTGCGCGGATGAGACAATCATGAAAAAACGAACAGCATCCTGACCAACGTTGGGATGCTGTTTTTGTTTGCAGCAGCGCAGAAAAAACCAAAAACAAGCCCAAATGTGATGTACACAAGTAGCAAGGATGCGAAAAAGCCCGCATAATGGGGACGGAATCGTATAGAATTCCATACAATGGCTTGCAAAGGTTTGTAGGCGTGCAAGGTTCATGTTATGCGAAATTTGTTGTAATATGTCCGGCGAGGGGCAGTGACCAGTTCATGTTGTCTCTCACAGTCTTGAACATTTGAAGGCATCCGAATACACAGATACCTCATGGGCGGTCACGATGTTAGATTTCGACCTTAGTTTTTATATACGTGTGCTACGCAAGTGGCTCTGGCTTGTTATCCTGGTCGGTGGTGCAGTTGGTGCAGGAGCCTACTTCGTTCTGAATCTGGAAAGTGATGAATACGAAGCGCGAACGTTGCTCGCGGCGGGTACATTCTTGCTGAACCCGGATCCCGGCCTGGAAGAACTTCGCATCGGGCAGGAATTAACCACGACCTACACTCGTCTGGCAGAAACGCGGCGCGTGTTGGAACCCGTCATTGATACGCTAGGGTTGGATGCCGATGTGGGCATTTTGCAGCGCCGTGTCGAAACAGAAGCGATCCTCGATACCTCGCTGTTCGAGATCATCGTCACCTGGTCAGACCCGGAAACAGCCGCCGCCATCGCCAATGAAGTCGCAAACCAGTTGGTCATCAGCAATCCATCGACTGTAACTCCCGCCCTGCAAAATCAGATTGATCTATCCGAATCGCAGATTGAATTGCTGACAACCCAGGTTTCTGACCTGCGAAACCAGTTGCAAAATCTGGATGGTCGGATTGCGGCGGCAGAGCGTGATGGCACACAGGAAGAAGTTGATGCCTTGCTGGATCAGCGCTCAGATATTATCGGGCAGATTAACCAGGCAACTGCAACCATCGCGCAGCTATCCGCCACCATTACACAGATCGAACAACGCACTAACGCGATCATCATTCAGCAAGAAGCCATCCCGCCCACCCGTCCGGTTAGCGGAAATACGCGCCTCTTCACGGCAGTCGCCGCCCTCGGTTCCGCGATGCTGGTTGCCGGTGCTGCGGTACTCCTGGAAGCCGCCGACACCACGTTCCGCAGCGAACGCCGCATTGAACTCGTGATGGAACTTCCGGTTCGCGGTACTGTGGACGTAGGGTCACGTCGTCAGCTTGCCCGCACGAATCTGGATGCAAAGCTGCAAGAACCTTATCAGATGTTGCGTACCAACCTGATTTACAGCGATCAGAGTGCCGCCGTTCCCACCTATATTTTTTCCAGCCCCACAAAAACGGAGCGCCGTGAAACGGTGTTGGGGAATCTGGTGCTGGCTGCTGCGGATAGTGGTTCACGGGTGCTGCTGCTGGATGCCGATATGCGCGAACCTGGGATTGCCAACACGTTGCAAATCAGCAACGAACGCGGTTTGGTTGACCTGCTATCACTCACGCAGGAAGACCTGGACGACGAAGAAAAGCTGACGACACTGGTAGACGAGGTGATTCAATACAACGTCACAGATCGCCTTGATGTTCTGACCAGTGGTGCGACAAAGGATAATCCCATTCGCCTGCTCGAATCGGTAGCGATGAAGCGCGTGCTGTATTTGTTCCAGCACTCCTCCTATGACTTCATCGTCATCAATACACCGCCGATTCTGCTCTACCCGGATGCTTCAACCCTGGCAGCATTGAGTAACATTGAAGTGCTGCTCGTGCTGGAAAATGCACGCAGCCGCTCCGAAAATGCGATCTCCTCGCTGGATCAGGTTCAGCAAATTGGTGGTCGCATCAACGGCGTAATCTTCGCCCGGTAATGTGAGCCGCCGAGGGTTCAGGTAGATACAGCGAAAAACCATGTGTAGGGGCGTGTCCACGACGCGCCCGCTGGCCTAAAAGCGGGTTCGACATGATCGACCCCCTACACCCATTCTTTTGCGGCACGATGTCCGTAAACAGTTTCCGTCCCAAAAATAAAAAAATGTACACATGTGCCTGATGAGGGGTTCGACATGATCGACTTGCCCTCCCAATTGCTATGGCTGCACGTAGTTGGAAGACATCATAACAACACATAGACATCTTCAAACAACGCCTAAATTCCCCACTCTGGTATAGTAAAACTAACATCCCGTAAAGGATTTCGTTGGGTAGGGAAGGATGGTGCAAGAGTGAACCATAGTCGAAAGAAAGAGCGTGGGCAGAGCCTGGTGGAAGTGGCGCTGACGCTGCCCATTTTGCTGCTAATTCTCTCTGGATTGTTGGACATAGGGCGTGTGTACTACATTTACATTGCGCTGGAAGAAGGTGCGCAGGAAGCTGCGACATTCCTGGCGCAAAATCCCTGGTGCATCTCCCCTACGGACGAGCCGCCTGCGGACGCAGCGCTGGATAATTGCGACAATCCGAACAATGCGGAATTTCGTATTTTGAATGCCAGCCAGCAAGAAATTGAACTGGCACGGCTGCACGAGATTGAATACGAGTTCCCGTTGGATTTTGATGGCGATCCAGTCGTCGGCATTGGTTCAACCATCACCGTGACGATCCGCTATGATTTCCCGCTGGTGACCCCTCTCCTGCGCGACATCGCCGGGGAAGATGGCCTCACGCTAACCGCACGAGCATCACACCTGATTATTCAGGAATAAGGGGGATGCTGTGAACGAAAAAGAGACTCCAATCATGACAACACAACCCAAGAAAGCCCGGCGTTCGCGGGGGCAGGCTCTGGTAGAGTTTTCCTTGATTGCGCCGATTCTGCTGGTCGTCGTGCTGGCAATCTTCGATTATGGGCGCGTTTTGCTCGTCTATGCCAACGCTTCGACCAATCTGCGTGATGCCGCCCGTACATCTCAGGTTAGCGGCCTGGGTGGGTCGGATTATGCAGACTGTGCGTTGATCGAAAACGAGGCGCGGGACATCTGGTTTGCGACGGTAGACGATGTACGCATCCTGTATTACGACAACACGAATTTCACCGGGTATGACAACCCGACGTATAGCTGCCCTGGTGATGGTGGTGCAGCATTCACACCGGATGACCTGCAAAACGGCTTCATGATGCGTGTGGAAGTCGATGCCTCCATCGAATTCATCACACCCTTCTTGCGCCTGATTGATGGTGATCTGGATCGGCTGGAGATGCAGTTCTTCTCGCAGCGTACCGTCCTCAAGGCATTTGAAATTCGCGGCGATAACAACGACTTCGACGCGGACGGCCTGGACGATTATTGGGAATTGATCTGGTTTGGCTGCGCCGCAGTGGGTGGTGGCGGTCATGAACCGACTGTCCCCGGCAGCGATCCGCCAGATGGTTTCCAGGGTACATGCGAAACGGATGACGAGGGCAACCCGGTTCCCTGGTTGGAACGCTACGGCGCATTCGATGACCCGGATAATGACGGCGCGACCAACGGTGTAGAAGAAATTCGCGGAACGAACCCCATCGGCGTTGGCTCGGAAGACAGCGATAATGACGGCCTGACGGACGAGGAAGAAATCAACGGCGGTGTTACCCTGCCAACCAACCCGGACAGTGATGGGGACGGCCTGAATGACTTCGCCGAAGTTCGCCGTGTCATTCCTTGCCGAGGCGGTATCCCCTACCCGGAAGGCTTTGAGAGCAACCCGACGCATCAGGATAATGATGATGACGGCGTGGCAGACGGCTACGACACGGATGGTGATGGCCTGAACGACTACGAAGAGTTGTGCGGCGATTACTTAACCGATCCAAATAATCCAGATACTGATGGGGATGGTGTCAGCGATTACGACGAAATCAACGGCTACGATACGCAGACCATCGTCAATGGCGAGAACCCGCCACACATTGCCTTCACCGACCCAACCAACCCGGACAGTGATGGGGATGGGCTGGAAGATGGCGCAGAACGCGACGGCAACCCGCCGAGTGGTTACCGCACCTACCCCGATGACCGTGATACCGATGATGATGGCCTGGAAGATGGCTATGAAATCAGTTCGCCCTATGACATCTCGCCAACGGAAGAAGACAGTGACTTCGATGGCCTGAAAGACCAGAGCGAAATTCAGGATGATGGCAACGGCAGAAATGACAACCCGCGTGGTGATGCTGACCCGGAAATCGCCAACACGGATGGCCCGGAAAATGAACAGGTGCTGGAAGGCTTGCTCTGTAACCTACGCGACGGTGAAGAACGCAACTTCTGGGGAACCAGTCCTTCGCACCTCGATACCGATGATGATGGCCTGACGGACTGCGAAGAAGTTCGTGGCTACCCCACCGACCCGGTGAACCCGGATAGCGATGGTGATGGCTACGATGACGGCGTAGAAGTTGAAGCGTACTGCGACCCGATGGATCCAGCCATAACACCTGCGGGCGGTGACTGCGACGAAGACCTTGATGGCGACGGCCTGCCAGATCAGTGGGAACTGCGCTACTGGGATCCCTTCACCGACTATGACGACCAGGACGACAACGACGGCGATCAGTGCAACAACATGTGCGAATACATCCAGGCGACCAACCCGCTGAACCCGGATACGGATGGCGATGGACGCACGGACTGGGAAGAACCTTCGCAGGAACCCTACAGTGACCCGCTGGATGAAGACACCGACGACGATGGCCTGTGGGATGGTGATGAACTGACCTACAACACCGATCCGCGTGCAGCAGATACAGACGGCGAAGGGCTGCTGGACGGTGAAGAAGTCGGCGTGACGATCACACCGGGGAATGTTTCTGGTGGCCTGGGAACACTGCCGCGTGATGTGGATACAGACAACGATGGTATCAATGACTATCATGAAACCATTGGCTGGATTGTGATTGGCGATACCCCAGGGCCGCATGGCTGGGGGCCAACTGATCCGCTGCAAGAAGATGGTGACCGTGAACTGGGTTTCTGGACGCAAGACCTTGCTGGCAACCCGCGCACGCCGGATACACTGACGGATTACGAAGAGATCATTCTCTACAATACGGATCCGAACGAAGATGATACCGACGATGACGGCTTGCCGGACAATGTCGAAATTGATGATGCGCTGACCGACCCAACTGAACCGGATACAGACGGAGACGGATTGGAAGATGGTCAGGAATACTACGACGGTGTGACCTACCTGGGCATTCAAAACTATGAAATGACCTTCTGCGCAGGCACGGAAGATGAAACCGTCGTGTCCATCAATCTGACGACGCTGAGTCCGCTGAACCCGGATCGGGATGGTGATCTGCTGCTGGATGGTCAGGAAGTGAACGTCTATAACACCAACCCGACCAACGTGGACTCGGACGGGGATGATGTAGACGATGACTCAGACCTGAACGACTACGAAGAAGCCACCGATGGCAATGTCGCTACGGACCCCCTCTGCGCCCAGAGTGGTGACCCGAACGATACCGATGGGGACGGCATCAGCAATGCGGACGAATTGGCGGGGACTTACGGCTATGTCACCGATCCATTCAACGAAGATACCGACCAGGACGGCATCGACGACTATACGGAGATGGTCAGCGGCTTCGACATGAGCATCAACTATGTCGATAAGTACAACAACCCGCAGAACATCGCTGAAACGATCTTCACCAACCCCACCCTGAACGACACCGATGGTGATGGCCTGCTGGATGGTGAAGAGAAGAACGGCACGTACATCTACCGCACGCATCCTTTGATGGCGGATACGGACGGGGATAACCTGACCGATGGTGACGAGATCAACATCTTCAGTACCAATCCGCTGAATGCCTACAACGAATGGCAGCGCCAGTACAAAGCGCAAAGCGGCATCTGGGAGATTTTGACGGAATACTGGGCAAATGGCGAAGAAGCGGCTATCGAAGAAGCACTGCTGCGCGGCTTCACTGTTAACCCGGATGGCACAGTCTATGTCCGGGTGCAGCCCACTGGCGGCAACTTCAACGCCATCAAGACGCTGATCCTGGATGGTGGCGGCACGATTGCAGCCGAAGTCTGGGGGGGCAGTGCGATGGAAGTCTACGTCTCAATGGATGTTCTGGGGCAGCTCTTGCTGGATACCCGCGTGAACTACATGTGGAAGCTCTAGCAACGTACACGCCCTGATGGGCAAACGCAGTAAACAAAAGGGGAAGTTTCTGAATAGGAAGCATCCCCTTTTTGTTTCTATCCAGTGCGGCTATCAGGCCATTTCTGGCGAGGGTTGCTCTTTCGCTTCGTCCTGCGCCCGCTTGAAGACATCCCCCAGCGAGACACCCAGAACTACCAGCCCCACACCGCCGACCAGAATATAACTCAGGACGGTGATGCCATGCGTCAGGAAACCGAGTGCTACATAGGTCACTTCATCCAGGTTGACCAGCGTCCCGGCAACTGCAATCGCCGCCTCAAAGGGGCCAATTGCCGCCACACTCAGCGGGATTGCCACGCTGAAGGAGGCCAGCGTCACACTCAACGTGGATAGCAGCAGGGCATTTTCCTGGATACCCATTGCGCGTACCAGGGCATACATCGCGCCCAGAGAATGCGCCCAGGAAATCACTGTCCAGAACAAGGCATGGGCGAATGTTCCCCAATTGGTCAGTGGTTGCAGGCCGTCAATCACATGTTCGAGGATACTTTGCAGCGGCAGACGTTTGAGGAAGGGCAGTACCCGATGCACAATATCCAGCACCATCTGCGCGACATTGGGACGATGCGCAAAAAACAGCAGCACCCCAAACCCCACCAATCCCAGGAAACCCAGAAAAGCCGCGCCCTGAATGATCTCCGGCTGGGCATCTGGTATTTGCGTGATGGCAACCGCCAGCAGCAGCACGACCATCAGCAAATCCAGCAGGCGCTCCACTACAATGCTCGTCGCGGCGGTCATCACGGGAACGCCACGCTGCGCCGCCAGCAAACTCCGCGCCACTTCACCCGCCCGCAATGGAAGCTGATTCAGGAGGAAGGTCACGGCAATGATGAAGAACCCATCACGGGCATTGATCCGGTTTTGCAGCAAACCACGCCAACGATTGGACCGCGCCCACATGCCCGATACAGAAATCAGCAAGCAAATCCCAATCCAGAGCAGGCTTGCCTCTCGCAGCGCCGCGCCGACTTCTTCTATCGGCACATCCTGCAAAATCCACAGCAGCAAGGCCGCACTCACAACCACACTGCCCACCAGCACAAGCATCCGGCGCATCGCGTTTCCCTTCCTCAGGTATCATCACAACTTAGCAGCAGTGTAACCGAGACTGACCAAGAGCGACAATGCAGGTTCCCGGCACATGGTTTCATCGGTATGCCCTACAGAAAATGCGCGATGTGGTCGCCTGCCGGATTGCACAGGGCAATCTCTACAGGATGACCGCACCAAAACCTGTTCGCGGTTGTGGACGGCAAAAGAACGGGCAAAATATTGGTCTCGGTACAACCAGCATAAAATTCACATTGTGCAGATTTTTCATGATAGGTTTTGATAGTGTGTGGCTTCTGCCAAGTCGGAATGAGAATAGGCACTATGTTACGCTTTGAACCTGCTGTTGGTAAAAATACGATCAGTTCAATTTCTACAGTTTGATTGTAACTATGCACTTTCCTAATTGCCAAAAAAGCCAAAGTCTAGGGGGCAGGTCTCAGACCTGCCCGCGGGAGGGTCACAGACCCCTCCCCTACAAAAAACCACAGACTCAACGGCACGATGTCTACGACACATTTCACGGTCGATGTCACTAAAATGTACAAGTAGGGACAACACCTGTGTTGTCCGCCTATGGTTGTAGGGATTGTGTCCCCCTCCGTCGCTAACGCGACACCTCCCCCAACGCTT
>CAYVVZ010000072.1:0-18113 GCA_964455365.1 uncultured Anaerolineaceae bacterium | reverse complement strand
GGTTACAACGGTGAAGGTGTCAAAGACGAAGGCGTAATGGTCAGCGGGGACTAGTGACCCGTCCAAAACTCCATATAGGGGCGATCCACCGGGTCGCCCCTTTTGGGTCACCCCTCGCATTCGCGGAATTCACATGGGTCAGAATCTCCAGGGCGCAGTACGTAAATGATGCCACCGCCCACGCTGATATAGAGGTATCCTTCTGGACTTTCTGCAACAGAGAAGATCCGGTGAGGCCAGGTTCCCGCACCGCGCCGATTCAACACTTCGACTGCACGGCTATCATACCCACGTTCCGCATCGTAGGGCAGGCGATCCACCCCGGCAACCACGCGATCCTGTGGCAAAATCGATTCCACAATCCGTGTACCATCTGCCTGCACATCGAAAAACCCAACCTGATAGCCACGAATGGGATTCTGGTAGAGGCTGCCACCCAGGACGAAGATCAAATCCCCGGTGAGAAAGGGAAAGGTACGGCTCTGGTAAGAGAGCAAATCCAGTGGAATGCTTCCTGTTGCGAAGGTGATGCTCGGCGCAGTGGCTTCGGCACAGTCGAAATCGCCGGGGAGATGCGCTTCATTTTCCAGTCCGATGCAGTAAGGCCAGCCAAAGTGTGGAACATCATCCCTAGCCAGATCAATCACATTCAGTTCGTCGTAGAAACCCTGATGTTCCAGCGTATCACTGGCGGAATCCGTCACCCAGAGCGCACCATCGTGTATCGCTAATCCAGCAGGATAGCGCAATCCCCGCGCAACAACTTCACGCCCTGTACCATCCAGCGTCATCCGCAATACCGTCCCCCGCAGCGGGTCATCCGGCACGCAATCATCGCAAGGAGCCGGAACCCCGATGTAGAGCGCCTCTTCGTGGATGGCGATTCCGCTGGTGAAGAAGCCGCGCCCCCCTGGGAGATCATCCGCAAGGACGCGAATTTCCTCGTCTTCGTAAGCATAGATGAGGCCATCCCCCGCGATGTACAGCACGCCATCTGCATACGCGAGTCCATTGGGCAGCCGCAGGCCATCCGCCAATACACGCGGTTGATCTGGCAAGTCGTCCCCATTGCTATCACCAAAAGCGAATAATTCCCCTCGCTGCGGACTGGTGGCGTACAACGTGCCATCCTCTGCGAAGGTGATCGCCGTGCTTACAAGTTCACTGCCGAGGTCGATGGGTTTTTCGATGCACCAGAGAATGCTCTCCACACGAGGTAGCAAAACCACCAGCGGACGCTCGCTGCAAGGGGGCAAATTGGCATCCTGTGCAGCGGTCACCAGGGCAAGAAGTAGCAGCATTAACAAGGAGAAGCGGCGAAGATTGGTCAACATGCACGGAACCAGACGCTGAATTTTCTATGCAGGGTCACATGTTTGCAGGGTACACGAAGTTTTCATCCTTGCCTATAATCAAGCTATGTCAACAGCTTGAAGGTATAGTTAATGAAAGTAGGAATCATCTCAGATGTTCATGGAGACTATGCGACTTTAGAAGCCACGCTCAACAAATTGCAGGGAAATCATGAGGTCAAACACATCTTGTGTGCGGGTGATCTCGTCGGGCGTGGGCCAGAGCAAAATCAGGTTGTGGAATGCATCCGCAAGCACGAAATCATCACCGTGCGCGGCAATCACGACGAATGGTTTTACGGCATCAGCGAGGAGAATGCGAGCTACTTAAAGGCGCTCCCCGTTGATTGGCATGGGGAACTGGGTGACACGCAGGTATACATGTGCCACGGGAAACCGGGTAATAATATGTGGGGCATGTACCGGGATCATCTCTCGGAAACCTACCTGAACATGGTGCTGAGTTCCCTCAAGGTCGAAGTCCTGGTGACAGGGCATACCCACGTTCCGCTGTTCATGCGGGTGCAAAGCGGTGTGCTGCTCAACCCGGGTTCGCTGTATACCTTCCGCAGCTCGCGGCAAACGTCCCAGACTTACGGCGTGCTAGATCTTGATGATCTTTCCTTTGCATTGTACGAAGCCAGCAGCGAAGGCGTGCTGGCAGCCGAACTAGAGTATGAAGCTTGATCTATCGCCTCACATCTCCATGACACATCCCCCCAAACAAACAACCGGGCATGGTACATACCGCGTCCGGTTATCCTTTCAATTTGCCCTACGTTGCCTACGTTCCATGAGGATCAATTGTCTGGTTCTTCCAGCTTATCCAGGAATGCTTGCGCTCTGGCGATCATTTCATCGCGCTCCACAATCCTGAAAATTTCTAGCGCTTGTTCGGCACAGCGCCTTGCGCATCCGTACAGACCATGTTCCCTGAAATAATCCGCACTTTCCAGGAAACCAAATAAGCCTAAATGGTGCAGGATGACGTGATGCTTGGGATGAATGAGGTAGGGCTGGAATGTCGTCAGCGCATTCAACCAACGTCGTTCGCGGATTTCCTCATCAGGGGCAGTCAATACGCCTAGCCGCAGCACGAGCAGCCGTCCTTGCAAACGCTCAGGAAAACTACCCAGGCGACGAGTGACATCATCATATTCCTGGCATTGTTGTTGTGCGCGGTCATATTCCCCCCGCGACATGTAAATGACTGCCCGTGCATAGGCACTGTAAGAGCGAAAGCCCAGGGCTTCCTCCGGCGTAATATCGGTTCTGTCATACTGCTTCAGAATTTCGCTGGCTTCTTCCAGCCGCATCTGCGCTTGTTCGTAATCATGCACCAGCACGAGGCAAATCACATAGCGCAGGAGAACTGTCACTGCGGAGCGGGCAAGTTCGGGGGTCACTTCGACCAGATCCAGCTTTTCGATGAAGGGAGCAAAATGCCGCACCGCTTCCTGCGGATCACCACGCCCCCGGTAAAGGATTCCCAGATTAGCGCCGAGATTGAGCATTTCAGCCGTATCTTGCAGCCGCAAGGCCAGCGCCAGCGCTTTGTTGAGGTAGGTCTGTGCCTGTTCCAGATTCATCACAAGGTAGGCAAATGTACCGAGCAGACGCATCACACGGATTTGCATGCGAGTGTTCTTCAGCTTCACCGCCTCTTCGTGCGCCTGGTTCAGAAGCATCTCATCGTGACGTGAATCATAACCACCCTGCCAGAGACGGGCGCGGATGGTCTCAATCTGCTGATCCAGAGTTTGCTCGTTGTTCTCGGTTTTTGTTTGCTCTACCTGCGCCATACCAGCGCCTTTGCATTCTGTTTATCCACATAGGCCTATACCGAGGGTTGGTAGATCCTCTCTCGTAGGGACAAACCGTTGACCTTCGATGCCCCGCTGCTTGCGACAGGGAGGTTGTCACATTCCTGACGATCATCATCAGGAACGCGCTGTTGTGCGCCGCGTCGGGGTGGATACCTGTGCCGGGGGGCGCAACCTCCTGTAATACAGATTCCATTCTAACACCAAAAGTCCCAATAAGAGCAACGCCAGAACCCACCAATATTCGCGTAGACCGAGTGGCTCTTCCTCGTCTCCGGCAGCAATGCCGCCACCAAGCATCAAGTCTTCTGGTTGGCGCGGGGCAATCTGGCTTTCACTGCCGAAGAGATTCACCGCAAAGGCTTGTTCTGCAATGCGTTCTTCCCCGGCAAATGACGCAACCTGATACACCCCCGGTTGCTGTGTATCGCTGAACGATAGCACGCTGCTGGTAACGTCTACTGCGCGTGGTTCCTCCCCCGGTGGTATAACCTGCACCTGTTCGGCATTCAGTGGCGGGGTAATCGTCACCGGATCGCCGACATGATACGCGGTCTGCGGTAGCAAATCTGCCGGGGCAAACCAGCTCAACGCATTGGCGACGAAAACAGGCCAGGCCACTTGCAGCGGCAAATCGCTCTCGCGCAAATTGAAGGGCAGCAGGGCAATCTGCTGGCTGCCGATTTCCCCCGCCAGCAGCACCGCGCCACTTTCTGCCCGCAAAATCGGCGTTGCCCAGGGTGCATTGCTCACCGGACGATAGCGCAGTAAGTTCACTGCATCCACATTCAAAAAAGCCGCCAGCGGATGCGCCCCATCTGCCACGCGAATCGCCCCCACATCTTCTACTGCATCGCCCAATGTGAACAGCGAGGTGCTTTGCGGTGGATTGATAATCAGCATATCACCATCTGGCAGTGCGGCGGGTAGCCAGCCATTGAACACATAAATATCGTAGGGTTGTTCCGGCAGTGCAGCACGGCTGGTATCCCCCTGGAAGACCTGCACCTCCGGCAAGCTGCGCAATACTTGCTCCACAAAGACGCTGCGTTCTGCGGATAGCAGCAGCAAGCGCCGGGTTTGTCGTTCTGTTGCCACCGCATAGGCGACGTTATCCAGCGCCAGATAATCCAGCACGTTGTCATCCAGGATCAATTCTGCCTGTACCGTCTGGAAATCCTGGTCAACCTGGAAGACGAAAGAACGCTGGCTGCTGCCGGAAATGGTCTGTGTGCTGGAATCCCAGATTTCCCCATCCAGGCGGATTAACACCGCTGTTTCCGCCGCTTCTTCGCTGTAATTGCGCACCTGGACGAATAACTGCGGCGCTTGTCCCGGCAGTGAATCCGTTGCTAAGGCGGTAATTGCCAGATTATCCGAGGCTTCGCCCACCGGGATCACGAAGGGCTGCGGGATATTCTCCGGCAGCACATCGGTGACATCAATGCCGCCGTCGGTAATCAAAATGATGCGGAACGACTCGGCTCCGGCTGCGCCTGCTGCTGCGAGAGTCAGCGCCGTTTCCCAATCTCCGCGCCCCTGCCCCGGTTCGGCAGAGAGGACGGCTTCGCGCAGGGCTGCAAAATCGTTGGTATAGCTCGTCAGTGAATCAACAGTAGCCCCCACACGAATCAGCGAAATCTGGTCTTCCGCCCCGGCTTCACTGAGGATATTCAAGGCTTGCTGCTGCGCTTCGGCAAAGCGGCTGCGCCCTGCGGCTATATCCGTCGCCGTCATGCTGGCAGAAGCATCCAGCAGAATCACGGTTTTCTGTGCGCTGATGGTCGGCACAATCTGCACGGGACGCGCCAGAGCCAGCACCAGCAAGGCCAGGATCAGCAGTTGCAGCAAGAGCAGGGAATTGCGCCGCAACCGCTGCCAGGGCGTATTCGCTTCGCGGTCTTGCAAAATCTGCTGCCATAGAAAATTGCTGCTGACAGTCTGCTCACGACGACGCAGCCGCAGCATATACAGCAAAATGATGGGAATTGCCAGCAGTGCCGCCAGAAATGCCAGGGGGGTCAGGAAAGACATAAGCACATGAACATTTCGCAATGAGCCAGTACACGCATTCTACCGAAGATCAAGACTGATCAACACCCATCGTACCGGAGCATTGTGAAGATTTGACTCATGGTGGGAAATCTATCTTGCTTGCAACTTTCTGAAAATCGCTTCGTACAGTGCCTTGTCGAACTTTAATCGAAGCAAGACTCCGTACCAATGGTTATGGGCATTTTGTACCCAGGCCAGAGCATTGCACTATTCATTCACACAGGAGACAGCAAGATCATGAAACTAAGCAGCACACAAATCATCCGTTGGTCAGGGCTTGCCGCCATTATTGCAGGCATTCTCTACATAGCAGTTCAATTGGTGCACCCCAATCACGATCTTGAGTCGATCACAAGCAGCGCCTGGGGTCTCTCTCATTATATGACGCTTGGCTTTGCATTCTTCGGGATTCTGGGTATCACAGGGATCTATGCGAGACAAGTCGAACAGGCTGGTTGGCTGGGGCTGATTGGCTACCTTCTGTTCTTCAGCGCGTTGATTTTGATCGTTGCATTCTCATTTCTGGAAGCGGCTGTGATCCCACCCCTGGTTGACTATTCGCCGGAATTTGTCGAGGAAGTCTATACTATCTTTGCGGGAGGCACAGGCCCCGGCGCAATCGGTGCCATCTATGGGGTAAACGGCTTGCTCTACCTCGGCGGCGGAATTTTGTTCGGCATTGCGACCATCCGCGCCAACGTCTTTCCTCGTATCGCAGCGATTGTCTTTGCAATCGGGGCAATCGGAAGTTTAGCCGGAGCAATTGCAGAATCGTATGGGCGTGCCAGCACCTTTGTCTTATCCACAGGTTTAATCTGGCTAGGGATTTCGCTCTTGTTGCAACGGCGCAAATAGCAGTTTCTCACCTCCACAGACCAGCGGACTGAATACGCCTGGTCTGTGGAAGGTACAGCGATGCGGTTGAAAGTCGTGAAGGTAATGATGGAGTATCGCGCCTTTGCACAACAGCTACCAATTCAAAGCGATGTTGAGATCCCGTATTCAGCTTCGCCCATTGTGCGCGATTTCTGAGAAGGCATCTTCCAGATGTTGTTTCGGGTGAGACCGGCCTCGTCCCTACAATGTGCCCTGTTAAGAACCGAAAAAACCGCGAATCAACATGAGGCTACTACCGGACAAGCCTTAAATCCCTCCCCGCTGCACAAAGAGGAACCTGGTTTCCCCCTACGCCGTGGAGGGACGGAAGGGGAAACCAAACGGAAATATGCCTTGTTTAGCAATTCAATGACCACACACCAACCGCTGCATCCACCAGAATTCACCCCTAACTTGATGGCTGCCCCCATTCGTTGTTGGCTCATGTGTAAAAGACCTTGTTGGCGAATCGGTGTAGGGGCGATCCCCACGTGGTCGCCCTGGGAGCGCACACGGGCGCTCCCCTACAAAAACACAATGATTCATGGATTCGCCAACAGCATCTGTAAAAAGTGTGATTTGTAGGGGCGCAGCGTGCTGCGCCGTTTGCAGAAAATGTCAAGAATCACAGTTTCTGTAGATGAGCCTCGTTGTTTTAGCAACCACCTGTACCCAGCACATAGGTACGTTCACGAGTGTTATTGCCTTCGTTTGTTTCAGGTACAACATTGTCAGGATCAACACGCATGCGGTTGACATGTGCTTCTGCGAAGTTTGTACTCACAGTGAGATAGACAACAACAGTTGCGCTCTCATTGGGCTGCAATGCCGGGATGGGTGCTTCTGTCGACTCAGTGACTTGCCCATTGAAAAGGTCTTCGACCAGCACGCGAGTAGCTTCGCTGGGGCCTGTGCCTGAATTAACTACTGTAATGGTGATTTCCGAAGTCTGGTTACATTCGAACTCCGGTGTGGTCTGCTCAAACGTAATGCTCAAATCTGCCGCAGCCTCTGGCGTATTCGTTGGCACAGGTGTATTCGTCACGGGGATGGGAGTCGGCGGGCCTGCTTCACGCGGGAGTCCGGAAATATCCCCGGTGACTTCGACCACGACCGAAGAGATCCAGCCATCTCCGTTATAATATTGAATCTTGTACCAGGTTCCGCTGGTATGCACTGCCAGAATATCTGCCGTCGCGCCTGCTGCGAGGCTGCCAATCGGCGGTTCGAAGTTCACACCGGGGCCGCTGCGAATATTCGCGCCCGTCGTTACACGAACTTGCGGCGTGTCGGGGGTAGGTGTTGCGCTTGGCGGCGGCGGATCAGTCGGAGCCTGGGTATTGGTGGGGGCGGCGCTGGTGGGCTGAACCTGTTCTTGCTGCTCGTCACCTGTTTCCCCCTGACCAGCGGCATCCTGGGTAGGAGCGGTTGTCGGTGAAGTGAGTTCTGTTGGTTCATCTGTAGGATCATCTTCCGCAGAAACCACATCACTGCTGACAACATTGATACTGACGCTAGCAGGTTCGCTGCTGGTGCCATCTGCGCGGGTGGCAACCGCTGTAATCACATGCCCACCAACACCGCTTGCAGGCCACCCATTGCGGATGGTGATGGTCTGTGCGGTTCCCAGTTCAGGCTGTACCGCTTCGCCGATGATTTCACCATCGACCTGAATGGCTACTCGTGCCAGGTCTTCCCCGGCGTTTTCTACCCGCACCAGGATATTCACACCGACACCCTCGCGGTATACATCCCCGGCAAGCGGCGATGAAATCTGCACGATGGGTGCGCCTGTGGTCAAGGTTTCTTCTTCGGCGGGGGCGGCAGTACCGCAGCTTGCACTGAACAACATCAACCCCATGAGGATGATGAGTCGCCATCCATGTCCCGCCGGGAAATTCTTATTGTGGGACATTCTTCGCTCCTACCCGTTCAGCTAAACGGTTTTGTTTTTGAGTCTGTGTGCCTGAATATACCGAAAAAGGCAGGGTTCTGAAACGCTGAGTTAACCAGCGGTTGCCCTGCTGCTCCTGTAATCGTGGCATTTGCGACCAGCTCGTTCAACAAAGAACCCGTTACGAACCACCCTGGCCTGAAGCCTGGTTGTTTTACCAAAGTGCGTCTCAGGCAAAACGCGCCAGCGGCCTCAGACAAACAGCAGGGCTGTCCCCGCGAATGCGACCAGCGTTCCGGTGATCGCCTGTACCGTCGGACGTTCTTTGAAAACGACGTAACTAATCGGGATCAGGAAAACGGGTGTTAAGGCGATCAACGCCGACGAAACACCGACGGGCGCACGCTGTACTGCCACCAGGGAAAGCCACACCCCAATCACGGGGCCGGTAATCGCAGCAATGCTCATCATCGTCAGGGCGCGGGGCTGCGCTCTCAGCGTGCGATAGCTCTTGAGGACTTCACCGCGCACGATGGAAATGCCCCAGATTGCCACCAGTGCAATCAGCAGCCGGATGACCAGGGCAGACCAGGGCGAGAATGCATCCGACAAGCCCGGTTTTGCCAGCACTTGCCCACCAGCCTGACCCAATGCGCCGCCAAAAGCGAATAGCAAACCGATGATGTACTGGCGCGGTGTATCAACATTGAGGCTGGTACTTTTCTGTTTGCCCTGTCGTTCGCTGACGACGAAGCCAACCCCCGCAACAGTCAGGCCGATGCCTACCAGTTCCTGCACAGTGAGAATTTCACCCAGGAATACCCAGGCCATCACCACCCCCAACACCGGAGCCAGCGCCATCATCAGCATGGAGAGGCGCGGACCAATCATGACAAATGCCTGAAACAGCAGGGCATCCCCAATCGCCAGCCCCACCAGCCCGGATAACCCCAACCACAGCCAGCGATCATCGCTCGCATCCAGCGGCAGCGGCTGACCGAACATCAGGGTATGCAGCAGCATCACCACCACCACAGCAATCAGCAGGCGGGTGCGGTTCACCAGAGTAGACCCCACCAACCGCCCGGACAGTGTGAACAACGTCGAACCGAAGGCGAAGAGAATCGCCGTTCCCAGGGCAGCAAACTGCCCGATCAATTCTTCTGGCATCAGCAGCCTCGTCTGTGTGAGCGCGAAACAGAAACAAACTTGTCTAACAATACGCCCAGATTAGTCCGAATGTGCAGGCCAATGCAGTCCGATTCTTGCGCTGGTTTTGTGCCTGCCCGCTGACATCCCACCGGGCGCGTCGTGGACACGCCCCTACGAGAATCACATGCGCAGGGGTTCGATCACGTCGAACCCGCTGACATCCCACTCAACTGCGTACCCGTTATGTGCCACTCTGGTCTGAATGTTGGTTGTTTTGCGTGAGACGTGGCTCAGGCAGAACCATGCCAGTGGCTTCGATGCGTTCGGTCTGATTTAACCCTCGGTAGCGCCAGAGCAACTGCCACACCCGCAGCGCCGCTTCAATAGCAACAGAAGAATCCATCTTGCTTTCACCATGCTGGCGATCCGGGAAATAGATCGGCACTTCTGCGATTGTATAGCCGAGCTTATGCGCGACGTAATTCATCTCTACCTGGAAGACATATCCATTCGACTGCACGCGATCAATATCCATGCCGAAGAGAGTCTCGCGCCGCCATGCCTTGAAGCCCGCTGTCGCATCCCGCACCGGAAGCCCAAGGATCAGCGGCGTATAAATGCGATTCGCCCACCACGACAACAGCTTGCGATACAGCCCCCAGGAAGGATCTACGCTGCCGCCGACAGCAAAACGTGAACCAATCACGAGATCAGCCTGGTTCAGTTTTTCCAGAATTTGGGGCAGATACTTGGGCTGATGAGAGAAGTCCGCGTCCATCTGGATGATGACTTCCGCGCCCATGTTCAGCGCCTTGCGGAATCCGGCGAGGTAGGCGGGGCCTAGCCCTGCTTTTTCTTCGCGGTGCAGCACATGCACTTGCTCGTCGTACTGCTGGCGAAGCTCTTCTGCGAGCGCTCCCGTGCCATCCGGCGAGTTATCATCCACAACGAGAATCTGCAAATTGGGAACTTCCAGCGCGAACAATGCCGCCACAATCTGCGGCAGATTCTCACGCTCATTATAGGTGGGCAGCACCACCATGACAGAAGGCTTCACAGCCATAATTGTATGCCTCAAGGGTTCAAACAAACGAATGATTTGCCGATCTTGCGTAACGCCCTGGCGAAACACGGATGGATACACATCAAGCCAGGTGTTTTTCGCTCTACACGCCGTAAGGGCGATTTATTAGTGATTGAAAGAAGAAACGCCTAACCGAGTTCTGGGTTTCCCCCTCATTTCCCCTCCCTAAATAGCGTTGTCCCGCCTGCTTGTTTCGGACGAGGCGAGCCTCATCCCTACAATGTGATCTGTTGAAAGCCGAAAAAAGCCTACATGACCACGACAGTAATACCGGACAAGTCCTAAATCCCTCCCCGCTGCGCAAGAATGAACCTGTTTCCGCCTACGCAGTGGGGGGACGGAAGGGGGGAACCAAACGTCAATGCGTTGTCCCTGAATCGCCAAATTGCAGCGCAATATCAGTTGTTTTTAGAGTGCAGGAAGTCTAGCGTGGAGGGGGGATGCTGGCAATGGTGGGCAAGAATCAAAAAGGACATCCTATAGTGGATGCCCTCTGCTGTTCCCTCATTGTTAGTACTACGTCGATGGCGTTCCCATCGGACGCGCTTCTACACGGAAACGAACAGCGGTGCGTTCGCTCCCGTCAATATCCACTTCTGTGAAGAACGGCATACAAACAATATCGACAGCATCGCGCTCCAGGTAACCACGCGCAATTGCCAGTGCTTTCACAGCCTGGTTCACCGCCCCGGCACCGATAGCCTGTACTTCCGCGAAGTCAAACTGGCGTATGACCCCGGCGATTGCACCCGCTACAGCGGTTGACCGAGAACGAGCCGATACTTTGATTAAGTCGGGGCGTTCTCCCTCTTGTGTTGCAAAGGAAGCTTCATAGGGAACGTGTTGTAGGTCGGTCATCATAGTAGAACCCCAGTGTACTAAGTTGAAAGAATTGAGAAACACTAGTTTGTGCCCTCAGTGTACACGGTTATGAGACAGGAGTCCAATATTTCAATCGGCATTGTTCGGCAATTTATACAAAATGTCCAGAAGTAAACGTCAGAAAACGATTACTGAAAAAGTGCATTTTTTTGTAGTTTTTTGCAGAAAATACGATGTGAGTTCCGAAAAGTAGAAAAAACTAAAACGGGTGAGGAATGTACCCCACCCGCTGGTTGTTGCTGCTGCCCCTCAGAACAGCGAGGGGAGCCTCACGTTTTTATTTATTTTTCGCCGCGCAAGCTTCGGAAACCAATGACAGTGTACAATGGGCAGAAGTTGATGGCAGCGGTTACGAACATGAGTATCCCCAGGCCGATGCCACCAATAAAAACAAAGACACCCGCGCCGGTCGCGCTCAGGTAGAAGCTCAACACGACCAGTACAAGACCCAAAACGACACGGATGATACGATCAGCATTCCCAATATTACGATCCATCATGATTGCTTTCTCCAATTACAGATGACAGTGCTTGCTTGAATTGTTTGCTTCGTCTGGCAAGTGGCGCACCAGAGGCTTCACAACATTCGCCACCGACCTAAATTCAGAAAAACGGATCAGGAGAACTGATTGCTCTCCTGATCCGTATGTCTGCTGCTGATTACCCTCAAATGCCGGAAACAGCATCACGTTTCTAATTTATTTTTCACCGCGCAAGGTGCGGATACCCAGGACAGCCCAGATGGGGCAGTAGTTAATTGCACCAGTAACAATCAGAACCAGGCCAATAACTACCGGAATCACCAGGCCGAGTGTGCCTGCTTCAGTACCATTCAGGTAGATGCCCAGGCCAATCAGGGCAATGCCAAGAACAAAGCGGATAATACGGTCAATACTACCAACGTTGCGAGTCATTTTTCTTTCCTCCACTGCGGATAACAGAGATACGATTTGTTTACTGTTGTTATCCTTTTGATGCAGGAAACCCCGAAACGTTACATCCAATTTGCCCGATGTGAGGAACATCCCGGAATAACAGTGACATTCATCCAGCTATAGAACCACAACTGGCATAACCTCAGAGTCTAATCAATGAAGCGGTACTTCAGCAGCGTCCACAGGGCGATGGGTGCATCCGTCCATTTGATCTTCTTGCCCTCGTCCCATTCGCGCCCGTTGTAGCTGATCGGTACTTCGTAAATGCGGATGCCCTTCTTCAGCACCTTTGCTGTGAACTCCGGTTCAAACTCGAAGCCGCGTGCATGGATGGGCATGTCTTTCACAATATCTGAGCGGAAGACTTTGTAGCACGTTTCCATATCGCTGATGATGGAATTGTAGAGGATGTTGGTTGAGAGCGTCAGAATCTTGTTCGCCACCATATTCCAGAAGAACATCGCTTTGCGCGGCCCCCCCAGGAAACGCGATCCATAGACTACGCGGGCGATCCCTTCATGCAGCGGACGCAGCAGAATCGGATATTCGCGGGGGTCATATTCAAAATCAGCGTCTTGAATCAAGAAGATGTCACTGGTAGCAGCGCGGAATCCGGTGACCAGGGCCGCACCCTTGCCACGATTTTGCTCATGGTAGAGTACACGCACTTCCGGGAATTCCTGTGCTTCAATCTGGCTGAGGATTTCGCGGGTACCATCTGTCGAGCCATCATCCACAATCAAGATTTCATCTGCCAGCCCAACCGCACGCACGCGATCCAGCACTTCCTCGATTGTCGTTGCTTCGTTATAGCATGGGATGATGACTGTCAGCGTTAGCTGGTTGGGATTGTTGGTATCCCGCAGGTCAACGGGGTGAGTCATCTTCTCAACTTCTGCTTGCATACTTCTTCCGTTCTAATTCCCAGGATTTACGTAGAGCGCCGATTGTAGCATAGCCCCGGTAGAGTGCTAGACTTAGCCGAATCCTTTTGTTGAGGTAGTTATGCTGTGTGCCAGATGAGCGTTTCTGGTAACAGCCCAGTGTGTAAATACTCCGTAACAGAACAATCATCTGCTATTCAGAAACTTCTGTTATAAAGACTCGTGAAACATATGCAATGGCCTCTGGGGGTTGAATGATAATGTCAATTCGGCGACGGCACTTCCTGGTACGGGAAGTGGGCGATGACTACCAATTGCGTGAGTTGGATTCGACCATCGCGCACGCTATCCACCAATTCGGCACCACAATTGGTTTGTGTACCTCCGTGCAATCATGCCATTGGACGTTCTACTTCATGAATAGCAACATCTCGCCCAAAGAGGCAGATCGCGTAGCGGCAAAGCTCGCGCAAGAATTCCAGGATGGAAAACGCTCCTAGATGCCAGAGGGGGGGGAATGTTCATACCCTGTTGGTATCCCTTTCGCTGTGGATTCGGTATGATAGCGACAATGTCGCAAACCAATCATAGATGCCGATGATCCGCAAACTCGATGCATTCAGCCATGTTGTGCAGCAGTTCTTCAATGATCCCTTGCGCCGCCTGGGTTTATCGGTAGTGCTGCTGCTGCTGCTGAACCTACTGGGGACATTGATCTATATGGGGCTAGAAGGCTGGAACTTCGTTGATGCGCTCTATATGACGGTCATCACCATTGCGACGGTGGGCTTTGGCGAAGTGCGAGATTTATCCCCGGCGGGTCGTCTGGCGACAATCGTCTTGATTTACCTGGGTGTGGGGTTGGCAACAACGGCAATTTCCAACGCAGTGAGCCTCGCGCTGGGGCCTTTGCTGTGGGATTCGCTGGAACAGAGGAGGCTGCGCAATATGATCAGCAAGTTGAAAGACCATTATATCGTGTGCGGCTATGGTCGTATGGGGGCGCAGATTGTGCGGGATTTGCGGATGCGCGATGAGCCTTTTGTGGTTGTGGATACCAACTCGGAGATGCAACCCCTACTACGCGAGCAGAATATCCTCTACATCCTGGATGACGCAACCGAAGATGAAGTGCTGCAAGCAGCCGGGGTCGAACGAGCGCAGGGCGTGGTCGCGGCATTGGGCAGCGATGCGGCAAACCTGATGACGGTATTGACCGCCCGTGAATTGAACCCCCGCCTGTTCATCGTCGCTCGGGTAGTGCGCCCGGAGAGCGAGAGCAAATTACGCCGTGCCGGAGCCAACCGAGTCATCAACCCTTACCAGATTGGCGGGCATCGCATCGCGTTATCGCTGCTGCGTCCGGCAGTGCATGACTTCCTGGATCACATTTTTCACTTTGGTGAAGGCCGCGAAATTGACATTGGTCAGCTTCATGTTGCGCCGGGGTCAGTCTACGATGGCAAAACCATTGCAGAATCGGGGCTGCGCGATGACCATAACGTCAGCATATTGGCAATCCGCGAACCGAGCGGACAAATCAGCATCACCCCAAACCCGGCTTCTATCATTGAACCACATTCCGAGCTAATCATCATTGGCCCCCCGCAGGCGATCTACCGTCTGGAACGCCAGAATATGAAGGCGTAGCTCTCAGGTGTGAGGGTGCATTTCAATATTTTGGCAACTTCGGATTTGGCGTGCTACATCCAACCATCCAATCAAACTTGTAGGGGAGCGCCCGTGTGCGCTCCCAATTGCTTCAAAACGATTTGAACCACAAAGACACGAAGGACACAAAGAAATTCGTATCGCGCTGTTTTTCGTGCCGCTGGCGGCTGAAGCCAGCCAGCTAGAAACCGACAAGTCCACCAGAGGGGACTGTGTGCGGCAGGTCAGAGCGCCTTCACTGTGATCCCCGCTGCTCTTATCGCATCAGTGTGTGGCATTGTAGGCCGAAGGGTTGCCACCTGCCAACAATCTGAAATGCACCTCAGGCGTGAACTTTGCTTGACACAGGTTCAAAATGCGTTATTATCTGAATAACTGTTCACATATTCATTGGAACTGGCATGCAAGAGGCCGAGAAATTCGCTTGCTGCGGTGAAGACGAAATCACGCAGGATGACTTACTGGATGAGAGTACCGCTGTTGATCTGGCGGAGTTGTTCCGCACGATGGGCGATACGAACCGCATGCGGATCATTGCGTTGCTGATGAAGCATGAACTGTGCGTGCATGATGTGGCATCTCTGCTAGATATGAGCCAATCTGCTGTGTCGCACCAGATGCGAGCCTTGCGTCAGATGCGGCTGGTGAAATCGCGCAAAGTAGGGCGCAACGTCTATTACACGCTGGATGATGACCATGTGGCGCAGTTGTTCGCAATTGGCCTGGAACACCTGCGGGATGGGTGAAGACAGTAGGGAACTGGTCGCCCGCCGGGAGCGCATGCAGACGCTCCCCTACAACTGGTTTCCTCCGTATTAATTTCTTGGCTCATCTACAGAAACTGTGATTCTTGACATTTTCTGCAAACGGCGCAGCACGCTGCGCCCCTACAAATCACACTTTTTACACATGAGCCAATTTCTTAAACAGCATCATCCCTACGGAAACAAACTGACAACTGACGACTACAAACTGACAACTGATAACCAACAACTATGAACAACCAACAGACCTATCACATCGGAAATATGGACTGCGCCGGATGTGCGCAAGAAGTCGAAACGGGTGTCGCCAGGCTGAATGGCGTGAACTTCGTGCAGGTCGATTTCATCTCCGGCAAGATGACTCTGCAAGGCAATGTGGATTACGCCGAATTGCAGCGCAGAGTTGAATCGCTTGGGAAGACAATTGCGCTTCCCGAAGACCATCAGCAGGGAAGCACCGCACCCAAACGCGGCGGTATGCTCGGCTTCTGGGATTACATGGCGGCGCGGCATGAAACACGGCTGGCACTGTTTGGCGGTGGATTGGTGCTTCTGACATTGATCCTCACGCTGCTTGGGCTGCCCTATGAATTCGCCAGCATTTTGTACACCGTTGGCATGGTGGTCACGCTCTATCCCATTTTCAAAAGTGGTGTGAATGGACTGCTGATTAACCGCCAGTTCACGATCAATTTTCTGATGAGCGTTGCAGCGATTGGCGCAATTCTGATTGGCGAATATCTGGAAGGTGCGACGGTGATCTTCCTGTTTGCGATTGGGGAAGCGCTGGAAGGCTACACCGCAGATCGCGCTCGCAGCAGCATCCAGAGCTTGATGGCGCTGAAACCAACTACCGCAACCGTCCTGGATGGCGATCAGGAACAGGTGGTTCCAGTGGAAGATTTGCGCATTGGCGATCAAATTCTGGCGAAACCGGGCGAGAATGTGCCAATGGATGGGCGCGTGCTGACAGGTTCCAGCAGCGTCAATCAAGCGCCCATCACGGGCGAGAGCGTCCCGGTTGCCAAAACCGCAGGCGAAGAAGTCTTCGCAGGCAGCATCAACGGCGAAGGAACGCTGACGGTAGAAGTGACGCGCCTCGCAGCAGACAACACCCTCAGCCGCATCATCCAGATGGTGGAAGAAGCGCAGAGCGTTCGCGCACCGAGCCAACGGTTGGTGGATCGCTTCGCAAGCTGGTATACCCCTACCGTGATGATGATTGCCCTGGTGGTCGCTTTTGTTCCACCGCTGATTTTCGGCGCACCATTCTATGATACCCCGACGGAACACGGCTGGTTGTATCGGGCGCTGGCGATGCTGGTGATTGCCTGCCCCTGCGCCCTGGTCATCAGCACCCCTGTGACGGTCATCAGCGCGATTACGGCTGCTGCTCGCAAGGGTGTCCTCATCAAAGGCGGCGCACACCTGGAAGCCCTGGGAACCATCCGCGCCTTTGCCTTCGATAAGACGGGGACATTGACCGAGGGCAAACCCACCGTGACCGCCTATTATGCCAGTGACTGCGATGCTCCCTCGCCCTGTGTACACAGCAATGATGTGCTGGCGTTGGCGGCGGCTGTCGAACGGCGCACGTCGCATCCATTGGCGCAGGCTGTTGTTCGGGCAGCGGAAGAACGCGAACTGGCGAACGTCTATGCGGCGGCGCAAGATGTGGAAACCCTCGCCGGACGCGGGGTGCGCGGTGTCGTAGACGGGCATACGATCACCGTCGGCAGCCATACCCTGTTCGACGATGAATTCCCGCATGATGAAGCCCTCTGCGATCAGGTAAGAGCCGCCGAAACGCAGGGGCAGACGACGATGCTGCTGGCAGATGAGCAGCGGGTGCGCGGTTATATCGCGCTGGCGGATACTGCACGGGATACGAGCAAGATAGTCATTGCGGAATTGAACGCGCTTGGCCTGGAAACGGTCATGCTCACCGGGGATAACCCCACCGTCGCGCAGGCCGTGGGTGCAGAAGTGGGCGTAAAAGATGTTCGCGCCGGGTTGCTGCCACAGCAAAAAGTGGAAGCGCTACAGGAATTGCAACAGCGCCATACATCGGTGGCGATGGTCGGGGATGGCATCAACGATACGCCTGCATTGGCAGCCGCGACGGTTGGCATTGCGATGGGTGGCGCAGGTAGCCCGCAAGCGCTGGAAACTGCGGATATTGCGCTGATGGCAGATGATTTGTCGCAGTTACCCTTTGCTGTGAAGCTCTCGCGTTTTGCCCGCAGCTTGATTCAGCAGAATGTGGTCTTCAGCTTCGGCGTGAAGGCGATTTTCCTGGTGCTGGCGTTCTTCGGTTTCACATCGCTCTGGGTGGCAATCCTGGCGGATGTGGGTACATCGCTGCTGGTGACGCTCAACGGCATGCGTCCGCTGCGGTTTGACGGAGAATGATCTGTGCCATACTGAAGCAACTCTTGTACTGATGAAGCAACTGGCAGGATGCTATGAAAATTACGCTTTGCCTTCGTGGTTCAAATCGTTTCGATGGGCTTGCCGTGGATATGATACCAGGGCAATCGCATCCAATTTTCTTTGGATCGTTAGAAACAGAAAACGCGCAAAACGACGAACGCAACAGATCACAAATGCACTGAATCAAGCGAAAACACGATTTCTCTTTTCGGTTATTTCGGGCACGACAGGTCGTGCCCCTACGGTTTTCTTGGTGTCCTTCGTGCCTTCGTGGTTCAAATCGTTTCGATGGGCTTGCCGTGGATATG
>CAYVVZ010000071.1:0-18179 GCA_964455365.1 uncultured Anaerolineaceae bacterium | reverse complement strand
CTAGCTCGCGGGTTTCTTCTACGACATCGCCATTCCCGACGACTCCGGTGCATCCGACGACGAAAGCCGCCAACAACAGCAATGAGCCGATTAGCAAAATGCGTTTGGTCAACATAGTCTCTCTTCCCCTTTTTATTTGTGTGTTACACATGCCTATACGCATAGATCCGCGCCAGGTTTTGCACTTGCGTGCTGTGCGTCGTATCAAAGCAGCAATAAACTGATAACTGACCACTGAAAACTGAATCAGATGCTGTTGGCGAATCCATGAATCATTGTGTTTTTGTAGGGGAGCGCCCGTGTGCGCTCCCAGGGCGACCACGTGGGGATCGCCCCTACACCGATTCGCCAACAAGGTCTGAATCACATTGACGCAGCTTTCATCTTGCCGGACAATGTCGCGCTGAGACGACATTCGGAGTGAGCGAAACCAACATGAAAGCAATCGTCACCGGGGGAACCGGATTTGTGGGGTCAGCAGTGGTGCGGGTACTGCTGCAAGCAGGGCATACAGTACGGGTGCTGCATCGCACCACTTCACGCCTGACGGCACTCGAAGGGCTGGAATATGAATCCGCCATTGGGGATGTCACGGATCTGGACTCGATGCGGCAGGCTTTCGCAGGCTGTGATTGGGTTTTTCATGTGGCGGCGGTGGCGGATTATTGGCGTGCGGATAAAGATTGGATGTTTGAAGTCAATGTGGAAGGCACGCGGCGCGTTTTGCAGGCGGCGGATGAAGCCGGAGTCCAGCGCGTGATCTTCACCAGCAGCGCTGCCGCTATCGGCCTGCCAAAAGACGCAGATCACCCAAGTGACGAGAACGCCCCTTTCAATCTGCCACCGGAACAATTTCCCTATGGCTACAGCAAAGTGTTGGCAGAAGATGTGGTGCAGGAAGCAGTTGAGCGGGGGCAGGATGTCGTGACGGTTAATCCGGTGGTGATCATTGGCCCCGGTGACCTGAACATGATCTCCGGCACATTCATCACACAGGTAGCGCAGTGGCAGTGGCTGACTCCACTTTCCAGCGGCGGCATTGCAGTGACGGATGTGCGCGATGTAGCCGCTTCGCATCTGGCAGCCGCCGAACATGGCATCAGCGGTGAACGCTACATCTTGCAGACGGAAAACATCAGCAACCGGGATTGGTTCCAGATGATTGCAGAAGTCATCGGCGTGGGCAAGCCCTTCTTCAGCACACCGGATTGGATGCTGCCGGGTGTGGCCTGGGTTGTGGATCGGTTGCGAGGGCTGGGGATTGATACGCCGCTGGATGCCAATCAGGTACGATTAGGGGGGCGTTTTGTATACTTCGATGGCAGCAAGGCACATGAACACTTGCATCAACCAAAAATCAGCATGCGTCAGAGCATCGCTGATACTCATGAATGGTATCAGGAAAAGGGCATGCTTCCAGAAAATATGATGACGGCGCTGCTGGCTGTAGTCGGTTCCCAGGGCAGACGCTAGGCCAGCCGTTTATGAATTGTCAGCTTCTGCCCGGCTATGAGAACTCAGAAATTCTTCCACAACCCCAATGAGTTTGGTCTTGCTCACAGGTTTGGAAACATAGCCATCGCAGCCAGCCGCCAGGCAGCGCTCTTCATCACCGTACATTGCATTCGCAGTCAGCGCCACAATCGGAATATGGCTCACAGCAGCGTTGGCTTTCAAGCGGCGCGTAGCTTCCAGCCCATCAATATCCGGCAAGTTGATATCCATCAATACCAGATCAGGGCGTTCGGTTTCGGTCATCTCGATACCGGAGGTACCATCCACCGCTTCCAGGACTTCATAGCCCTGATGTTTCAAGATTTTGCGCACGAGGCGCATATTTTGCGGATTATCTTCAACGCATAAAATTCGAGCAGTCATGAGTACCAGTCGCTTCTCCGGTTAACTTCATCTCAGTATAGCATTGGTTGTGTCCGTACCATGCGTAAGGTTCTTAACGATGTTCCCTAGAATTCTTCGTCCCCTGCCCCCACAGGCTCATTATTCGTGGTCACACTGGTATACTGCGGGTTATCAGCGCGTAGATGCCCATAGATGGGTTTCTCGTTGCGCAGGATGTCCACAAAGGTAGGCATATCCGCCATCGGCAGGAAGATCGCCCCGATACGTTCTGCCAGATTGACAACCGGCATAGGCACATCACTATCCGTTGCAAGGAAGAAAACATCCAGGCGATAGTCACTGTTGTCATTGATGCCGACCCCGGTGCAGCGCACCAGGCCACGAATACGCGCCGTCACACCGCTGAAGTCGCGCTCTTCTAACTGCCGGAAAATGACCATGTACTCTTTGATCTCGAACACTGCAAGTGGTTGTGGTTCTGCCATCGTCCCCTTATCCCTTACTGAATCTATACTGGATATTATGGGCATTATAACGCAGATTGTTGTTTTCCGTAGTTAGAACTGGCGCGGTATACTAGGCACTCGGATGATAGTCACAATACAGTTGTGGGAGCATAGGCGATGGTCGTACATATTGTGGTATTTCGTTTCAAAGAAGGGCGCAAAGAAGAAGCGCCTACGCTGCGTGCTGCGCTTGAATCCTTGCCGGGATTGATTGAAGAAATCGAATTTTACGAAGTCGGCCTGAATGAAGTGGAGAGCGCCCGTTCCTTTGATATGTCGCTCTATTCCAAATTCGCCAGCTATGAGGCGTTGCAGCGTTATCAAGCACACGAAGCGCATCAGGCCGTACTGAAGCAGCTATTGGATGCCAGCGAAAAAATCCATGCCGTGGATTACACGATTTGAGGTTATTCATTTGTGTCAACATAGCCATCAGACTCTTCCGCGTCGTCAGATGGTAGCGGCATAAAAGTATATAATCGCCGTGTTTTCATGTGCCACGGAACTTTGTAGTTTCCTTGCTCACGCCATGGTTCATCAATTTCTAGCTTGAGTTAATTGTTCTCTATATAGCCATGATACTTCATACCGCTTTTGTAGCTTAACGACGGTGTTATAATCTCGATGGTAATGATGTCACCCTGAATACGGTATATCCCCTCGTCTGGGTGTTTTGTGCGTAGTACGTGGGTATAGTGCAAATCCATTCCGGCTGAGGTTCGGGAGTATTCCAGCAACGTATGATCCGGCTGGAAAACGATGCCATAAGTGTGATGAAAATTAGTAAACCCTTGCTGCGAATAGCTCTCACAGCGGTAGTATCCGTCAAAGCGAAGCTTGCTAGAATTATCTGCCACGACAAGGCGGAGGTTCTCAAAAAAGCTGGGTTTAGGCAATTCATTGTGTTGTATAACTGTATACTGCGTACGCACAAAAATCGACCATGTAGGACTTTTGGCAATATCTGGGTCACCTTCTAGCAGGATAGGAAATGCCCACTTCTTCAAGTTTTCTGCAATCGTGATTTCTCGCTGCACCCAATCCGATTTTTCGGATCCTGGTGACATAATCACAATATAGGCTGCGCATTCAGTCAGAGCTTTGTGTATTTGCTGCCACCAATCGGTACTGGCCTTGATGCGATCGTCCATCCACACATTAAAATCCAATTCGCGCAGTCTGCTAGCGAGACGGAATGCATATTCACGATCGCGGCGGCTGTAGCTAATGAATACGTGAGACATAAGCAGCAAGATACTCACTTGATTCAGGTTGGAGAAAGCATGCAGGAATGCTACCACATTCTATAGAAACCACCAACTTAGAGTGCTGTTACCCCAACTGCTCACGCAGGAAGGCGACAATACGCTGCGCGAAGGGTTCTGCTGTGGTTGGCAGAATGTGCATCCCATCAAAGGTATAGGTATAGCCCCATCTGGCACGCTCGGATTCGTAGTCGTCCCAGCCGCTGCTGGCACGATCCCCGATTTGCTGGATGAAGGCAATATCAACTTCCGGGCGCTCGATGGGGGTTTCTGGCGTGAATGGTGTATCTAAATCCAGCACCGGGATATTGAGCGATTCCGCCACACGCCGCGCCCGTGCATTGTAGTCTTGCTTGGCCTTGACCAGTTCTGCGCTGTATTCGGTGGGGGCTAAACCGACAAATGCCTGCACCAGATGGACCTGCAATTGCAGCAGCAGTTCGCGGTATGTCGCTTCAAATTCTTCCGGCGTGACCATGCCTTCTTCGAGCTGTTTGGCTTTGCGGTAGTAGCCGCGTGTTTTGGGCATGGTATAGGATGTGGCATCATTGCCGCCAACCATCACAAAAACCGCATCCGGCGCATGGGATTCCAGCACGGACTCCAGCCGTCGCAGCAAATTCACCACCGTATCCCCGCCAACCCCGGCATTGATGATCTCGTATTCTGGCATCGCTTCCGCGACCCACTTCACAAAATTCCCGCCGTACCCGCCCCAGGTCAGGCTGTCCCCCAGGAATACAATCCGCATCGTAATCTGCTTCCTCAATTGATATGGAAGGGTTTCCCTGATTATGGGAGCGCGGCGGCAAATGTGCAACGGGTCACCCGGATGCCGGGTGAAAAATGCATGAGGCTTTATGCGAATTTTTCCATAAGTTGGTTTGGCGCGTTATAATCCTCTGTGCATAGATGCAACGATTTACACAGAGGGAGAAAACTACAATGGAATATCGTCGTTTGGGCAGCAGCGGACTCAAGGTGAGTGCGCTTTCCTACGGTGCGTGGGTCTCGTTTTCTACTCAATTGGGTGTTGAAGGTGCGCAGGAAATCATGACGCTGTGCTATGACAACGGCATGAATTTCTTCGATAATGCGGAAGTCTACGCACGCGGCGAAGCAGAAACCATCATGGGCGAAGTCTTCAAGCGTGCTGGCTGGCGACGCGACAGCTACATCGTCAGCAGCAAAGTCTTCGGTGGTGCAGTAGAGAAACCCAGCCCGATTCAGCGTGGCCTCAGCCGCAAGCATATCTTTGATGCCTGCCATCAGGCCATGGAACGCCTCAATGTGGATTACCTGGATTTGTACTTCTGCCATCGCCCGGATCGGGAAGTGCCGATTGAGGAAACCGTCCGCGCAATGACCGATCTGATTCGCCAGGGTAAGGTCATGTACTGGGGAACGTCCGAATGGAGCGCTCAGGAATTGATGGAAGCCTACAGCGTGGCGCGTCAGTATGGGCTGGTTCCGCCGACGATGGAGCAGCCACAGTACAACATGTTCCACCGCGAACGCTTCGAGATTGAGTACGAACGCCTCTACAGTGAAATCGGCCTGGGGACGACCATCTGGTCGCCGCTGGCTTCTGGCATCCTCACGGGCAAATACAACGATGGCATCCCGGATGGTTCGCGCATGTCGCTGGATAGCTACTCCTGGTTGAAAGAGCGCCTGCTCAGTGATGAAGGTCAGGCACAGCTTGCCAAGGTGCGTGAACTGACGCAGATTGCGAAAGACCTCGGCGCAAGTATGGCACAGCTTGCCCTGGCCTGGACGCTGAAAAATCCCAACGTCAGCACCACCATCACAGGCGCGACCAAAACGTCCCAGGTGGAAGACAACCTGGGCGCTCTGAAGCTGGTCGATCAACTGACGGATGATGTCATGCAGACCATTGAAGAAGTGCTGGATAACAAACCGGTACGGGTGGAAAGCTAACGTCCCGCGTCCTTGATGTAGCAATATCGCAGTGGGCGTATTCATCCCTCATACGCATGAGGCTAGACGTGTTTCTCGTATTACACCTGTAGGGGGCAGCTCATCAATCGCCCTCTACAGGTGTCGTTTTTGGGTTCGGCGTTTAGTTATGCACAGGATCCTCAGCTATCAGAGCGTGTTTGTAAATAAAAGTGTTACGATCAGAACAATGCATATTGAGCCACTCCCCACCCCCAACCCGATTCTCAAGGAGGGGGCTAGAAAGGCTTGTCCGGGAATATTATCAGGGTCATTGTCGGTCTTCTCGTATCTTGACTGAGCATGTTGTAGGGACGAGGCCTGCCTCGTCCGAAACAAGCATAGTCGGACAATACATTGACCTTTGAAAATTCATTTGCATAACCCAACCTATCGTAGGGGTTCGACCATGTCGAACCCGTTGACAACCCTGGGCGCGTCATGGACACGCCTCTACTTCCATTGCTTACCCAAAACCGATGTTAAATTTCGACCTTCGCATATTCGGACAGGATCAAACGCTGTACGCTGCGTTCGCTGCCCGTGACGGTAGCCTTGTGTGCGATCAAGCAGCGATCCAGACGACGATCTACATTTTTGATGGTCACTTCGTCCATGATAATGCTGTTATCGACTTCCGCATTTTCGATGACGGTGTTGCTGCCGATAGCCGTGTAAGGGCCAACGTAGGCGTTGCGGATCACGGTATTGTCTCCGATGACAACCGGGCCGCGCACATAGCTGTCGATGATCTTCACATTCTCGCCCAGGATGACGCGATGGGTGACAACGCTGTTTCCTTCGATGGCCTCATCTTTTTCGGTAGGTGCTTCCGTCCAGGGAAGTTCTTCCAGCACCAACTGATTCGCCAGCACAATCGGGTCAGGCTTGCCTGCATCAATCCACCAGCCCTTGACGGCGTAGGGGGCAACCTTCTTGCCATCTTTGATGAGTTCGTAGATGGCATCGGTGATTTCGTATTCGCCGCGTGCTGAGGGCTGAATTTTGTCGATGGCATCGAAGATGGACGGGCGGAAGCAGTAGAGGCCAGCGATTGCCAGGTTGCTCGGCGGATTGGGGTCTTTTTCGACCATGTAGGTGATTTTGTCGCCTTCGGTCACTGCCACGCCGAAGCGTTCCGGGTCAGGCACTTCGCCCAGCACAATCGTAGATTCCGAATCCGAGGCGGAGAAGCCGCGCAGCAGATCTTCCATATCATCCTGGAAAACATTATCTCCCAGAATCATGGCAAAATCTTCGCCTGCGACAAAGTCTTTCGCCATCTTGCAAGCATGAGCCAGGCCGAGTTGTTCCGTCTGCACGATGTAACTGAGCTTCACACCGAGGGATTCGCCATCGCCATAGGTGGAGACAATGGGGGATTCCATCGTATGCACGACGATACCGATTTCGCTGATCCCGGCACGTTTGGCGCGTTCGATAGCATATTGGATCAGACGTTTGTTTGCGACGGGAACCAGCGGTTTGGGCATTGTGAGTGTTACAGGGCGAAGACGGGTTCCTTGTCCGGCTGCTAGGATAACGGCTTTCATCGTGTGGTATTCCTCCGTAAGTGAAGTGTGTGTAATGGTGTCACGGTTTTATTGTATATGGTGCTGCGTGCCACAGCCTCTATCATGGCACGGAATCATGCTAACAGACAATAAGAATCTGAAACAATTTGTAATGTCCTTGAAGTTGGCAGGAAAATGCAAACCCAGGCAATGGCATGCAGCAGTCGTTCTGGTGCGTTCAGAAAAATTCCTCGGAGGATTAAAGTTTTGGCTCATCTACAGAAAATGTGATTCTTGCGGTTTTCCGCAAACGGCGCAGCACGCTGCGCCCCTACAAATCACACTTTTTACACATGAGCCAAAGTTTTTGAGTCCCTTCCGTGGACGTTGAACCTGGTGCATCCGCTGGTTTTGAATCAGTGGCGCTCACTTCCGAACTTCTGTATCCTCATCGTCGCCAAAAAGTTCGCGGAATTCGGTATCGCCCATATCGGGGTTCCATTCGTCGGGCATGGCATCGGTTGTGCGTGTGACAAGGTTGCCACTGAGATCACGGGCAATGCGTTCGATACGGCGCGGCTGCACCCAGGTCACGCTATCGACCTGCACCGCAACGGCTCCGGCTTCCAGGTAATCCCGCGCATCTTGCAGCGTATGAATGCCTCCTGCACCGATGATTGGCACATTTTGAATGCGGCGTGCCAGCACACCCACCAGCCGCAGAATCATGGGCTTCACCAGTGGGCCGTAAATTCGCCCACTGACCAGCTTGCCGCTGTGTGGGTCGCGTGCTGTGCCGCGTGGAGGAGCTGCAATCACCAGGGCATCGGCTCCCGCTTCCGCGACGGTCTCCGCGAGTTCATTCGCGGCAAGCGCCGGAAGCCGTACCAGCACAGGTTTTTCTGCGACATCCACCGCTGCCCGCGTCAGCGCAAAAGCATCATCCGGCGTGATGTCATCATCCAGCCCCAGCTCAACCGCCGCAATGCTCTCCTCCCAATCCAGCCGCTCAATGGATAACTGCACATGCTCCATATTTGTACCGACCAGATGAAAAATCGTCGGTACGGGCATAACCTGCCAGATGTGACGGTATTCCTTGATGGTCTTGCTCAGGCCGAGATTGGGCAGCCCGGTATGTACCAGCACCCCCGCATCCAGGAGAATGACTCGTATTCCGCTGGCAGGTGACCACGGTTCATACGTGACCGGGTTGGTGACGAATGCGCCGAGCTTCTCATAGTTGATGATATTGCGATATTGCCCACCGAAGCCCAACGTCCCGGCAGCAGGCATCACAGGCGTATCAACGAAGAGACTGTATTTTCCGGCGCGTGTGATCTGGATCATAAAAAGCGAGTTCCTGGTGGCTTGTGATCTTCCCTCCTATATGATAGCGGAGTTTGGGCGAACTTGCTGTGGATTCCGCGCTAGTAAGCAGGGCAAGCGCATCAAACGATTTTTCACCACGAAGGCACGCAGGACATGAAGTGACTGGCGTGGTTTCACCAGACCACGTCTCGCGCAAAATAACCGATCTTCTATTCAGAATGGTTCATATTTTGTACGTCTTATTCCCCGCGTGCCTCGATTTCCAGCAATTGGCGGAAGCGTCGCCCATAGCGTTCGACCTCGGTATTGAAGTTCGCACCGAGGAAGGCATCCGCCAGCGCCTCCCCAGTAGCCACGCCGATGACCCGCGCCCCCAATGCCAGCACATTCATATTATCATGCTGCACACCCTGAGCCGCCGAGTAGGTATCGTGTGCGATAGCGCAGTACACGCCCTTGATTTTGTTGGCAGCAATTGAAGCGCCGATGCCGCTGCCGCAAACCAGAAGGCCGCGCTCGGCTTCGTTGTTCACAACGGCATGTCCCACGCGCTGGGCTGCGTCGGTGTAATCAGCGGGAACCGCATCCGTATCCACGCCCAAATCAAGGATTTCGTGGCCTTTGCCGCGCAAATATTCCACAAGATGCTGCTTCAGTGGGTATCCAGCGTGATCGGCTGCGAGTGCAATTTTCATCGTGTTCTCCGTTGTTGTGGTTGGTAGTGGTATTTGCCATGTGATTCTGCAATCTATTCTTCTTCGGTCAACCCATCGGCGGAAACCCACCCGGAGAGGCCGTCCGTTGTGCAGACTTCATAGAATGTTTGCCCGTCCAGGGTTTCGCCTGCCATCAAGCGCACGGAAGTACCCGCTTCCAGTGAGGCCACCACCGGGGCATCCGGCGTAAGTTCGGCGCGGACGCTCAGGAAATCCGATGCGGGAACATCAACAAAGCGCTGTTCACCAAAGAGCAGGAAATTCGCATCATCTTCTTGCACATCGAAGCGCAGGCGCTGGTCGCAGGTCAACTGCGGGACGAAGCGATTATCCGCTACCCAGGTCAGCAGCGCCTGGTTTCCCGGCAGCAACTGCCACAGGCGCAATGTTTTGTCGCGCAATCCGGTGAGTGCCAGCGTACCATCTTGATAGGTTACGAGATCTTCCAGGCTGATCGAACGTCCGCTTTCATCCACCACCGGGTAGCGCCGTAGTTCTTCGCCCGTTTCCAGATCCCACAGGCGCAGCGTGCCATCCTGCCCGGTGGAGACAACATAGGCCGCACCCGGCACAAAGGCTGCCCCGGTCACCGCGCCATCATGCCCTTCAAAGCGCCGGATTTCGCGCCCGCTGCTGGTATCCCACAGGCGCAGCGTGCCATCCTGCGCGGCGGAAAGTGCCAGCGCTGCATCTTCGTTCAGGTCAACTGCAAGGATGCCGCCTTGATGCCCGCTGAAGCGCCGCAGCCGTTCGCCCGTCTGCAAATCCCAGAGGAAGAGCGTGCCATCGGTTGCGCCAGAGAGCAGCCGCGTGCTATCCGCACCGATTGCCAGCGCAGCAATACGCCCCGCATGACCTTCAAATGTGCGGACTTGTGCTTGGTCTGCGATATTCCAGAGGATGATTGTGTTATCTGATGAGCCGGTGAGCAGTTGTTCCCCGGATGGCGTGAAGCGCAAAACCGAGACCCGCGCCCGGTGTGCGGTGAAGCGCGAGTGCGAATCGCCTCCGGGGAAATTCACCAGCGTCACCGAGCCGTTGAGGTCGCCCGCCGCCAGGATTTCGCCGCCCGGATGGAAATCCAGCGCGGTGACGGTGCGGTTGTTGCTCAGAGTCAAATCGGGCAATTGCTCCTGCGCCAGTAAATCCCAGATTTGCAGCACGCCGCCGATGCTGCCAACGACGGCGCGGGTTTCATCCGGGCTGAGAGCAATATTGGAGACTCGCTGCGCATCCTCGTACTGCGCTATTTGTGCGCTGCCCTGCACTGCCCAGACGCGCAACGTGCTGTTATCCAGCGCCAGCGCCGCCGTATGACCATCTTCGCTGACGGATTGCGCGGTGATGACCCCATCCAGATCAAAGGCCGCAATCTGCCGCCCCGTCTGCAAATCCCACAGCCGCAGCGTATTATCCGCACCGGATGCGATGAACTGCCGCGTTCCCGGAATGTAGGCCACCTGCACAACGGCTTCATCCAGTTCAGGAAATTCCTGAAGAATTTCGCCGTCGGCAGCATCCACAATGAACAAACGCCCATCACCCAGACCAACCAGCAGCCGCGCCCCATCGCCGCTGAAGGCCAGTGCCGTCACTGCCGGAGCCTGCGTGCGATTGTCATAGCGCCGATCCCAGACCGCGAGGCCATCCAGATCACGCAGGATAATGCGGCTGCTTTCATCGCCAGAAACAATGGACTCTGCTGCCGCTGCCATGACCGTTACTGCTTCGTCATGTTGTACCGCAGGTTCGGCAATCTGGGCATAGGCATCCTGCTGCACATCCGCTAGGCGTTCTCCCGTTTCCAGATTCCACAAGAAGACCATGCCATCCGCACCGCCGGAGAGCAATCGCCCATCCGACGTTAGCGCCAGGGCGTTGATTGCACCAGAATGTCCTGTGAGATCGAATAATAATTCGCCGGATGCTACATCCCACACGCGCAGATTATTCCCCGTGCCTTCCGCGCCGCTGATGAGCAGCCGTCCATCGTCGCTAAAAATCACAGCATGGATGACTCCGTCATGTGCCGCAATCGAACGCAGTTCCGCGCCGGACTCTGCATCATAAATCAGCAAATCGCCCAACACCGTGCCGCCCGCCACCTGCGTTTGATCCGGGCTGAGGGTGACTGCTTGCATCACATCCGGCGTGCGGATGCGTTCCCGCGTGCCAGGAGCCAGGGCAATATCCGCCAGGGTTCGTTGTGCCGGAACCGGGGGGTTTTCTCCCTGGGCAGATTCTACCGCCAGCACCAGGGCTAAATCGGTATCTTCATCATTGAAGGCTTGCTCTGCATTGGCTGCCAGCGCCAGCCTCTGCGCCCGTTCAGCGGATTCGGCAGCGCGTTGGCTTTCTTCGCGTAAGTCTTCCTGCGTCTGTACAAGTTGATTGTTGGTGTTGATGACCACCAGCCCCGCGACAACTGCGCCCACGAATAAAGCGAACAGCACAACGATCACCTGGCGGAAGCGCTGGTTGGCCTGCTGCTGCAAATGCAGTTCGCGCTGTAACCGCTCTTCTTCGCGGCGGGTGCGCTCTGCCTCAGCGCGGATGCTGACTTCGATGAATTCGCGCTGCAAGGGGGTGATACTGTGATCTTCCAGCCAGAGTTCGGCGCGGGTCAGGCGTTTGCCGCGCAGCAAATAGGCTTCATCGCGGTTGTTGCTATCCCAATTATCCGCAGCCTTGCGCAGCTCTGCTTCATAGCGCAGATCATCCAGGCTGGCATTGACCCAGGTCTGGAAGCGATCCCATTCGCGGATCAGCGCTTCGTGGCTGACTTGCAGCAGAATCGTGGGGTCTTCGTCTGCGCGGGTGATTTCACGGTTGGCGATCAACAAACGCGATTCGGGCGAAGTCAGCAGTTCAATCACCGCGTCAATTTCTTCTGGCGGAACGTCGCGCAGGGCGAGTTCTTCCACCGGGACGCGCCGCCGGGTCGCTTCGCCATTTTCGCTGACTTCCACCAGCCGCAGCAGCACCCGCCGCATGATGTCCTGCCGCGCCGGGTTCAATTGGCGGAAGACCGTTTCCGCGTGGCGTGCCAATGCCTGCCGTACCCCACCAATTTCATCATAAGCAGCATTGGTCAGCTTGGCTCCTTCACGCCGCTTGAACAATTCGCGCAGGGCATATTGCAGCAGCGGCAGGGAACCGGGTTCGGATTTCACATCATCCAGCAGGCGATCCACCAGCCCTTGCTCGTAGCGCAGCCCGACAGCTTGTGCAGGACCTTCGATGGCACGCAGCAGGTTCGCCGTCGTCATCTCGGTGACGATCAACAGATTATCCTGCTCGAAGAGATTCGCCAGGTCGGGATAATGGCTCAACTGCCCGAAGAAATCCGCCCGCATGGTGACGATGATATGAGCGCGGCTGCTGTTGACTGTCGCCAGCACGCGCAGCAAATCCAGGAATTGAATGCGTTCGGTTTCGCTGGTGCGGGTGAAGACTTCCTCAAATTGGTCAACCACCAGCAGCAGGCGGGTATTGTCCGAGTCGTCATGCAGCGCCCGTTCCACCACTTGCAAGACGCTGCCCGAAGTGCGCAGTTCTTGCATGAGGTCTTCCAGCGATGTTTCTTCCGGTTCTGCTTCCGCTAGCAGCGGATTGAGCCGTTTTGCCAGCGCTTCAATGGGATGTGCGCCGGGGGAGAAGATCAGAATAGGCCAGGTCTCGGAACCATCTAACACGCCGCTGCGCAGTTGCGGGATGATCCCCGCACGAACGAGTGAGCTTTTCCCGCTGCCACTCGCGCCGACCACTGCCAGAAATGAGTTGCGCCGCAAGCGCTGGATGGCCTTGCGCGTCAGTTCTTCGCGCCCGAAGAACAGCGCTGCATCTGTCTGCTGGAAGGCTTCCAGCCCTTTGAACGGGTTCGGAATATTTTCCGGGTCGAATTGGTCGAAAGAGCCGAGGGCGCGTCCACCCGGCAGCGCACGCAGCAGTTCCGGGAAGGCTTGTTCATAGCGCCCTTCAAAGTTGATGAACTGCACATCCAGCAGCCAGTTAATTCCTTCATCCGCCTGCAATTCCGCCAGCGAATCCAGCACCATCACCGGGAAAATGGGCTTGTTCTGCTCGCGTGCCATCTGCAATTCCCGCCGCACCCATGCGCTGCTGAGTGCTGTTGGTGAAAGACAAGCAATCACAAAGTCCGAGATTTCAATACCCCGGAAGATTTCCTCCTGCCACAATTCCCCGGCCTGAATTTCGCGCAGGTCAATCCATACGTCCAACCCGGCATCATCCAGATCACGCGCCAATCGTTCAGCAAATGTCTGGTTCTTGCGAGAATACGAAATAAAGACGCGATCCATAAGCCTGTCCCGGTGCATCAGCAGTAGAGGGAGCTACTGGCAGGGTAAAAATCCCACCTCTACTGTAAAGCCATCTGCCAGCGCAATCAAGCAGTTGGGGGTGATGTTGCAGGGTAATCGCTTCAAAACGATTTGAACCACAAAGACACGAAGGACACAGAGAAATTCGTTGGGGCGACCACGCGGGATGATCGGGTAGGGGTTTATTGGCGCGGGCGGATCATGATCCGCCCCTACAAAAACCAGGTTTCTACCGTAGGGGCATGACCTGTCATGCCCGGAAATGCCAAATACGACAACCACTTTTCGCCCGGTCTGGTTCATTGATCCCCTGTTGATTTGGTCGTTTTGATCATTTTCTTGTCTTGCAAGTCCCAGGTAAATTTGAGGCGATTGCCCTGGGGGATGTTGGCATCGCATTTCAGCGAAAAGCTTCCTGGCGTATAATGAAAGTATGGTAATCAGAGGAAGTCATCATGAGCGCAAACGCCCTGGAACGAGAGATCATCGAGAAGTTTCGTCAGTTGGATGCTGCGGCAAAAGAACGGGTCTTGCAGCAGTTAGTCATCAAAGAGCAACCCAAGCAATCATTTGATTATGAGGCATGGCTGAAGGAAGTTGGCGAGTTACGCGAACGCATTCAAGCTCGCCTGGGCGAAGGCGAATTTGTAGGCGCATTGGATTTACTCGACGAACTCCGTGAGGAAGAATCTTGAGCGACATCATTTTGGATTCAGGTGTTTTCATTGCTAGTCAGCTACCAGAAACGTTCACCAGGCAGGCCGTTGGTATGTTGCAAGCCTTACGAGGCACCGAGATCAATTTTCATGCTCCTGCCTTGATGCATTATGAGATTGTTGCAGTTTGCAGGAAAGCTGTCTACCAAAAACGCATCACCCCAGAGGAAGGGCTGAAAGTGCGTGATACCTTACTAAATGGCGCTGTCACTCTCCATTTTGACGAAGCACTCTTGAAACGCGGGTATGAATTGGCGACGAAGTATAACCGTCCAACCGCGTATGATGCCCAGTATCTGGCGCTGGCGGAGCGCCTGGCGTGTGACTTCTGGACGGCGGATGAACGCCTCTTCAATGCAGTGAAGGAAGCCTTCCCGCAAGTTCACTGGTTGGGGAACTGGCAACCCTCGCAGGAAAAATGAACCCACTCGCCAGGCAGACGAAACCAGCCCATCCACGATTCAACTTCCACAACCTTGTGACCAACCGCAGATCCATCCTGAATGTCCTCTCTCACCCGGATAAACCACCCGCGAAGTGTTCGCGCAATTGTGGGGCGCGGGTATAATGAGAGCTATCACGTAACCATCACAATCCAGGGAGTTGGCAGCGATGACTACAGCAGTCGAAATTGATAGCTTGATTGCGAACGAATACAGTGTGGAGCTAGAAGGTGAAACCGTCAACGGAATTTTCCGCGTCAGCAATTTGCAGACCTATGCAACGGATGAACATGGCAACCGCGTGATGCCGCCATTCATCATTACCAAAATGGTACAGCGCGACGGCAACCTACCCATGAACCGATGGCTGCGCGATACGATGACTGCTCGTGGAAGTGCTGATGTCGTCAAGCGTGACCTGGCTATTCTCGCGGTAGATGATGGGGTTGTCACCCGTCGTTGGGTCGTGCGCGGCGCATCCATCACCAACATTGCATACAGCGATTTCAACAGCGCAGAATCGTTGATGGTCGAAGAACGTCTGACGATTTCCTACGATGATATTGAGGAAGAATGGCCTGCGATGTAAGTAAGGCCAAAAAGTAGAAGACAATCTGTTCTGTCACACTGAATCAACCCGGACACGGTATGCCGCCGTGTCCGGGTTCGTTTGTCTCTGAACTGCCGAAAATGGATGCCTGCGTTTAGCTCTCTTCAATCGTGATCGTGTTGATGAAATCCCCTTGCTCAATGGAATCCACCACAGCCTGATCATCATCGCTGACGACTTTGCCGAAGACCGCGTGTTTACCATCCAGCCAATCGGTGACAATGTGTGTGATGAAGAACTGGCTGCCGTTGGTGTTGCGGCCTGCATTCGCCATGCTCAGGCTGCCGCGTTCGTGCGGAATTTGCAGCGCAGATGCTTCATCAGGCCAGTTATACCCAGGGCCACCGCGTCCAGTTCCGGTGGGGTCGCCACCCTGGATCATGAAGTCCGCAATCACACGATGGAAAGGCACGCCATCGTAGAATTTTTCTTTGGAGAGAAAGACGAAATTGTTCACCGTCTTGGGCGCACGGTCTGCAAACAGGTTGACGCGGATCGTACCTTTGTTGGTATCAATGTTTGCGACGTATTTCTTGCTCGGATCAATGACCATTTCGGGATAGCTGCTGTACTGAGGCATGAATTGCTCCTGTGAAGTACACATACAAGAAGGGGTATCTTAGCAGAAAATGTGGCCTGCGAGAATTCAAACGCAGGGTACGCTCATCTTGGGCAACAGATTGTGTTTGTGGGGCGCTCCTTGATCCGAAGACCAGCGAAGCGCCCTCAAGCGAGCCGTTATTGCCGGGTCAGGGATAATTCAAAGTTGCCGGATGTTTCCCCTTCATCGGTGTTGTAGCGCGTGGCAAAGATGAAGAATGCGCCATCACGCGGCATAGAGAACCCATCAATCAGCGGATTGAGATTGCCAGAAACGCGGTCATCATTTTGTACAATGATTTCTTCTGTCACCGGGTCGTAAATCGCTACCTGACCATCCAGGTCACCGCTCGTAGCTTGCAGGTCGATTTGCACCACATCCCCGGCAGAAGCCTCAAAGCAGTAGAGCAAACCATAGTCGTCATCATTGATCGTCCCCGTGATAGTATCCCCGTAGGAAACTGTGCCAGAGATTGCCCCCACCTCGAAGTATTCATCAATCGCGGCTGCACAAACATCGCCGCCACTGCTGCCACGTCCACCGAGGATGCTGCCTTCACCCGCGCTGCCTGTGCTGATCGTGAGGCGATAATTGCCGACTGTCTCACCGTCTGCGAGCAAATAGCGTGATGCCACCACAACATAGGTACCATCAGCCGGGATCGTGAAATCATCAATGAACGGGTTGCGATCTGTGTCGCTGCGGTCATCGTTCTGCACCAGCAGCGTATCCGTAGCCGGATCATAAATCCCCACAAGGCCATCCAGGTCACCGCTGATGGTGGTCATGTCGATGTCAACGACATCCCCTTCCTGTGCATTGAAGCAGTACAGGGCGACGTTTGTGCTGTTGTTGATTTCACTTTCTACGCTTTCTCCGTAGCTCAGGCTGCCGATTTCCGGGGAAGGAATCTGCAAGCCTTCGACCAATGTCGCGCAGCTATTGCTGCCACCACCCAAGCTACCCAGGGGGCCATCCCCACCACCAACAACACCACCGCTATCGGAGACGATCAGTTCAAATTCGCCAGCGGTTTCACCTTCCTCAAAGCGGAAGCGCGAGGCAATGATGATGTATTCTCCATCTGCTGGAATTTCAAAATTGGAGATCATCGGGTCGCGGTCACCCTCTGCGCGATCATCGTTTTCCACCAGAACAGTTTCCGTCACCGGGTCATAAATTGCCAGGTATCCATCCAGATCACCGCTGGTGGTGTTCATCTCAATGCTGATGACATCGCCTTCTTCTGCATCCAGGCAGAAGCCCAGGAGGTAGGTATTGCCGCCAATGGATGCTTCCACCGTGTCGCCATATTCCAGCGGCGGGCAATCACGGGGGCCTGAAGTATCTTCCTCTGGTGCGCTATCCGTACTGATGAGATACCCTTCTTCCCCTTTGTTCGATGCTTCGATGATGTCGCTGATGGCTTCAAAGGTGAGGATATAACTCAAGCGTCCGCCTGTTCGTTCTTCGGCGCGTACCGCCGTCGGAATGCCGATGTATTCCCCATTACCGTTGACGGCGAGGCCACCACTATTCCCAGGGGAAATTTCAGCATCGGTCTGATACCAGACGGGAACCGTCTCGCCCAGGATAATTTCATCATTCTGGATGGAGGAAATGCTCCCCGTCGTCACGACAAGATACCCATCGCCAATTCCAGGGTAGCCGAAGACGTAAACAACATCCCCACGCCGTGCCGGATTGCTGATGGTGTTCCCGGCGAAGACAGGTAAATCCAACTGCTGCGGATTGATGGGGTTGCCTTCCAGGTCGCGGTCAATTTGCAGCACCGCAAAATCATAATCCGCGGCATAGTGCGTCACCGATGCTCGATAGCGGGGAACAGGGCGCTCGTTGACATCATCCAGCAGCGCAATCACGAAATCATCCCCTCCAGCGACAACATGGCGATTGGTGAAGATCTGCCCACTGGCATCGGCAATGGTGCCAGACCCGGTACTCTGCGGTTCACCATCCACGAGTAGAATAATTTGCACAACACTCGGTGCAATCTGGTCAATCTCATCCGCATTCAATGACCCATCATCGGATTGCGCGGTTGCCAGCGGCAGCGGACTGAGAATACTCAGAGCCAGTACAAGCAAAATAAGAAAACGATGTCGCATCAAGGGAGAACCTCCTTCGGTGTCATGGTAAGAGGAGCCGCAGTTCAAAAGCTCATTCTAAGTATATTCGCGGCGGGTTAATCCAAGTATAAGCGGGGAGAAATTTTTTTGCTATTTTTACCAGTGCAGCGGGTGCATTTCACTTTGGGGGCAACTTCGGATTTGGTCTGCTAAATCCAACTGTA
>CAYVVZ010000070.1:0-18325 GCA_964455365.1 uncultured Anaerolineaceae bacterium | reverse complement strand
CCGGTATTGAAGCCAACTCAAACGCATTGTTTGTAGGCTAGATTTCCAGCAGTAGTGTACATTTTTCTATCTTTGGGACAGAAACGGTTTACCGACATCGTGCCGTTGAAATGTTGTTTCTCGTAGGGGCGCGTCATGGACACGCCCCTACAGCCGTCTGTGTTCTTCTTAGAACGGGTTAGAACGGGGTTACGCGGTGGCAGGCTGCCCAATGCCCCGGTGTCACTTCGACCAGTTCCGGGTCGGGTTCGTGGTAGCATAACTCAAAGGCTACCGGGCAGCGCGTGTTGAAGTTGCAACCCACAGGCGGATTCGCCGGGCTGGGCAAATCACCGCGAATGATGATGCGGCGGCGTTCGCTTTCCTTGCTGGGGTCAGGTTCCGGCACGGCAGAGAGCAGCGCCTGCGTGTAAGGGTGCAGCGGGTTGTCGTAAACTTCCTTGGTAGTACCCAATTCTACGATCTTACCCAGGTACATCACTGCCACGCGGTCGCAGATGTGGCGCACCATCGAGAGATCATGCGCGATGAAGAGGTAGGTCAGGCCAAATTCATCCTGAAGCTCTTCCATCAAGTTCACCACCTGCGCCTGAATGGACACGTCCAGCGCGGAAATCGGTTCGTCTGCGACGATGAAGCTCGGCTGTAAGGCCAGCGCACGGGCGATACCAATACGCTGACGCTGACCGCCGGAGAATTCATGCGGGTAACGGTTGGTGAAGTAAGGATTCAACCCCACTCGTTCCATCAGGGATTCGACATATTCCTGACGTTCGCGCTTGTCGGGATACAGATTGTGGATCGTCAGTGGTTCGGAGACGATGCTGCCCACAGTCATACGCGGGTTCAGCGATGCAAATGGATCCTGGAAGATGATTTGCATCTCGCGGCGAATCGCCCGCATCTGGTTGTTATTCAGTGTGGTGAGTTCCTGGCCTTCAAAGACTACGGAACCATCGGTGGGGCGATACAACTGCAAGATCGTGCGACCTGTGGTGCTTTTGCCGCAGCCCGATTCGCCCACGAGTCCGAGCGTTTCGCCACGCTTCACATCAAAGCTGATGCCATCCACCGCACGTACCGCGCCAACTTCACGCTGAAGGATGAAACCCGCGTTGATGGGGAAGTGCTTCTTCAGGTTGCGCACGCTGAGGATCGTATCCCCATCACCGCTTTTCTTCGGTTTTTCCTGTACATCCATATTGGCTACTGTCATCCTGCTGCCTCCACATTGCTGCCAGCGGCGGCCTTTTCTTTTTCGAGTTCTGCTGGCAAATCATACCATGCTGCGACGAGGTGATTCGGGTCGCCGTTCGTCACCGGGAGCAGCGGCGGCATTTCCTTAAAGTCACGTTCGGTTGCGTAGGGGTTGCGCACCGCGAAGGGATCGCCTTCGGGTGGGATGCGCATATCCGGCGGCGAGCCTTCAATGCTGACGAGTTTCTTGTTGCTACCGTCCAGGCGCGGCAAGGAACGCAGCAGGCCGAGGGTATATGCGCTGCGGGTATCCTGGAAGACCGATTTTGTGGGGCCATACTCCATGATGCGTCCGCCGTACATCACAGCAACCGTATCCGCCAGCCCCGCAACCACGCCGAGGTCATGGGTAATCCAGATGATTGCCATGTTGAATTCTCGCTTCAGTTGTTTCACCAATTCCAGGATTTGTGCCTGAATGGTCACATCCAGCGCGGTTGTCGGCTCGTCTGCAATCAAGAGTTTGGGATTGCAAGACAAGCCCATTGCAATCATCACGCGCTGGCGCATCCCGCCAGAGAACTGGTGCGGGTAATCATCCAGGCGTTTCCGCGCATCCGGGATACCCACCAGGTCGAGCAGTTCGGCTGCACGAGTGTTGGCCTGGTTGGTATTCATGCCCAGGTGCAGCTTCAGTGCTTCGGTGATTTGTGTACCGATCTTTAGCACCGGATTCAATGAGGTCATCGGATCCTGGAAGATCATGGCAATTTCTTTGCCACGCACCAGGCGCATTTGCTCTTTCGAGAGCTTCAGCAGGTCGCGCCCTTCAAAGAGCACTTCCCCGCCCTCAATTTTACCCGGAGGCTGCGGAATCAACCCCATCATTGCAAGCGCGTGGACGCTCTTGCCACTACCTGATTCGCCCACGACACCCAGGGTCTCCCCCTCATGGAGCTGGTATGATACACCGTTAACGGCGTATACCGTTCCTTCTTGTGTGTAAAACCTGACGAGCAGGTCTTTCACATCCATTAATACGCCCAAGACGAGCCTCCTCCAATTGTTGTTGCCTTAAATGTAGTTTAGTATCGCTCTGCAAAGAAATGCACGCGCAAACAGTTCACGAAAGATGGTACTTGAGTTTGCACAAAAGCACCATGCTTGTCAAGCAATTCCCTGAACACTATCACCCTACCGCTTTTGGTGAATGTTCCCAAGAAACTTCACAACATTTTCATAGTCTGGGTGCGGTGATGTGTTGTTGCAGGTGCTGCCACCAGATGAGCCGACTCACCATGAGCAGTGTAAGAGCGCCTATTGTATGGGCGTGATGCTCTTGCTAGACTCCTTGCCTGAGAACCTATCCGAAAAATGGTTCGCAATGCGACCCGTGTCGTCGGGGTTCGATCATGCCGAACTGGTCTACAGGCCAGCGGGTGTGTCGTGAACACACCCCTACGGGATTTCTCGGATAGTGCCTAAACCTGCAAGCAGGCCATCCCACCAAGCGGGAGCCAGCCAAATGAGAAAGTGAGTCCATGGCGGAGCAACCGAATATTCTCTTTATCGTTCTGGATACACAGCGGCGGGATCGTTTGCCGCTTTACGGACATCGCGTGGATACTGCGCCGAATTTGAGCGACTTTGCCCAGGACGCAACCGTATTTGAACGGGCAATTGCACCGGCACAATGGACAATTCCGTCGCATGCATCGCTCTTCACGGGGGTGTATCCAAGTACACACCAGCTCACCCAGGCATTCCAGCAGCTTTCCGGGGCGCACCCTACCCTGGCGGAAATCCTGCAACTGGAGGATTTCCACACCGTCGCCTTCTGCAACAATCCACTGCTGGGCGTGCTGGATCATGGGTTGCAGCGCGGCTTCAACGAGTTTTACAACTACGCGGGAGCCTCGCCCAATCGCCCGGTGGATCAAACGCGCAGCCTGCTGCGAAGACAATTCGCTACCCGATTCCGGCGGCTGGCACAGGATGTCACCAATCAATTTGCCCACAGCGACCTTCTATTCCGCGTGGCACTGAATCCGCTGCTGGCGCGTGTCTGGTCACGGCTGGCAAATTTCAAAGGGGATACAGAGCGTTCCATTGACGACTTGATTGATTATTGGGCGCAGCACCACGCAGGCGGTGCAGAGAAACCGCTGTTCGCCTTCCTCAATTTGATGGGAACCCACACGCCCTATCGTCCGCCAGCCAATCACCTGGATCATGTGGCGAAGGGGCTGCGGCATGATAAACAAGCTACGCGCTACATGACGCGCTTCAATGCCGATGCGGGGCAGTGGATCAGCCCGGAAATTGAGCCGATGCAAGAATGGCAGGCACGGACGCTGGAAGGCTTCTACGATGCCGAAATCGCCCACCAGGATGAACACCTGGGGCGCTTGTTCCGCTACCTGGAGACTTCCGGCGCACTGGAAAATACCCTGGTCATCATCTCTGCCGATCATGGCGAAGGGCATGGCGATCATGGTTTTCATGGGCACAGCTTCGTTGTCTATCAAGAATTGGTACATGTGCCGCTGATTGTGCGCTTCCCGGATCGCTTCCCGGCAGGCAAGCGCATCAAGACCAACGTCAGCACCCGGCGCATTTTCCATACGGTGCTGGATTTGCTGGATGTGGAGCCACCGCTGGCGGAAGATGACCCCAATGCGGATATACGCGGCCTGTCGCTGGTGAGTTCGCTCAATGGCAGGCCGGATACGGAACGCGGCATTGCCTTCGCAGAAGCCATCCCGCCGCTGAACCTGTTGAATATCCTGGAAGCACAGCATCCCGCCCTGGTGGATCAACTGTATCTGAAGCAGATTCGGCGCGGTGTCTACCAGGATGACCACAAATTGGCGCTGGTGGGAAATCGGGTAGAGAAGTTGTTTGATGTTGCGCGTGATCCTGCGGAGGTGGAAGACCTGGCGGCACAACACCCGGAAGTAGTCGCAGCCTTGCAAGATCGCATGCATCGTTTTGTAGACGAAGCGAAGTCACAGCGCATGGATACGGTTGTACAGGGCGCTGTCAGCGATGAAGTGCTGGATAACCTGCGTGCGTTGGGGTATCTGGAATAGCTGCTCGCAATTGCTGAAGAAGGGGCGAGAACATCCAGTTTTGGACACGCCCCTATGTCTTGTTCCCTGGGAATACTCGCTCAATCCAGGTTCGCGTATTTTTCCACGGCAGTAATGAGACGCTTCATATCTTCGTTGAAATCCTGCCCCTGCCGCACGCGGATGGCATTCTTGCTCGCCAATGGAATCATATCCACCGGAAGCTGGTCCGCCGTTGGCATCGGCGTATCATTGAGCAGTACCGGGATAATGGGCTTATCGCGGCGCAGGGCATCTTCAACCTCAAAGCGCACATAATCTAATGGCTTGTGCAGCCGGGGTTTGCCGTCTTCATCGGTGGTGCTGACCCACTCGGAGCCAATGACCACCAGCATACAATCCGTTTCTGAGATGGCATCGCGGATCGCCTCACGGAAATCCGTCCCCATATCTATCGACTCAACATCACGGAAGATGCGGTTGGCGTTGAACTTTTCTAGCAGCTTGTAGTAAATCAAATCCGTGAAGATGCTATCCAGCCGCCGATACGACAGGAACAGGCGCAGCGAATACTTGACGACCTGGGGATGTACTACGCCCATAATCGTGCCGTAGACATCTTCCCCTTTGGAGATAATTTCAAAAATGATGTCGCTGTATTCGTCGCGGATGCTGCGGACTTCCGCCATGCCCAGCGATTCGCCGCTGAGGATCACACACAATTCTGTTTCCCGAATCTGGCGCAGGGTCTTCAGCACCAGCAGCCCACCGAGATCCTTTGAATTTGCCAGGTTTTCATCGCCCAACAGATTCATATCCGTGATGATGAGATCAAAGCGGTTCTCTTCTCGTTTGCTGCGAAACAGTTCTTGCTGCGCTTCCATTGCATTGTTCACAGCAGTGACTGTGTAACCGAGTTCTTCCTCAAATATATCTTTAATCAGATCCGAGAACTTGGGATTGTCCTCTACTATTAAGAGACGATAGGCCATGACACTACAGTTCCCCCAAACAGGCGTGTTGGTTCACCACGAGGTTTCAATTCCACGAGGTGTCAATTGGATCATCTGTTGAATTATCAACATCTTCGAGCATCAACAACTCATCCAGCCCGACCAGACCATCCGAGTGCTTTTTATGGTACACCCGCAGCGACAGCGGGTTGTGCGTCCCTGGCTGAATTTGTGACCCCAGGCTGATGCTGTACTGCTGGAAACGCTCGCGCATATTCGCTGCAATACGCTGCACCGTCGTCTTCTCTTCGCCATCAACCATCCTGGTATGGATGGCCTGGGCAATCACAACATATTTTCCTTCACCAAGGTAGCCTAACCGCAGCGTCTCATCAGGGGCTTCTTCTTCACGAGCCTTTTCTAATTCCGCCGCCGTGACTTTGACCGCCGTCATGCGATTGAATGAGCCGTACTGATTTTCATACTCTACCAACCCATCCAGCACAATAATACCCAGTTCCCAGGCGGATTGCGATTGTAGGAGTTGGCGAGCGTATTCTGTGGTGACGCTGGCGTTCAGCAGCCCGGTCACGTCATCTCGTTCAGCAGAATCTAATTCGCGCAGAACTTCATCCAGGCGACGATTAAAGGTAAGCTGCGTACCATCAGACATAGCGGCGATTTTCTCGGCAGCTTGTTGGGCGTGGGCACGGGCGATGATGCTGTTCCCCACACCGACCAGGCGCACGGCTTCCGCATAGAGCAGGGTCGCGTAGAGATTCTCTTCCATCTCCGCTGTATCCGACCCTTTGCGTAAGGCATCCACCGCGCCAAAATGCCCCATTGATTTTTTGGCGATGTCAATCTCACCAGCACGCCCGCTGACCACAATTGACACCGCATTGGGGAAATGCCGTATGACCTGCTCCAGCATGGTCAACCCTTCTGTCGTGCCAGATTTCCCGCTGAGTTCCATATCCATTGTGACCATATGTACGGCTGGCAGGGTTTGCAGCCATTTCTCCGCGGCGGGCATATTGCTCGCTGCGATAATGGTCGCACTCATACCATCACTGGCAGTGTCGTATTCTTCATCAATGTAGGCCTGCTGGTTCTTACGGAAGTCTTCGTCCGCATCGACAAAGACTGTACGCGCTGCGCCATTGGTTGCGTCGTCGAGTTTCTGCAACAACGCATCTACGATGAAGGCGCTCCATTTGGGATCATCTTCGACAACCAGAATACGGATGGAGTTTTTACTCATGGCTGTTGCTGCCTTTCTAATTCGTACCAGCTAGCTCATCCGTCACCGCCGGGATCAGCGGTAACTCAATGATGGCGGTTGTTCCCGGCGTTTTGCCGTCCAGGGTTGGGTCTGCGTCAATTTCTGCCTGGGTGATTGTATCGTACCGGATGATCCCACCATACCACTGCACGGTGAGGTACGCACCCCAGATACCATAGCCCAGGCCGCCACTCTTTGATGAATCGGTCTTCAGTTCAAACAGGCTCTTGCGCTTCTCGACCGGGATACCGGGGCCATTATCCGTGATTTTGACCAGCGCCATATCCCGCCCGCTGCTGTCGTCGTGCCTGGGTTGCAACGTAACTTGTAGCTTACCACTTTCGCCCATCGCCTCACAAGCATTCTTCATGATGACGCGGAAGATTTCGGAGAGTTCATCTGTTGCGGAAACAACCATCGGTTCTGCCGGGATGTTGATCTCGGTTTCGATGCCTGCCGGGAGTTGATAGCCAAAGCTGCCGGATCGCAGGGCTTCAAAAGCCCCTTTGAGCGCTTCATTCATGTTGATGGACTTTTCGTCTTCTGTGTTCACGCGCTGCTTCAACTCATCAATCAGTTGCAGGGCGTTGGCGATTTCCTGCCGCACATCCGCGAAGCGGGTGATTTGTTTCTCGGTGAGGTTGGTTTCTTCGCGGCGTAATTCGCGGTCAAGCGTAGTCTGTGCGAAACCGAGCATGTTGTTGATTTTATGCGCGGCATGCCCGAAGTTGGAAGCCATCAGCCCCATCCGGCGCGACTCCCGGTAGAGATGTTCCGTGCGATGGTACTGGTTGGCGTTATCAATGGCGATGCTGGCTGCCAGGGCAAAAGTCTTCAATTCGTCAATTTCTGCGTCGGTGATCGTCCCGCCACTGCCCGCGTACATATTGCCGCGCAATTGTCCTTCGCGGTTGCGCAGTGGAACCGTGATGAGTTCCTTCATCCCGAACTGGCGTTGGAACTGGTTCGAGATCATGCTGGGCAGCACAGGCGCGAACAAATCACTGAGCTTATCCGTGCGGGCGTGGGGCATTTCTTCCAGCACTGCCCGAACCGCCAGGTTGATCTTTGCGGTCTCTTCATCGAGGTTGAGCTGCTGCCCTTCCATGCGCAGGTTCACCAGCTTCTGCCCCCATTCGAGCAGCCCCTGTAACCCCGGCGTAAACTGGTACGATACCACGCGCAAAATCTTTTTATCACCATGCTGCTCCACAATGGCCACCATACAAGCACGGAAGCCCATAATATCCACCACAGCAGCCGCAATATCATCCAGCAAACGCTGTGCATCCAGCGTCACCGTGAGCAGATGCGTGATGGTTTTTTTCAGGATTTCCTCGCGCCCGGTGGTGCGCATGTTGTTGCGATACAACTGCGCATTATCGAGCGCGGTGGTTGCCATGCTGGTGAAGGCTTTGAGCTGGCGGATCATATCCGGCGGAATTTCTGCGGCGTTGTGTCCGGCATAGAGGTTCCCCAGAAGCTCACCCTCTTTGTTCATGAAAGGGACTGTTACAAAGGATTTGATGCCTGCGGTATTCTGAAGGAGGTTGCACAGACCTTCATCATCAAGGGCAGGGCGGAAGAGTTCATAGAGGCTGTCAACGATGATGTGGCTTTTGTTCTGCCGGATTGCACGAACGGCGGCATTGATTTCTTCATTCTCATCGTTGAGCGCAATATAATTGCCGATCAACTTTGTGCCCGTGAGCGCCTCGCCCCAGTCGAGCAAGCGTTGATCGCCACCGGGGATGAATTTCACCTGGGTTGCAAAGGCACGCACCGCAATCACCGGGATGGTTTGCCCGTCTTCTATGCGATCTTCGACCACAGCGACCATAGCAGCCCGGAAACCAAGCCCTTCCACAATGGCATTGACCACATCATGCAGCATCATTTCTGTATGATGATCGACGGCAACCTGGCGCATTTCGCTGGTTTCCAGCCGGTCACGCGGACTAAATATATTTCTTAATCCCCTGAACATAACATTCGTTCCCTTGCCCACAAACGCACAGTTGACGATAAATTTTGTTCATTCAGTGTAGCATCCAAACAATTCGCTCACAAATTGCAGAGGCGTTTGCGTCTCGTATGTACTTTGCTACAGGCGGAATGCGCATCACTGCCCATATGTCGCTTGTTGAGAGGAATATAAATGATTGATCGGGATGACTCGGAATCCCCGTATAATGTTCTGTAACAATAGCGGTAATAGAATGAAAGGATCAGGCGGAGTCATCGCCGGAGTATGGATGCTATGCCCAGTTTGTGAACATGTGGAATTGAAGATCTCAGAACGTCAGGGGATCGAGATTGATTACTGCCCACGCTGCCGGGGTGTCTGGCTGGATCGCGGGGAGTTAGACAAAATCATTGAGCGTGCCAGCGTCCTCGAACGCGATTTAACAACGCGCAAAACGAAGATGCATGATGATGATGATTACTATGACGAGGATGATACCGATATGGGGCTGGGGTATCCGCCGCGCAAACGCAAGAATGACGATGCAGCGCCCCGCAAAAAGTCCCGCCGCAATTCCATCTTCGAGGAGATTTTTGATCTGTTCGACTAGTACAAGGGTTCGAGCCAGTTGTTAGGGTTCGATATGATCGAACCCTAATACGGGGTATCCCCTCCCTAAAGAGCGTTGTCCGGTATTGAAACCAACGCAAACATCGGGTTCATAGGCAAGATCGCCGCCTGTAGGGACAACGCCTGCGTTGTCCGCCTGCTTGTTTCGGACGAGGCAGGCCTCGTCCCTACAATGTGATCTGTTAAAAGCCGAGAAAAGCCTCAATGACCACGACAGTAATACCGGACAAGCCTTAAATCCCTCCCCACTACGTAGGGTGGGACTTGGTTTCCACTTGCGCAGCGGGGGGACGGAAGGGGGGGATCATTCTCCGCATCATTGCGCCCCTACATTTTTGCCGCTGAATTACGCTTCCCAATTCCCATTAATGCGTTCGACGATGGTTCCGGTTGCCATACCACCACCGCAGCACATCGTCTGCAACCCGTAACGTGCATCCTTCACATCCAGTGCATTGAGCAGAGTCGTCATCAGGCGTGCGCCGCTGCCGCCGAGGGGATGCCCCAGCGCCATCGCACCACCGAAAATATTGACCTTGCTCATATCCGGGTGCATTTCTTTTTCCCACATCTTGACCACGCTGCCGAAGGCTTCATTGACCTCGAACACGTCAATGTCTTCCATGTTCAGGCCAGCGCGATCCAGCACTTTTTTGGTCGCGGGAACGGGGCCGGTCAGCATCAGGTGCGGATCACTGCCGACGGTGACCATGGCAATCAGACGGGCGCGGGGTTTCAGGCCGAGTTCGCGGGCTTTGTCAGCCGTCATAATCACCAGGGCGGCGGCTCCGTCGCTGATCTGGCTGCTGTTGCCTGCGGTGACCACGCCGTTATCGCTGAAAGCCGGGGCGAGTTCTCCCATTTTTTCGCGGTTGGGATTGGCACGGAAGCCTTCGTCGTGCGTCATCATGAAGAGGTTGCCTTCTTTATCCACGCCCTGCATGGGAGCAATCTCGCGCTGAAGGTATCCGGCTTCGGTGGCGGCGGCTGCGCGAAGGTGGCTCTCATAGCCCAGGTCATCCAATTCTTCGCGGGTGATGCCCCACTTCTCCGCGATTTCATCCGCTGCCAACCCCTGCGGAATCATGTTGTATTCTTCCATGATGTTATCGGTGAAGGGCTGCTGTCCGGCGAGGCTGCTGCCCATCGGCACACGGGTCATGCTTTCCACACCACCCGCGACCACAATTTCCGCCTGCCCGCTGGCGACCATTGCCGCCGCCAGATGCACGGCTTGCTGGCTGCTGCCACACTGGAAATCAACGCTCGTTGCAGGGACTTCAATGGGGAAGCCAGCTTCCAGCACCACATTGCGGGCGATATTGAAGGTCTGTTCCGCAACCTGGCTGACGCAGCCGAAGATCAGATGATCGACCTGATCCGGTGTGATGCCTGCGCGTTCCATTGCGGCCTTCACCGCATGAGCGCCGAGCTTCACGGGATGGACTTCACGCAGCGCACCATTGCGCTTGCCAACGGGGGTACGGGCGGCATCGACAATCACAACATCGGTCATGGTAAAAGGTCTCCTAAAAACATAATCTAACGAGGATTTGATTATTGGTTGCTCCCTATCATACCGCATTTTGCGCCCGTTCGCAGACCTCCCGTATTGAATGGACGCGATGCACTGGTAGCTGTGGAAGCGTGGCAAGAGGGGAAACTGGTCTAGACTGGGTGCAGTATGACCTTCGCGCCCTTGACACATTTCCGTAGGAGGAGCGTAGAGGCCGCGTCAGGTTGGGTGTCATGAGGCGTGCTATGGTGACTATGACTGGCTGCGCAGCCCCCACTGTGCGCCAGAACAGGCTTCCCCAAGATACCATGCACCCTCGGCTCCCCGGTTGGGGGTGTTTGGTTTCTGCCTCGTTTTTGCCTCGTTTTTGCGATGAGAGGGTGCATATTCTCAGAGGACGCTCTATGGTATGATAGTTTGCTCATTGGTAGGTCAACTCATGAAAGCCGTACTGTACTCATGCCCCGAACGCCGTTAACCGTCTTCCCTGTGCAAGCACCCGTTCAGCAAGCGCCGTTTGCCCTCATTGCAACGATCCTGAAAGCAGTTGATGCAGCAGGTACTCCTTTGCAAGAGGGAGATGTGCTGGCGATCAGCAGCAAATATGTAGCCATCAGCGAAGGTCGTATCGTTCACCTCGATACTGTTCAGCCTGGAGAAGAGGCGGAAACCCTCGCCGCGCAATATCACATGGATGAGCGCATTGCTCAGTTGGTCGTGCAGGAAGCCGACCACATCTTCGGCGGCATCCCAATGGGGTATCTGCTGACGTGGCGCAGCGGCATCATTGCCCCCAACGCCGGCTTAGATCGCAGCAACATCCCTGATGGACAGGTGGTTCTGCTCCCAGAAGACCCCTACGCATCGGCGCATCGCATCCGGCAGGCGCTGAAAGATGAACTCGGTTTCGGCATTGGCGTGATCCTCACGGATAGCTGGCTGGTTCCGGGACGTTGGGGTACAACGGGAGTATCCCTGGCTTCTGCCGGGTTCCAGCCTGTGCAAGATGAACGCGGCAAAGAAGATTTATTCGGCAATCCCATGACCGTCACACAGCGCGGGATCGCAGACGGACTCAGCGTGTGTGCGCAGACGGTGATGGGTGAGCGTGATGAAGCGACTGCGCTGGCGATTGTGCGTGGTGCAGATGTACAGATGACTGATGCTCGCATCACGCAGGATGATGTCGCCATCCCGTGGGAGATGTGCATCTATGTTGAGTCGCTGACGCTGGGACTGCTGCCAAATGGCGCACCTCGTGAATCGTTTTCGGCAAAGCTCACCCGACGAGACAGAGCAGGTAATTTGTGAGTTTGCGCATTCTTTCGTATTGACGCTGGCTGACTTGTCCTGCGAAGCTGTACGTTTTAGTGGCATCGACCGTGAAAAAGTGTCGTAGACATCGTGCCGTTGCAATGTTGTTTCTCGTAGGGGTTCGATCACGTCGAACCCGCTGACACCACACCGGGCGCGTCGTGGACACGCCCCTACACCCCTTCTTTTGCGGCACGATGTCCGTAAACCGTTTCCGTCCCAAAGATAGAAAAACGTACACTACTGGTGGAAATCTAGCCTAAAAAACAAGGCTCATCTACAGAAAATATGATTCTTGAGGTTTTCTGCAAACGGCGCAGCACGCTGCGCCCCTACAAATCACACTTTTTTCACATGAACCAAAAACCATGCGTTTGCGTTGGCTTCAATACCGGACAAGCCTTTCAGCAAACGGCGCAGCACGCTGCGCCCCTACAAATCACACTTTTTTCACATGAACTAAAAAAACAATGCGTTTGCATTGGCTTCAATACCGGACAAGCCTTTCTGCATCTGGCGGGCAAACTCCAACAAGAGCTTACTTTTCTCCCGGTAACCGGATGCTAGAATAGTGTTGTTTCAATCAACATCGCTACGCCACTGGGAGTGCTGCTGACTCATGGAAAATACCGTATCGCCGCGTGGGACAATTCTAGCCTTTCTCATCATCGTAATTGCCATCGCCGCCGGAGCCGCTTTGCTGCTCATCACACGGCCTGATCCTGTACAAATCACCATCAATCCGCCCCAGCCGACGAGTACCCCGGAACCCAGCGCAACCCCCGCTCCGATTTTGATCTATGTGACGGGCGCTGTGAACAACCCCGAAACAACCGTAACCCTGCCCTATAACAGCCGCGTCGCTGATGCCATTGAAGCCGCAGGCGGTGTAACCGATGATGCAGAACTGAGCCTGGTGAATCTGGCGGCGGTGCTGCATGACGGTGATCAGGTACATGTGCCGCTGCAATCGGCTGCGGGAGAACCAGCCGACGAACCTGCCGAAGTCGAAGCCCTGCCCACGCGCCCCGGCGGAGAAGTGGTGTACATCAACAGCGCCACTGCGGAAGAACTGGAAACTCTGCCCGGTATCGGCCCTGCCACGGCTGCGAATATCATCGAATACCGGGAAGCCAACGGCGCATTCGGCAGCCTGGAAGACCTGGATAATGTGCCGGGGATTGGCTCCGCAACGCTGGAAGAACTCGCGCCGCTGATTGCCTTCGACTGAGGGAGACGAGGGAAGCGCTCCCCGCTGCATGAGAGATTCTGCAAACACTCGTTGATTTTGCCAGCGAAGCAGCCAGCCTCATGTACAATGTGAAGTGATAGAGCATCATCGCTTCTAACTTCTCATGAATACTCTTCGGAGGACTGCGTATGCTGCGTCACATACTCTGGCTTTTCCCCTTCCTATTGCTGGGGGCATTCTCAATCCCGGCGAATGCCCAGGATACCGCAACCACCCGTACAGAAGCTGGCTTCATCGTAGAACACCCTGCCAACTGGGATGTTGAACTGGATGACGAACGCGACAGTATTTTCTATTTTGATGATGGCTCCATGTTCGGCCTCATCAGCATGCTGGACTACACCAACATTGACCAAACGCCACGCGAAATACTCGAAGAGCTTACCAGGTCAATCGAGGAAGATGGCGAAGGTATCTTCGAGGAAATCGAAGATTATCGGTTGCAGGAGCGCTACCCGGCAGCACGCACGCAGCGCCTGACCGAAACGAACAATCTCATTGAGTTGATGATTGCAGCGGAGATAGATAACATTTCGGTAGTGATTCGTGCCAGCATGCGCGTCGGATCACTGGTAGATTACCTGCCGCAGTTCGAGCAGATGATCGCTTCTGTGGTGCTGGAAGGCCGCGAAGATCAGCGCATCCGCTACGGAAGCCCGGAAAATATCCTGGATTTCACAACACTCAACACAACCACCGACTTTGAAACGAAGGGTTTCAGCCTCACATACCCGGAAGGCTGGAACATCACCCAATTGGAGGAGAGTATCGAATTTCTCAGCCAGGGCGATGTGACCATCATCGGCGAAATCACGGTCAATACAACGGACGCATACGCCGGGAACATCACCCCGGAAGCGGTGTTGAATGCCTACTTGCGCAGCGAAACAGCCTCGGCTGACGATACCGTCATCGAAGCCTTCAACCTCAATGGACTCGCGGCTGCCCGTGCCTACCGTGCAGACGAACGTGCTGGAACGACGGATCTCGTGATGAGTATGCTGCGCGGTGATCTGGTTGTCATCTTGCAGGCCACCGTCAACAGCGATCAATTGATTGATGCCGAACCCCTGCTGCGGGCGGTGCTGTTTTCTGTGCGTCCGGTGGGCGAGGAATTGGAATACAACATCATCGGCAGAGGCGCACGCCAGGGCTTGCTGAGTGGCTTGGTCTATGGCGGTGCGAACCTTTCCGGGGATGCTGCCTTGCCGAATCAGTTTGTCTCGCTAGATGGGAAGTTCAGCTATAACTACCCCGCGACCTGGGTATTGGATGCCGATACTGGCGGAACACCAGTTCTCACGAATCAGGCGGGTGTGGGCGAGAGTTTCAAAGAAGGCCAGATCATTATCTACATCACCTACAGCAGCTTCACCGGGATTCTTACTTCACCTCAGTCGATTCTGCGTAACCTGAATGCGGATACGGATTTGACCTGGGGCGAAATTCAGGAACTAGAAATTAATGGCAGGCCAGCAGCATACGCAGAAAATGATCCGCGTGACTTTGGCGGGTTCATTGCAGGCACTTATGTCATTGATTTGTACCCGGATGAAGACTTGTATTTGCGCGTAACTGTACTCGGTATACCGGAAGATGTGGAAGCCAATACGCCCATCATCCGCAGTATCATCGCCAGCGCACGTTATGAACCGTGATTCGCACGACAGTAGAATGGGTGATTCCCCAAACCAGGCGAATCACCCAATGCAATCAGCGCAGAGGAATTTCAATGATGCCGAGCAGGTAAACGCCTGCAAGGAAAAGATACGCCCCCATAAATACGGAGAACAGCATCGCGCTGAACACCGTATGCACGGATACCAATTTGCGCTGACGCTTGCCACCGAGTAGCTGTGTGACGATCCACGAACCCAGCAGCATGCCGACCAGGGTCGTTCCCAGGATGGAAACCGAAGGAAGTCCCAGCGTCAGCGAACTGGCGAGAATGAACGTTACAACGAAAGCAACCAGGAATGCCGTGAGTCCTTGTAGGGCAAAAAGTACCCCAAGCACAATGAAGAACGCACCCGCGACAGGCTCATCCAGCGGGATGCCACTGAGAATGGCGAAAGCCGTGAAACCCGTCACCGCACCCGTCACCACGAAGGCAATCATATTGAGCAAGCTGCCATCTTCGGTGCTGCTGAAATAGCCCGTTGCCAACCACGCCAGCACCGACCCCAGAATCCAGATGGGGGAAGCCAGCGTATGCCCGAAGATGGCAAAATCTTCGGCAATCTGCACGCGCCCCAGGAAGGCACCGAGCAGCGGAATCAACAGCGCTCCCCAGATCAACGTACTGGTCAGCCAGGATTTCACGCGATCCAGCGATTCTTCGCCATAGGCCAGCCGATGCCGATCAATCTGCACCGGACGGAAGAAATACCAACTCAACAAAATAAACCAGTCAAAGGCGCTGCCCGCATGAAGTTCCGGCACGGCACGGGTGAGCGCCAGCATTTCGCGTGTCTGGTCAAGCTGTGATTGCGTGTTGGTGAGCGTCTCGTAGATCACATGCCATTCCGGGTAATCTTCGACGCTGATTTTGCTCTTGCCGAATTTCTCCGGGTTTTTGTAGCGCTCCACAAATTTTGCCAGCACCGAACCTGGCTCCGGGGTGACGCGCCGTAATTCCGTCACTTGCTCTTCCAGCGATACATTGCTGCGCTGCAACGTGAAATTATCATCCATCAACTTCTTCATGTTGTGGTCTTGCTGGCGCAGCTTACTTTCCAGGTTTGCGATGGCATTCTCTTTATCAATAATCTGCTGATGCAGCTTATGATTGGAATCGCGCTGGCTTTGCAGCTCGTGTTCCAGCCGCTTCACTTCGCGGATCAAATGCGCGTTGGAGGTAATGCCAAGCTGTTTGCACACATCCAGGGCAAATGTCTCCGTCATCGCATGGACGTTCTGGCGTGCATCATGCCAGTTGGCGCTGCTGAGAACCAGCGGCACGCTTTCGCTGGGGACACCACGAATCAGCAGGGGGAATATCTTGGTGTCAGTCATGTTGGCACGGTTGATTTCCGCCATCACCCAGCGGGACTTCTTCGCTTCTGGAGACAGAATCACCGCCACACAACGCGAATCTGCGATGGCCTGTTCCACCGTCTCTTGCCAGTTTGATGACCCTAATTCCAGGGACTCATCCACCCATACCCGCGCACCATGCGAACGCAGCAGCTTGGCGACGCGGCGCATCACTTCAACATCTGTACGGCTGTAGCTCAGAAATACGTCGTAAGTTGTCATATCGTCTCGAATTGGGCCACACACAGCTTTCCGTAGTATAGACTGTTTTTGGGTCACATGCTATGCAATACAATGACAAAGCCAGGGTAATTGCACCAAAATACCTTGTTGGCGAATCGGTGTAGGGGCGATCCCCACGTGGTCGCCCTGGGAGCGCACACGGGCGCTCCCCTACAAAAACACAATGATTCATGGATTCGCCAACAGCATCCCAAAACGATTTGAACCACAAAGAAATTCGTAGGGGCGACCACACACCGACCGTAGGAACACAACATGTCGTGCCCGGAAATGCCAAAAACGACAATTCATGTTCGAAAATTTCATCGCTCAATGTGTTGTATCCTTGTGAGGCGGTAGACGTGCCGTTGCACGTCCCTACAAATATCGTACCTGTAGGGACAACACCTGTGTTGTCCGCCATACTCTTGTGCGGCACGATGTCCGTAAACAGTTTCTATCCCAAAGATAGAAAACGGTACAGCGAATGGCGAACAGCTTACGTTCATCGAAGCTGGAAAAGGCTGACAACAGATAAATCGTTTTCCGGCACAGCGAACCATCCATTGTTGGTGGTTCTTATTGCGCTGCTGCTCCAATATGCAGTAGGATACGAGTAGCAATTGAAAGACTTGTTCATAAATAGATAGTTGAAAAGATCGCTTATGACCGATACACATGGTAAGTTCATCACCATCGAACGGCATATTCAAGAGCAGCAGAAGCGCTACCCAACTGCAACGGGAACCTTCACCATGATGCTTCAGGATATGGCACTCGCGGCGAAGATCATCGCCAGAGAAACCACCCGCGCTGGCCTTACGGACATCCTCGGCGCAGCAGATACCCAGAACACCTTCGGCGAACGCCAGCAAAAATTAGACCTCTACGCAGATAAAGTCATTTACCAGATGAACGACCACACCGGGCGCGTCTGTGCAATGGCGAGTGAAGAACATGAAGACATCATTGATATTCCGGTGCAGTACGATACAGGCAATTATGTGCTGCTCTATGACCCGCTGGACGGCTCTTCCAATATTGATACCAACGCTTCGATTGGCACAATTTTTTCGATTCACCGTAAGTACACGCACGGCGAACGCGGTACGATGGATGATTTGCTGCAAGAAGGCAAACGCCAGCTAGCTGCCGGGTACGTGATCTACGGCAGCAGCACCATGATGGTGTACACCACAGGTCACGGCGTTCATGGCTTCACGCTTGACCCTGGTGTGGGCGAATTTATCTTGAGCCACCCGGATATTCGCATCCCCGATGTACCGAAGTATTACAGTGTGAACCAGGGCAACCAGAAATACTGGACACCCGGCGTACAAAAATATTTGGATTGGTTGCAAGGGATAGGGGATGATGAAGATCGTAAACCCCTGGGGCATCGTTACGTCGGCGCAATGGTCAGCGATATTCACCGGAATTTGCTCAAAGGCGGGGTATATCTCTACCCACATAATACCGAGAGTCCCTATGGGAAAATCCGCCTGATGTTTGAGGCGCAGGCGATGGGCTTCATCGTTGAACAAGCTGGCGGCTACAGCAGCGATGGCGTGGGCGATATTCTGAAGATCAACCCACACTCCCTGCATCAGCGCGTGCCGATCTTCACCGGGAGCCGTTCCCTGGTGGAACAGGCCGAGAAGTTCATCCAGGAATATGACCAGGAATGGATTGCGGAATACATGCCCTATCGCCAGGGGCAAATCCTGGAAACATCGACCGATTAAGCGCAATAAGTGGACACACCATCCAGGACACGGCAGCCCCGTGTCCTGCCTCATGCATCTATGGCAAGTTCAAACCACGATCCTGGCTCATGTGTAAAAGACCTTGTTGGCGAATCGGTGTAGGGGCGATCCCCACGT
>CAYVVZ010000069.1:0-18726 GCA_964455365.1 uncultured Anaerolineaceae bacterium | reverse complement strand
GCCAGTTGATTGCATTGGGCAAGCAGGGGCAGCTATCGGTAGATGAACAGGCAGAAATGGAACGACTTGTTGATCTGGTCGATCACCAGATGCTGCTCCGCTCGGAAGCACTATTGTTGTTGCAGCAGCGCGGGCATGATGTAGAATTTTTAAACAGAAGATAATCTGACTGAAAGCATGAGAGGTATCATAAGAGTGAAAGAAACATGGGAAGCCGAGCGCAAACTGGCAATGCTAATTGATGGTGACAATGCACAACATACGCTGATTGAATTGATGCTGGAGGAAGCAAGTCGTTATGGCGCAGTTACCATACGGCGTGCTTATGGTGATTGGACACAACCTAACTTGGCTCAATGGCGCCAGCGTATGTTGGAGAATGCTATCCGTCCTATCCAGCAGTATCGTTATACCACTGGAAAAAACGCTACGGATAGTGCATTGATTATTGATGCAATGGACATTTTATACTCGGGTACTGTTCAGGGATTTTGTATCGTATCTAGCGATAGTGACTTTACAGGTCTCGGTACTCGGATTCGCGAGTCCGGCCTATTTGTGATGGGGATGGGACGTAAACAAACCCCTAATTCGTTTATTCAAGCATGTGATGTATTTATATATGTAGAAAATCTGGTTGAGGCTGAACCAGAAACCAAAATAGCTGATACGACATCGAAAATAACATCTCATGATGAAGCGGAACTCGTAAGTCTTCTAAGCCGTGCATTCGATATATCCGCTACAGAAGATGGTTGGGCACATCTTGGCACCTTAGGTAGTACACTCAAGCGAATCGATCCCAGTTTTGATAGTCGAACCTATGGTTATAAGAGCTTGTCACTTCTGATTAAATCGGCACCTGCACTCTTCGAGATGCAGGGCGAAAAAGAGGATGGCCCCTCCTCAATTTATGTTCGGATGAAAAACAATTAACACAAAACTGACCATCCCCCTATGCGGAAAGAATGGTCAGTTATGGCAAGTGTGGTCAGTTTTCTGGCGCGTCAATTGGATTTTGACCGCTGACCGGCGCGACATCATAGCGTCGCATCATGTCGCTGACCTCCGTCCGGTCGATCAGATACATCTGTCCGCCCGTGTAGGCTTTCTTGCGGTTGCGGTCAGTGAGCGCCAGCCGGTTGAGCACATGCCCGATCCACCGCGCGTGCCCCATCTGCTCACGGCTGATGCCCATGATCTCGCGCACACGCTCCCGCAGCCCCGATGCCTTCAACCACATCGCGCCATCGGCATTTCGTGTCATGATCTCCAGCGATTGCAGCACGGCTTCCTCGCGGTCGGATAGTGCCTTGCCCTCGCTCAACTGCTCATCCCACTCGGCGGCTTCGCTGATAGCATCCAGCAGACCCGCGACCTGCCCGACCTCCTCGAAGAAGGCTGCCAGTGCCACCAGCGGCGACCATAACTCACCAGAGCGATTATGCAGCTTATGCAGTTCGGGTCGGGCGAAGTAGTTGCGATGCACAGCCTGAAAGTGCGTCAGCAGCAGCGTGTACAGCGCGTGCCGCACCGGAGCGCCATCAAAGTCCGGCGGAAAAGCGGGCATCCGTTTGTCGGTGCGCCTCATGGGAATGGCGATGCAGCGGCTGGCAAGAATATCCTCCAACCCCATAATCGCCGCCAGAATCTTCGGCGAATACACATCAAACGCTTGCGGCTTCATGTCCTCACCGGTGATGCGAATAGCGGGCATCCCCTGCTTATAACCGCTGTTGAGAAGCTGGCGAATCTGCTGCATCCCCGGATCACGCGGGTTGTGGTAGCGTTCCGCCTCATCAATACCGACAGTGCAGCTTGTGTAGTGGATCAGCCGGAACATGCTCGCGCCAGTGGGATCAGACGTGGTAATCATGTTGAACGCCAGCGGTTGCAGCACACGCAGCACGGTCGATTTACCACTGTTCTTGGGACCATTCAGTGCCAGATATGGGAACGCCGGGAACATCTGGTAAAAGTAAGTGCCAATCGTCCACAGCGTCAGGATGCGGCTTTCCACGGGCGAGCGAAAATCGACGTAGCGCGTGAACAGGTCGTGGATGGTGTTGAAGATCTCGCCGGGCTGCACCGTCTCGCCCTCCAGAAAACGCCGGATATCAGAGTAACGCCAGCGTTGCAGGAACTCGGAGCCTTCCGGGATGACGCGCAGGGCGATCTCCTTGCCATTCACGCTGATGATCTGCTCGTCCGTCACGCGCTTGAGTTCACGGCTGCTGGTCACCAGATAGGGCTGGATGTTCAGCCGGTTCTTCTTCGTGCGCTCCAGCAGCGATACGGTCACCAGCGCCAGATCATCCCGGAACCCCATCGCTGGTGATACCACCGGGATGCTGTCGTCGAACACATCCGCCATTTCATCTCCTTCATCGTCGTTGCTATTGGACGAAGCCTTCAGCATCTCGTTGAACACCCGCGCCTTCACGCCGATCCTACCCATCGCCTCCTTGACCTGCGTCAGCAGGAAGGTGTCGAGTCCGTCCATGTGGGTGAACAGTTCGCGGATGGCATCGTCTCGCGCCAGTCCTTCAAGATTGCCCACCCGGTTGATCTCCGCCAGCAGCCAGTTCTGCGCCGTGTTGAGCAGGTGAACGGCATCGTCTGACGTGGCTTTGTCACGCGCCAGCCACAGATTCGCGTCCTTCTCACCTGGATGCCATGTGCAGCCAGCAGCTTTTGGTAATCGGCGCTGGTGAACTGGCTGCCGCGATCCGAGTGATGCAGCAATCCTGCGTCTGAACGCCGTCGCGCTAGCGCCATTTTCAGCGCATCCGCCACCAGGTCGGTCTTCATGCGCGACTGCATCGACCAGCCGACGATCCGCCGCGAGAACAGATCCATCACCGTTGCCAGATACAACCAGCCCTGGTTGGTCGCGATGTGGGTGATGTCGACCACCCACTTACGGTCGGGCTGATCGGCCTGGAAATCGCAATCCAGTAGGTTATCTGCCACCGGATGACGCGGATTAGCGCGGGTAGTGATCTTATAGGGCCGCCGTGACTTCACACGCAAGCCTGCTTGCCGTATAAGGCGGGCAATCCGGTGACGGCTGCACATGATCCCTTGATCACACAATTCGTGATAAATCCGTCGATAGCCATATGTCTCACGGCTGGCGCGATGGATGGCACGGATATGCACCAGCAACCGCTGGTTCTCCCGTACTCGGCGGCTAGGCCGACGCTTGCGGAAGGTGTAGTAGCCGCTGGGCGAGATGCCCAACACAGCGCACATCCGCACTACCGGAAACTGATGACGGTGTTGCTCAATGAACCGGAACTTCATGGCTTTTGATCCCGCGAGAACACCTGGATCGCTTTTTTAGGATGTCGCGCTCCTGCCGTGCGATTTCTAGCTCACGCTTCAGGCGACGAATTTCTGCCTGAGCTTCGCTCTCCTCACTAGCCTGGAGCTGGTCGCGGTCTTCCCGCACTCGGTAGCGCTGCTGCCACTTGCGAATTAGGCCCGGTGACAGACCCAGGTCACGTTCTATTTCGGCGATGGGTTTGTCGCTAGTATCCGCCATCCGCAGCACTTCCTCCTTGAACTCGTTGCTGTACCGTCCGCGCTTCTTCATCTTGTGACTCCCTTTCGTGAACACAGTGTACTTGGGACAAACCCTGTGTCCACTTTTTCGGGGTCAGTTCAGTTCTGCGAATAGCATGAATTGTATACGTTTGGAGAGTCAGATAAAATGCCACGAGTGTTATTCTGATCATGCTGAACGCACCGTAAATTAGCATCAATGAATGTAACGGATTAGAGGCTTATGCGCCGAACTGCTGTTGTGTTGCTTTTTGTCTCCATGCTTGTCTCCGTGCTGGTCACCGTCTATTTCACGTATAGTTACTTCACTGAACGTCGGCAGTTAGAGTCCGCAGGGCTGGAGACTGCACAGAGTCAGGCACGTACTGCGACAGACGAAATCAATACAGCGTTCGGTGACTTGATGTCGATAACCGAAAGCATTGCTGAGGATCTATCAGACGGGACACTGGTATATGACGACATCGAAACGCGCTTGAGAGATGTGCTCACTACCCGTCCCGATGTGGATGGTCTAGCGGTGACGTTTGAGCCGTTTGCCTACGACCCTGACTTGTACCTGTTTCAGACGTATGTGTTCAAACAAGAAGATGGGTCACTCGAAACACTTGAGGGTGCGACTTACGACTACACCCGACGTGCCACTGAAGAAGGGGACACCAGCACTGTGTGGTATGTAGATACCATCGACGAAGGGGCACAGTGGCATGAACCCTTCTTCGCAACTGGCGCACAGAAGATACTGATAGAGTACGGTACACCGTTCTATCCAGTGGGTGCTGGTGAAGATGCTGAACCCGCCGGAATTGTCAGCATCGACTATACGATTGATGACATACAGGCATTGATGCAAACGCTCGAACTGGGTACGACTGACTACGGATTTGTCATGACGGGTAGGGGTACATTTTTGGCGCATCCAGTGCCAGAACTGGTCGCGAATAACACTGTTTTTGACATTGTGGAGGATGAAAATCTACTGGCGATTGCGCGTAATGCACTCAATGGTAACCATGATATTATCGAAATCGATGATCCTGTCAGTGGTGAACCAACCTGGTATTTTTTCGAGCCGATTGAATCAACGGGTTGGACAATGGGTGTCGTGCTGGATCGTTCCCGGTTCCAACCATCGGAGCTTCAAACGGTGCGCGACCAGATGTCGCGTGCGATATTAATTGCGGGGTCTCTCTTTCTGGTATTGACGTTCGTGTTTCATATTGATCGTTTTCAAGTTACCAATTTCTGGGCCGTCTCTGCAACGTTTTCAATTCTCTGTGTGCTGCTGATTGTACTGGCATGGGGGCTGACCAACCGTCTAAAAACCCAGGACGGTGTGAGTATCACGAACCAATCACAATTGAACAGCTTCATCGAAGGCATTGACGGTTCCAACGACACGATTACTGGACTGGAAACAATTCCCACTGGAATACAGGTGCAATCACTACAATTTCCTGACCCGACCTCGGTCACAGTGAATGGCTATATCTGGCAGCGCTACGCCGGAGACAGTCAGGTGACGCGTGGTTTTGCCCTGCCACAGCAAATCGGTGAAGAAGCAACCATCGAAGAGGTTCAGCGGGAGATCGTTGATGGCGATGAGATCATCATCTGGTATATCGGTGTGACCTTGCGCCAAATTTATGACACCGTGCGCTTTCCCTTCGACCATCGCAATATTGAGATACGCATCACACCAATGGACTTGAACGCAAACGTTGTACTCACGCCTGATTTGGACGCCTACCTGGTTATGAATCCACAACGACTTCCCGGCGTGGATTCTCTTGCCAACATCAACAACTGGCGATTGGTAAGCAGCCGCTTTAGCTACGGTGAACAGCGCACAGAAACCAACTTTGGCTTACCGGAGCGAGAGCGTGTTTTAGACAGTTATGAATTACGCTTTAGGATACAGGCGCAACGTTTCTATCTCGGCCCGTTTATCGCCTATCTACTACCGGGGATAATTGCCGCGATCATGACCTTCGGCTATCTGGTGAGTGGTCGTCGAGAGGGAGATAACGACGAAATTGTCGGTGCGCTGAATTATGCTGCGGCATTGTTTTTCGTCGTTGCAGTGATCCATACCGCCCTGCGTGAACAAATCGCCGCAGTCAACATCACGTATATGGAATACATCTACATCCTGTTGTATCTTGCCATTATCGCGGTGGCGGCAAATATTTTTATTGTCGCTCGTTTCCCAAATTGGGCGATTGTCCGGTATCGCAATAACCTTATACCCAAAGCCCTATATTGGCCTGTATTTGCGGGTGTGATGCTGGTTGTTACGTTGATGATCTTTGTGTATTGAACTCGTCATGCGTTGTCGTCTGCGGTGTTTTCATCGGACGGTGCAAATTCATCGAGCAGTTCCTGCACAACCGTATCCAAATCAAGAGCTTTACCTTGGTCGAGTGCTTGTGCAAGCTCATCCGGCGAGAGAGCAGCTTCGATTTGAGGCATAATTCCCTTAATAGCTCTTTGTACACCTGCATCTGCACTTGGATGAGCCTTCGCCAATCCAAGAAACCGAGCCGCACGTTCCAGCATAGTTTCGAATTGCAATACTTGCGACAGTCCGATAATGTTGTGTAATTGTAGTGCTGTCATTCTGATTTCACACGAAATACGAAGGCTTTTAACAAAATGACTTATCGCGGCTGGCTTATCACCTTGTTTGAGCGCCAAAAAACCGATGTCGTTCAATCTGAGCGCAATGCTTTTTTGATCACCTAAGTCTCGTTGAATAGCAAGACTTCGCTGATACAAGTCTTGTGCATGTGTATAATCAGCTTGGTTTTTCGCAATAACACCTAGGTTTGCAAGGTTACTTGCAACACCGCGTTTATCTCCCAATTCTTGCTTGAGATCAAGGCTTTGTTGATACAAGTCTAGCGCACTTGCGAAGTCCCCCTGCAACCGCACAACAGTTGCTAGGTTATTCAGGCTATTGGCAATCCCGCGTTTATCGCCTAAACCCTGTTGGATAGCAAGACTTTGCTGGAAGAGGAGCGATGCAGCAGCAAAGTCGCCCTGATCCGCTGTAACAATCCCCATGTGATTTAGGCACTGGGCAACACCTTGTTGATCCTCAAGTGTGGTACGGATGGATAAGCTTTGTTGTTGTAGCTGTGAGGCGCGATCATATTGACCTTTGATGTATGCAATAATCGCTTGGTTGTAGAGACTCGTTGCCAATCCCGCTCGATCATCGAGCGATGTCGCCAGTTCTTGCGCTTGCAAGGCATAGCCTTGACTTGCACTGTAGTTGCCCTGTCTTTCAGCACTATCCGCCAGCCAGTTCCACAGGGCGACTCTGCGAGCATCGTCTTCAGGCAATCGCTCTAGCATCTGATGCAGGTAGGCTTCGGCGATGATATACGTACCTGAAATCTCAATCATGTGTTTGGCAACGGGCAGCAAATACGCATAGGTCTTATCTAAATCCCCAACGGCTTGCCAGTGTGCGAATAAGGCCTCGTTGTACCCGGCATCATCGGGATAAACGGCTTCAATCGTTTCGGCGGCGGTGCGGTGGATTTGAGGTAAGGCATCATCAGGAATATCGGCAATCAGAGCCTCGCGCAGTTTATCGTGGGCGAAGCGCCATACGTTGTCCTGAATGCTGACCACGCCATAATCGGCGGCATTGCGCAACCATGCTTCTACAAGTACCGCATCATAGGCATGTTCGAGTAGCTTTGTATCAATCTCACGCCCGATGATGGCGGCAAGGGTTTGCATGGCACTGTACTGCGCATCCACTTTGCTCAGACGGCGACGAGTAATGGCTTGCATTCCACCTGTGAACACGCCTTCGGGTAATTCGCCCTGACCGATGCGTTGTAAATCACCGCTTGCTTCTGCCAGTGCACGGACTGTTTCCACCAGAAAGAATAGGTTGCCTTCGCTCTGGCTGTGCAACAGCTTGACAACTTTTTCATTTGTACCCACATCGCCCAATATGGCACTGCTGAGTTCACTGACCGCATCAGGGGTGAGGCGTTCAAGTTTGATGTGCGACATCCCCGTGAGTTTTGCGGGCAAATCAGGCGCATCGTCATTGCGATAGGTGGCGACGATCATGAGTTTCGGGAGTTGCTCACGGACTTTTAGCATTTGCTCCAACACGGTCAGGCTCTCATCAGCCCATTGCACGTCTTCCAGCAGCAGCACGACCGGCTGTGGGGACTTGCGGAACAAATCGACAAGGGTCAGTACCATGCGCTCCTGATAGGCTTTGCCCGTCAGTTCGGGCGCTTTAGCAACCTCGCGCCCTAGCAACGCATCCATATCTGGCACAATGTCTTTGAGGATGCTCGCTTGCAAGTCGGTGACTTCGACCATGAGCAGCAAGTGCCGGGTGATATTGCGCCACAACTGGAAGGGCAGCCCACCGCCGTCAACACCTTGTCCACGCAGCACACGCGACCCAGCAACCAGCGCACGCACCCGCAATTCATCTAGCAAGCGCGATTTGCCGACCCCCGATTCGCCACCGATGAGAAAAAAGGCATTCTCAGTTTGGAGCGTTTCAAGCGCCTCTGTTAACCGTTTCAGTTCAGCATCGCGCCCGACAAAAGTGCTGGCCTGCAAAAAGCTTTCACGGATGGTCTGATCTTCTGCCGGGAGTTCCACACCAACAGCCTCAAAGAATGCGATCATCGCATCATAGGCTGTGGGGAAACGCTTGGATGCGTCTTTTGCAAGAATTGTTTGTAACCATGGGACAAAATTACCAGGGATTGGTGAGAAGTCCGGGGCATGCGTCATGATCTTGAGGATGCGTTCACCCACCGTCTCCGCCTCAAAGGGGTGTTGCCCGACCATGATCTCATACGCCATCACGCCAACGGCAAATAGATCGGAGGCAACCGAGGTTTTTCCACCCTGAAACAATTCAGGTACCATATAACTAATTGTGCCTGAAATCGTATCCTTCGCAGATGATTGTGCTTTATTCTGCTTGGCTAACCCGAAGTCCATCACTTTGACCTGTTCCTCTCTGGTGACAAAGACGTTATCGGGTTTCAGATCACGGTGCAAAATGCCGCGTCGATGCAGATAATGCAATGCCTGTAGCATCTGCGTCAGCACACGCATTTTTTCGTCCTGGGAGAGGTCTTCGGCATAAGATTTGACATCCTGCCCGCCTTCAAGCAGGGTCATCGTATAAAATGGATGTCCGTCGTCATCAAAGCCAAAATCCAACACACTGAGAATGTGCGGGTGACGTAATGTTGCCAGAATGCTGAATTCCTGCGCGAGGCTCAGGCGCAGCTTGTCCGTGTCGTCGGTTCCGGCTTTGGAGGCAAAATCCAGTTGACCGGGTGGGAGCAGTACCTGTTTAAGGGCAACCTCCGTTTTTTCAAGGCGGTCATAGGCTTTGTAGACGATGCCCATACCGCCCTGTCCCAGTTTGCTGATGATGTTATAGCGTCCTGCGATTTGCTTCATATGCTGGCTCCTTTGATAACTCACTGCTAAAGAACGCATCACTTCTGTCCAGTCGGTTCCTGCACGACGGTATCCGTATCGAGCGAATTGCCTGCTTCGCAACCCATACTCAACTGGGGAGCGTGGTAGACCTCACCGGAGCCAGCGGATTAAAATAATGTTTCTGTCATGCGTTTTGCTGACGCTGTTTCCCGTGACACTTTTTGAACTTGATCCCACTACCACACGGGCAAGGATCATTTCGTCCAGCTTGGGCGAACGCCTTTTCGAGCGCCACATCCGACTGCTGCATATGCATCATGACATTTGCCGGGGAACGACGGTGCGCTAGTTCACTTGCCATAAAGCGCATTGGCGCGTCGATATGCGTGAAAAATGCTTTGTACCCTGCACACAGGTAATTGAGTCCTGGCTCACCATCGGGGGTATTAATAATGCGGTTTTTGGGACAGCCTCCATTGCATACGAATCGCACATCACATTGCAAACAGTAGTCTGGCAGGGTATTCCTTTTGGCTAGGCCGAATGCTTGCTGTTTTTCCATGACAACAATCTCGCTCAGTGGGATTTCGGTGATGTTGCCGAGCTTATGAGCAGATTCTACGTAATGATCGCATGAGTAGACATCGCCGTTATGTTCCATTTCGAGGGCTGTGCCACAGGTTTCCTCAAAGATGCATAGTCCAGGATTGTTGCCCGTCCACGCTGCCAGCGCGACATCAAATATTTGCACGAAAACGCGCCCAACATCGTGTCTCACCCACTCATCAAAGATGGCGATCAGAAAATCACCGTACTGCTCCGCGCCGACAGAACGTTCGGTCACTTCTGAGCCTTCTTGATAGCCTGTGTCATTATCGCGCTCAACAATCGGGATGAACTGCATGAATTGCGTGCCGACCTCATCACGCAAAAAACGGTAGATATCCAGCGGGTGATCTGCATTGGCTGCATGGACTGTGGTTAAGATATTGAAGTCAACGCCATGCTTCTGTAAAAGCCGGATGCCATCCATGACACGCTCAAAGGTGGGAGCACCGCCCTTGTCAACCCGATACGCATCGTGCAGGGGCTGTGGCCCATCCAAACTCACGCCGATCAGAAAGTCATGCTCAGCGAAGAACTGGCACCATGCATCATCCAGCGTGACGGCATTCGTCTGGAGCGTGTTGTAGATACGCATTCCAGGCTTTTTGTGCTTCTGCTGATAACCGATGGCCTGGCGGTAAAAGTCCAATCCCATCAACGTCGGCTCACCGCCTTGCCATGCGAAGGTCACTTCCGGGACGTGCTGCGCGTCGATGAACTGTCGGGTGTATTCTTCCAGCAGTGTCTCACTCATACGGAAATCACTACCCGGATACAATCGCTCTTTGCTCAGAAAGTAGCAGTATTTGCAGTCCAGGTTGCAGATCGCTCCACGCGGCTTCGTCATCAGATGGAAGGCACGGGGATTCCACGACTCACTCATTTCACGCTCCGCTTTACCTGCTGTGCCAGAGCATTCCCCATTGCTTCATACAGCGGTGGCATTTGCCGATCCAGCCGCCGGCCTACAATGCCTAGCAACGGCCCACTGAACGACTCCTGTATGATGACGCGGGTACGATCATCAGATAGTGGTATCAGGTGTACGCTGAACACCGGAGTCAGCAAGTTGAACGGCACATGGTCTTCCCACTTGAATTCATGAGGTTTATCTGCGGCAAGAACAGTTGCAGACAGTGGTATCGGGATAAATGTGGCGTGGACGCGCAATTTACCACCTGCTACGAGATCACCTTGCACGTTACTCAGCAGCGGATTCCACGATTTGTACGATGCAAAGTCTGTGACCACATTCCACACTTGCTCGGCAGGGGCATCAATATCCACCCGCGAACTGTAAGCACGCCTGTCTGAAGCAGCAGAACCGATGATCTCGTGGATTTTATGCTCCAAGCGGGCTAGTTGACCGACCATGATACCAGCCGCGAAACTGGCAGCCGCCGCACTGACCGTACTCGCATCAACGAACTGTGTTATGAATGGTGCATCGCCAATGAGGACAACCAGCACAAACAACAGCAAAATGGCAGCGCCTGCGAAATCCGTCTTGGTGACAACCATCCCCTGATCGTCATCCCACTCGAGCTGCGTGATCCGGTGGAATAACAAATGCCCCATCAGCAGCCCTATACCAAACGCAGCAAGGGTTTCAAGCACGAGTGCATCTTGAAAAAATACATGGTACAACGCAGAAAGAGCCGTCACCAGAAAAACAAGCCTGAACACCTGTCGCCGCCGCCGGATGCCACCGTCGATCATATTGTGGGGCACTTCATCCGGCACGCTGTAATTCTGGTCGTAGGCTTCCGTAGCGGGGAACTGTATTTCCATCGGCGAGGTGCCATGCGTCTCCATCACCTCGATCAGCCGATTGTGTAGCCGCCGTCGTTCTTCGGCATACTCCGGGGTTAAGTTGGCTGGATGCGCGAGATTTATCGACTCGTTCGGGTCATTTTTCAGGTCGTACATCTCATATTCAGCCGGTTTCCCTTTGAATGGGTCGTAATAGACAGCGTACTTCCAATCTTTTTCCACGATGGCACGAATGCAATTCGCACCCTTTACAGGAAACGCATCATCCTCATAGGTGAAGTGGATGTAGTCCTGCACTTCGGCTGAAGGGTCTTCCAGAATCGGTGTCAGGTCATGTCCACGGAAATTAAAGCGCTCGGTGTTGGGCACGTCCCCAATCGAAGCCAGCGTTGGCAAAATATCAATCAAGCTTCCAAAAGCCTCAGTTGTCTGCGGCTCAGGGTAGAGCTTCGGATTGGAGAATATGAGTGGAACGTTGAGTGTTTCACGGTACGTATTGTAGAACTTCTGGCGCAACGAGCCGTGCGACATGGCTAGCTCACCGTGATCCGCTGTGCGGATAATGAGCGTGTCTTCGGTGAGACCGTTTGCATCCAGCGCATCCAGCACCTTACCAATTTGTTTATCGACCTCACGGCACAGATAAGCGTAAAATCGTGCATAACCAAGCTGACGTTCGCGGGTGCGGACATGCCCGGTGACAATGGCTGCGAGTCGTCTGACCTCGCTGTGAACTGAAGGCTTTTGTGAGATGTCTTCATCGACAGTCGGCGGCAAATCAATCGGCAGGTCTTTAAAATTCTCTAGCTTATAGCCACCTTGTTCGTATAGCGGTTTACGGGCAGTAACAGCCTGCACACCACGCCCCGGATACGCCTGCACATCATGCGGGTTTACCAGACCAACAAGCAGACAGAACGGTTTATCACCATCGTAGGTGTTTATGAAATTGACCGCGCTCTTGCGGAATTGCTCATCTTCGGGCATATGATGTCCGGCAGCCGTTCCGGTCCCGTCAACAAAACGCCCATCGTTGTTGATATTGCCACCACCGAAGTCACTCAACCCCATCGGGTCACTCATATCCGGCGGATTCCAGTCGTGGAAGCCGTAGCGTTCTTCCATAAACTCTATGTCCGCGTCCGACCAGTACATACGCTCTTCTTCGCTATTCCATTCGACTGGACGCGAAAGGTGAAACTTCCCCTTCATCACGACGTGATACCCGGCTTCCGCCATGACGGTGGCAATGTTGGGGAGGTTGGGTGACAGTTGTGGTGTGCGATTTTTGGCTTTGTCTGTCGGGTCATCGCAGAATACGAGGTTCTTGACACCATGCTGTGCCGGGTACAAACCCGTCATCAACGTGGCGCGGCTGGGTGTACAGGCTGCGGTGTTGCAGTGTCCATTACGAAAGGCCAGTCCATTTGCCATCAGGCGGCTGCGGGCTTGCAGGTTTTCCTCCGCCCAGCCTTCCGGCCAATGCATAACCTCGCGTTCCTGATCCGTAAAGATAATTACGATATTGGGCTTCTTGTCGAAGTTCTTCAGTGCCATTGTTAGTGAGACCTATCTCTCAGCGTTACCTGTTTAGTCTGGTGGATGGTGTGGATACCCATCTTTTCGGGGTCTGGCTTCACAATGATTACGGATACAGATTGCCATTTTTGGAGAATCAAAGTCAATAAGTCATGTCAAGCTGGCGCAATATGACCCTAAGTTGGCGCAATATGACCCTAAGTTGGCGTATTATGACCCCACTACTAGACCAAAAACCGCATAGACTATAGTGGGTAGCAAACTGGGCATGCCAGCTACATTCTGCTGAACTTGCAGGAAATGGTCATCACTATTTGGCGCTTTCGGGTCTAGTCCAGTAGTGTTTGGTCGAAAGTTGTGGAGATGTGGATATGACAGAAAGAGATCATCACAAATACACCCTGGAAGTTTTCTGGCAGCTAACGTTAGAGGTGTTTGAACTATCAGAGCAGGACGTGTTGCGACATGCCAAACTGCCACCTGACCTATTCCAGCAGCAGTCACCGATGGTAACCGGGGATGAAATTTACCGCATTGCCATGGCTATTGACGAGCTAAAAGCCAACGACCCGACACATTTATTGCGTTACATGCAGACGATGACACTTGATACCTCTAGCCCGGTTACGTTCGCTTGCATGTACAGCCAGGACTTGAATGCGGCGGCAAAACGGATTGCGAAGTATAAGCCAATCGTTGGACCCGCCAGAATTGAGGTGAAAAAGACTACAGAGAACACAGCCATCACAATCGGTCAAGCAGCAGGCTATACACCTTTGCCACGATTTTTAGTTCTCTACAATCTACTAACTCTGGCAAAGGTCGCACGCACAGCGACGCGGAAGCACGTTATCCCCGTCTCAATCAATGTAACGGAGGATATATCAGCAATTGAACAGTACGAAGCCTATTTTGGTGTACCTATACTGAAGGGGGATAGCAACAGGATTGTGTTCTCCGCCGAAGACGCGCAGAGGCCCTTTCTATCCCCAAACCCGGCAATGTGGTCGATCTTCGAGCCAGAGTTGGAAAAGCGCATGGCAGACATCACAGTAACAGATCAGACCAGTACGCGCGTGCGTGCCTGCCTCAACGAAATGCTCCCAACGGGGCAAACCTCAATCGAAGATGTCGCTTCAAAACTATCCATCAGTTCAAGAACGCTTCAGCGTCACCTGCGCGACGAGGGGACGAGCTTCCAGCAGATATTGAGCCAACTACGTCAGGAAAAGGCACAATACTATTTGCGTAAATCGGACTACTCCACACAACAAATTGCGTTTCTGCTGGGGTATGAAGAAACAAGGTCTTTCTTCCGAGCATTTCGTGCATGGACGGGTGATACACCTGAAGCATTTCGGGCAGCAAACAGCCGTGAAACATAAATCAAGTAAGGTGCTTTAAATGGATACATTGATTCACGATGTTGAGGAAGTGCTTGAACTCATTGGGGTGGGATTTGACATCCTGGGTGTGGTGATTATCTGTGTCGGTACTGCCCTAGCATTGGTGCGCTCTGGTGCATTGGCGATACGGTCTCATAACAATAACGAATCCAGTCCTTATCGTCGTTTGAAGATCGACATCGGGTTGGCGCTGCTGCTTGGGCTTGAAGTGCTCGTCGCCGCAGACATTATCAAAACAGTGGCTATCGAACCTAACCTTGATAGTTTGAGTGTGTTGGGGTTGCTGGTCATAATCCGCACGTTCTTGAGTTGGACGCTCGTGCTCGAAATCGAAGGGCGCTGGCCCTGGCAATCAGACAACGAAACCGAGCCAATTGCAGATAGTTGATGATATTTGCTAAGGCAATCCGTCCGTCAGCGTAACTCAATAAGCAAAAGCGAACTCAAGTTTGCTGTTGTGTGTATATTCAAAACGTATTCTACATATAGAAAGGTATCAAAATGGCAGACACTCTCAAGAAAGCATGGTGGGTCTTACTCTTGCGCGGCATCAGTGCCATTCTGTTCGCATTGCTGCTGCTCTTCGCACCGGGGCTAACGCTAGCAGGGGCTACATTCAGCTTTGTCATCGTATTCGCGGCTTACGTACTGGTTGATGGTATCTCGACCATTATCGGTGCCATAAGGTATCGCGAGGGGCAGTGGTTTCTGCTCTTATTATGGGGCATCATCAGTGTCATTGCAGGGTTGATTGCGCTGGGTAATCCTTTGCTGTTTGGTACATTCACACTCCTGATAATGATCTACATCGTGGCATTCAGATCGATTGGTGGCGGGATTGTTGAGATAATCAGCGCCTGGCAAATCCGCCGGGATATTGATAACGAGTGGCTGCTCGCTATCAATGGTATATTCTCGGTGCTATTTGGCTTGATCTTACTTGCTCGCCCCATCACAGGCATTGAAGTCCTTGTGATTCTCACAATTTTCTATCTGGTGATGGCAGGTGTGATGCAAATCGTTCTTGGTTTCAAGATGCGTGGCTGGTCAAACGTGGTATCGCAACAGGTAGCAACAAAAGCAGCGTAGGGTTTCTGGATTTCGAACGTTCTCTGCTGTATTCATTACCGATGTTCGTAGGGATTGTTTGATTGGCAGTTCAGCGATTGCCCTGGAAAGAAATTCGTTGGACGATATTGTGCATCAGCTACTACAAAGGCCTGATGCACAACTTTTCAAGTATCGGCGGTGTATCACTGATGCGCCGCTTTTTTCGTGTTTTCTCCTGACTCGTCCCCATCCTGAACAAGTTGAAAGTTTTCCTCTCTCGCACAATGTTGCGCGGCAATTTTACAGATACCGTTGGCGAAAGGCAAATCGTTATGAAGCAAGTCGCGCAAAATGGGAGATGCGGGTTTCAGCAGGCTTAACGCCATTGAACCAGTCATCTAATCGCAGGATATTCATAGCAGCAGCGGTAATGGCATGTTGCAGATAGGCTTTGTCAGCTCCGCGATAGCGACAATGTCTTAAATCAAGGCGACGAATACCCTGTGAAATCGTCCCTTCAATACCAGCGCGTTTGCGGTAAATTTCTTTGTATTCTTCGGTTTCCTGACGTGCTTTCGCCGATCCTGACACTTTTTCCTGATAGATTTTCTCACAGCCTGCCTGCTCCAATGCATCCAACTGAAGCCCAAGCTCTTGATCCTGAGTGCTGACTCGTGCATAGCCAATTTTCATAGCATATCGTCCAAATAAACGGCAATGAGTATACTTTACTTTAATTTGTTTATTTTGACGAGTTTATTTAACACGTTTTAGAGGATATTTAAAGCAATTTTATTCCCCGGCCTGGGCAACAACTAGACAAGCGATGAGTCCCCTGTATCAATACGCAATGCGCGGTGTTTGACCATCGCGCATTTTCTGCAATCAAATAGTCATTCTGCACCTGATTCCAATCCGCATCGGTTGGGAGGATCAGCATCCACTGTAGGTTTGGATGGTGTCGGTAAGTAACATGATCGAGACGAGCCAGACCAGGAATTTTCTATTTCGGCAATATTCCACCAATTCATCATCAGGTATGTACGTTCGCCCTCTTGACGTTGAATAGGGGTATAGGCAATCCTTCCAGGCAGATACTATGTCACAAAATATGGCAGATCCATTCGTGTCCTTTCGCAGTTTACTTGAACCCTAACCCGTCTCAATCAGAGGCAAGCAGTGCGCGTGCCATCTGAAGTGCTGTATCCCAATCACTCGCGAATTTATAGGTCGTCGGTGCCAGCAAGGACATCGGTTTAATGAATGACAGGACAGCAGTCGGTGCCCCAAAGATGACATAGCCACACAACCCTTCAACGACTTCTTCTTTAATAAGGGCACGCATCGCCGCAATGTCGTGTGGAACCTGTTTGATCTGCTGCATATCGACAATAGCCGCATACGGTTTTCCGGCGTTGATTGCTTTCAGGGCGATAAATGATGTCCGTGCATCCTCCATATCAACCTGATCAGACCAGCAATAAACATAAATCCCCGGCTCCACCTGTTTAAACTCAATCATGTTACTAACGCCTCGTTCAATCTTTAACAGTCAGCCAGCATAGGATAGAGACGCTGGTAAATCGCACTTGCAATTGTTTCCACAAAACCCGCAAGATTCGGTTGCGCCATCAGTTTGTCATACGTTACAACAATGCCCGTCCAGCCACAACCGATTTCACATGCCCATCGGCAAGGTCATCGTAGTCTGCAACTTTGTGCCACTGTAAATCCGTCATTGCATCTCCTTTTGTGTATTGTGTTGTTCTGCCTGCAACTTCTGCATGGCCCAGATGCCGACCAGCGGGCCAACAGCCAGGAAAGAAAACGCCCATCGCCAACTGACCCAGTCCACCAGCGTTGGCAGCAGGCGAATGCTGAACAACGTCAATAAAAATCCCAGGCTGGTTTGCAGGGTAAGGGCTGTTCCCATGTAGCGGCGGTCAATGAGTTCCGTGACACTGGCAGAAAATTGGGCAGAATCCGCGACAATGAACAAACCCCAAATCAGCGCCAGACCGGAAACCAGTACCGGATGCCCACCCCAGAACTGACCAATCACCAGCGCACAGGCACCACTGACCAGCATCGAGACAGAGGTCACCTGTGTGCGCCCAATACGATCTGCCAACTTTCCGGCAGCGATACTGCCAATACCACCCACACCGATTGCGAGGAATGTGACGAAGCTAGCAACCTGAAGTTCGACACCTACCTGGGCAAAACTGGTTGTGAGGAATAATGAGAGCCATGCCCACATCGCATACAGTTCCCACATGTGGCCTAAATAACCGAGATTCGCCAGCATCACCGGACGATTTCGCAGGACATGACCGATGTCACCCGGTTTGAATCGGGCGCTAGGGGCACGGTTCGGGCCTTCCTGAACGAACAAAAAGGCGATGATCCCACCGAGAGCCGCTAACAGAGCAGCCCCCCACAGAACGACACGCCAATCCGCAGCACCGACAAAGCTGTTCAATAGATGGGGAGCGGCTGATCCCAGGGTCAATGCACCGACAAGTAACCCGATCCCCAGACCACGATCCTGATCAGTCCAGGTCGCCATGATCTTCATGCCAACAGGATAAACCCCCGCTAAAAAAACGCCGGTTAGAAAACGCAATCCCATCACCAGCATCGGAACACCAATGAACAGTGGAATCAACGCTGTTGCCGCCACAGCTCCAAAAATCGAGAACACAAACAATCGGCGCGATGAAACACGATCAGCCAGGGTGAAGATGGATGCCGCCAACGCACCGACGACAAAGCCAATCTGCACAGTCATCGTCAGCCACGACTGCCCAGAAGCATCTAACCGCATGAGCGTGGTCAAGTCTGTCACCACCGATGAGGCGGAAAACCAGACAGCCATCGCTAGAAATTCCGCCAGCGACAATAGGCCAATCATCAACCATTTTCGATTTGTGGCATCTTGCTCACGAATAACCTCAGTCATTATCAGAACCATGAGTGAGCAGAACCTGATCCAGAAAATGCGGAACCCAGGTAATTGGGTCTCCCTGGGCAACAATGTGTCCTTCAAAGATCAATGCCGGTAAACGTGTTACGCGAAGTTGAACCGCTCGAGCTGGATCAACATGAACCGACTCGGTTGAAAAGTCAATTTCAGGGTGTCGTATACTCCACTCACCCAGAAGCCGAATAAGCCCTGTATGTTGATTCTGATCACCAACATACAGAGTCAATTTTTGCGTCATTCCAACAACTCCGATCCCGTTTGTTCAAGAGCCGCAAGTACAGCTTGACGATTAACGGTAATGACACGGCCTGACCCGCCGAGAATGCCATCCCGCCTGAATTCATTAATGAG
>CAYVVZ010000068.1:0-19013 GCA_964455365.1 uncultured Anaerolineaceae bacterium | reverse complement strand
AGAGGGGGGAATAAATGGGCGGTTCGCTGGATGATTGCCACCAGGTTACTTCAGGTATTTTCGGGCACGATAGATCATGTCCCTACGGTAGAAACATGCCTTTTGTGGGGTATGGCCTGGACTAGAGGGGGGATGAATATCTATGCAGCGGGGGAGTTAGAGGGAAACCCCATGCGCTCATTCGACCTCTATCACTGCCAGCCGCAGCAGCGTATCGGATTGCGCGTCGTAAGTCCCCGGCAGGCGTTCGCCACTCTGCCAATCATAGACCGCCAGCCACAGATCATATTCGCCGGGTTCCAGGCTGCTGGTATCCAGGTGTAATTCCAACGGAACGAAGGCATCTTCGCTGAAACCAGCATCGGTTTGCACCAGAAGTTCGGTCACGCCAGCAGGCATCAGATACGCGCCGAGTGAATAGGTATCACGCGGGGAATCGGGCGCTTGCTGCCAACCGAGGTACAGTGTCAGATCATCGCCTGATTGCACAGTTTCGGAACCTGTCAGCGTGAAGAAATCGCTGAATTGCAGGATCGATTCGCCGGGGCAGTAAGCAGCAGAACGCGCATACAAATCCAGGCTGATGTCTGGATCATCGGCATAGTTCTGGCAGAAGACAAATTCCTCATCCAGCAGCGCCAGAAAATCCTCGTGGATTTCGGTCAGCGGAATCGTGCGATTGACTCCGTACCAGATGCGAGTCGCTTCCTCGATTCGGCTCTGCGCCCAGGTGCGATTACTCGGAACAATATCATAAACCGTCCCGGTGAACATCTTGCGCATGTCGGTTTCGCTGGTCATATAATCAAAGCCGCGTTGGATATACCACGCCTCACCGCTGGTATCATTGTAAAAAGCGAACAAATCCGTGCTGGCTCCTTCATCCCGCAAAACGTTGGCAATGGTACGCAGGCGCGACACAACATCCCCTTCGATGCTCTCATTGAAGCCAGGGGTGTAATGCGCCAGCATCCCATTCGCCAGCCATAATCCCGGAATCAGCAGTAGAACCGCAGTCATCAGCGCCGGGTTATCCAACCGCACGCGCAGCCATTCGATCAGCCAAGCCATCCCCGCCCCCAACCAGATCGCCAGCAAAGGCCACAGATAAACCGCATAGCGCAGGCGGGCGGGTTCCAAGATTTCCAGGATTTCGTTAGCAATCAACAGGGCGGCAAGGCTGAAGAGCGCCGTAAAAATCACCATGCGCAGTATGGGACGCTTCCAGGCTGACCACGCTCCTGCGATGAAGAGCAAAATCGCAGGCAGCCATGCATTGTTGCTGATGTAATAGAGGATGCTTTCCAGCGCACCGAGGGCGCTCAACGGGGCTTCTTCGACAGACTCCGGCGTGTAGCTTTCGATGCCGACCAGGAAGGCTTGCACCTGTGGCAAGAACAGCAGCGCTGCAATCAGTGCCAGCCCACTAATCCGCAGCCAGCGCGAATCTTTTTTCACGAATATCAGGTGATACAATCCCAGGCCAATTGCCAGCATCGCCGCAAAATAGTGCGAATAGAGCAAGGCCGCGCTGCTGATGACAAATCCCACTGCCGCACCCCGCGAGATTTTCGGTTCTGTGAGCAATCGGGCGTAGAAGTACACCGTGCTGATGGCAAAAATCGCAATGAAGGTGAACGCCCGGACTTCATGCGCGTAATGCAAAAAGTAGGTGGAGAAAAGCAGGATCAGCGCCGAGAAGATGCCCACCAGCGGCGAGAAGAATTCCCGTCCGAAGCGGTAGGTAATGGCAGTCGCCAGCAGCGCCGAGAGCAGGGAGAACGTCCGCGCCGCCAGTTCTGTCCATCCGGTGAAAGTACCCCACAAACCAAGCGCATACGGGTAGCCCAACGCCTGACGCGGATCTTCATCGACGACTTTTTCGTATACGCTGCCGATTCCGCCTGCTTCCGGCAAACCACCAGCATTGGCAATCGAGAACAATTCATCGTACCAGGGGCCATCCCAATCCAGGCGCGGCGCGACCATGAAGACCGCCAGCAGCAGCAGCGGAACCATCCAGCCCCAGTGAATCGGTTTGTGTGTCGTTGTTTGGTGGTTCTTCATTTGCACCCCTGGTACAGGTTTGTCATTCGTTTATCCAGGTTCGATTGTGGGATATTTCCCAAGATTTATCCCAAATTATCCCAAAAAAGGCTGTTGGGACTGAAGTCGCGCACCAGTTGCCGGAGGTGTTCAGAGTACACCCAATCGGCAGTTAGCTTGTCAGCACTTCAGCAAATCAGCTTTTGGGCTGATTCATTTGAGCATAGTAGGTTCGCAGGAAGTTTTTGCTGACGGCTGATTGCTGATCGCTCACATTCATCAGAGCGCACATGATCGACTGCAAAAACTTCTTTGACATATCTGGTCAAGAAGCCAGAAATTCATCCACCACGTCACGGGTTGGCAGCGCGGGAATTGCACCTTTCCGGGTGGTCGCCATCGCTCCAGCCGCGTTTGCAAAGCGCAGCAGCTTCGCCGCATCCACATTGTGCAGGGAATCCGGCGTGGTCAGCCCTTGTTCCAGAATGCTGACGAGCATCCCCGCAACGAAGGAATCCCCCGCGCCTGTAGTATCCACTGCCTCCATTTTGAACCCTGGCTCGAAGTGTTCCAATCCGCTGCGCGTATATAACGTTGCACCGTTACCGCCATCGGTCAGGCAGAGCAGTTGCAGATTGGGGAAAGCACCCCACAAATCCGCCACCGTTTCGCCTTTCATCAGCACCGTATCAATTTCTTCTGCGCTGATCTTGGCAATGTGCGCGTATTGCAGCCCTTCACGCATTCCGGCACGGGCGGCTTCTTCATCTGCCCAGAGGTTCAGGCGCAAATTGGGATCATAGGAAACGAGCTTGTTTTGGTCGAGGGCGTGCTGTGCAGCGGCTTTTGTCGCTTCACGGGCAGGGCTGCTAATCAGGGTGATGCTGCCGTAGTGGAAAATATCGGATGCATCAATGACATCGTAGGCGACATCCTCCGGGGTCATCAGCATATCAGCACTGGGGTTGCGGTAGAAGCTGAAGGTACGTTCGCCATCGGCTGCTAATGCCACAAATGCCAGCATGGTGCGAGCCTCCTGGGAATAGCGCAGGCCATCGAGATTTACGGAGTCGGCTTGCAGCACATCCGCCAGATGATGCCCAAAGGGATCATCCCCTACCTGCCCCAGAAAAGCGCTTTCCATGCCCAGCCGCGCTACTGCAACGGCAACGTTGGCGGGTGCGCCCCCTGGTGCTTTGATGAAGCCCGATGCTTCCCCCACAGTTACGCCATTTTCCAGCGCCACAAAGTCAATCAGCAGTTCGCCCATACTGGCTACACGCATTGTTCGTTTCTCCTGGTGTGAAGATTATTCCGGGGTGTCGAAGAGCAATATACCCCAACACCTGATTTCGCATTCAGGAGTGTAGACCATTGCATGAGCGACTGCAATAAGCGTGCTACGGTATGCAGGGCAAACGCATCAAGAACCTATCTGAAAATGGTTCCTACGTAAAAACATGTCGAACCGCCTTCAGCCATTGGGCGCGTCGTGGACACGCCCCTACGAGAATTTTCAGATCGATACGAAAACAGTTCAAATCGTTTTTGGGGTGACTGCCCTACTCGCGCCCGCGCCCGAAGATAAAGTTGAAGATTGTGGCGAAGATGCTGAGGATCGTCAGCACGAAGCCACCAACAACCAGGGCAACTGCGCCAAAGCATCCGGTGGCAACATCGCGGCTGTTGATCGGTTCCGGTGGCGGCGGTGGTGGATCAAGGCTGTCGAGTTTGTTGCTGCGCATCTGACCCAGTACCCAATTAGCTTCGGTGTGTTCCGGTTCCAGCGCCAACACCTGATAGACCGCAAAGCGCCGTTCTTTGTCGCTGTTGGCAAGCTGTGCCCGCGCCCACCATGCATCAACGTTAGATTTATCCTGCTCGGTCAGTTCCACAACAATTTCTCGCGCCTCAATGCTTCGTCCTTCCGCCGCGAGTTGTTTGGCTTGTTCCAGGCGTTCGGCTGATTCTGTAGACATGGTTCGTCAATCCAATCGGCTCATGTGCGTTTTACGTGTAACAAATTCATAATCCCCCTACCGTCCCCCGCTGTGCAAAGGGAAACCAAGTCCCGCCTTACGAAGTGGGGAGGGATTTAAGGCTTGTCCGGTATTACTGTCGTGGTCATTGAGGCTTTTCTCGGCTTTTAACAGATCACATTGTAGGGACGAGGCCTGCCTCGTCCGAAACAAGCAGGCGGACAACGCAGGCGTTGTCCCTACAGGCGGCGATCTGGCCTATGAACCCGATGTTTGCGTTGGTTTCAATACCGGACAACGCTATTGAGGGAGGGGAAGAGTTAAGGCTACCACCTCCCTCACGCCTTCAGATACGCTTCTGTCAGCGGTGGGCGTGGATTCCCATTCTGATCCACCAGCCCATACCCATTATCCATGCCCTGCGCCCAGGCGTACCAGAGAATAGCGGCAATCTGGCTGCCGTAGCGCCCTTTCAGGTAGCGGACGAAACTGGTAGCGTAATCCGCAATAGCAATCGGGCTTTCGTTGGGGGCATCCAGCACGCCCCATTCGGTGATCCATAACGGCTTCCCTGGCAGCACATCCTTGTAATTGCTCACCGATTCTTCAATGTGCCCGAAGGGAGCATAGGGTGAGGCGGGGTCTGAGCCGCGCCCGTAAGGATGGAAAGCGATTCCATCCGGGAGCGCCCCGGCAGAGAGTCCATTCGTCGCTGCACGAGCATAGGCAGAGCCTGCGCTTGCGCCAGAAATATGTCCCCCGGTGATGACCTGCGGCACATCGTCCGCACTGCGAATCGCCGGGATCACCGTGCGCAGCATATTTTTATAATCCGCTACGGGAATCGGCACAGAAGACCGCGCACCCGGTGCCGCATCCTGCTCATTCCAGATTTGCCACGCATGGACAAGCCCGCTGCCATCCCATTGATTGCCAATGCGGTACATCAAATCGGCTAATCGGCTGCTGAGAAGCTGCCATTTTTCGCTGTTCATGGCTTCCCACGATGGCAAGAAATCGCGCTGTGCTTCCCCGTATGTCTGATGTGTGATGACAAAGATGACTTTATAGCCAGCACGAACATACGCACGAGCCAGCGGCGCATAGCGATCATAGGCCGCCTGAATGTCGGTAGAGCCGCTTCCCCGGCTGACGTTGTAACCCATCCGCACCCAGCCGATGCCGCCAAGCCGTGAGGGGTCGGGTGTTCCCAGGGGATGAAAGGCATCCAGGTTCACCCCCACCGGATTCACGCCGCTGATCGTTTGCCCGGCAGTTCCGCCATCGACGAACCATGCAGCCGTAAACCCTGTGCGCCCATCCGGGATTCGTACCCGCACCCATTGGCCTTCTACCCCCAATTTGGATAGCACGCTGCCATGCATTTCTCTAGGGACGAGGACATCAGAGGGATTCACCTGCGTCAGAATGTCGCTCTGTGTGCTGGGGATACTGCGCACGCGCAGCCCCGGCGCTGTAGGATACAGGCGCAAATTGGTGATGTAAAACAATTCCAGCGGATTCAGCAGACTGGGGAAGCGATAGCCGGAGAGTCCGTTTGCGCCCTGCACAATCACCGTGAAAGAATTGCCCGCCGCCGTGCCAATTACATCTCCCTCTTTCACCTGGGTATTCAGCGGGACGTTGATGCCCTGCAAGCCTGCGTAGGTCACGACGTAGGTTTGCCCCTGAACGACACTCTGCACGCGCACATATTTGCCGATTTTCAGGGAGTCATCTTTGCTGCCTGCCCATTGCTTGGTCACTCGTCCCGCTGCCCCGGCGATCACTTCTGCCCCGGCGCGGCTGGCGATCTTCACGCCAAGTTGATCAGACTGTGTACCCGTTGGCGGGGAGGTCATCTTTCTGGTGATGCGCAGCGGACGATAAGTGGTAGGCCAGGAGAGTACAAAACGTTCATTCAGGTGATTGTCGGCATTCTGCAATTCGCCAAAACGATCCCGGTTGGCGATGCGCGACTGCATCAGCGCGGTAAGCTGCTGCGGTGTGCTGGCACGAACGACATCCACGCGCACTACCTGCGGGTAAATCCGGCGGATGTGATACAGCGGGTCATCACGCAGCCACATATTCGGCGCAGTCACGGCGCTGACATTGCGATAGGGATTCAGGTTCTTCGCGCCGGGATCACGAATTACGGAGACGCGCTCGAAGGTGTTCAAGTACGGTCGCAGCGCATTCAGCCACTGAAAGAAGTTTCGATCCGGCAGCACAAATGCATGGGAAATCGGTGTCTCAGCCATCGCTCAATCCAGGTGTGGTGGGTTTTTCTACGCCTTAGTGTAGCGCAGAATCGTTCATACAACATGACACGAATGCTGAATCAGGTGCATTTCAGATTGTTGGCAGGTGGCAACCCTTCGGCCTACATTGCCACACGCTGATGCGATAAGAGCAGCGGGAAGCACACGAAAAGGCGCACTGACCTGCCGCACACAGTCCCCTGTGGTGGACTTGTCGGTTTCTAGCTGGCTGGCTTCAGCCGCCAGCAGCATGAAAAACAGCGCGATACGAATTTCTTTGTGTCCTTCGTGGCTCTGTAGTTCAAATCATTTTGGTGCGATCACCCTGATCTTTAGGGGAGAAATACCCCAACAACCCATTCCATCATTGGTATAATCAATCCCCACATGACCAAATAGATGCACAGGACACCCCCTTATGAAATTTGATGTCACCATTTTTCCTGAAGATTTAAATACCATCCCTGAACTTGCCCGTATCGTAGAAGACTCCGGCTTTGATGGTTTGTGGACAGCGGAAGCCCAGCACAACCCCTTTTTGCCGCTGCCCCTGGCTGCCCACGCCACCCAAAAAATCATGCTCGGAACCAGCATTGCAGTAGCCTTCCCCCGCAGTCCGATGGTCACTGCGCAGATTGCCTGGGATTTAGCCGCACAATCCAATGGACGTTTCATCCTCGGCCTGGGAACACAAATCGCTGTGCATATCGTCAAGCGTTTCAGCGCCCAATGGGACGGAAAGCCTGTTTCCCAACTGCGCGATTATGTCCTTTCAATGCGCAAGATCTGGGATGCCTTCCAGAATCAAAGCGGGCTGCGCCATCGTGGGGAGCATTACAGCTTCGGGGTGCTGCCGCCGTTCTTCAATCCGGGACCTATTGAGCATCCTGAGATTCCGGTGTATATCGCTGGCGTGGGTCCTGCGTTATGCAAGCTCGGTGGGGAACTGGCGAATGGCTTCCATGTGCATCCCTTCCATACTACGAAGTACCTGCGGGATGTGATTCGCCCTTCGATTGTCGAAGGCGCTCAACGAACGGAACGCAGCATTGAAGATGTCACGCTGTCATGTGCGGTCTTCGTGGTGACGGGGCGCAATGAAGAAGAAATCCAGCAAAACACCATCGAAATCAAATCGCAGATTGCTTTCTATGCCAGCACACCCAGTTACCGCCGCGTATTGGATTTGCATGGGTGGGGTGATTTTGGTGAGCGCATGAATGAGATGACCAAGCAGGGCAAATGGAACGAGATGTGGCAGGAAGTGCCGGACGAAATTATGCATGAGATTGCAGTTGTTGCGCAGCCGGATGAACTGCCGCACGCTGTCCGCGAACGCTATGACGGCCTGCTGGATCGTGTGGGGTATTATTTCCCCTTCGAGCCACACGATGAAAAGCGTAAGATCGTCTGGGAATATGCCAGCAAGGCGATGAAGTAGTAGGACACCCAACACGATGCCCTGTCAAGTGAAGTGTTCTTCTCGCAAATGCATGGCTTGCTGCCCTGCGCCTGACGTTCAAAACGTCAGGCTACACCAAGTTGAGCGTCCGCTAAAGGGACGCTGTGTACATTTTAATGACATCGACCGTGAAATGTGTCGTAGACATCGTGCCGTTGAAATGTTGTTTCTCGTAGGGGCGTGTCCACGACGCGCCCGCTGGCCTAAAAGCGGGTTCGACATGATCGAACCCCTTGTATCTTGGGAATAGATGGCATCTGGTAAGGTAGATGTCAATGAACAAATTCCGTCCCAAAGACAGCAAAATGTACAGGACGCTGAGACAACCATTCTGTTTTAGAGAGCGCCTTGATAACCCCTTTAGTGGGTTTGGGTCTTTTTGTAGCCGAGGATTTTAATCCTTGGCGACCAGCAGTGAAGGAAGTAGATAAACAGTTCTATTCCCTTAAGTTGATAGGCATGGGACACGCAACGGGGGTGTCCAATTCGGTTGAGACAGTTTCAACAATCACCACACCCGCCACCGGGAGTAACGCAAAAGAAAAGAAGCAGGAGACGAACACCATGAAATGGAACTTCAAACCGCAGCCCTGGATGGTCGTGCTTGGGGCATTTATCGCCGGATTGCTGGCAGGCTATGGCTCTTTCATCCAGATTCGCCATAACAGTGACGGAGATGGACATATTAACATCATTGTGAATACAGGTATGGTCAATGTCACTTCGGTGAACTTCAACGATCATTCTCGTAACGAGCCTGTTGACTCTGTAGACATAGAGAAGGAATAAGCATGACGACTGCTTTCAGCTATGCAAAAGAAAATGCCGAGCGCTTCCGCCAGGAATTGTATGACCTGCTGCGGATTCCGAGTGTCAGCACCGATCCAGCCTATGCCGAAGATGTGCGCCGCGCCGCGAATTGGTTGGTGGAGCATCTGCGCGAAATTGGCCTGGAAACGGAATTGATCGAAACCGAGAACCAGCATCCGATGGTGTATGCCGAATGGATGGGTGCAGGAGCCGATGCCAAAACGGTGCTGATCTATGGGCATTATGATGTACAGCCCGCAGAGAAAAGCGACGGATGGGATACAGACCCCTTCGAGCCAGTGGAAAAAGACGGTGTGATTTATGCGCGTGGTTCAACGGACGATAAAGGGCAGATGTTCGCGCAGGTCAAGGCAGTGGAGTCGTTGCTGAAAAGCGATGACGACGTGCCTGTGAATATCAAGCTGATCTTAGAAGGTGAAGAAGAACACGGCTCCCATGCAATCAACGCCTATATCAACGCCGGGGGGGAGAAGCTCAAAGCCGATGTGTGTGTCATCAGCGACAGCAGCATGATTGACCCGCAGCAGCCCATCATCATCAATGCCCTGCGTGGTATGGTCGCGCTGGAAGTGACCGTCAATGGCCCCAAGCAGGATTTGCACAGCGGCATGTTCGGCGGCACGATACACAATCCGGTGCAAGCCCTGGCAGAGATTATCGCCCAACTGCACAAGCCGGATGGTTCGGTAGCGGTTCCTGGTTTTTATGAGCATGTGCGCGAATTGAGCGAAGAAGACCGCGAAACCATTGCACAACTTACCTGGGATAATATCGACTGGTCAGAGGCAACCGGGGCTTCTGTTCCCTGGGGCGAAGATGGCTATTCCCTGCGCGAACGTGTCGGCGCACGTCCCACACTGGAGATCAACGGCATGGGTGGAGGCTACTTCGGGGATGGTTTCAAGGCGATTGTTCCGGCAAAAGCCGTTGCCAAAATTAGCTGCCGCCTGGTAGCCGATCAGAAGCCAGACGACATCGCGGAAAAGGTCAAGAAATTCATTGCCAAAATTACACCGCCAACTGTGCAGATTGCTGTGCGATACGCTGGGGGTGCGTCGGCTGCCCTGATTGATACTGAAGTTCCCGCGATGAAAGCCGCCATCCGTGCTTATGAGGCGGGCTGGGGCGCGAAACCGTTGTTCAAGCGCGAAGGCGGCAGTATCCCGGTGGTGGCATCTTTCCAGAATCAGCTTGATATGCCTGTTGTGATGATGGGTTTCGGCCTGGATAGCGACAATCTGCACGGCCCCAATGAGCATTTCAGCGTCGAAATGTTTCAAAAAGGCATTGATACAGCAATCTTCTTCCTGCGCGAAATGGCACAGTTGGGAGAGTAGTTGTCAGTTTGTAGTCGTCCGTTTGCAGATGAAACGCGGTATCGTGAAAACCTGTCCGTTAGGGATAGGGCATTTTAATTGAAGAAGTGGGCATGATAATGCCTTTTAAGAAATTGATACGGAAAAAATCCTGGGTAGGGGAGGGTCTGTGACCCTTCCGCCGGATACGAGAATGGTAGGGATACGGCAATGCCGTATCCACGGACGACGCAACGGGTCGCTCCTACAATCTCCTCGCAGGTTTAGAGGAAAGTAAGTCCCTCCCTGATGCATTGGGGAGGGATTTAGGGCGGGGATAGAAATGCCAGGTGAAATTGTTTCAACGTAACACACACAAAGGAAAAATCATGGCAACGCCTCAAGAATATATTCAAGACAATCTGGTTAAATTTCGCACGCAGTTGATGGAATGGCTCACCATTCCCAGCATCAGCACCGACCCTACGAAAGTCAATTCGATACGGCAGGCTGCGGAATGGCTGGCTGCGGACATGATGCGAATCGGGCTGGAAAATGTGGAGATCATGCCCACCGCAGGGCATCCAGCGGTTTATGCCGAATGGAACGGTGCAGGAGCCAATGCGCCAACGGTGCTGGTGTATGGGCATTATGATGTGCAGCCCGCTGTGATCGAAGATGGTTGGGATGGTGATCCTTTCATTCCGCGTCTGGTAGATGGCAAGATTTACGCACGCGGCGCAACCGACGACAAAGGCCAGACCATGATCCAGATGAAAGCCGTCGAAACTATGCTGGCGACAGGCGGCTGCCCGGTCAATCTCAAGTATTTGATTGAAGGGGAAGAAGAAATTGGTTCGGCGCACCTTGCCGAATTTGTAGAACAGCACAAGGAAAAACTCGCAGCGGATTACTGCCTCATCAGTGATACCGGGATTGCCGGGGAAGATCAACCGCTTCTGGTCTATTCGCTGCGCGGCATTGTCACCATGACGGTTCGCATCACGGGGCCGACGCATGATCTGCACAGTGGCAAATACGGCGGCATGATTCACAACCCGGCACAGGCCGCAACGGAGATTGTCGCGCAGTTACACAAGCCGGATGGCTCTGTAGCTGTCCCTGGATTCTATGATGATGTGCTGGCATTGAGCGACGAAGAACGCGAACAACTGGCGAAGGCCGATGTCCCGGCGGAAGAATGGGCTGCGACGATGGGCAATTTGCCGGACTGGGGCGAACCGGGTTACTCCAGAATTGAGCGCACGGGAGCGCGTCCCACGTTGGAAATCAACGGCATCCAGAGTGGTTATGCTGGCGAAGGTTTCAAGACGGTGCTGCCTGCACAGGCCATCGTCAAAGTGAGCTGCCGCATTGTGGCGAATCAAGACCCGGAAGACATTTTCGCCAAAGTGAAGTCGTACATTGAAAGCCTCGCCCCGGATACGGTACGGGTTGCAGTGACGGAAGAACATCATGGATACCCGGCACTGACCCCAATTGACCATCCGGCAGTACAGGCAGCCGTGAACGCCTATACAAAGAACTTCGCCAATCCGCCGTTGTATCAGCGAGGCGGTGGCAGCATTCCCGTTGTGGCGGAACTTCAGCGTATCCTCGGTACGCCTGTTGTGCTGCTCGGTTTTGGCCTGCCGGATTCCCAGGCACACGGCCCCAATGAGAGTTTCCACCTCGTCATGCTAGAAAAAGGTGTGAATACCGTCATTGATTTTATGCACGAGATCGCACAGGGGTAAATTGTGCCAGCGCTGGATCGTTGTCATTTGCAGGTTGTACGGGCGTTGGAGAAGGTGGGATGGAGAGTCAGTAAGAAGCCCTTCACCCTGGACTTGCCCACTCGCCAACTGTACGTGGATATTCTGGCTGAACAGACGAATGAAGAGATCGAGGAGTGGATCGAATGATTGCGAATGCAGTGCCCAAACTCCAACTAAAGAATATCCTTAAGAGAGAAGTAGCGCACTATCTCGCGCATTCACTCACATCGCGCTTATATTCTTTGTTCGATGATGAGCAAGAACACTATGCGATTGTAGCGCTGCCAAACCTGCCACGGCCTTTTCCATCGCGTGTAGTCGTGATGGCACGGATTGAAGGTGACACAATCGTCATTGAGGAGGACATCACGGATAAGCCTCTCGTCAATGCGCTGCTGACCAACGGTGCAATCCCACGGGAACAAATTGTCTTGGCCTACGCAGGCGAAACCATCCCCACTTGAACCAGGGCGGCGGGGAAGCTCCTTCCTCGCCACCTTCTCTAATTTTCATGGAAACATGTTCGCAAAATAAACAGCCTTGTTTTCCCGCTGGTACAAGGCTTGAAGTGTCTATCGACCCAAGAAATCCGTTATAAGCCTCCAACTTTCGTTACAATCGGTTGCAATGAAACGAAAAGTCCTGCAAAATTAGTGTGAACATGTTCGCATGAAGCGTGGGGGATTTTCGTAGTGGCGAAACCAACACTGCGCGATATTGCCAGAGAAGCCGATGTCGCGCTGAGTACCGTATCCAAAGTGCTGAACAATAAATCTGGTGTTTCTGAAGAGACGCGGGAACGGGTGCTGACAGTCGCAAATGATCTGGGCTATCAGCAGAAGATCGTCTTTGAAGCGCCTGTCGCCAGCCCGATTACATCGGTGGGGATCATCACGCGCTGGAATCCGACTCGACCAGTGAGGGGAGCGTATCCCTTTTATTCGCAGATTCTTTCCGGTGCAGAACGCGCCTGCCAGCGCCAGAAATACCAGCTTCTCTACTCTCAGGTAGAAGTCGATAAAGATGGCTACGTCGTGCAGCTACCTGCGATGGTGCTGGAAAGTCAGGTTGATGCGATGGTCATTGTAGGGGCGTTCTTCTCGGATACGGTGGAAGAACTCGCGGAACACATCGGCACAAATATCGTGCTGGTGGATTCATACACGACGCTGCCCCTGTTCGACAGCCTCGTCACAGATAATGTCTCCGGCGCGGTGGTGGCAGTCTCGCACCTCATCGAAAACGGGCATGAGCATATCGGGCTGATTGGCAGCAGCCAGCATTCTTTCCCCAGTATCCGCGAACGCAGGCAAGGCTATCTGGAAGCGCTGGCCTTACACGGCATAGCATCATCTTACATAGAAGAAGGTGACTTACGCCGCGAAGCTGCATACCAGGCGACCCTACGCCTGATGCAGAAATCCCCCCAGATCAGCGCGATTTTTGCCTGCAATGATGATGCAGCAGTGGGCGTGCTGCGGGCATTAAATGAAATGAATCTGCGCGTGCCGGGTGATGTTTCGCTGGTGGGCTTTGATGGCTCTGAACTGGCACAGGCGACCAGCCCCACCATAACTACCATGTCAATTGATCGGGAGTACATGGGTGAAGCAGCCGTGCGCATGTTGCGCGAACGGGCAGCATTTCCGCATCATCCCCTGGTGAGGGTGCAAGTTGTGCCGCATCTGCGCGAAGGGGATTCCGTATGCAGACGATGAGGGGCACAACGCGGAGGCGCAGATCAATGTTTTGTCCTTCGTGACCTTTGTGTCTTCGTGGTGAATAACACAAACAGATAAGGGATTTTCTAGAAGAGGTTTTGAATGGTGAACAAACAAACTTTGAATGGTGAGTGGCATATTACCAGCCTGGGCGAACGAGAAATTTCGATAACAGGCACAGTTCCCAGCGTGATACACGAGAGTCTGCTGCAACATGACATCCTCCCTGATCCCTTTTACCAGGATCAGGAACAGGCACAGCGCTGGGTGGGCAAAACCGATTGGCGCTATGAACGCACTTTCGTTGTAGACGAAACTTTGCTGGCACAGGATCGCGTGCTGCTGCGCTGTCATGGGCTGGATACCATTGCGACCATCAGCATCAACGGGCGCGAAATTGGCAGCACCGAAAATATGTATCGCACGTATGAATTTGATGTACGGGAAGCGCTGCAAGCGGGCGAGAATACCATCAGCATCACGTTCACCGCACCGTTGGTTTACAGCCGCCAGCAAGAAGCCGAACATGGCGTGATGCCAACCTGGAGCGTGGACGATCATCGTGTAGATGCGGGGAGTCATATCCGCAAAGAGCCGTCTAACTTCGGCTGGGATTGGGGTCCGCAGTTGGTCACCAGCGGTATCTGGCGCGATATAGAACTGGTAGGCTTCAACAGCGGACGCATTCAGGATGTGCAGATTTTGCAGGAACACACCGACGGCACAGTCGATTTGACCGTACAACTACAGGTCGAACGGCTGAATGATCTGCCACAGCATATTGAGGTTCGCCTGACGCAAGGGAACGATTACAGTATTTCGCTGATGATCCCCGTCCCGGAAGATGGCAAGGCATCAGCAACCGTACAAATACCAAATCCGCGTCTGTGGTGGGTCGCGGGTATGGGTGAGCAGCCTCTCTATGATCTGACGATCACCCTGAAAGATGGGAGCGATGCGCCGCTGGATGTAGTCGAGAAGCGCATCGGCCTGCGGACACTGCGCCTGGATCGCCATGCGGATGAATGGGGAGAATCCTTCCAGTTCACCTGCAACGGCATTCCTTTCTTCGCCAAAGGTGCGAACTGGATTCCGGGAGATGTCTTCGTAGCCCGCATGACAAGGGACGATTACGCGCTCCCGCTGCGTGCAGCCGTAGAAGCCAACATGAACATGCTGCGCGTCTGGGGCGGTGGCATCTACGAATCCAATGATTTCTACGATTTGTGCGACGAACTGGGTCTCGCCGTCTGGCAGGATTTCATGTTCGCCTGTGGAACCTATCCCACAACTCGTGCCGATTTTATGGCGAATGTCCGCGCCGAGGCAGAAGACAATGTGCGCCGACTGCGGCATCATGCCAGCCTCGCGCTCTGGTGCGGTAACAACGAACTGGAGATGGGTCTGGTTGCGTCCCAATGGACGGAACACACCATGAGTTGGGACGATTACGGCAAGCTCTTTGATGTGCTGCTGGCAGAAGTCGTCCAGGAATTATCGCCACAGACGGATTACTGGCCTTCCAGCCCACATTCCCCCTGCGGTGATCGCAGCGACCATATCAATGAAGACTGCGGAGATGGGCATCTGTGGGCAGTCTGGCACGGGAAGCAGCCTTTCGAATGGTATCGCACCATGAACAGCCGCTTTATCAGCGAATTTGGTTTCCAGTCCTTCCCGGAACCGCGCACCACCAACGAATTCACACAGCCGGAAGATCGCAACCTGACCAGCTACGTGATGGAATATCACCAGCGCAGCCCCATCGGTAACGCGACAATCCTTCATTACATGCTGGAATGGTTCCAGATGCCAACTTCTTTCGAGATGATGAGTTGGCTCAGTCAGTTCTTGCAGGCCATCGGGATGAAATACGCTGTTGAGCATTGGCGGCGCAATATGCCACGCTCGATGGGAACGCTCTACTGGCAGTTGAACGATCAGTGGCCTGGCCCCACATGGTCATCGCTGGATTGGCGCGGACGCTGGAAGGCGCTGCATTATCTGGCGAAACGCTTCTATGCCCCTGTGTTGATCTCCGGCGTGGAACAGCCTGAAACGGGCACGGTAGCCGTACACATCACCAGCGATGCAGGCGAAGAAAAAGCGGGTACGGTCAAATGGTTTGCGACCAACGCCGCCGGAGCAGTCTTGCAAGAAGGGTCGCAGGATGTGACCATCGCACCGCGTGCTTCGGCTTGCGTGCAAACGCTGGAATTACAGCCCTTGTTAGATGAACATACAGCCCGCAATGTGTTGGTCTGGCTGGAACTGCACATAGACGGGCAAATCATCTCTGACAATATGGTGACGTTCAAGCGTCCCAAGCATCTCGCGCTGCAAAATCCGCAGCTTCAGGCCACGCTGAAGACCGAAGACAATACACAGTTCATCGAATTTGTGACGGATGTTGTGGCAATTGGTGTCTGGGTGGAAGCATTGGGTGAAGCAGAATTCCACCTCAGCGACAGTTTCTTCTGCCTGCGCCCCGGTCAGCCCTACAGCGTGCGGGTCATCTCAGAAACACCGATCAGCGAAAGCGATTTCGCCGTGTATTCGCTGGCAGATACGCACGCATAACACAGACTCATTTTTCGGGCGATCCGCCGGGTGATAGCCATCAGGTTTAGGCTCAATTCCGGTGGGCATGGCAGGTTTCTCGCATTTTTCACCTCACCCCCCGCCCCCTCTCCGTCCGGCGAGGGGGAGCAAAACCTTTCAGAACAGGTCATGAAAGTCCCCTCTCCAAGTGGAGAGGGGATTTAAGGCTTGTCCGGTATTACTGTCGTGGTCATTGAGGCTTTTCTCGGCTTTTAACAGATCACATTGTAGGGACGAGGCCTGCCTCGTCCGAAACAAGCAGGCGGACAACGCAGGCGTTGTCCCTACAGGCGGCGATCTTGCCTATGAACCCGATGTTTGCGTTGGTTTCAATACCGGACAACGCTATTTAGGGGTGAGGTACATTTGCCCGAAAAATGCCCGAAATGAGAAACGTTAATCCTTATACTGATGTGTATCATCCGCCGGGTCGCCCTTCCATATTTCTTTGTGTTCTTTGCGTCTTTGTGGTTCAAATCATTTCCCCTACGCTTGCCCCGTGCCGACTGGATTTTACCCGGCTGTCTCCTGTATAGTGAGCGCCCAAACGTGGCATGAGGTAAACCAGAATGCACACATTGCACAGGAAAAATTTGCATACTCTCTGGCTGGCGCTGGGGCTGTGGCTCTCGCTGACGGCCTGTAGTGTTCTGCCGGGTGCAAGCAGCGCACCGGCTGCCGAGTCGACTCAGGAAGTAGTAGCGCAGCAAATCGGCAGCACACCACAAGAAACAGTGGAGATGTTCCTGAACGCCTGGAATGTCGAAGACTTCGAGGCCATGTACAGTTTCGTCAGCCCGCGCACCGGGGATGTTTACCCCTTTGATGATTTTGTGGCGCAGTACCGCAATGCCGATGCGGAAATGGGCTTCGAGGGTGTCACCTACACCATAAGCGATACCATCATTCAAGGGCAGTCCGCTGCGGTGACCTACAATGCCACACTCGAATCGAATTCGTTCGGCAGCATTGAAGATACCGGGCGCGTGATGCGGCTGGTACAGGGCGGCGGTGGCTGGCAAATTGCCTGGGCACCCATGGACATCATCAACGGCATGTCCTCCAATATCCGGTTGACAGCGGAACGGCGCTTCCCTGCCCGCGCAGATATTTATGATCGCAACGGCCTTCCTGTCGTACAAGAAAACAGCAGCTTGATCGCGCTCTACCTCAACGAGCAAGATATGAGCAATATCGATGACTGCTTCGATGTGCTGGCGCGGGTGACCCTGCGGCCTCGTGGGTACTTCGTCCGTCTATTTGTAGATTACGCGCCGGAGACAGTCGCCTTTGTCGCAGAACTGGATACGGATGTTTACCAGGCCAATCGCTCCGATATTGATAACATCTGCGGGGCGGCGATTGATGGAGAATTCTTCGGCTCCAAAGTCGTGACCATCACCGGGCGCAATTATTGGGGGCATGGCGCACTGGCGCATATCACGGGTTACATCGGGCGTATCCCCAGTGAAAGCCTCAGTTTCTGGGAAGGACGCGGCTACCGTTCCTCGGATATCATCGGGCTGCAAGGCGTGGAAACTTCTATGCAGGATTATCTGGCAGGCACGCCGGAACAATACCTGCGCTTAATCGAACCCGGTGGCATCGTCCTGCGCGAGTTGGGCGGTGCATCCGGCAGCGAACCCACCTCGGTCACGCTGACCATTGACCGCGAATTGCAGTATGACATGGCGCAAGCCTTCAACGATGCCTGGAATTATTCCGGGCTGGATTGGGCGAGTGTGGCAACAGGCGGCGCAGGGGTGGTGCTGGATATTAATACGGGGGCGATTCTGGCGCTGCACAGTTACCCGACTTTTGATCCGCGCATCTTTAACCCGGAGAGCGCTTACGACAATGCACAGTCCGAAATTTCCCGCGCAACAACGGGCGATCCATTTCTGCCTGTCGGCTCCGGACTCAGCAACCGGGCAGCAGCCGAGCAGTATTTCCCTGGTTCGACCTTCAAGCTGGTGACGGCTGTTGCCGCAGCAGACAGCGGAGTGTGGAGCCGTGACCGAATCTTCGATTGCACGCTGGAATGGCGCGGCGCACAATATGGCGATACGCTGGAACTGCGCGAAGATTGGCGAGTCGTCTTTGAATTTCCGCCAGCGGGTGAGCTGACCATGCCACAGGCGATTGCGACTTCCTGCAATCCCTTCTTCTGGGAAGTGGGCGGCATGATGTATCGCCAGGATCCAACCCTTGCGATGGATTATGCGCGGTTGTTCGGCTTCGGCAGTTCCACCCGTGCTTATGGCCTGGGCATCACCGAAGCATCCGGCACCATCCCTAATCCACCAAGCGCAACCGAAGCCCTGAATTATGTCATCGGGCAGGGGGATATTCAGGTAACACCGCTGCAAATGGCGCGGATGGTCGCTGCAATTGCCAACGGCGGTACGGTCTATCGGCCTTATGTGGTGCAGCAAATTGGCGGGCGTGATGGCGAACCCCTGGTGGAAGAATTCACGCCGGAAGTCGTGACGCAGCTTCAATTGAATGAGGGTGTGCTGGAAACAGTGCGGGCGGGTATGTGCCTGACCACCACCGATGAAGACCTGGGCACATCGCAGACCATCTTTGATGACGCGCCCTATTCTTCCTGCGGCAAAACCGGAACTGCCCAAACTGGACGCATCGCGCCGCATTCGTGGTATGTGGCCTATGCCCCGGCGGATAATCCACAGATTGCGATTGCGGTAGTGGTGACGGATTCGCGTGAAGGGTCAGAGGTGGCTGCGCCGATTGTGCGCCGTGTGCTGGATGCCTACTTTGATGCACCCTATGCCGAATGGCCTGAGTGGTGGCAGACGGAATATGTACCCATTGCGCCGCCGCGTGGTACGAGTGGGTGAACAACGGAATGTCGTTCGTAGGGGTGGATTTCGTCGCGCATCAAAATGGAATGCGCACCAATAATCCCCCCTTCCGTCCCCCCGCTGTGCAGGGGGAAACCAAGTCCCGCCCTACAAAGTGGAGGGATTTAAGGCTTGTCCGGTATTACTGTCGTGGTCATTGAGGCTTTTCTCG